>JAWOMO010000048.1:0-84428 GCA_033852435.1 Nitrospira sp.
TCGTATCGTGATTCTTGGTTTACCCAACCCCAAACCTCGATGCTCGCGCCGACTATTTTAATGATGAGCAAGGAAAAATGAACCCCGGTGTTCTGGTAATTTTTAGCGCCTGCTCTCGGAATAATCCGAGGTGCGCGAACGTGGCACTTGTTCTATGGTATGTGAGTCAGGTCTCGGGGGATCCCCCTCCTAAGCCCTCAACACCTGCGCGTCATCCGCCGTGATCACGGAGGCCGAGTAGAGGAGCACCCATCCCCACCTGATACGGGCTTGGGGTGCTCCTCCTCGGTCGTTCATGCGGCATTCCGATCCTTCATAATGACGGCGGCTCGCTTGTCCTGGAGGCACGTCATGCCACATTGGTTGGAATTGATAGTGGACTCGCTCATCGTCCTTATGCCGACCACGGTGCTCCTCCTGCTTACGACCCTGGCACCGTAGCGGGCTGGCGCGTTCGACCCATCATTCATGAGAGGCCGGAGACACGGAGGCTCCCATGCTCACCCTCATGGAAATCCTATTCCTGACCTTCATCCTTGGCTTGTTGCTTGCCTTCGGCATGTTCCTCGTTGAGAAACTGACTCAGTAGTGCGCTCGCAGGTTCGGCTGATCTTTCATGCTGACGGCGGCCTACTGGCAACGGACGTACGTAATGCCGTATTGGTGTGAATTCATCATCGTGGCAGTCCTCAGCCTGATCGTTGCCGGTATGCCGGTATGATTGTCCTAGTCGTACTGGCTCCGTAGCGTGCTCGCGGGATCGGGACGTGTGGAGTCCGCAATCTATTTTCGATCTGGCGTCACGCATAGCACGGTTCCTGCGCTCGGCCAGTCCCTCTAACGCTCGCGCCACCCGTTCAATCCAAGTCGCCGGCTCCATCGCAAACGCATGAATGTACGGGACTCCAGCTGAGGGGGGCCACCGATCCCCCCGCCACCGCCCTTTCTGCTACCACATTGCTACCACGTGCCACATTTGGGGCGCGATCCAGCCGATCGAGGGCGCCCAGCGCTTTCTTTTTCAGCCACCGTCCATACGTGCTCACGACAATAACCTGCGAAGGTGGCGGAGCTTTCACTACTGTTCTGGCCAATCGTCTTCATAAAAACGCCTCCGAACGCCCCGATCCAAATACACATATTAGCGAGTGTCTCGTCTTGCACCTTCTTCGCATCTCTCCTAGAATTGGCCTCTCTGCGAGGTTGCATGCCCTTCACCATACGGCCCTATTGTCGCTTCACTCTTCCATGCACATTAATCCTGGCAATCCTGTGCACTGCGCCGGTGTGGGCGGGGTTCGAGGAAGGGATGGCGGCCTACGACCGTGGAGACTATGCGACCACCCTCAAAGAGTGGCGGCCACTGGCGGAGCAAGGAGATCGCACGGCCCAGCATCACCTGGCATGGCTGTACCTGATCGGTCGTGGGGTGCCTCAGAACGACGAAGAGGCGGTCCGTTGGTTCCACAAAGCCGCAGAACAAGGAGATAGTGATGCTCAAACCAATCTAGGCAGTCTGTATCTCTTGGGAGATCGAATCCCACAGGATTACACCGAAGCCCTGAAATGGCTTCTCGCTGCTGCCTCTCAGGGGAATCCAGCGGCTCAAACGAAGCTCGGGATCATGTACGAGGATGGGCACGGGGTGCCTCAAGACCGCGTTCAGGCCCACATGTGGTTCAGTCTGGCGGCGGCAGAGGGATCTGAGTTGGCGGAGGCATTTCGAGACGCATTAACCAAGGAGATGACCCCCGTTCAGATTGCCCAAGCTCAGCGGCTCGCACATGAGTGGACACCGATGAAGAAATGACCAACCAACGTCTTAAACGCAAGTCCATGTCCATCGACGAAGCACCCTACGACAAAATCAAGGATCAGACCGAGGTGAAGCAGAAGTTACTGGTCTCTACTAGACACGGATTACGAACCAGGACCGTACAAGGAGCTCGGCTATGAATCTGACGCGCATCGGTGTGTTTCTCGTGAGGCTTGGAATACTGGTCACCGTGGGATGTGCGGGCTCCCCCCCGCCGTTCCCAGAGTCTTCGTTAACGGGAGGACTGTTCGAGGTGAAGATCGGTGAATCACTCACGCCGAAGGTGGTCACTGCGAAACGAGGCGACGAAGTGCGGTGGGTCAATACGACCGGCGGCCCTGTGGACATAGCATTGATGCAATCTCAGGATGAGCTCATCTCCTGTCAAAAGGGGTTTGCATCGCCAGGATGGGGCTATCTGTTCCAATCGTCGGAGCTTGAGATCCTCCTAGTCGCCACGGTGCACCCGAACGACTCTGCCAGCCTCTGCTTTGCAATTCCTGGGACGTACGCCTATACGGTGCGTACGAAGACGGCCACGACGGGCCGTGCCACGAGGATCGCTGGATCGATCACGATCGAGTAGTCTCTGAGGTGCAGGTTTTTCAAATCTCGCAGCCTTGCATTCCGAGTCTGCTACCACGCTGCTACCAGGACAGGACAAACCAGCCCCATCTACTCCCACTTTGAGAGCGTCCTGTTGTGTGGTTTCCTATGGGGTTAGGTTGTCAGAGGTAGGGCTGTCTGAAATTCCTAAACCGCAGGTCTCCCGTTCAATTCGGGTCATCGGCTGCACTCTACACACGAGGTGATCTCAGCATCGCATCCTGGCGCAGGATCCCACTGGTTGAACGGGCGGCCGGATTCGCCGAAGGTGAAGTGTAGTAGAAAGATCGGGAGGTTTTGAGGGATTTGCTTGGCCAAGCACGTGCCTCAGGATAGCATAGGGGCATGAAGTTCAAATCCTTTCCCATAACCGGATTGCTGCTGGCCATGGCGGTCATTGGCCCTGATGTCTCATGGGCGGACTTCAGGGCGAGCGTGGTAACCGTCCATGAAGGGGATCGGGTAACGATCCATCACAATGGGCGTAGCGAGATGATTTATCTGAAAAATATCGATTGCCCGGAACTCAAGCAGCCATACGGCAAACAGGCGACACGGACGACGTTAGCCTATATTGGCGGACGCGAGGTCGTAATCCACGGACTGCAGCGCGACCGGCAAGGCCGGACGACAGCTGATGTCCTCCTTCAGGACGGACGCAATGTCGGGCATGAACTGGTTAAGGAAGGTCTCGCATGGGCAAGACAGGAAACTGCCGAGGGGCGACGCCTCGGCGAGATTGAACAACTCGCGCGAGCCGAGCACAAAGGTCTCTGGTCAGATGCCAATCCGATTCCGCCGTGGAAATGGAAACAGAAGACAAAAGTTAAGCGCTGAGCCTGCCGCTGCTCTTTACTCCGCCTCTTCCAGATCGGCAGTCACAACAAACCGCAACGGTCCTCCCGGTACGATTGCATCGAAGGGATAGCAGGTCACGAGCACAAGCTGTCTTGCATCATCGTCTTGACGAATTACAGCGGTGTTCGCATTGACGATCTGACGCTCGCGCACCCGATATCGATGCCATGTTCCGGTGCGAGGCTGAGTCAGAATCGGCTCGTCCTTCCGCAGCGTTTTCAGAAATTGAAAGTGCGTATCGCGATGGCCGGTGAGAATCGTCGTGCCGGGCGATCCGGGGAACGCACTCGATTCCACGTAGCCAGGGCCAAAGGCCAGCGTCCGGCCGTAGGCCCCATTCAAGACAATCATGTCAATGCCCCGACTTGGGACAATGAGTCGAGCGATTGGCCAGGTATCAGCCCAGGGCCAGGGTTTCACCGCAGTTTCACCCGCGAGGGTGCGGGACCAGGCCCGCTGCAGCAAAAGCTGCGCGAGCCCGGCCTTCGCATAGATCCACGATCCTTCCCCGATCTGCCACAGTCCGATGGCGAGGAGGCACACCGTCAGTGTGGTCAGGAAGCGGGAAGTAGGCCGGATCGGGCTCATGCGACCTGTTTGCGATAGCCCCACACCAGTGTTGCCATGATGAGTAAAGCCAATCCAAACAGAATTTGTAGTTGCCCGCTCGTCGCGGTCTTCGGTAAGCCGAAGATCGCCTGATAGTCCTGGCCTTCCGGCAGATTCGTCTTCATCGTATGGCTGACCAGCGACTTGTCCGTCGGTCGAATCGGTTCCACATCGACAGCCACCAGGCTCGTGTACTTGCTAACCAGGTGATGAGCCAGCGCCACGTCGAGCACCGATTGCCGCGTTGCGGAATCATCCTGCCGATCGTGCTGCTGATCCATCAGCGAGGCGATCTTCTGCCGAGCCCAGTAGACGGACAGGCCATTCCGTTCAGGCCGGTCCGTCAAACTCACTGTCGTCGTCCACGGATTTGAGCCGATCGAGCCTTTGATCGTCACGTTGATCGGGGCCGTCTGCATTTTCAACGAGACGACCACCGGCTCGCCGTCGTAGAGATCCGGAATCCTGGGCGGGAACAGCTCGGCTGCTCCATCAAGTCCTTCGACATGCAGATCGGTCAGCACCGGCCGTTCCAGCTTCTGGAAGATGGCATCCATCTGCGCTTTCACTTCGCTCGTGCTACCGATGTGCGTGAAGGTGCCGCGTCCGAACTCCGCTGCTTTCCGCATGAAGTGGCTATTCGGGGCCGAACCGATACCGATGGTAAACAGCCGGCTCGCCTGCAACTGTTCGCGAATGATGCCGAACAGTTCATCCTCGTTGCCCACCTGGCCGTCCGTCAGGAAGATCACTTGCCGCAAGTGTGTGGAGGGGGCCGAGCCCTTGAGCGCCATCTTCAAGGCCGGAAGAATCTCCGTACCTCCGTTGGCCCTGAGTTGCTCAACATAGTGGACCGCCTTGCGAAGCGTGTCCGTCTTGACCGGTTGCGGCTGTGAAAAGAGGAGGTGCGTGATGCTGTTGAACTGGATGACGTTGAACCGGTCCTGGGCAGTCAAGCGATTCAACGCCAGAAGCAGAGCGGCCTTGGCCTGTTCGATCGACGTGCCGGCCATCGAGCCGGACGTGTCGATGACAAAGATCGTTTCACGCGGAACCTGCGCAATCGGCTGCTCAGATGAAGGTGGCGTGACCATCAGCAAGCCATAAGAGCTGTCGCCCTGCTGCTGTCGGTAGACGGTTGCGGTCGGAGCCTGTCCCGGCGCAGGCTGCCAGGTTAGTTGAAAGTCCCGGTTGGCTGGCACGCGATCTTCGCGCAACGTGATGTGCTGCCGTCCGTCCGGCTCTGCAATGGTGAGAATCTCGTGATGGGGAGACTCAATCTTGCCGAGCGGAAAGCCTGCAGCTAGATCGATTGTCAGGCTGACCGGATTGATCGGGCCGCGATTCGGGTGATGCACCGGGGGGGTGATCCGGGAGGCGTCGGTCACGCGATCCGTGTCGAGCGACCATCCGTGGCCGGGCGGTTGATCTTCCATCACGACCGGCGTGCCCGGAATGTAGCGTGGGCCGACGACCATCGGAAACCGCAGAGAGAAGCCGCCCTGATCAGAGCGAACTGTTTCCTGATACTCGATCTCGACCGTGATCCGGTTACCTGGCGCGATGTTGGCGACCGATGTGGTGAAGATGTTGGGCCGTTCCTGTTCAACCAGGCTTGCCCGCTTGCCTTCCTGTTTGGCCTGCTCGTAGACCTTCTTCGCCTCGGTCCGTTCCTTGATCTGCCCTTCAATGGTCCGTTCGCCGACCTTCATGCGTAGATGATCGACGGCGGCGGTCTCCGGCAGAGGGAACACATAGATGCCTTCGGCCCAGTCGTCTTTCGCACGGCTGGGATTGATGAATTCCTGTTTCAAGGTCGTGCGGGCGATGATGCCGGTCACGGAAATCTGCACGTCTGTCTTGAGGATTGGAGCAGGGAGGTAACGGCCCGCTTCGTTGGTCTTGAAGAGCAGGCTGCCTTGCGTGACATCTTTCAGGGTCATTCTGGCATCACGTGGGACCGGTTCTTCTCCACAGGCGAACAATATCGGCAACCCGCCGGTCCAGGATAAGAGGGTTGTCATAAAGGTGATCCAGAGAAGGCGCATGGTGCGCCTGGCGATCAGTCGTCTTATGATTTGTGTTGTCATGCCGTCCTCGTCTTGTGTGGGGTGAACTGCTGGCGTTGACTCTGCATGGCTGCGCCCGCACGAGGGGATTCGTGCAGGCGCATATCCAGGCCAGCATTAGCTACCGGAGGCCGGTTCGAGGGGCGTCGCGGTTGGGTCTTCAGGCTGAGAGGCGTTGGCTGAAGGAATCAGGCTGTCGATCACGGAATTGGTATCGTCAGCCTGTTGGCTCGGATCGATAGTCGCTTGGGTGGAATCAACGGCTGGTGTCGTCGCCACAACCGGTGCGACCATGTGCTCCTGGCCGATCGTGCGGATTTCGAGATGTACCCGTCGATTCATCTGGCGGCAGACATCGCTGTTGTCGATGCAGAGCACGCCGTCTTTGCCGAGGCTCACGACCTTGATCTGGTGCTCTGCCACGCCAGCGTTCATCAACTCCGCCTTTACGCTGTCGGCCCGCTTGAGACCCAGTTTCAAGTTGTAGCTCGCGGAGCCCTGAGCATCGGTGTAGCCCTGGACCAACACGCCGAGGTTGGCATCGTTCTTGAGGAGAACAGCCTGTTCCTGAAGCAACTTCTTGGCTTCATCGGTCAACCCCCTGCGACCGACTTCGAAATAAATGTCTGCGTGGATGATCCCCGGCTTGGCTGTGGCGACCGGAGCCTCTTGGATCTTGTTCATCGGGAGCGAAACGGGAGTTGCGGCTGGTTGGCTGGTGCTCTTGAGGGCTTCGCTGACTTGCGATCCGGTCAGCCGATCCGGACTGGTGGTGGCCATTTGATCGGTCGAAGAGTAGTACCAGAAGGCGCCGATGATGGCGGCCAGGCTGACAACAAGCCCGGAGACGACAAACACGTCTTTATCTTTTCTGGGCCCCGAAATGGTTGGGGCGATGTTACCGGATGTGACCTGCGATGGACCTTTCTGCATGATGGAATCCTCCTTGTTGGCTCAGATATAAAACATTGTGTGATTCGCGGTCGGCTATTCCAGGCACTGGCCACAGCTTCGATCCTTATTCACCTCCTTTCCAGCCTGCTTGCCAGTGCGCCGATGCTGCTGTGCTTGAGCAACCGGAGTGCCGGTGAGTTAGGAGGAGGAAACTTGGAAAGAGATCAGGAAAATTGAGGGCTTCAGAAGGGAGAGGAGGGGCGCGCCTGATGCGGGGAAGTTGGACCCATCATGCGATGCGTGGATAGCCCCGCATTAATCCATGCGAGGGAACGTCTAATCCAGCGGGAGTTCCCCGTCTGTGAAGACGGGGGTGAGAGCAAGGTCCTGCGAAGCAGGACGATCGAAGATCGTAATTAGTTTAGGGCCACGCCTGTAAAGGCGTGGGAATCTACGACCGGGACCCGTCGTCGATCATCGCTCGTCCTCGCACCCCGCCCGGTGTGGGGACCCCGCTGCGGGCGAGCGATTGATCGACACCACCCGCAACAACACGACCATGGCGACGGGCCTAATAGAAGATCAATCAGACCGACTCCGACGCATGCAACTTTGCAAAGGCCATCTAGATGGGTAGAGCTGTCTTGAGGCCCAATAGGGCCAGCATGAGGCGCTTATAGAGAGGGGTGAACGAGCAAGTTTGAAAGGAGCTATTTAAATAATAATGTGGAGTGGCGCCCAGTTGACGCGCGCGGTTGGAGGCCAATTGGGCCACCCAGTCATAGAATGAAATCTTCACCATCGCCACACATCGTAGGCATATTTGGAGGTTGAGTCGGCATTGCAGTAGACTTGCCTCAATGGGTTCAGGAAGTTTTGAGGATATGCCTATTGCGGCAGGCGCACAACCTTCTTGCTTATGTAACAAGCATGATCACATCCCACACCCTTGAAAATGGACAAATTGTTTTCGAACAGAAAGCAGTTGGTCCGACCATCTACCTTGACCAATGGATGTGGTGTAATCTTTCCGAGGACGATGTTCTGCGTAAACGCTTTGTGAAGAGTGCATTGTCACGGAACTGCTGCATCATGTACTCCACAGTAACTCTCATGGAGCTTGCTCAGATATCCGATCAAGGCCAGCTCCATGCGCTTGCGGAAGTCATGGACTCTCTAGATTTTGGGTTTGTGGAGATGAATCCAAATCAAGTTATTGCTCTGGAGAAGCAGTATGAATCTAGAGTAACGGGGGTAATCAAAGGACGCCATCCAGTATGCTATCCGTCGACATTATCCTTCGATGCCAAAGATGTCCGCTGTGCTCGGAGATTTGAAACAAGAGATACCTTCCCGATATAAGAGGATGGCTGATCGCTTTGAGGAGAGTTTGACTCCGATGGTAGAACGGGCTAAGGCCGATTCAACTGTTTTGGCACGGGCCAAAGCTAATAATAGAGAGAGGAGCATCCGTCGACCGGACCACCCTATACTGAGGATATTCTGAGAACTCTAACTTTCTTCCTCGTAGCAAACGAGAAAATGAGGATGAGCGGTAATGAATGGGTAGATGTCTTTCACCTTGTGGTCCCCGTTGCCTATTTGGATTTTGTCGCCCTGGACAAGAGGTGGATCCATTTCGTTAGGAATCACTTGCCGCTGTCTCAACCAAGCATCGCAAATGTTTATGGTCCGGGGGAGCTAGAATCTTTTATTACAGTGAGATTGCTGATTGAGAGACTACGCCTCCAACTAGAGCAAAGAATGGTGTCAAGTATCTTTCTCCCCGTCACATTGGAGATAAGCGAGTAGAGATTCACTTTTGACAAAACGAAGATAGGAGTGACCTAATGGCGAACGAAGCAGCGAAGGAAACCACGCGACGGGCGTGGCGCGAACTGGGGTTTTTCTGCGGTCGGGACAAGGTCGCGAAAGAGTGGCGTATTGTCGGGTCGGTGAAGGGCTTGAAGAAATTCGCCTCCGAGATACGGAAGTACGCCTCCAACCCGGCGCACGATCGGCTGTCGGAATATATGCACCTGGGACCGGCAATGAATCTGGAAATCTGCACCTCGCATCAAACAGAAATTACCGACCAGTGGATCGGTGCTCCCGTAACGGATTTCCACCATCTCGCGGCGTTGGTTGATCGGAGCGTGCAGGCCAACATGGTCGGAAAGCGCATTGCCTTGCGGGCGAATTTCTCCCCGATGGCTCCTTATGAACTGATCCTCGATGTGCGCGATGACGCGTTTGATCCTGCATCCGCTGACCCAGCTTGCCAGTGAAGGTGAGATGGGTAAGGTGAGGGCAAGAGCTCAGGAATCTTTTCCTAATCCTACAGGACAAGACAAAGCCAATAGGTCGAGCCAATTGAGCCTCACATTTCCCATCGAAGCGAAGCTCAAGGACGGCTCGCCGGTTCAATTGGTGCTGGCTGATCAGCAGGATGTCGAGCCTCTCCGTAGCCTCTACCGGATCATTGTCGAAGAGGGGACCTCGTATCCGCATGATCGGTTTCCGGATCAGGATGACTTCATGGACTATTGGTTTCGCGGAAGGAGCACGGTGGCGGCCTATCTTCCGGATCGGACCCGTGCGGCAGGCATGGCCGGTGCGTTCTATCTTAAGCCCAACTGGCCGGGACGAGCTCGGCAAGTCGCGAACGCCGGCTTCATCGTCGCACCGAGCTGGCGCAACAAGGGGTTGGGCTGGCTGCTGGGCGCGACGATGTTGGCCTATGCGAAGCAACTCGGCTACCGCGGCGTGATCTTCAATCTGGTGTTTTCTGAAAATCTGCCCGCCCGTCATCTTTGGGAAAAACTTGGTTTTAAAGAACTGGGTGTGATCCCCAGTGCGGTGCGAAAAAATGATGGGGCGTATCAGGATGCGGTGATCATGTATAGATCGTTGCTTGAGAACTGACCAGAAGTGGCGGCAAATATCTCAGACGCATCAGTAATCTGTAACACTCCCTATAGATTTCGCGTATACTCACCCTCCACAGGGGATGGGGTCCCCCGTATAACCGCCTCGGCCAGGCTGATGACTCCTACGCTACTCTTGCTGCCGTAGCCGTAGGATTGTCGCCAACACGGCAACCGGTCTCACGCAGTCTGACAACCTGGCCGGAACGGAGGACTCCTCGATGGAACCGATCTTTCTCACCGCTACCCTGTGGCTCGCCCTCGCGGTCGTTTCCGCCCTTATCGCTTCCTCTCTACGGTTATCAATCGCACTCGTTGAAATTTGTGTGGGTGTCGGTGCTGCTGTAACCACCGGCTGGTTCGGCCTCGGCGACGTCCTTGCCGCGAACTCGGAGTGGGTGCGGTTCCTCGCCGCATCTGGTGCGGTGGTGCTGACCTTTCTGGCCGGGGCGGAACTCGATCCCGACGTGGTCCGGACGAAACTGACTGAGGTGACCGTCGTCGGTCTGAGCGGATTCTTTGCTCCATTTCTCGGCTGTGCTGCCGTGGCCTATTACGTCTTGGGATGGGACACGAATGCGAGTTGGCTCTGCGGCATTGCTCTCTCGACGACGTCCATGGCCGTGGTCTATGCCGTGATGCTGGAAACCGGTTTCAATAAGACGGAGTTCGGGAAAGGAATTCTTGCGGCATGCTTCATCAATGACCTGGGGACCGTGATTGCTCTCGGTCTGCTCTTCGCGCCCTTTACCTATAAGACCATCGTATTTATCCTCGGTAGCGTGATGGCATTGGTTTTGTTGCCGGTCACGACTGCCTGGCTGACCAGACACTATGCCTATCGTACGGCTGCAATCAGAACGAAATGGGTCATGCTGATCCTCTTTGGGCTCGGCGCACTTGCCTTATGGTCGGGGAGTGAAGCAGTTCTTCCGGCGTATCTTGCCGGCATGGTACTCGCGGGAGGCGCTGCGAGGGACGCGCACTGGATGCGACGGCTGCGAACGCTGACCGTGGGGTTTCTCACGCCTTTTTACTTTCTTCGCGCCGGAACACTCGTGTCTCTTCCGGCCTTGCTCGCGGCGCCGTTAGTCTTTCTTGCGTTGCTCATGGGCAAGGTGGCGTCGAAGATTTTCGGTCTCTATCCGGTTGTCAGCGCGTTCCGACGGGAACAGAACGAACGTTGGTACTACACGCTCTTGATGTCGACCGGCTTGACGTTCGGGACGATCTCCTCCCTCTATGGCCTGGCTCATGGATTGGTGACGCAGGAACAATATTCCTTTCTCGTGGCGGCAGTGATCGCGAGTGCGGTGGTACCCACACTCGTTGCGGGTCTGTTTTTTGTTCCGACACACCTCTTGCCGAAACCCGATCATGCAGAGAAAGCGGTCAGACGAATCAATGGTCTGAGCGATGAAGGCTAGGTGACGACATGAGCCTGCTGTTGCGGACTGAGGCCAGGTTGGCGATGTTTGTTGAGGTTGGCGACAGCAGAGAGGAAGATCACGGAACTCCCTGCATTGCCGCTGGAGCCCGGAGGTGTTCCACATGAATGAGGATTTGCTCAAGATTGCGGACCGTACATTGGGTTGGGCATTCCTCATTCAGCAGATAGAGCAAACTGATCCCGGTGATTGGTGTTGTGACGGCAAGGTCGATGGCCTTTATCATCAGCGCTGCTTCAGAGAAGCGAAAGGCTAGTTGTATGTAGATCTCTGTGCGGGGGTTGTGGCTGCGGATAAACGTGGCGACGCGGCTCACCATCTCATGGAATGGCTGGAGGTCTGCCTTCGTACGTACCACTCGCTGCGTTTGGAAGACGAAGAGGTCGACCTGTTGCCAGTCAATCTGCTGGTACAGTTCCAGCGTGAAGCGCCGGTCTGGAGCAAAGCCGACGCGATAACGAGCTTGTTGAACGCGTTGAGCCAGGGCCGAAAGGGTTTCGGGGACCCGCTGCTGCTCCTCGAGGGGCGTTTGCTCCCAATGTTCCGGGTCATAGTAGAGCATGTCAAGAGGGTAGGGGAGAGCGGGAATAATCTGTGTGATGAGCTTGTCGAAATCACTGGACGAGGCGACTCCCATTGCCTTTCTGACCTGAGGAAATCGGGAGAGGAACGAGATCATCAGACGACGGCCACCCCATCCGAGTAAAAAGTCAGTGGGGCGAAGGTAATTCTGAAGCACTGGGACGACCGCCTCATCCTGCATGGCGTGTCCGCTGAGTGCCACGATCAGCCGGACATCCCGGGCTTCCGCTACCGATGCCAGGCCTGCCATCATCACAACCACAAGCAGGAAGAGTCTCATGGCCTCTCCTCTTCTCATTCTTCACGCGGAACATACGCGATCCGCCCGGTGGAGTCCAAGAGTCTGTCTGCCATCGCGAGGGCCAGGCGGCACCATCTTGCATTTTCTCAATTCCCGGGCAGGTTCTAAAGGGCGAAGACGCACTAGTTCAAATAGCGCGTGTCCCTTCTCTGTTTGGATCGCAAGGACCTGGGCATTTAGTGTGTCCAGATCTCGGCGGAGGTTGCTTTGAACGGGTAGACATGGATCATCCACCCACCGACTTGTGGAACGAATCGTCCACCGGCTTGCCGACATTCTGACTCGGTCGCAATGGTCCCTTTAAACCCGAAC
Source organism: Nitrospira sp. (assembly GCA_033852435.1). Lineage (GTDB taxonomy): Bacteria > Nitrospirota > Nitrospiria > Nitrospirales > Nitrospiraceae > Nitrospira_C. The sequence continues at coordinate 12,423 of JAWOMO010000048.1, forward strand.
TGTTTTCTGGTCATGCGGCGCCTGCTGCCATCCGGCGGGAAACAGAGATTGATGTGGGCATGCCATTGCGCGACGCTCCAGGGGACGCGCTCGTTCAACTGCTCTTCATTCATGCCTCTCGGCGCGGTGTACATCGCTCCTTCAAGCTCGTATCCATCTTCGGTTTTTGTATATAAGAGGGCAGTCGGTTCGGCCGGATCAAAGCGAAGCCTCGCCATGAACCGGCGTTGCTTATTCGCAAAGTGGTAGTGAGGCTGCTTCCGTTCGGGATGGAGCGGTGCATATCCATCATCCATAGCCACCCGGTAATCCTTATATTTGGCCAGTACCTCACGGAGAGTGTAGACAATTTGCTCGGCGCGCTGGGTGTCGTTTGTATTCGCTGGCCGCAACCCGGTCCACCTCATGTGGGGGCCGGAATGTTGCTGATGTGGAATCATGGATTCAATGGCACCTTCGGCGTGATCATGATGGTCCATCTCTGTGCCCTGTGCCGGAAGCTCTTCCTGAGCCGATTCACGTGATGGAGCCGACAGTGCGTTGTGCAAGGGGGTGAATGGGGTCCCTGACAAGATGATGAAACAGCCAAGCGAGAGCAAGTAACGGCGCGTTGATTGTCGAAGAGATTCACCAGACATGGTTGCCCTCACTTGATCAGGAAAATCACATGTTCCACACGTCTTTATCGATGAACGCCCGGCTATCTCAAATCGTATTGGCGGCTGCCCGAGGCGTTCTCCCGAGAGCTAACGATTTTCGTCCTGTCCGGTTGACAACGAGCTTGTTGTCTAGCGGGAAGATTGAACGTCTTTTTTAAGGCCGGTTGAAGGAATAGCTTTTTGGCGACAATGTTGCCGGACGAGTGTCTCGACCGAAGCGAAGTGGCGGTCCGGCAGGTTCTTGAAGCGCCGTTTGCAGTCGAGGAGGGCTTCGTCGGCTGTGCCAAACGGTTCGATCACGGACAGGAGATGGTCGTAGTAGTCCATGAGCTTGAGTTCGACAGTCCTCAAGTGGGTAGAGTCGCCGGCGATCACCGCCGCTGCTTTCGCCTGGTCGCCGTTGGCCTCGACCAACGCTTGGAAGCAGAGCCCCTTCAATCGTTGTGTGACAGTGCTGCGGTCCCATCCTAACGTCTTGGCCGTAGCCTGCATGTCGAACCCATGTTGTCGCAGGCAATTCAACACCGCTGCGTCGCTGGCTGAATCCGGTAGAGTCGCAGCTAAGGTCGCTGCCTTTTCCTCATTCGTTGCGACTCCCTCAAAATAGAAAGAGTTCTTTGTGAGCAAGGAGTCATCGCTCAAGGCGACGGCTCTTTCGAGCGCGTGACGCAGCTCGCGTATATTGCCGGGCCAGTCATGCTCGGTTAGGACGCGAAGCGCGTCGTTCGACAGTTTGGGAACGGGTCGTCCCATCTGCGTCGCCATCTCAGCCAGACAGGCCTCGACTATGATCGGAATATCGCGAGTTCGCTCTCGCAGCGGTGGGAGCCGGAAGACGAGTCCCTTCAATCGGAAATACAAATCTTCACGGAACCACCCTTCGGAGACGCCCTTCTGCAAGTCGCGATTGGTTGCCGCGACGATCCGCACGTCCACCGTCGTCGGGGTCGTCGCGCCAACACGATAGAACGACTTTTCTTGCAGTACCCGCAGTAACTTGCTTTGGTGATCCAGCCGAAGATCGCCGATTTCATCCAGGAAAATGGTCCCGTGATTGGCGAGTTCGAAATAGCCGCGCCGGTCTGCCGTGGCTCCGGTGAAGCTGCCTTTCATATGACCGAACAATTCGCTTTCGAACAACTCCGGTGAAATCGCTGCCATGTTCACAGCGATAAAGGTCTTGCTCGCTCTTGGGCTGAGCCGGTGCACAGCCTTGGCGAAGAGCTCTTTGCCGGTTCCAGGTTCACCGAGGAGCAAAACGGTCAGCGGCGACTTAGCGCCTTTCTTCACGTCACGGAACATCCGTAGAAGCGTAGGATCTTGCGTGATGATACCCAGCTGGCGGCATTCGTTTCTGAGCTGATCGAGTTCAGCGTCTCCGACTGTGCCGGCCTTCGTGCCGGCGGCGCGGAGATCGTGGAGTTGCCGCTCGACTTGTTCGAGTTGCTGCCTGGCCATCTGTTCCTGAGCTTGCGCCTCGGCGATTTGCGATCGCAGCGACTCGGTGGTTCTGGTCAGTTCTTCCTGCTGACCTGCCGACTGGGCGAAAGCCGCTTTGGCTGCTTCTAGATCCTCCTGCAGCGCCTCAGCACGACTCTCGCGCAGAATGAGCGCTTCCCTGATTGCAGCTGCGTCTTGCTGTACGCGCAACATGTCCCGTTCAAGCAGGACCATGCGCTGGCCGGCGGTCAGATGAGTCCAGGCCGTGGTGCCGAGGAGGACGAACAGCGCAGCGGTCAGTGGCAGCGCCACCGGAAGTACCAGGTGGAGTCCAACCAGTATGGTCATCATCAGCGCGCCGTAGATTGTGACGGCGCAAACAGCGAACAACAGGCTGATTGATCCGCGAAACCGCAAGAGGCACCAGGCAACGATTGAGGCCAACAGAGCGGTGATGCCATAGCGTCCGACTGGACCGACCAGACAAAGCCGATCGTCGGTCAGCAAGCTGTTGAGCAGTTGAAGCTGCGCGACTATACCGCTGACTGATTGACTGGTCGGCAGGAGCCAGGGACTTTGTGTTATGGCATTGGGGAGGATGACGACCACCTTGTCTTTGAACCATCCATCGAGCTTCTGGTCGTCGTGATGCTGAATGGCTTCCCAGACTGAGGACAACGGAATCGTCGGCAGTGCTGCCAGGGAGCCATTGCCGACGGGGTTGACGAGCGTCGTCGTCGCCCGTTCGGTTGATTTGGTTGCCGGGGATGCTTGTTGTTGAGAGAGGTCGTACAGAATTGAGCCGAAGGCCGGAACGGTCTGGGCCTCGACCATCGTCAGCAAAGGGATTTGGCGCGCGACGTGGTCAGGATCGGTTAAGACCACCACATGCCCCAGGATTGCGGCATCTGATCGTAGGATCGAATCGGGATCGTGGACAAAGACCACCGGCGCGGCTGCATGGACTGCCTCTATCAGCAAGGCGTCGCTCGCTGCTCCGCCGAGCTGTGCAGGACTGGCGTGATCGAGGCGATGGTCGAGACCGATCGCAGTGGCACCGGCTTCATGGGCGACGGTAATCACCTGCGCGAGCAGGGCCCGATCCAACAGAGTTCCAAACCGCTCCTCGCTGGCTGGGTCGCGCGAAACGATCGTCAGTGATGGGCTGACGGCAATCGGCGCGCGATGGCGGAGCCAGGTATCGTAGGCCGTCCAATCGAACGCGGTGAACGTGGCGGGAGCGACGGTCCACACAGCTTTGGCGAACAGGGCTGCGAGCAGTCCGATCGTCAGCGCTTGCAGTTGGGGCGAGGTAATGAAGAGGCGCCTGAGTTTTGGCCAATCAAGCATGGAATTAAAGGAGGCCCAGTTCGTCGAGCACAGGCATCATCTCCTGCTTCGACAGGCCTTTGAGTGCGGATTTCGCTTTTTGGAGATCCGGTTGCATGCCGATGCCTTTGCCATAGATACGAGCCAGAATTGTTTTGGCTGGCACAAAACCTTCGCCGGCCGTGGTTTCGAAACAAGTCAGGATCTTCTTGTCGAATGGTGCGAGGTGCTGGCCCCAGCCCGATTCATAGAGCTTTGCTAATTCACCCTGCGCCACAATGCTCAACGCGTAACTTTCTTGCAGCAGGACGGAGACCGCATAATCGGCGCGATTCTCTTTTAGCAGTCTCGTTCCGAGCGTCTCGCTGTCGTCTGTCCGGCTATAGTCCGGGAATCCTTCCCAGAGTTTGTCGCGGTAGACGTGAAAGGCGTCGAGCGCGTCTTGGCGACGCCGATCCTTGTGATCGGACGAGAGGGCCTGGCGCCGGAGCTTGGAAAGGGCGTCTGCCGCCGGTTGATGACCGAATGCAACCGCTGTGGTCCACCAGAAGATTGCCCGGCTCAGATCCTTCTTGACACCCTGTCCGCTCTTATAGGCATTGCCGAGGAAAAACTGTGCTTGCGGGATGCCCCCTTGCGCCGCGTCTTCCATGAGTTGGACCGCTTCCTGATCGCGATTCGTCAGTTTCAACAACAGAGCGAGGCGATAACGGGCGTCTGGGAAGTGCGGTTGTAACTCGAGCGCTTGCCGATACGATTGAATAGCCGCTTTCACATTGCCTAATGAGTACTGCACGCTGCCGAGGCTGTAGTGGGCATGGGTCATTGCTGGATCGAGGCGGACGGCTTCTTTCAATACGGAGGCTGCCGCCCGCCAGTCCTGTTTCGCCATGAGGATGACGCCGAGTTGCAGATGGGCTTTGGCGTCCTGCGGATTTAATTTGATGGCGACGCGGCATTCGTCGATTGCCGCGTCGAGATCGCCAATCCGATAGAGTCCTTGCGCCAGTTTGAGTCGCGCTTCTGCGTTGTCCGGAAACATTCTCACGTTGCCGCGTAAGTCGGCCAGTATGGTGGCGGCATCTTCCAGCTCGCGTGTCGTGAATTCAGACAGGTGAGATTCGTCTATTGAAGGCGGAGGAGACTCACTGGGAGCAGCAGAAGGTGCCTGATCATCAGGAGCCTGCGCGAATGACGGATGAACGGGTGGTTGCGAGTTCAGAGCCGTGAACAGGATGGTCACCAGCAGCAATCGACGGCTCATCGAACCCTGTGACCCTCCCTCACGCTATCCGCGTAGTGCACACCATTATAGCACCCGGTGGATTATTCAGACCGACTGCAATAACTTGATATGGAGGGAGCCGGGAGGAGGGTCGCTATCGAACCTTGGCGAGTCCACCGCTAATGCGCTGAATACGCTCCTGAAGCTCTGAGGCCGGTGGTTGGACCGGTTCGTGCTGGACTCGCCAAACCGGTTCCAGCGGGGCCGGATCGCTGGCAAGGCGTGGAATCACGTGCCAATGGATATGGGGCAGCTGGTTGCCCAGCAATTCGTAGTTGATCTTTTTCGCCTCGAAGGTTTCTGCAAGAACCTTTGCGGCGCGGCTCACTTCCTCCATGAGTTGAATCCGCTCGGTCGGGGCGAGGTGAAACAGTTCCGTCGCGTGTCGTTTGAACACGACCACCGTCCAACCGGGGAAAAATTGATCCTCATGGAGATAGGCCATCGACAGGCCCAGATCGGCAATGAAGTGATCCGTGCGAGGCCATTGGCCTGAACAGGCCTTGCAGACGGTGTCAATCATGGCTGAGTCGCTTTTCGCCACTCCTCTTCGGTGATCACGCCCTTTTTCAGGAGCAACTGGATCAACTTGTCGGTTTGATTGTGGGGTTGGCCTGGAGTGGCCTGCGCTTTGGGCTGTTTAGGCTCAGCCGGAAGCCGTTTTTTTCCGTAGACACGGAAGGCAGGGGTAAAGACTGCCACATAGTCCTTGTTGCGAATGCGGACGGATGCAGGGAGGCTGTCGGTAAGCGGAGCGAGATCGGGGCTACTGCCGGCCGGAATCTGAAAAAATGGTTTTCCGTCGTCCGTCATCCCATCTTGGTTGAGGACATCGAATCGAGTGAGAAATGACTCCCCTTGCAAATTCTCGCGATCTTCCCCCGCCAGATTCGTGATCTTGTCGAGGACAATGATGAGCGAGTCAGCGATGAGCGGATCGCCCGATAGATTGCGGACGCTGACATTGTAGCGATATTCGCTCGTAAAGTTGTCTCGGCCCGTAAGCGTGACGATCGCATTGGCCCTTCCGGTGAGATCGGTGAGTTGATCAAGCGGAGCCGCGACCGATTCAGTGGCGATGCCGAGCAGCGCCCCTGCGATTATGGTGCCGGCAAGACAACAGGAGCATTTCAATGTTGCACAGGGCATGGTATTCCTCATCTCGGGCAAGGGCCAGTGGCTGGCCTCACGGAGCATAGCAAAGATAGTTGAATTGATCGAGCCCCGAGCCATGGCCCTGCCTTGACACCTCCGTTCGACGAACTATATTCTCCTCGACAATTGTGCGCCCGACCCTATGACACACACGACAAGTCTCCGCGCTCCGCTCGTGGTTCCCCGAGCATTGGCCACTCAACTCATGCGTTTGTACGACTATCCTCATCCTGTGAAACGCGGTCATGTCATTCGTGGGTACGATCGGCCCCATGCCATCCGGACTGCGCGCATGTGTGCGGCCGTGGCAGCATCACTCGGGCACGATGCCGAGCGTGTGCACAACTATCAGATTGCTTGTCTTCTGCACGACCTGGGCCGTGCCGGTCTCGACCGAACGCTCTTCGGAAAAATCTGGTCCTGGGCAAAGGCACGCGGGATACCAACCAGACCCCGTGAATGGCGAGCCATACATCCGGAAACGACCTATGGCCGCGAGACGGAGGCCTTTCTCAGCTGTTACCGGAAGGATTTGGAGGCCGACGGGATCGTGATCACGCCCTGGGCGAAGGAACAGGTCGAGATGCGGTTGGGCTACGCACGCCGGTTGGCCAGGCGGTTGCGAGCAGGTCGGGCAGCCATCAAGAAGATAGGCGTGCGATGGGAGCCCTGGATGCAGCGAGTGATGCTCTATTACTACTATCCGGAGAAATTGGACGGCGCGAAGCCGTGGGTTAAGCAGCTCGCGGAGATCCTTGTAGCCTGCGAGCAGTTCGAGGCTTACAGCAATCAACGGCGTGGGCGCGATTACTACGTGCGGAAGAAGGAAACCATTGTCGAGGCGTTTGCATATCTTGAAAAGTTGGAGCAGGAAGGCATTCTCAGCCGCGATGTGATGCGTGCGTTAAAACGCCTCGCTGCCGAGGGCGCATTCGATGGCATCATCGCGGAGGCTCGGGGACATCGTCTGACGTCCAACGAAAAGGCGTTGCTGCGCCAGATGGAGCAATGAGATGGCTGTGAAGACCGTTCCCTTGTTTGTCGAGATGCGTGGCAGCACGCAGATCGAGAATGTGACCAAAGCGGTGCAGGACGCGCTGGCCGGTTCGAGGTTGGCGGCCGGCATCGTGACGGTCTTCGTGAAGCATACGACCGCCTCTCTCATGGTGATTGAAGACGAGCCGGGCATCAGAGCCGATACGAAATCCTGGTGGGACCGAACGGTGCCGGCCGATCCGAACTGGCAGCACAACCGGCGCAATCCCGGTGAAGATAACGGGCACAGTCATCTTCGCGGTCAGCTCCAAGGGCCGTCAGTCACCATTCCCTTCTCGAACGGAGCGATGCTGTTGGGCACCTGGCAGCAGATCGTCCTCGTCGATTTCGATACTCGCGCCCGCACCCGCGAGCTAATCATTCAAATTCTCGGAGAGTAATTCCATGCAGCAGTGCGTGATGCGGATGCTCATTCACGCCGCAGTGCTGGGCAGTATGTTGTCATCGAGTGCGCCGGCCTTTCCCGCCGACTGGGGTAAGCCGCTTGGAGCCACCTACGATGGACCGGAAGGTAGACCGCGCCCGATCACCCCTCCACCTCCAGAATTGGGACCGGATGAGCAGACGACGATGGCGGTGTTCGAACGGGCCACGAAGTCGGTGGTGTTCATCGCCAATACGGCGATTCAACGTGACATCTTATCCTTCGACATTATGGAGGTGCCGCGGGGTTCCGGCTCCGGGTTCTTGTGGAACAAACAGGGGCATATTGTCACGAATTTTCATGTCATTTACGGAGCCGATGCTATCAAGGTGACGCTGGCCGACCGCAGCGAGCATCAGGCCAAGCTCGTTGGCGCCGATCCGGACCACGATTTGGCGGTATTGCAGATTCAGGCCCCTGAGACCGTCCTCGAGCCGCTGGCCGTGGGCACCTCGCATGACTTGAAGGTCGGCCAAAAGGTCTTGGCGATCGGGAATCCGTTCGGCCTGGATCATACGTTGACGACCGGTGTCGTAAGCGCTCTGGGGCGGACGATCAGGTCGTTGACGAATCGAACCATCGAGGGGGTGATTCAAACCGATGCGGCCATCAACCCCGGCAACAGCGGCGGACCGTTGCTCGACAGCGCGGGACGTTTGATCGGCGTGAACACGCAAATCGTGAGCCCCAGTGGCGCCTATGCCGGTATTGGATTTGCCGTACCGGTCGACATGGTGAATCGGATCGTTCCCGAATTAGTGAAGTTTGGGAAGCTCATTCGGCCGGGTCTGGGCGTGTCGCTGGTTCCCGATGCGATGGCCAGGCGATGGGGGATCAAAGGATTGATTATTGGGAAGGTTTCGCGAGGGGGCGCAGCCGATCGGGCCGGTCTCAAAGGCGCACGTGAAACGGTGACCGGCCGAGTGGAGCTTGGCGATATCATCGTGGCGGTCGCCGGCAAACCGGTCATGACGATTGACGACTTAATGGACGTGATGGAGAAGCATAAAGTCGGCGATCAAGTCACGGTGGAGATCCTCCGTGCCAATCGAAGGCAGAGCATGGCTGTGACCCTGCAAGCCGTGAATTAGCTGGCGGTAATCCGTTCGGTCCGTATGGTAGGATCACCCATTCAGTCCTGAGTGGAGGATTTCTGATGAGCGATCGCCGACCGACCGATCACCCGCACGACGAACTACAGGGCAGGAGGGAAGGGCCGTCGAGCTCTTCCTCCAAGACGGGCTCCGATCCACTCGAATTGATCGAGGAATGCCTTGCCTCGTTCTCCGATACGGACCCACGCCAAAAGATTCTCTACAAGCTCCGCCATGCTGTAATGCTGTCCCAGTCGGCTCATCACCAGCGGGAAGTGGAATTCAAGAAAATCAGCGAGGTGGTGGCCAAGCTGACGGCGCCGGCCAATCGAATCGGCACGTTGCTCGAACTGCCCGGTGAGGGATTGGCCCGCATTGTTGTGGGCGGCGCGGAATATTACGCGAACGTCGATCCGCGTGTTCCGGCGGCCGATCTCAAGATCGGCACGCAGGTTTTGGTGAACGAAGCCTATGCCGTGATCAAGACACTCGGCTACGACTCCAATGGTCCGGTGCTGAGAGTGGCAGAAACATTGCCTGATGGGCGCTTGCGATTCGAGCAGGAAATGGGCCGGCAGGTACTCGTGTTGCAACGGTCGAGTGATATGATCGGTGTCGACATCAAGCCGGGTGACGAGGTTCGCATTGATCCCAGCCTCCATGTGGCGATCGAGCGGATGGAGGACCGTAAGGCGCGCAAGCATCTCTTGGATGAAACACCGAAGGTCACGTGGGAGCAGATCGGCGGTCAGCAGCAGGCCATTGCCTCGATCCGTAAGGTCATTGAATATCCGCTGCTCCATAGGAAGACGTTCGAGCAGTTCAAATTTACCCAGCCCAAAGGATTTCTCCTCTATGGCCCGCCCGGTTGCGGCAAAACGCTTATCGGCCAGGCTGCCGCGGCAAGCCTCTCGAAACTCGTGAGCGAGTCGAGCCAAGCGGATGCTGCTGCGACAGCCGACAAGCCGCCGGTGACGGGGGGAACGTTCCTGCATGTTAAAGGGCCTGAGATTCTGAACATGTGGCTGGGTGAGTCGGAGCGGATGGTGCGCGATCTGTTTGCGCAGGCACGCGCACGCCGGAAAGAAGGAGCGCTGCCGTTTATCTTTATCGACGAAGCCGAATCGATTCTCGGCACGCGGCGCGCCACCAGGTCTTTCAATATTTCAAGCACGCTGGTCCCGATGTTCTGCTCCGAGATGGACGGCATCGAATCGCTGCGTGATGTGGTGATCATCTTGGCCTCGAATCGGCCGGACCTGATCGACCCCGCTGTGCTACGGCCGGGCCGGATCGATCGAAAAATCAAGGTCAGCCGTCCCAACAGAGAGTCCGCCGCGGAGATCTTGAAAGTCTATTTGACGAACGAGCTTCCCCTCGATGAGGCGCTGGTGGCTGAACGAGGCGGAGACAAGTCGAAGGTGTTCGCCTGGTTGGTGGATGAGGTGATCGATGCCATCTTCAAGCGGACGGATGAGAACCGGTTGCTATCGGTCAGGCTTCGGAGCGGCCAGAACAAGGTGCTCTACCGGAGCGAGTTGGTCAGCGGGGCGATTCTGTCATCGATTGTCCAGCGCGCGAAGGAAAAGGCCATCGATCGGACCATTCAATCGGGAAAGCCCGCAGGGCTCGTGGCGGAAGATCTGCTCGACGCAGTGGCCGAGGAATTCCGTGAGGGCGAGGTGCTGCCGCCTGACGATGCGGCTGAAGAGTGGCTGAAGCTGCTGGATCACCATCCTGAACAGGTGGTCGGCATTTCCTCGTTTCGGCGCGGGCGGCAAACCGAAGAGCGATTGATCAATCAAATTATTTGAAGACGGAAGGAGTGAGGGGTAAGGCGTGAGAGGTGAGAACAAATGAAAGGGCTCCGTTCAGGCAGGCCGTTTCCTTTGACGCCTCACGTTTCACGCCTCACGGTATGATGCGGTTGTTTGGCATTGAAACCGAGTATGGGATTACGCGCGACGATCTTGAGCAGGTCGATTCCGTCGTCGAGTCGATGGAATTAGTGCGAGCCCACCTGACCGCGTCGTTCGAGCGGCGTTGGGATTACGCCGGCGAAGATCCCCATGAGGATGCGCGCGGGTTCCGGGTTTCCGGGCTTCAACAAGACAAGGAAGAAGACGAGTTTGCCAAGGTCGATGCCCATCGGCCATTTTCGTTTCATGAGATGAAAAGCGATCTTGTGCTTTCGAACGGGTCTCGCTTCTACAACGACCATACACATCCGGAGTATTCGACACCGGAATGCCGTACGCTGAAAGACCTGTTGGCCCACGACCGGGCAGGGGAGCGGATCGTGCAGCGCGCCGCTGAACGCCGGAATCGTGCGTTGGGCGGGCCGTACGTGCAGCTCTATAAGAACAACACGGATTTTCACGGGCATAGCTACGGCTGCCATGACAATTATCTGGTGCCGCGTGCGATCCCTTTCCCAACCCTGGTGACAGGCTTGCTTCCGTTCCTCGTCAGCCGTCAGGTGATTGCCGGCGCAGGCAAAATGGGTGTGGAGGCACAGGAGTCCGGATTTGTGCGAGGACGGTACCAGCTCTCTCAGCGGGCCGACTTCATGGAAACGGACATGAGTGTCGACACGATGCATAATCGGCCGATCCTTAATACGAGAGACGAGCCGCATGCCGATCGCACGAAATATCGTCGGCTGCATCTGATCATCGGCGATGCCAATATGTGCGAGTACGCGACAGCCTTGAAGATCGGGACGACCCAGTTAGTGTTAGAGTTGATCGCACGGCAGGCGGCGCCGGCGATTGAGCTGGACCATCCCGTCACGGCGGTGAAGCAGGTCTCGCGCGATCAGGATCTCAAAGCGACCGTGCGCCAGAAAAACGGGCAATCCGTCGCGGGGCTGGAGATTCAGGAACAGTACTATACGGCAGCGGAGAAGCACCTTGCCGGATCTGATCCCGAGACTGATTGGATCCTGCGCGAGTGGAAGGCCACGCTCCAATGCTTAACCGGCGATCGAGGGCAGTTGGTCGGGCGGCTGGATTGGGTGACCAAACTGTGGCTGCTCGAAACATTCGTGCGGGAAGAGCGGTTGGGGTGGGATGACCCCTGGCTCGCCAGTTTGGATTTGGAATATCATAATGTGAATCCTGAACGAGGGCTGTACCTGGGCCTGGAAGCTGAGGGTAAGGCCTGGCGAATGACAACGGATGCTGATGTCGATGCGGCGATGGTGGAAGGCCCGCGTGATACGCGCGGTGGCTTGCGAGGTCTTTGCGTGCGCCGGTTTCCTGATCAGATCAAGTCGATGCAATGGGAACGGATTCAATTTAGCGGGGGGCTGCTCCCTCGAACGCTCGAGATGGGCGATCTCTTCGAGCCATCGGAGGTGAAGGCCTGCGCGGCGGTTTTTGAGACCGCCGCGTCTCTGATGGACGCACTGAAAGCGTGGAATGGCAGAAAGGAATCGCGATCATGACGTACAGTTCAATGCCGGAACGACGCGAGGGACCGGTCGATCCGATGCCCAAGGCCCCGAAGCCATCCGATGAAGGCAGTGGGCCTCGGAAACCAGAGACTGGCTCGCCGGACAAGGACAATCTCCTGAAACGGATGCGCAAGGTCGATCCGAAACAAGCGGAGCGCTATCGGCAACGAACGGGAGAATGATAATGGGGATGCAAGGCGATTTCTATCAGTTACTTAAAGAGCAGGGTTATCAGTTCGGCGGCTCTGCTGCCGGAGCCCATGGGCAGGAGATGACCACGGCCACGACGATCATGGCGTTTAAGTATCGTGACGGCGTCTTAGTGGCCGGTGACCGCCGGGCGACGGCCGGCAACATGGTGATGTACGATCGGACGGACAAGGTTCTCGAGATCGATCGGCACAGCGTGCTCGCGATCGCCGGCGTGCCGGCGACAGCCTATGAGATGGTGCGAATATTAGAACACTCTTTTAAGTATTATCGGCGGACGCAACTCCAAGAGCTGAGTTTCGACGGCAAGCTGCGCGCGGTTTCCAAGCTCTTGAAGGAAAATGTGGCGGCGGCTTTGGCCGGAACCGGCGCGGTTGTCCCGGTTTTTGCCGGGTATGATTTCGAACAGGGAGCGGCCAAGATATATTTCTATGACATTCTTGGTGCCGAGTTCGAAGGGGTGGAGTATGCCGTGTCGGGGTCCGGTTCGCCGACCATCCGCGGCATCCTGCACTATCTGAATACCTGGGGCGAACAGCCGCTGAGCGCCTTGTCTGAAGAAGAAGCGACGATCCAGACGCTCCGGCTGTTGACGAGTGCGGCGGAATTCGATTCGGCGACCGGCGGGGTGAATCGTGACGCCAATCTTTATCCAGTAGTGAAACTGATCACCCAGGACGGGTTGCGGACAGTTCCCGATTCCACATTGAAGCCGCTGTTTGAGCGGAACGTGACCCGAGTCCGTAGATAAGGGAACCAGCCATGTATGAAGAACCCTATCGGTGGGTCGAAGCGGTCAGCAATCGGCGGACCTATCTCGACGAACAGTTCAAGCAGGGGAGTCCTGTTGTCGCATTGGCTTATGACGGAGGCCTGCTGCTGACGACTGTCAGCAAGGGGACGCCGAAGCTCTACGAGATCTATGATCGCATCGCCTTGGCGGGGATGGGACATCCAGCCGACCTGGAGAAACTCCGGTTCAGTTTGTTGGAAATGGCACATACAGAAGGGTTTAACCGCTCACCGTCGGATGTTACCGGCGCTCGCTTGGTGAAATACGGTATCGCGCCGGTGATCAAACAGGCCTTTGAAGAAGTGTTCAAGGCGCCGTTCATCGTCAAGATTCTGCTGGCAGAATTGAGGCAGAAGCGCGAGAAGGATGCCTTCCTGACGATCAACTATGACGGCACGTTTGAAGAAACGACTGCCTATGCGGTGCTCGCCGCTACGCCGACGATTCAGAAGGAGATGACGGACTACCTTCGACAAGAGACTGGGTCGGCACTCTCGCTTGAGCAGGCTGTAGGGATTGCACTCCGAACCTGGGCGCTGGGAGATCGGGCGCAGCAACAGGCGGTGGAGGAGTCGAATCAATCGGATGAGACGAACAAATCGTCCAGGGCCGCGGCGCTTCCGATCGATGCGGCATCACTGTTGGCTCATTTGCGTTCGAGCGTGGGAGAAAAAATGATCGAGTGCGCGTTGTTGGAACGGAACTATCCGGGAACTTCGAAATACCGAGCGCTGAAACCCGATGAGTTGGGCCGGTTCCTCCCCACGGATCTTCGGCCTCCGGTGACAGAGTGAGATGCTGAACCGCATCTTTGGACTCGAAACGGAATACGGGCTCTTGATCAATCAGGAGCAGCCGGATCATTCGCCTACCTGGTTTGCCCACAAAATCCGCGATCATCTGTTTCATGTGCAGCAGCGTGGCGTCCTTGATCTGCACCATCGCGGCCATGATGAGCCCCCTGGTAACGGTGGGTTTCTGACCAATGCCGGCCGCATCTATCTCGATATGGGGCATCTCGAATATGCCTCGCCGGAGTGCCATTCATTGACCGATGTCGTGGCCTCCGACCGCGCCGGCGATCTGCTAATTCAACAGGCCATTCAAGACCTCGGCATTGCTGACGACGTTTCGTTGATCAAGAACAACATCGATCATGAGACCGACGCGACCTTCGGTTCACACGAAAACTATCTCGTGACCCGGCGCTTTCCCTTCAGTCGACGCGGACTCGGTCCTCTGGTGACGTTTCTGGTCACGCGCCAGATTTTCACCGGATCTGGCCGCGTCGGAGCCGCCAATCCGCAAGATGCCTGGATTCAGATGGATCGATTGATCGTGCCGCGTGGAGCTATGCAGCATGCGCATGGGCCGTCGCAGATCCCATTTCAGATTTCACAGCGCGCGGACTATATCGTGAACGATTTCTTTGAGTGGGTGCAGCAGAACCGGGCGATCGTCAATACGCGCGACGAGCCGCTGGCGGATCCGAACCAGTATCGCCGCATCCACTTGCTGCTGGGCGATTCCAATATGGCCGAGTATGCGACGGCGTTGAAGCTTGGAACGACGAGCTTGGTGCTTCAGTTGATCGAGGATGGGCAGGCTCCGCACGGATTGGATCTCTACGAACCGGTCGAAACGCTTCAAGAGATCTCCCAGGACCAGGATCGGCAATGGCTTGTCACGTTGCAATCGGGCGCCACGATGTCGGCGATTGATGTTCAGGAGCAGTTTTTAGCCGCAGCCAGGCAACGATACGAGGGGCAGGATGAAGAGACCGATTGGGTGCTGGATCAGTGGGAGGCTGTGCTGCAGGATTTGCGGGGCGACTATACCAAGCTCGTCGGGCGGGTGGATTGGGCGTCGAAGTTGTGGTTATTCGAATCATATCGTGAGGCAGAAGGCGCAGGTTGGGACGATCCTATGCTCAAAAGCCTGGATCTCGAATATCACAACCTCCATCCGGACCGTGGGCTCTATTATGGGTTAATGGAAGAAGGACGTGTACCACGGCTGACGTCCGACAAGGCCATTGCGCTGGCCACGGATCACCCACCTCGAAACACCCGAGCGTTCGGACGAGGAGAACTCGTTCGTCACTTGCTGGCCTGCGGACCGTCTCCCGAACCGGATCATTCGAAACCAGACGAGCGTTTCTTCCCCCCCTACGTCATCAACTGGTCAATTTTCCAGCTGCGCGGCCAAGCGCCGTTTCCAATGCCGGATCCTTTCAAAACCTACGTGCAGGAAGTTCGCGCCCACGTCGCAGGATCCTGAAACACTCCTCCCTAACCCATTGATCATCTGAGCGAAATGCTCCGGTGCTATGCTTGACGTGGCTCGACAAGAGCTCTTTTACAGGCTCAGGGGAGGTACATGATGAAAGCGCGAAAATGGATGATGGAATATGGGGTCGCAATGTTTCTGGCGGTTCTCTTCGCTGCGGTGCTGGGACACTTGCCGCTATTCCGTGAGACAACTGTCGGAAAGCTTCATGCGTCAGATCTCGTTCAGTTCATTGGATACGGGGGAGCGTTAGTCACGGCCTGGTTTGGGGCGCGTCAGTTGGCGGCTGAACCGCCAGATGATTGGAAGTGGCTGGTGCCCTATCGGGCCTTGATCCTCCCAGTGACAACGTTGGGAATGGTGGGGCTGGCCTACGGCGTCTTGCTGTACGCCTGCGGACCCTTTCTAAATAAGTCCGCAAAGGACATCTACAATTGGGTATTCGTCATCGGTCTGATCGCAGCATGTGCCTGGCTTATTGTAACGTGGGTGCAGAAGTGCGCCTCACAAGTTGCGGCGATGGATGCTCGTAGATTGCGCAGGGCTGCCTAGGTTGATCCTTCTCCGGCTGCGCCTAGTTCGGCGCAGCCGCTCTTCTCATCAACATCCGCGTAGAATATCCACGATCCGGTTTTCGGCCCAGTAAGGGTCTTCTCCATTTGAAAACCCTTGAAAAAATCCGCAATGGCCTCCATGGCGTGGCGCAATGAGCCGAATGGATGGATTGGTCTGAATTGCGGGAGTCCGAAACATCGAATAGGGGATGAACGGGTCATCCTGAGCGGTAATGATTGTCGTCGGGACAGCGATTGATCCGAGGACGTGCTGGGCGCCTGAGCGGTCGTAATAATCGGAACTATCTCGGTATCCGCCGTCGGGGGCGGTATAGCGATCATCGAACTCGCTAATCCTGGCGATGCGGTTGAGACCAGTGAGATCCCATTTTGCAGGCAGAAGTTCCGCCTTGCGCCGTAAGCGAGCTTTCAGACTCTTCAGGAAATGCCGGTGGTAGATCCAATTGCGCGGCTGTTCCAAGGCCATGACGCACTGCGTCGGATCGATATTCGGACAGATGGCAATGACGCCGGCCAGCGCCGGTTCGGTTCGAGCGAATTCCCCTGCTGCTTTCAGCACCAGATTGCCGCCCATGGAATAGCCTACCAGCCAGATTCTGTCGAACCGATCAGTGCGTGCGAACTCTTCGACGACCATCCGATAATCTTCGCTGAGTCCGCTGTTGTAGAGTGTTGGGCTGAGATGTTCTGTTCCACCGCAGGTCCGCTGATTCAGCCTCACGACATTCAGTCCCGCACGATAGGCTTTCCTCGCAATCCCACGCATGTAGTGGGATTCGCTGCAACCCTCGAGGCCGTGGACGAGAACCACAACCGCAGAACAATGGCGATTCGGCTGCCAATGGCAGTAGCCGAGGATGCTGGTGTCCGGTGCCACAGGAAACAGCCTTGCCTCGACTGGAATGGTGTCGAGTAGAGGCCCACGAGGCCAATAAGGAGGGAGCAATGTCATTAGGTGGGCATTGCGAAGTGGGCAGGGCGGCTTAAATGAAGACAGCGGCATATGCTGCATCCTAAAAGAAAAAGGGCGCCGTTCCTACCGCGAACGGTGCCCTTTTTATGGATTTGGCTCCCCGGGCAGGACTCGAACCTGCGACCAGCCGGTTAACAGCCGGCTGCTCTACCAACTGAGCTACCGGGGAACGCTGGAGGTGATGAACTCAGCAAAGTCGCCATTCTACCAAAAGTGAGCGGAAGAAGGGGAGGGTTTTTTCACGCTTCCTGTTACACGTCGAAGTCTTCAGTCTCGTCTTCGTCCGAGGAAGCGTCGGTGTTGCCTGCGGCCATTGCGGCGTAGTGCTTGGCCCAGGTCAAATAGAGATTGCCGCTATCGCGCATCGTGTCCGCCGCTTTCACGAGTTTCTCGACCAGTTCCGGGTCTTTCCCTGTGGCTTGAATCATGGCGGCCCGGCGTTCGATCGCCTTGGGGTACGCATTAATGAGTCCTGCGATCTCACCGAGGAGTTCATCGAGCACATTGTCTTCGCTTTCCATGGTTTACCTCTTATCCCAACAAAAAACCCCATAGCGCGGACGCCATGGGGTTTTTTGCTCGAACTGTTTCAGCTTAGCCCTGGTAGGCTTGCCCCAAGGCCGCGGATTCGCCTTTGTGATGCATCAGCTGTCCCGTGGCGCTGACGGCCTGCATTTCAATCGCCATGTGTTTGGCGGCGTTGCAGACGACCACGCAGAGCTCGCAGCCCTTGCAGCGATCGATGTTGACCTCGGCCACCATCTTGGTCGAATTGAGGTCCAGGCAGTTTGCTTCCGGGCAGTACATAATGCACAGTCGGCAACCCTTCTTGGCCGTGCATTTCTCGTCGATGACTTGCGCAACGTTATACATGCGACGTGGTTCCTTATCTCTCGTTAAGCCGCAACGGCAGGATTGCCGACTCGCAGTTCAATTTTGTTCTTCTCGGCCCATTCGCTGGCGATCTCATAGGCCCTCTTGACCGTCGCCAGATTCTTCGCCAACAGCATTTCTTTCTTGGCGAATTTTTTCTTAATGGCTTCGTCCAGGGATGCCGTGCCGCCTGAAGCCACAAATTTCTTTCCAAAGCGCTCTTGGAGCGCGCCGTCGAGCGCCTCCATGGAGACGCATTTGGTGATGCCAGCCACGGACCCGATCATCGCCATATTGGTCGATAACTCAGTGCCGGCAACCTCGATTGCAAGCTCGGTTCCCGCAATGTAAAACACCGCGACGTTCAAATCTTTGAGACGTTGAATGTCCTCTTCGGAGAGCAGAGATTGATCGGAGTTGATGATGACGACGCCCCCTTCCTTCACGCCTGAGTAGAAGGGCATGGTGTAACTCTTGCCCATCGTGATGACCTGGGGGTGAAACACCTCGATCACGTCCGGGAACACCAACTCGCCACGGTCGTATATCCGCTCGATTCCGATACGGCAGTAGCTCTCTGCCGGCGCCATCCGCTTCTCGGCACCGAAGAACGGATTAGAAATTGAAAACTTCCCGTCCCGGTTGGCAGCCATGGCCAAGACATGCGCCGCAGTGACGGCGCCTTGCCCGCCCAACCCCGACATCCGGATATTGAGTCTCTTCTTAATCATGAATGACCTCCGGCTTCTTCAGGCTTGTCCTGCCAATTGCTTGGCAGCAGTTTTCCGTTCCTTGTCCTTCGCTGCGATCTCAGCCAAGAGCTGCTTGGCTGGCTCGCTGACATATTCCTTATAAGCAAATCGCTCGGTCGGCTTCTCTGAGTCACGCATTTCCTGCAGCCCTTCCATGCTGTTTTTTCCGATTTCGAGGATGCAGGGCGTGTAGAGTTGGAGATAGGTGGGGCCGATTTCTCGGGCGATGAAGACCGCATTACGGATCACCTTCTCAATGAGAGACGGCTTGCTAACAGTGCACTGGACTACGTAGTGACAACCGGACTCACGAGCGATTTCCGGCAACCGCACCTTGTCGAAGAGTTTCCCAACTGGCGCCATTTTTGCC
Source organism: Nitrospira sp. (assembly GCA_033852435.1). Classification (GTDB taxonomy): domain Bacteria; phylum Nitrospirota; class Nitrospiria; order Nitrospirales; family Nitrospiraceae; genus Nitrospira_C. The sequence goes on from JAWOMO010000048.1 coordinate 31,157, forward strand.
ACAAAGCCCTTCTGCATGAGCCCGCTCTCCTGGCCGCCGGTGTTGGCGTAGAGCTCGTTATCGAAGCAGATGGTCGTGAATTTCTCCTGGCGAAACCAGGCCTGGAGCGTCATGTCGAGACCGATATCGACGGTCGCGCCGTCTCCGGCCAACACGACGACATCTTTCGTCCGGTCGGGGAAACGGACGGTCAATGCGCGCTTCAATCCAGACGCGATGGCATTCTGGTTGCCGAAGAGGGAGTGAATGTTATGAACGGCCACCATCGGGAACACCAAGCTGGTACAGCCGGTTGAGCCGACCATGACGGTATCTTCCGGGTTCGGGAGCGAAGCCAGGATGTAGCGGAACGCCATAGACTCCGGGCAGCCCGCGCAGAGCGAGTGTTGCTCGATAAGTTCTTTGGAACTACCGATGTCTTTCCAGCCACGATCCTCTTTGCCGTAGGTCGCGCTCTTGACGAGGTCCTGATAGTCCGACGGCATGATGTCGTAGAGGTCTTCAGAAATCTTGATTTTCTCTTTGCTCATGTATTCCTCCTCAGATTCGCACCTGCATCGCGAACTGGTTCTGGATGTTTACTGCTCAGCTTCCACGACCGGCCAGGGAGAAGGTCTTCATCCCGAGGGCCGTCTTGATTTCCTGCACGATGATCTCCGGCGGCATGGTCATACCTCCGCAGACATGCGGTCCGGCATGCACCCGATGATGATTGGGAATGGTTGCCTTGATCTCTTTCGCCAGCCAGCCGGTCACGTTGAACTCCGGCACGAAGATGTGCTTCGCGTTCTTGGTGGCTTCGCGGATTTCTTCCTCCGGCCAGGGGCGGAGCGTTTTAACCTTCACAAGCCCGCAGCGAATGCCTTCGTCTTCCAGCAGGCGGATCGCTTCGCGACCCTGTGATACGGCCGTGCCGGACGCCACGATCATGATCTCCGCGTCGGTGTTCTCGGTATCAATCAAGCCGTTCAGCCACCTGATCGAGTGTTTGCGGGATCGCTCGACGGCCGCCCAGATTTCCTGCTGCCAGCTCGCGTGGGTGGCATAGCTGATGTAGTTGCTCTTCATGATGAATGGATCGCGCATCATGCGGACCGGTGGACATTCCATATCCATGCAGGGAACCGGTGAGCGATAGGGATCATATGGCGGCAGGCACATGTCGGCCGGCGTCAGATTCACGACGTCCTTGGTGTGGGTCACAAAGAACCCGTCGCAGCAGAGCGCGAGCGGTAGGTGCACGTCCGGTTCTTCCGAAACCATGTAGCCCTTGAGAATCCAATCGAAGAAGTCCTGCGCGGTCTCCGCATGCCAAACAAGCATGCCGGTGTTCAACAGATAGGCGATTTCGAGCGTGTCAGGCTGAATCGACAGCGGCGAATTGATGCCGCGGCAGGTGACGATCATTTGGATCGGCAAACGCGCACCGGCCCACATGGGGAAGTTTTCCATGGCGCGCATCGTGCCCGGTCCTGCTGTGGTCGTGAAGACGCGGGCGCCACCGAATGCGGCACCGGCGCATTGCGACATGACGGCGAATTCGCTCTCGCCGCGGAAATAGTCGCCGATGTAGCCTTCAGCAAACAGCTCGCCGATCAGGGCAGCGGCTTCGCTCTGCGGGGTAATCGGGTAGGCGATCATGACGTCACAGCTGGCTCGCCGGACCGCTTCTTTGATGACTTCGCTACCCGTATAGAACGACGGCGTACGTGGTGCCTCGTTCATCATCTTCCAGGTGTCGGTATACGTTTGGCCCTTCTTATTTTTTGTGCCGATGACTGAGTGTGTATCCGCCATGGACCCAGCCTCCTTTCACTGCGTACAGTGCTTCAAACGGTTTAGTTCGAAGCTCCGCTTTTGGCTGACGTCAGCCGTGGTTGGACTGTCCCTTTCAACTTTTTCACCCAGTCAGCCAGCTTCATGATCTTTTCGACAGACGCGTCGCGGAAAGACAGCATGGCGTCTTCATGCCCGGCCTGGGCGCACATCGCAATCGTATAGCACGAGGTTCCGCCTCTGATAATCTTGAGCGAGAGGTTCGCCTGGTGACAATGCACACCAACGAACATGCAGCAATCGATCTTATTGTGCCAGATGGTCAGGTTGGGATGGTTTGGATTAATTTCGACTTCGGGATTGATCTTCGGATACTTGGGGCGATAGTCCGGCATGGGAATCAGCATGGGCGTCTGGCCTGGCTGCACGCACTCTTTCAGCGTGTTGTAGAGGTGCCGGATGGCCGTGGCTTTCTTCGCGGCTTTCTCATTCCAGGCCCACAGGACCAAAGGGCCGGGGAAGATCGTCGGCACCTTGGCCATCAAGAACTGCTTGGCGGCTTCCTCGTACGCCTTTTCTTCGGGGACGATCACGCCGTTGATATGCGCTTCACCCGGGTTGGGCAAGCAGATACCCATCGAGGCCGCTGCAGGAGGAAGAAAATGCTCGGGTCCTGGTAACACACGATATTGACTCATTACGACCTACACTCCGCGTAAGGGGTTATCGACGTGAGAACTCAGATTTTTCAACCAAATCGACCTCTCAACAATCTATGCTTTTCACGGGGAATCTGCAACCTCGCAGAAGGCCCAACTTCTGGAAATAATGGGCTATCGGGCAAGGGAGAATTAGGCCTTTTGTCCTAATGCTCTGGGGAAACTGCACGCCAAAAACATCACGATCTTGCGACAGGTCGGGCATTATAGGAGGGCCAATTCCGTGAAGTCAAACAGACTTCCGTAGGGGGGTTCTGCGACGAGGCAGTCAAGATGATGGCGGATAATAGCTTGAAATTTAATGGCTTAGGGGTTGCCAGCGTGGGAGATTGCTTAGGCTAGGGCCTTAGCTAGGGCAGTTGTTCGCAGGCGTGGATAGAACCCAGCACGCATGCTCGCTCAAGATCGTCCTTGGCCATCCGGCCTTGAAGTCGATTGCGATAAATATTCGCGCGGGTCACCAATGCACTCGCATTCGTCGGATCGACACGAATTACCGTGGACAGATCTTCGAGCGCTTCACCCTGGCGGTTCAGTTTTAGCAGAATGCCGCTTCTGAGAAGCAACGCCTCTTTTTGGTAAGGAATCCAGCTTTCGGGGGTCTGAGCGTCGAGCAGCCTCTTTAAGGTGGCAAGAGCCTGGTGCCAGTGTTTCCCTTCTGCTTGTCGCCGCGCCTGGGTTGTGTAGACTCCAATGAGACGCTGCCGCGCGATATCGAAAAACGGATCGAGAACTAGGGCTTGTTCATACGAGATAGCCGCCTCATCCATGTGTTTCAACCATGTCTGCGCATCGCCTTTCCCAACCCATCCCCAAGGATTCTTGCTGTCGAGATGGACCGCACGATCGAAGTCACTATTGGCCTTCTCCACGTGCGCCGCGTAGTCTTCCGGTTTCCCACGCTGTGAATAGGCCAGTGAGACCATCCTCAAATAGGTTTGTCCTCTCACGATTAACGGCTCTGCGGAGTCCTGATCCAATTGAGAGGCTTCAGAGGCCAGCTGAATCTTCTCTCGTAGATCTTGAGTTTGGACCGCAGCTTCAAGCAGACTCTTGGCCCGCTGGGCCGGCATCGATTTTCCGTTCGGATCGACTGCAAGCATTCGGACTCCCGTCGGCTGTTGCTGGAGTTCTTTGAGTTGGGCGCGCAGGTACTGATTTTCCTTCTCGAGCTGGCGAAAATGTTGGGCCAGTTGGGCCTCGGATTGCAGCCGACGCACGGCTGCCGCGAGGTTGTTCAAGTCGACGGTGGCTCGTATCCGCACGAAAAATACTGGGCGGTCATTCTCGAATGAGCGGTGCGATTCGAGGATTTCGGTTTCAGTGATCGCTGCGGCGATCGTCCGAATTTCTAGCGACGTTGCGCGGGTACTTTGTCCTTGCGATTCCTTTTCGAAATCGTGAAACGTCGATTCCAGATAGACGCCGGCCTCTTCCACCGCTCTGCGTTGGGCGCGCTGCAGCACCTTTTCTTCCGCGCTGGCCAAGGTGTCCCCATCGGCCATTACATACTGAGCCTCGGCCACAACAATTTTCCCGGCGGCAGCAACAACAGAAGGATTGGAAAGCAGGAGGACAGAAACACCAGCGGCGAAGAACGTCTGACCTTGGAATCTCATTGTTTTAACTATACCGCCCGCCCGGGGCCTCAGCAAGGCAACGAAAGGTGGGAATCGTGTCTCGCGCGACGGGAGGATTTGAGGGAATTATCTGTGTAAACGAGGAGTTGCACGCACCATGGATTGAGGGAGCCCAATCTATCGCGGCTTGGGAAAGACCTGGGTGAAGGGATGAACTTCGACTCGCTCAAACACACCATTGACGGTATAGGGGTCTTCTTGAGCAAAACGCTGAGCCTCCTCCAATGAGTCTGCTTCAATGACAATCAAGCTCCCAGTCTTATCGGTAAGCGGACCAGCCAGCACCACCCGGCCTTGCTGGTCGAGTGGATCCATCTTGGCTAGATGGGCTGGGCGATAGATTTTTCGTTTGGCTTCGCCATCCGGACCGTCAAAACCGAGAATGACAAATTTCATGGCTGAAAATGTGGCTTTCCTGTGTTACTGCACGGAGTCTTCGAGAGGGCAGCGATCCTTATATCCATTTGTGGTTTCGTGCCACCATTTGATTTCTCGCTCGCCGAGTTTCCAGCAAAGAAACACCACACGGCCGTCGCGGAGATGTGGGAAGTCGCAGAGCCCCTGATCAAGATCTTTTACGACCACGCCCAGTTCTTGGATTGCCTGGAGGTTGGTACTGATCTGCTGCAAGCTGGAGATATACAGCGGGCCGGCGGCACTTCCACCCCCATATTCAGCTTTGCCGCTGGCTCTTCGGATGTCTTCCTTCGTTCGGACCAAGACCGCCTTGGCTTGTCGGACGGAGGTGAGCCACGTATTCAGCTGTGGAATCAGGTGATTGGCCTCGGCGATGGTAAAAAGCCGGTCATGTTCTTGATCGTCATCTTGTGCCATAGCAGACTCCCGAACCCATTGGCTCCTTTAGCACACCCGTCTTTGCGCCTGCAACCAACTTCCCGTGGCGCATCTTCCCCGAAATGGGTCGGATTATGCCCATGAGTTTTTGCTCAATGACTGGAATCAGGGGGGTACTTGAGGTATGTGGTTTCTCAGTTGACAACCATCGTCTTGCGCGGTATGCTCCACCCAACGTTTCAATTCGAGTCTACGTTCTCTCCACACACAAGACTTCCGGGGCATCTCTCGAACCACGCTATATGAGTTGGTGAGCACAGGCGGATGAGTTCGGCTGTAGTTTCAGTTTGCAAGAATATCCACGATTCGAAGACGGATACGTCCTTCACGACACATCCTCTCTAGCAAAGACACAATCGCCAATTCATTGTCGAATCATCTATTGCGCATCGTTTCAATGTTTGATCACGTTCTTATTTGTCCTTGACCATATAGCCGGGAGCGTAAGGGGATACCTATGGCAAACACCAAGGGAGAGGTTATGCATCTTGCCGAGTTGAAGCAAAAAACCATTGCCGATTTGAATGACGTCGCCCGCGACCTCAAGATCGAGGGGGCCGCTAATCTTCGAAAGCAGGAACTGATCTTCGCGATCCTGCAAGCACAGACGGAGAAAAACGGCGTGGTCTTCGGCGAGGGTGTGTTGGAAACCCTGCCGGACGGGTTCGGATTTCTCCGGGCTCCTGACTCCAACTACCTTCCCGGTCCCGATGACATCTACATCTCCCCGTCGCAGATTCGCCGATTCAACCTCCGGACCGGTGATATCGTTTCTGGCCAGATCAGGCCGCCGAAGGAAAGCGAGCGCTATTTCGCGCTGCTCAAGGTTGAAAAGGTCAACTATGAAGACCCGGAAGTCGCTCGGGACAAGATTCTCTTCGACAACCTCACCCCACTCTATCCTGAAGAACGACTCAATCTTGAGTTTGATCGTGAAGAATATTGCACCCGTGTCATGGATCTCACCACGCCGATTGGCAAAGGACAACGTGGACTCATCGTCGCGGCGCCACGCACCGGTAAGACGATGCTTCTTCAGGCCATCGCCCGCGCCATTCTGAAGAACCATAAGGAAGTGACACTAATCGTGCTGTTGATTGACGAACGTCCGGAAGAGGTTACCGACTGGCAGCGGCAAGTCAAAGCCGAGGTGATCAGTTCCACATTCGACGAACCGGCGCAGCGCCACGCTCAAGTGGCCGAAATGGTGCTGGAAAAAGCCAAACGGCTTGTCGAACACAAGAAGGATGTAGTCATCCTCCTGGACAGCATTACCCGGTTGGCTCGCGCCTACAATACCATTGCTCCTCCGAGCGGCAAGGTGCTGTCGGGCGGTCTCGATTCGAACGCGCTTCAGCGACCGAAGCGATTCTTCGGGGCGGCGCGCAACATCGAAAACGGCGGCAGCTTGACCATTATGGCAACCGCCTTGGTCGACACCGGTAGCCGCATGGACGACGTGATCTTCGAAGAATTCAAGGGCACCGGTAATATGGAAGTCCATCTTGACCGTCGCCTCGCCGACAAGCGTATCTTCCCGGCCATCGATATCAGCCAGTCCGGGACGAGAAAAGAGGAGTTGCTCGTGGATAAGGATCGGCTCAACAAGATGTGGATCTTGCGCAAGGTCCTGAGTCCGTTAGGGACGATGGAAGCCATGGAATTCCTGATGGATAAGGTGCAGGGCACCAAGACCAATCAGGAGTTCTTGCAGTCGATGAATCGGTAAAAACCGGCTTGTATCTGGCCGTAGAGACGGGGTACAGTGACGCGCCTTCGAATGGGCGAAGGTTGACGAATCGGACGGTAGGAGTAGGACATATGAAGAAGGGTATCCATCCATTATATCGAGAAGCCACGGTGCATTGTGCTTGTGGCAACAGCTATAAAACCAGATCGACCGTCGGCGACATCAACGTCGATATTTGTTCTAGCTGCCATCCGTTCTTTACGGGGACGCAGAAGATCGTCGATACTGAAGGACGTGTCGAACGGTTCAAGAAAAAGTACGCGAAGAAGGGCAAGTAGCGAGCCAGTAGTACATAGAAGAGACCCTGCTTCGCTGAGGGGCAGGGTCTCTTCTTTTTTTGTGCAGAATCATGGGGCATGCTCGGCCGGTTGAGGAAATATGGATGCCGGATTGTTGAAAAAGTGGGAGTCCACGGCGAGTCGCTATGATGAGCTGACCACGCAGCTCACGGACCCGTCCGTCATCAGTCAGCCCACATTGCTGGTGAAGCTGACGAAGGAGCGGACCGAGATTGAATCGATCGCGCAGCTGTTTCATCGTTATCAGGAAATCCTCAAGCAGCACGATGAAGCAACGCACATGCTCGCGGATCCCGCTGCGGGATCGGAACTTCATTCCCTGGCAACTGAAGAAAGCGCGCAATTAGAGGCGGAGCGACGAAGCCTGGAAGCGCAGGTGCTCGAGCATTTGACGCCCAAGGACCCGCGTGACGAAAAAAATCTATTCCTGGAAATCAGAGCCGGGACTGGCGGCGACGAGGCCGCGTTATTTGCCGGCGATCTGTTCCGGATGTATGTCAAATTCGCAGAGCGGCATAAGCTCAAGGTCGAAATCGTCGAGGCCTCTGAAACCGGAAAGGGCGGCTATAAAACAGTGATTGCGGTGATCGAGGGGAAGGGCGGGTATGGCTTGTTCAAGTACGAGAGCGGCGTTCATCGTGTGCAGCGCGTCCCTGTGACGGAGGCCGCCGGAAGAATTCATACCTCGACCGTCACGGTCGCCGTCATGCCTGAGGTGGACGAGGTCGATGTGCAGATCGATCCCGTGGATCTTCGAATCGACACGTTCTGTTCGTCTGGAGCCGGGGGACAGAGTGTCAATACGACCAAATCGGCGGTGCGGATCACCCACATTCCCACCGGCGTGGTCGTCAGTTGCCAGGATGAACGATCGCAACTGAAGAACCGGAACAAGGCAATGCGAACGTTGCGCGCCAGAATCGTCGAAGCGGAGCGAGAAAAACAGGAAGCGGAGATTGCGCAGAGCCGGAAGGCGCAGGTTGGAACGGGAGATCGAAGCGAAAAGATCCGCACCTATAACTTTCCCCAGAATCGCGTGACGGATCATCGAGTAGGACTGACCTTGCATAAGTTAGAGCAAGTACTGGCCGGCGATATGGGTGAGCTTGTCGACGCGTTGCGTGCCCAGCGCGACCATATGGCGGTCGCGGAGGCGTCATGAGTCTCAGCGCTGCGAATCCCCTCAGCACCGCATGCTTTACCGTCGGTACTCTGATTGCCGATATTCGCCGGCATCTCCTGGCTGCGGGGATTGAGTCTGCTGCTCAGGAGGCGGTCTGGTTGTTGGAGCAGGCGCTTAATCTCTCGGGGTTGCGGCAGATTCTCGATCACAATCGAGAGTTGTCCAAGCGGGAGACGGCCAATGTGCTTGCGCTGCTAACCAGGAGGTTGAAGAGAGAACCGCTCCAGTACCTTTTGGGTACGCAGGAGTTTTGCGGTCTGGAGTTTGAAGTAAATCCTTCTGTCTTGATTCCCCGTCCCGAGACAGAGTTGTTGGTCAGGGAAACGATTCGACGGTTGCCCCGAGGGCAGCATCCCACGCTTGTAGATGTCGGGACCGGATCCGGCTGCTTAGCCGTGACGCTCGCGCGCTCGATTCCAGCAGGAAAGATACTGGCGATCGATCTTTCACCCTCCGCCTTGCAAACGGCAAAGCGAAATGCCGATCGGCATGGGGTCGGCTCAGCCATTACTTGGTTGGAGGGTGATCTGTTGGCTCCCTTAACGGGGCGAGAACTTGAAGGAGCCGTGACAGTGATTGTCGCCAACCCGCCTTATATCCGGGAGGCTGAGAGGGAAACGCTACAGCCAGAAGTGCGTCTCTATGAGCCTCGCATGGCTCTGGTCGCTGGTCCTCGAGGGACAGAATTGCACGAACGGCTGCTGAATGAAGCGATATCGTTCCTGATTCCAGGCGGCTTGCTGATTATGGAGCTTGGTCAGGGCCAAAGTGCCGCGCTATGTGAGAAGGTCGAGTCGATGTCCGCCTATTCATCCGCGGAAATCGTTCCCGATGAGGCAGGCATCGATCGGGTGTTGATCGCTGAACGAGTGGATCACGCAAATGGATAAGATCGTTATTTCCGGCGGTATCCCGCTCCAGGGGGAGGTGCAGGTCAGCGGGGCAAAGAATTCCGCTTTGCCGATTCTGGCCTCGACGATTCTCGGAGGGGGCGAGTGCGTCATCACGAATGTGCCTCGCGTGGTGGATGTCGTTACGATGGGAAAGCTGCTGGGAATGCTGGGCGTCACCGTCGAGCATGAAGGTAATCGTGCCGTCATCAAGGCGGATGTCATCAAGTCGACACAGGCTCCGTATGAGCTGGTCAAAACGATGCGCGCCTCCGTCCTGGTCTTGGGGCCTTTGGTGGCCCGGTGGGGCGAAGCTACGGTCTCATTGCCAGGCGGCTGCGCCATAGGCTCTCGTCCGGTCAATCTCCATTTGGCAGGGCTGGCCAAGCTCGGGGCAGAGGTGTCGATCGAGCATGGATACATCAGGGCCAAGGCGAAGCGGCTGACGGGAGCCCGTATCTATTGCGACACGCCGACGGTGACTGGAACGGAGAATCTGATGATGGCCGCCTCGCTCGCGCAGGGCACGACGGTCATTGAAAACGCGGCCAAGGAGCCGGAAATCGTCGATCTGGCCGACTTCCTTTCCAAGCGTGGGGCGCGAATTTCCGGGGCCGGCACCGATGTTATTGCGATCGAAGGGGTGCGAGAACTTCGCGGGAGCGACCATGAGGTGATTCCGGATCGCATTGAAGCCGGGACTCATCTCGTCGCCGGTGCGATTACCAAGGGATGCGTGGCGGTCAATCGCTGTCGACCCGATCACCTCGATCCCTTGCTGAGCAAGCTTCAAGAGGCGGGCGTGGAGGTTCAGGTAGAAAAAGAGCGTATCCGGATTGATGCGTCGAAGGTCGCCCGTCTGAAGGGCGTAGATGTGCGCACGTTGCCCTATCCTGGTTTCCCGACCGACATGCAGGCGCAAATGGTCGCCCTGATGTCCGTGGCCGAAGGCACAAGCGTGGTGACGGAAACGGTGTTCGAAAGCCGGTTTATGCATGTCGAAGAGCTTTGCCGGATGGGTGCGGACATTCGCGTAGAAGGCAATCGCCTCGTGATCACAGGGCGCGAGCAGCTGACCGGCGCGCCGGTGATGGCATCCGATTTGCGGGCCAGTGCCGGTTTGGTGCTCGCGGGCCTGGCTGCCGAAGGTACGACGGAAGTTCTGCGCGTGTATCATCTGGATCGCGGCTATGAACGGATCGAAGAGAAGTTACGCGGACTGGGGGCGGTCATTGAACGGCGGAAAGAGTGAAGATGCTGACCATTGCGCTCTGTAAGGGGAAGTTGATCGAACCGACGATCGAGCTGTTTGCTCGGGCCGGCTATAACGCGGTGCAGGTTGCGACCGACAGCCGTCGGCTGGTGTTCCCTTGTTCCGAACTCGGGATGACCTTCCTCATTGTCCGGCCCACCGACGTGCCGACGTATGTGGAATATGGGGCCGCGGACGTCGGAATCGTCGGAAAAGATGTGTTGTTGGAGCAGGATAGCGATGTGTATGAGCCATTGGATTTAGGGTTCGGAGCGTGTAGAATTGCCGTTGCCGCGCTCCAGGGGGAAGAATCGCGCGACCGGCTCTCGTCAAAAATCCGGGTCGCCACCAAATATCCGAAAATCACGGAGCGATATTTCAACCAGCGTGGCGTGCCGGTCGAAATCATCAAGCTCTACGGCTCGATCGAACTGGCACCGATTGTCGGATTGGCGGATCGTATCGTCGATTTAGTCGAAACCGGCAGCACGCTGAAGGCGCACGATCTGGTCGAGGTGGAGTGCATCGCCCAGTCCACCGCGCGCTTGATCGTCAATCGAGCCAGCCTCAAATTGAAACACAAGGCCGTGACGGAGTTGGTCAAGAAGCTTCGGGACGCCTGTCTCAAGACGCACCGGTCTCGTCAGGCCGCGTCACCGAAGTTATCGCGTAAGGCGGGTCGCCAAGGGAAACGGACGCGCGGATGAAAATTGTCGGCTCCACCGATCGTGCCTTCATTCCCACGCTCAAGAAAGTGGCTGCACGAGCCCGGGTACAAGGGGCGGCGGTCGAGAAACCGGTCAAGGCGATTCTGCAAGCCGTCGAACGAAGCGGCGATAAGGCCGTTCTCCGCTTCACCAAACAGTTCGACAAAGTCTCACTCAAGCCGGATCAGCTCAAAGTCACTCCGGAAGAAATCAAAGAAGCCTACTTCCATATTCGGAAAGAGGAAGGCGATGCGCTACGTTTTGCCGCGCAGCGAATCACGGCCTTTCATGAGAGGCAGCGGACCAAGACCTGGATGTATCAGGACGGCGCGGCGACGTTAGGGCAGGTGGTGACACCGATTGATGCGGTGGGAGTCTATGTTCCCGGTGGCAAGGCGGTGTACCCCTCGACGGTGCTGATGAGCGCCATTCCGGCCAAGGTCGCCGGGGTTCAACGGATCGTGATGTGTACGCCGCCTCAAAAAGGCGGAATCAACCCCTATCTGTTAGTGGCGGCGGACATCGCCGGGGTGACGGAGATCTATCGCATTGGCGGAGTGCAGGCGATCGGTGCTCTGGCCTTCGGCACGAAGACCATTCCAAAAGTCGACAAAATTGTCGGCCCCGGAAATATCTATGTGGCGACGGCCAAGCGGATGTTGTATGGCACCGTCGGCATCGACATGGTGGCAGGACCCAGTGAGCTGCTGATTGTGGCGGATGACGACGCCAAGTCGGCGCATGTGGCGGCCGACCTGCTCTGTGAAGCAGAACATGACGAGGATGCGCAAGTCTGGCTGGTGACGACCTCCGCATCGTTGGCCAAAGATGTGGTCTCTTTGGTCGAGAGCCAACTCAAGGGCCTGCAACGGGAGAAAATTGCGGCCAAGTCGATCGCACGCCATTCGGTGGCGTTCGTCGTCACCACCATGGACGAAGCGATCGATGTCGCCAATGAGATCGCAGCGGAACACCTCACGTTGTCCGTGGACGAACCGTTCGATTACCTTGAAAAGATCCGGCACGCTGGTGCCCTGTTTCTGGGCCGATATACTCCGCCGTCGGTGGCGGACTATATCGCGGGACCGAACCATGTGCTGCCGACAGGCGCAACGGCTCGATTTTTTTCCGCGCTGTCCATCCATGATTACACGAAGATCAGCAACATCGTGCACTACACGAAGGAGGAGTTGAGCAAAGTGAAGGACCACCTTGTTCGTCTCGCCCATATCGAAGGGTTCGACGCCCACGCGAAGTCGGCCCAAAGCAGGTTCTCATGAAGAAAAACGGATCGGCACCCAGACAATCGAGCCTTCACCGCGCGACGAAGGAAACGGACATTCGTGTTGAATGGACGCTGGACGGCAGCGGGCAGGGGAAAATCGACACCGGGATTCGTTTTTTCGACCACATGCTCGAATTGCTTTCCAAGCACGGCTTTTTCGATCTCACCGTGCAGGCGAAGGGCGACATCGACATCGATGAACATCACACAGTCGAGGATGTCGGCATCGTCATGGGCAAAGCTCTGCACCAGGCCTTGGGTGAAAAAGGTGGGATTAAGCGCTTCGGGTTTGCTTCAGCACCGCTGGACGAGACGTTGGCGCAGGTCACCGTCGATCTAAGCGGCCGGCCATTCCTCGTGTACAACGTGAATTTGCCGGACCGGAAGGTCAAAACGTTCGACCTCGGCCTGTTCGAAGATTTCTTCCAGGCCTTCGTCACGCACGGCGGGCTCAACCTGCACGTGAATCTGATGTATGGGCGCAATCCGCACCACATCATGGAAGCGATCTTCAAAGCCACGGCGAAAGCGCTGGATCAGGCGACGATGTTGGAAGAGCGATTGGCCGGGAAAGTGTTGTCTACGAAAGGCATGCTGTAGCGAAATCCGATTGGCAAAGCCGAACAACTTGGGGGCAGGCTGCTGATTCAGCCTGCCCCTTTTGTTTTCAAAGAGGGGAGTGACGGGATAGAGCCGGTTGCGGTATTGTTACACCTTCCTGCAAGATTCTTTGTGATGCGGACAGGCTATGATCGCGATCATCGACTACGGCATGGGAAATTTGCGCAGCGTCTCCAAGGCCTTTGAGGCGGTGGGGCACAAGGCAGTGGTAACACGTGATGCGGTGGCGATCAAGAATGCAAGCCATGTCGTGCTCCCTGGCGTCGGAGCATTCGGCGATTGCATGGCGAATCTGGAGCGGTTCGATTTGGTTGAACCCATTCGCTCCACCATTCAATCGGGAAAACCATTCCTCGGAATCTGTTTGGGGCTCCAATTGCTGTTTACGGAAAGTGAAGAGTTCGGGATGCACAAGGGGCTTGGCATTCTTCCCGGCAGGGTTCGGCGTTTTGCCGTTGATCCGTCATTGAAAGTACCGCATATGGGATGGAATCAAGTGAACGTGCAGCGAGCCTGTCCGTTGTTCGAAGGGATTTCGGACGGTTCAAACTGGTACTTTGTGCATTCCTATTTCGTCGATCCGTCCGATCGCAACATCACGGCCACAACGACGACCTATGGTGTCCCGTTTGTATCGAGTATCTGGAAGGATAATGTCGTGGCCTGCCAGTTCCATCCGGAAAAAAGCCAAGCGGTCGGGTTGCGACTGATCAAGAACTTCGGGTCATGGTATTTGTAACAGTGAGGGGGAAGTGGTGAGAAGTAAGGGGTTTCAGGTGTGCCACAGCCCGCGTCCTCTTGCGCATCTTTCATCCAGCGGTTTCACGCTTCTTGTGATGATGCTGACGCTGTTATCAGGCTGCAGTGGCCAGAAGGTGACGACCAAGTCGTCCTCGGAGCTCCCACGTTATCAGATTCGGACGATGGCGTTGGTCCCTTTCACATCCATTGCCACGCCGCAAGTCCGTGACCAGGCCGAGCCGTATATCTCGACCCCTCAAAGCGTACGTCTGTCCGACATTTCTATCTCAGTACCTTCGAACGTGGAGCCGCCTCCACGGAACACAGTGTCCGTGCCAGGTTATGCGGCCGAAAAAGTGACTCAGTTATTCTGGAGTAGACTCAAGATGAGAGAGGGAGTCACAGTTTCGTATTCCAGCGAGTCAGCGAGGGCCTCCGGCAGTCTGGAGACCGCCAAAATGACGCCGGAGATGGCTGGAGCGGATCTTGCCAAACTGCTGAAGGTTGATGCGGCTTTGATCGGGCAGGTCCTCGTATTTCAAGAACGAGTTGGAAGCCGCATGGGGGCCAGCCCTCCAGCTGCCGTGGGGTTTGAGATCAAGGTGGTCGCAGCCGACGGGCAGGTTCTGTGGATCGGGAATTACTACGAGCGGCAGCGACCGATGACGGAAGATCTCATAGGATTTATCGGGCGATGGGCGTTTGTCACAGCCGACGAATTGGCACAGTACGGTGTTGATGAAATCATGAAAACATTTCCGTTCGGTACGGGTGGAAAGCCGTGAGGGAAAAGGCACTCGCATGATTGTGATTCCTGCGATCGATCTGAAGGATGGGCGTTGTGTGCGACTCCGCCAGGGAGACATGGCGGCGGAGACGGTCTATTCCGAGGATGTGCCGTCGGTCGCACGCAAATGGCAACAGGCCGGCGCAAGCGTGATTCATGTGGTTGACTTGAACGGCGCCGTCGATGGAGAGCCACGAAATCTTCCGCAAATCGAAGCAGTCATGAAGACGGTGAGTGTGAAAATCCAGGTCGGCGGCGGTATCAGAAACATGGACAGCGTGCGCCGATATCTGCAAGCGGGGGTTTCCCGCGTTGTGTTGGGAACTGCGGCACTGACGGATCGTGCTTTCTTGAAGCAGGCCTGCAAGGAATTTCCGCGACGCATCCTGATTGGCCTGGACGCCCGCGACGGGAAGGTGGCGGTGAAGGGCTGGACGGCGGTGTCTGAGACGAAGGCCATCGATTTGCTCAAGGAACTTTCCGGATATGAGATTGGCGCGGTGATCTATACCGATATTTCACGGGACGGCATGTTGAGCGGGCCGAATCTTCCGGCGTTGAAGGAAGTGGTGGCGTTTTCGTCTTTTCCGGTTATCGCGTCCGGCGGCATTACCCGCGTGGAAGATCTTCGAGCCGTGCAGGCAATCGGTCCCCGCATCGAGGGGGCGATTGTGGGGAAAGCGCTCTATGACGGCAAGCTCGATCTGGCCGCGGCTGTTCGAGCGCTGGGCTAACCATGCTGACAAAACGCATCATTCCTTGTCTTGATGTGAAAGACGGGCGCGTCGTCAAGGGCGTCAGTTTCGTCAATCTCCGGGACGCGGGCGATCCAGTGGAAGTGGCAACGGTCTACGATCGCGAGGGAGCCGATGAGCTGTGTTTTCTCGATATCACGGCCTCGCACGAAAATCGGAAGACGATCATCGACGTCGTCGAGCGGACCGCCGCACGTGTATTTATGCCGGTGACGGTCGGGGGAGGGGTAAGAACACTCGATGACATCCGAAACTTACTGAATGCCGGGGCGGACAAGGTCAGCATCAATACGGCGGCTGTGCAGCGGACTGAGTTCGTGAAGGAAGCAGCGGAACGGTTCGGTACGCAATGCATCGTCGTGGCGATTGATGCAAAACGAGGGGCCGCCTTGAATCAATGGGAGGTATTTACCCACGGCGGCCGCAAGCCGACCGGTCTCGATGCGATCGAGTGGGCGAAGAGGATGGAGAACTACGGCGCCGGCGAAATCCTATTAACCAGTATGGACCAGGATGGTCAGCAAACCGGCTATGATCTTGGCTTGACGGCTGCAGTCTCCGAACGAGTGACCATCCCGGTTATTGCCTCAGGAGGGGTGGGCACGCTCGAACACCTGTACGATGGGTTCATGAAAGGCAAGGCCGACGCGGTGCTGGCTGCCTCAATTTTTCACTTCCGAACCTATACCATTCCACAGGCAAAGGCTTACCTTCGGGAGCGCGGAGTACCCGTGCGTCTCGAACTGGCCGCACAGGTCGCGTGATCATGACTCAGACGGGAACAGGCGAATTTAAGTTCGACGAGCAGGGCCTCCTTCCGGCTGTGGTCCAGGACTGGCTGGATGGCACGGTGCTCATGCTCGGTTACATGAATCAGGAAGCGATCGGCAAGACGCTTGCCACCAAGTCCGTCCACTTCTGGAGTCGTTCGCGGATGAAACTCTGGGAGAAGGGTGAAACCTCCGGCAACAAGCTGCTGGTGAAAGAACTCTTCGTAGATTGCGATCGCGATACGATTTTGGTGAAGGCTCAGGCAATGGGGCCGACATGCCATACAGGCGAGCGGGCCTGTTTCTTCTCCAAACTTGACGAACAGGGTGTCAGCCTGCCGGGGAACACGCCCGAGGCGTTCGGCGGGATTCTCGAGGGGGTGCTGCGGACTATCCGCGACCGTCGGACCAATCCGCAGCCTGGTTCTTACACGGCCAAGCTGTTCGAGGGCGGGCACGACAAAATTCTCAAGAAAGTGGCCGAAGAGGCCGGTGAGGTGATTATTGCGGCCAAGGGAGGAAAGAAAGAGGAGATTATCTATGAAGTCGCCGATCTCTTTTTTCACACCTTGATGGTGCTGGGTTACCACGATGTGACTCTTCAGGACATTTATCAGGAACTGGGAAAGCGATATGGCAAGTCCGGGCTCAGGTCTGAGAACTGAGGGGGGCGGGTTATGAGCGATTGCCTCTTCTGCAAGATCGTCGAGAAGAAAATCCCTGCGAAGATCGTTCATGAAGACGAGCATTCGCTCGCCTTTGACGACATCCATCCGCAGGCCCCTGTGCATACGCTGGTGATTCCGAAGAAGCATGTGGCGGCGATACAGGATTGTGGCGTGCAAGACCAAGAGCTCCTCGGGAAGCTTCTCCTCACCTGTACGAAGGTCGCGAAACAGAAAGGCTTATCCGAATCTGGCTATCGGTTGGTGGCCAATACGGGGGGAGACGGCGGTCAGACGGTATTCCATCTTCATTTCCACATCATGGGTGGACGACACATGGCCTGGCCTCCAGGTTAGATGAGTTAGATGAATGGCTGGAAAGCGGCTCAGGCGCCCTCCTCAACATTGACAGATTTCCTTGCCGTCTGTTAATCTGTCCGGTCAATTTTTTCGATTACTTACGAATACCAACCTCACTGATCTTGAAGTGGGGAAACAGGAGCCACGACTCCCATGGGCCGAGGCTTGATTTCCGACGATATCATCAATCAAATCAGGGACCGGACGGATATCGTGGAGATCGTCGGCCAACATGTGAGTTTGACCAGAGCGGGCCAGAATCTCAAAGGGCTTTGTCCATTCCACCAAGAGAAGAGTCCGTCATTCACCGTCAGCCCTTCCCGGCAAATCTTCCATTGCTTCGGTTGCGGGGCAGGAGGCAATGTCTTTACGTTTCTGACCAGGATTACCGGGGCGAGTTTTCCGGAAACGGTGCGTGAGCTCGGACGAAAAGTCGGGATCGAAGTTCAAGAGTCCGCTGTCCAGGGAGGTCCTCAGGCTGCGCAGACGGGCCGCATTGAGCAGCTGAACCGGGCGGCCGCAGCGTGGTTCCAGGAGAACCTTCGCGAAGCACAAGGCGGAACGGAGGCTCGCGAGTACCTGGTCCGTCGAGGGATTCAGCAGGCGACCATCGATCGATTCAGTATCGGCGTGGCGCCGTCTGAATGGGATGGACTGATCAAGTCGCTGACCAAGCAGGGGTTCTCGCAGGGCGATCTGGTCTCGGCGGGTTTGATCATTGCGCGAGACAACGGCAGTGGATTCTACGATCGGTTTCGGGCGCGGGTCATGTTTACCATCACGGACTTGCGCAAGCGCGTCGTAGGGTTCGGGGGCCGCGTGCTCGGTGAAGGAACGCCCAAATACCTGAACTCTCCGGACACGGCGCTCTTTAAGAAAGGGCAGACGCTCTTTGCGCTTGATGTAGCACGGGAGGCCGTGACCCGGACGAAGACGGTCATTGTTGTCGAAGGGTATTTTGATGCGATTGTGCTGCATCAGGCTGGATTGACCCATACGGTCGCCACACTGGGGACGGCCCTGACCCTCGAGCATATCCAGGTGCTTCGCCGATTCGCATCAAAAGTCGTTTTACTCTTTGATCCCGATGCCGCTGGCGAGCGCGCGGCATTGCGAGGTTTGGATTTGTTCGTCAACAGCGGGCTTGGCGTGAAGGTCGTGACCCTGCCGGCCGGCGAAGACCCCGACACGTACGTGAGAAAGGAAGGTCCTGAATCCTTCGCTCGTCTGGAGGAGCAGGCACCGAGTCTGCTGGATTTTGCCTTGGAGCATAGCCTGAAGACCGCGGAGTCGAGTACGATCGAAGGCCGCATCCGTAGTGTGGATGAAGTTTTGCGGATCTTGCAAAAGAGCGAGCATCCGATCGAACGAGAAGAACGGATTCGCCTCGTGGCCGAGAGGCTCGGCATCAACCAGCAACGATTGATTGAACGATATCCCGCGTTGCTCAAGCAGGAAGGCCGGCGGCCGGTCAGCGTCCCGGCTGCGTCCCCGGCTGCGCCGTCCTACAAAGGCGTACCGGAGGAGCGAGACCTCGTCTATCTGCTGCTGCACGGACATTTGACGCCAGCCGACCTGCGGCGAGTGCGGCTTGAAACCTTCTCGGTACAAGCCTGTCGGATGGTGGTGGAAAAGGCGTTGGAGCATCTTGGCCAGGACGGGCGGGTGGGGCTGCGCCAGCTTCTCGATACGATTGTGGATGATCCGGATTGTGGGTCGCTTGCGACGGAGTTGTCGATGCGCGAGGAGCATTTCGATGATGTGCGTGCGCATGTGCAAGGTTGCCTCGACACCCTCGATCGAAAGAGGGCGGAGTCGGTCTTGCGCGAGTTAATCGCGCAGTTGAAGGCCGCCGAGCGAGAGGGCCGGATCGAAGATGCTCAGGCGCTGAATGCGCGTGTGAACGAGTTGCGAATGCAGAAAGCCGGTCGGCCTGCGACTGGCGTACTTTCTTTGGTTAAGGAGTAGGTATGGCGAAACAAGAATTGCTCGTGGAAGTGAAGAAGCTGATCTCGATCGGGAAAGAGAAAGGCTTTCTCACCTACGACGAGTTGAATAGCACGTTGCCGGCGGAAGTCGTGTCCTCCGAACAGTTCGGCAGCATCATGACGATGTTCGGCGAGATGGACATCGAGATCGTGGATGCTCCGGAGGGAACCGAGCGCCAGCAGAAGAACCGTGGCGGCGATCAGGAAGATAGCGGTGAAGAGGTCGAAGAGGCTGAGGCAAGCGAGGAGAACGAAAAGGAAATCGATCTGACGCCTGGCGCGCTGAGCCGCACGGATGATCCGGTTCGCCTCTATCTGAAAGAAATGGGCAGCGTTGCGCTCTTGAGCCGCGAGGGCGAGATCGAAATCGCCAAACGCATCGAAGAGGGAAAGCGGGACATCGCGTTCGTCATCTACGGCATGCCGATGACGATCGAATTTATCTTATCGCTGCGCGAACAGCTCAAGAACGGCAAGATCGACGTCCGCGAGATTGTCCCGATTCAGGAGACTGAGGAGGACTTCGAAGAGGAGGAAGTCGAGCGGGACTATGAGGAATTACGGCTGAAGACGCTGGAAGGTTTGAATGCCGTCCGCAAGGTCTCGAACTCGCTGAATGGGCTATATGAAAAGTCACGGCAAGCGGCGAAAGATCCTGCGAAACTCAAGAAGATCAAGAAGCAAATCGACGCCATCCGCGAACAGGTCGTCGACAAGATGGAAGCGGTCAACCTGCACGGTGTGCTCAAAGACCGGATGGTTCAGCGGGTACGGGAGATGGCAATCCAGATCCGGACCGCGGAGCGCGAAATCGCCAGCTGCCAGCGGCGTCTCGGAGTCGGGGGAGAGGCGGGGGCTGAGCTCCTGCGGAAGCTCTGCCGGGAGAAGAAAGACTTTCTGGCGGTCAAGCGAAAAACGGGCGTGTCGGAAGACGGTCTCCAGGACATTAAGAAGGTGTATCAGGCCGCCAAGAGCCGTATCCGGCAGTTAGAAACGGAAGAGGCTCTGGTTTCAGGGGAAGAGATCAAGGATGCGGTCAAACACTTGGACGTGGCGGAAGAAAAAGTCAAGCGCGGCAAGGCCGAACTGGTTGAGGCCAATCTCCGTCTCGTCGTCAGCATTGCCAAAAAGTATACGAACCGTGGCCTGCAGTTTCTCGACTTGATTCAGGAAGGCAACATCGGCCTGATGAAGGCGGTCGATAAGTTCGAGTACAAGCGAGGCTACAAGTTCAGTACCTACGCGACCTGGTGGATTCGGCAGGCGATTACGCGTGCCATCGCGGACCAGGCTCGGACGATCCGCATTCCCGTTCACATGATCGAAACGATCAACAAGCTCATTCGGACGTCTCGCCACCTGGTTCAGAAGCTGGGACGTGAGCCGACCCCCGAAGAAATTGCCGAGCGAATGGATTTGCCCCTCGATAAAGTACGGAAGATTTTGAAAATCGCGCGTGAGCCGATTTCACTGGAAACACCCATCGGCGAAGAAGAAGACAGCCATTTGGGCGACTTTATCGAGGATAAGAAGGCGATCTCGCCGCTGGAAGCGGCCATTCGGTACGACCTTCAACGTCAGATCAACAGCGCGTTGGAAACGCTCACGCCGAGAGAGGAAAAAGTATTGCGGAAACGCTTTGGCATCGGCGAAGCGACCGACCACACGCTGGAGGAGGTCGGTCAGGATTTCGAGGTCACACGTGAGCGTATTCGTCAGATCGAGGCGAAGGCCTTGCGTAAGCTGCGTCATCCGAGCCGGAGCAAAAAACTGCGGAGCTTTGTCGAAAGTCTGTAAAGCAGTGCGGGGCAATTTGACTCCGTCTTCTCGTCAGCCTAGAATTAAATGCACGTGTCTGCGGGTCAGGCGCGGCGAGTCATCTGCAGACTCCCTGATCGGGGCCCATAGCTCAGGTGGTTAGAGCGGCTGACTCATAATCAGCTGGTCCTAGGTTCGAGTCCTAGTGGGCCCACCAGAAGGACCGGCCATGGTCATTGTGGCCCGGTGGTAGGGGCTTCGATACAACAGGAGTGCATTGAACCAACATCTTTCCCCCCTCATCGAACTGCAGAAGCTAGATCTCCGCATTATGGAGATCAACGAGCAACGTCGAAAGATCCCCGAACGCCTTCACGCTGTCGAAGCGCCATTACGAGAAGCGAAGCAGCTGCTTCAGGACACCAATGCCGCCCTCGACACGTTGGTCAAGGAGCGGCGTTCCCACGAAAAGGATGTGGAGGCGCAGGATGCGCATACGGATAAGATGCGCGCCCGCCTGACCGAGCTCAAGACGAACAAGGAATATCAGGCCCACCTCTTCGAATTGCAGATGGCGAACAAGAAAAAGTCGGAGATCGAAGATAAAGTGCTTGCTTGCATGGAAAAGATCGAGCAGCTTCAACAAACGGCCAACGACGTGAAGAGTCGATATGATGCGGCTGAGAAAGTGTTTGCCCAAGAAAAACAGGTGCTCGACGAACTTGATCAAAAGCTGTCGGGAGAGCTGGCCGAACTTGAAGTCCAGCAGCGGGACCGTGCGGCGCATGTCGAGCCGTCGCTTCTGACTCGCTACACGAAACTCAAAGCTGCCAGAAAGGATCAGGCGCTGGCGGCGATCAAGGATGGCATGTGCGCCGGATGCCGCCTGCAGATTCCTCCGCAGCTGATCGCTGAGGTCAAGCGATCGCAAGACCTCCACACCTGTCCCTACTGCCATCGGATGCTGTACTGGGACGGGGAAGTGCCGGCCGATCAGAAAGGTCAGGACCAGGTCAAGCCGTCGGATCTGGAAGTGGGCGAGTCGGTCTAGTTCACTGTCTTGCCGAGCACGGCCTTGGTCGTCTTGAAATGAAGCTTGGCCACCGTCCCCAATCGTTCCTGCCCGTATCTCTTCACGATCATTTTCCCCGCCAGTTCGACAGCCGGTGAGGCACCCTTCGGCAATGTCGTTCCAATTTCTTCTGAGAGGCGCTTTAAGCGCAGGAGAAATTCGGCGCGTGCCACGATCGAGGCTGCGGCGACCGCCAAGTCCGACTCGGCTTTGGTACGTTGCTCCAGGAGGATCTTCTGTCCTTTCTCCTGCAGGGCGTTCAAGATGAGCCGCTCGTCGCCGAATTGATCGGAGATCGCCCGTTCGCACGAAACCCGTTCAAGTAAGTTCTCCAGTGCTTTCGCATGCCCCCAGGCGAGCAGTCGGTTCAGATTTTTGATCTTGGCGTAGAGTTCATTGTACTTATGCGGGCCGATCGCAATCACGCTGTGCGGGCAGATGGTTTTGATGTCCGGAGCCATTTCCAGAATACGGCCGTCGGAGATTTTTTTGCTGTCGCGCACCTGCATCAGGGCAAGTTCGCCTTGCGTGGTCGCATCCACGAATACTGCTGCAATGACGAGGGGGCCAAAATAGTCACCCTTGCCGGATTCATCGATTCCGATTCGTTCGATTGCGCGGTGAGGCATCAAAACCAGGCGGGTTCCTGTGGCAATTCTTATGACTGCGCGGTAATCTAACAGACCATGATGAGACGGTCAATTTTGGTCACACGAGGATGAGTATGGGGGGAGGAGAGTGATGGGTGCATCTCCGAGGAACGTTCATACGATGCCGACAGTTGGCGCCCTGCTGATCCTGCTTATGCTGGTGAGCGGATGTGAAACGAACCCGTACACCGGGCGGTCCCAGTTGCTCATGACCTCCGTTGCTGACGAAATGCAGATGGGGGCGCAGGCGTATAGTCAGGTCAAGAGCGATCCCAAAATGAAACAGTCGCAAGATCCGCGTGAGATCGAACCGGTCAAGCGTGTGGCGGCAAGAATTATTGAGGCCTCGAAGCGGTCCAAATATGCAGAGATGGCCAAGCAGTTTCAATGGGAAGTGACGGTGATCAAGGACGACAAAACGATGAATGCCTTCGCGCTGCCGGGCGGAAAAATCGCTGTGTATACCGGTATTTTCCCCGTCGCGAAAACAGAAGCGGGGCTTGCCGCGGTCTTAGGGCATGAGGTCACCCATGCATTGGCTCGTCACGGCGGCGAGCGGATGAGCCAAGGTGAATTGACGAATGCAGCGCTCGAAGCAATTGGTGCGGCAGTCGGTTCCAGCGGAATGAATCCTGTCTTGTCTCAGGGAGCGATGGCGGCGTTGGGTGCCGGGGCGCAAGTAGGGGTACTGCTGCCGTTCAGTCGCGCGCATGAATCCGAGGCGGATTACATCGGGATCTTGCTTGCAGCAGACGCGGGCTACGATCCCCGCGAGTCTATCCACCTCTGGGAACGCATGGAACAGCTCTCCGGCGGGGGAGGGCCATCGGAGTTTTTGTCGACCCATCCGGGCCATGAAACGAGAATCGCCCGGCTGAAGGACTCGATGCCTGAAGCGATGGCCATTTATCAAAAGAGACAGCCTGCTCCTACTGCCGAACTTCCCACCCTCGGACGCTGAAGGTCACCTTCTCGCAGTCTTGGGTTCCCATTTTTTCATGGAAGGCCGACCAGCTTGTCGACTCGACGAAGGCGCGAAGCAGTTCAAAAGGCGCATTTAAGTGAAACGCTCCTCTTGCGGCAGTCCGCTGGGTAGAGGGAGGGCTCACAGGCGTGGACTTTATTCAATCGTTTCAGGAGGGTCAGGGCGCTCACTGTTTTTGTGTAACATCGCAGGCCTACTGCGCAATCGGTGATGAACCAGGAGAGTCTCGGAGAGTTTTAGCTTCTCGCTTTGAGCGATATCACCATTGCGAACAAGCCGCGTCTTGCATCCTGCCCGAGGGTTTTCTATACTGAATCTGCGCGAGGGAGAAGGCTGGGTGACCGTTCGTGGCGG
Source organism: Nitrospira sp. (assembly GCA_033852435.1). Lineage (GTDB taxonomy): Bacteria > Nitrospirota > Nitrospiria > Nitrospirales > Nitrospiraceae > Nitrospira_C. The sequence goes on from JAWOMO010000048.1 coordinate 55,019, forward strand.
TAACGTCACGAGAGGAAAGTCCGGACTTCGTGGGCAGAGCGCTGGGTAACGCCCAGGCGGAGCGATCCGACACCGGCACCACAGAGAACAGACCGCCGATGGCCAATGCGATAGGACCCCAATCTCGTCGCTGCGGATCAGGTAAGGGTGAAACGGTGGGGTAAGAGCCCACCGCGGGGATGGTGACATCACCGGCAAGGTAAGCGTCGCTCGATGCAAGGCCAAATAGGAAGACAGCTGCCGTTTCCGGTTTCGGGAGCGGCGACCGGCTGGCCCGGCTGAGGTCTTCGGGTAGGTCGCTTGAGGTTCGAGGTAACTCGAATCCCAGAGAAATGATCACCCCCTTCTGGGAGCATATCCCAGTCGGGACAGAATCCGGCTTATAGGTCTTCTCCACCGCGCTTTTTTAATTGCCCGCCGCAGATCCCCTTCCGTGAATTTCCCGGCGCATCGTTCGATGCCATCAATCAGCACAACTGGTACACGTGGACCATAGCAAGCCAGGAGCGTGGGATCGGTCTCAGCGGAGACTTTCGTGATCTCTATGGGAAAATCTGCTTGAAGATGCAGGGCTATACGATACACGACGTCGCAGAGGTGGCAGTCATTCCGCGAGATTATCGTTAACTTGAGCGGGCTCATAGAGGATGTAAATAGGCAACGTAGCACGCGGCATCCCGCCTTGCCAAAGGCCTTTGTCTTCTCTCACGCCCTTGACCTCTACCGGACAGGATGGTAGGATCTCGCATCTTTCCCCTTGATTTTTCAGAAACTTCTGAATGATCGCGGGGAAGGTGTCTTTAATTGAATCCCCCGAATGAGTTCGGTGTCTCCACTCGCTGACGCCAGCGAATGAGGAGAGGAGGTTTGGATGAAACTCACAGGTGCTGAAATATTCATCGAATGCCTCAAGCGAGAGGGTGTGAAGACGATTTTTGCGCTTCCGGGCGGTGTCGTCTTGAAGATTTTCGACACGTTGCATCAGCAAAAGGACATCGAAGTGGTCCTGACTCGCCATGAGCAGGGTGCTGGCCACATGGCAGAAGGGTACGCGAAAGCGACTGGTAAAGCGGGTGTGTGCCTTGTGACGTCAGGCCCCGGGATGACCAACGTCATCACAGCATTGGCGGATGCCTATATGGATTCGGTTCCGTTGGTCTGTTTCAGCGGACAGGTGCCGACTAGTTTGATCGGCAACGACGCCTTCCAGGAAGCGGACAACGTCGGGCTCAGCCGTCCTTGTACCAAGTACAACTTTCTCGTCAAAGACGTCAACGATCTCGCGTCCACGATCAAAGAAGCGTTCTATATCGCGACGACTGGGCGGCCGGGCCCTGTGCTGGTGGATATTCCTAAGGACGTATCGATGGAGAAAGCGGAATTTAATTATCCCAATTCCGTTTCTATCAGGGGTTACAACCCGACCTACGATGGGAACAAGTGGCAGATCAAGCAGGCGGCTGAAGCCATTATGAAGGCCAAGAAGCCGATCCTCTATGTGGGCGGCGGGGTTGTCTTTTCGGGTGCGTCGCAGGAACTCATCGAGTTGGCCGAATTGACTCAGATTCCCGTGGATATGACGCTGATGGGGCTCGGGGCCTTTCCCGGCGAACATCCGTTGTCGATGGGGATGATGGGCATGCATGGAACCTATCAAGCGAATATGGCAGTGCACTTTGCCGACCTTGTGGTTGCCATCGGGGCGCGCTTTGACGACCGCGTCACGGGCAAAGTCTCGGAGTTTTGCCCCTATGCCAAGATTGTCCATATCGATATCGATCCGACATCGATCAGGAAAAATATCCACGTCGACATTCCCATCGTCGGCGATTGCAAGGCGGTGTTGCGCGAGTTGAATCAAATCCTCAAAGCGACCGTCAACGGCGAGCAGAAGGATCTCCGAAAAGCCTGGTGGGATCAGATTCGCGAATGGGAGCGAACACATCCTTTGACCTACCAGCAGGAAAAGGACGGGCCGATCAAGCCGCAGCACGTGATCAAGCGGCTGTACGAGCTGACGAACGATCGGGATCCCATTGTGTCCACCGACGTTGGGCAGCACCAGATGTGGGCGGCCCAGTACTTCAAGCTGGCGAAGCCCAATCGGTGGCTGACCTCCGGCGGGTTGGGGACGATGGGGTTTGGATTTCCCGCGGCCATGGGCGCGCAGGCGGCGTTCCGGAATCGGCTGGTGCTGTGCATTGCCGGCGACGGAAGCGTTCAAATGAACATGCAGGAGATGGCAACAGCCGTGGTGCACAAGCTGCCGGTGAAGATCATCATCCTCAACAATCGATTCCACGGCATGGTGCGCCAGTGGCAGGATCTCTTCTACGAAGGACGCTACGCCTCGAGCTACCTGGACACGACGCCGGACTTTGTGAAATTGGCGGAAGCCTATGGTGCAGTGGGCTTGCGCGCGGCGAAGGTGGGCGATCTTGATAGCATCCTGAAGGAAGCGATCGCGATCGATGGACCAGTCATCGTCGATGTGCCGACCTACCCCTACGAGAATGTCTATCCGATGATTCCGGCTGGCGGGTGCAATCACGAGATGATTCTTGAAGATCCGCCGGAGTTGAAGAACAAACAAGTAGGGGCCGGCAAGACCGCTCCGAAGGATTCTGACACAATTCTGACGGCCTAAGGATGTCGGGAGTCGCGAAGCATATGGAACACATTATCTCTGTGACTGTGGAAAATAAGTTTGGTGTGCTGTCTCGGATCGCCGGATTGTTCAGCGGGCGGGGGTTTAATATCGAGAGTCTGTCCGTCGCACCCACGCTCGATCCGTCCATGTCGCAAATGACAATCGTGACTTCCGGAGACGAGCGGATTGTCGAGCAGATCGTGAAGCAGCTCAATAAATTGATCGACGTCATCAAGGTCGTCGATTTGAATGAGAGCGATTTCGTGTCGCGTGAAACGGCACTCATCAAGGTGCACACCAGGCAGGAAGATCGTGCGGAAGCCTTGAGGATAGCGGACATCTTCCGCGCCAACGTGATCGATTCGACGCCGGCTACCTATACAATTGAAGTCACGGGCGATCCCAAGAAGATCGAAGCCATCATCAATCTGCTACAGCCGCTTGGGATCAAGGAGCTGACCAGAACCGGGCGAGTCGCCGTGGCGCGCGAGCCGCTGCGCTCGTCGTCGGCACAACCCAAGAAAGTCGCTCGCGAATAAGGCCCAGAGCCGTTCCGCGATCCATCTATCGTATCAACCGAGCGTTACCGAGGAGTCATCGATGAAGATTTACTACGACAAGGATGCAGATATTCAGCAGATCAAGAATAAAAAAGTGGCGGTGATCGGCTACGGCAGCCAGGGTCATGCGCATGCGCTGAACATGAAAGAGAGCGGCGTTTCGGTCGTGATAGGATTGCGCGAAGGCAGTTCCTGGCGCAAGGCGGAACAGAGCGGGCTGAAAGTCATGCCGGTCGCCGATGCCGTGAAGGCGTCGGATGTCATCATGATTCTCGCGCCCGACGAGGCGCAGGCTTCTATTTATCGGCAGGAGATCGCGCCGAATCTGAAGCCGGGCTCCTATCTGGCCTTTGGTCACGGCTTCAACATTCATTTTGGACAGATTGTGCCGTCGTCCACCATCAATGTATTCATGGTGGCGCCCAAGGGGCCCGGTCACTTGGTTCGATCGGAGTATACGAAGGGGAGCGGGGTTCCCTGTTTGTTGGCGATCCATCAGGATCCCAGCGGCACGACCAAGCAAGTCGGGTTGGCCTATGCCAGCGCGATCGGCGGGGGACGCGCTGGCGTGATTGAAACCAATTTCAGAGAAGAAACCGAAACGGACCTCTTCGGCGAACAGGCCGTGTTGTGCGGCGGGCTCACCTCGCTCATTCAAGCCGGGTACGAGACGCTTGTGGAAGCCGGCTATTCACCGGAGATGGCCTATTTCGAATGCTTGCATGAAGTGAAATTGATCGTCGATCTAATTTACCAGGGCGGCATCGCCAACATGCGCTATTCAATCAGCACGACGGCAAAATACGGAGATGTTACCCGAGGTCCTCGTGTCGTGACGGAACAGACCAAACAGGAAATGAAGAAGATTCTCGCCGAGATCCAACAGGGCCAATTTGCCAAGGAATGGGTCCTGGAGAACCAGGCGAACCGCCCTGTCTACAATGCATTGCTGGCCAAAGGGGAAGCCCATCCGATTGAAGAGGTCGGCGCCCGGCTGCGGGCGATGATGCCGTGGCTTAAGAAGGACCAGCTTGTCGATAAGACCAAAAACTAAGGATTGAGGAAGCTGTGGCAGACCGTGCCGTCGGCGTCCCGTTCGCCAAAGAGGGATTTCCCTTCATTGGAGTAGCGGCTGGCGTTACACTCCTCATAGGCTGGCTGGGATGGACGGTTGGGGCGATCGGGGCGGCTCTTCTGACCCTCTTCGTCTCTTGGTTCTTCCGTAACCCGGCCCGGGTGATCCCTCAGGGGGCTGCGCTGGTCGTGGCACCCGGTGATGGGAAAGTGATCGCCATCGAAGAGGAGTTTGAACCGCGATACTTGAAAGATCGCAGTATCAGGCTCAGCATATTCCTCAATGTCTTCGATGTGCACATCAACCGGATCCCCTGCGAAGGGGTCGTGGAGGATGTTCAGTATCAGCCGGGTTTGTTCTTGGTTGCCAACAAACCGGAAGCGACCATACAGAACGAGCAGAATGCGGTGATGATCAAGACCGTACAGGGCGCCAAAGTGCTCTGTGTTCAGGTTGCTGGGTTGATTGCTAGACGGATTGTCTGTTGGGTCTCACCCAAAGAAAAAGCCGTGAGGGGTGAGCGGTTCGGGTTGATTCGATTTGGGTCGCGGATGGACACGTTTCTTCCCATCGGGACGGTGATCAAGGTGGCGGTCGGGGATCATGTGAAGGGGGGAGAAACCATTTTGGGAGAACTACGATGAAAGCCAATGGACTTCGACAATCTTTCGCCAAAGGCGGGAAGCGACATAAGGCCGCGATGCACTTGATCCCTAACCTGTTTACGACCGGTAATCTGTTTTGCGGAGTGTTTGCCATCCTGTCCGTGTTCAATGCGAATTACCTGGCTGCCGCCGTGGCGATTCTGGTGGCCATGGTATTTGATGTGTTGGACGGTAAGTCCGCGCGGCTGACGAACAGCACGAGCCATTTCGGTCTGGAATACGATTCGCTATCCGACGTCGTCTCTTTCGGCGTAGCTCCTGGCCTGTTGATCTATTCTTGGGCACTCAGCGGACAGGGGACGTTCGGGATCGCGGTGATGTTTGCCTATGTGGCCATGGGGGCCGTTCGGCTCGCTCGGTTCAATTCCACGGTTGCGGTATCCGACGGGAAATACTTTACGGGGCTGGCAATCCCTGCTGCAGCCGGCGTGGTCGCCTCGATGGTGATTTTCGATCACCACATCGTTCGGACCGGTGCGGAGGTCAAGCCAATCGTGGTGCTGATCGTTACGCTGGTGCTTTCGTTCCTGATGGTCAGCACGATCAAGTATCGGAGCTTCAAGGATATGAAGTTCCGGGGCGGCCAGCACATTACCTATTTGGTCTGGGGCATTTTGGGCTTGGTACTGGTGGCGGCCTGGCCTCAAGTTATGTTATTTGTTATTTTTGCCGGGTACGCCCTGCTCGGTCCGTTCGAGCGAATGCTCGGATTGTTTGCAAAACTTGCAGGGAAGCAGCCTCAATTAAAGAGGGAACAGCCGGCAGTAGACCAGAGATCGTAGTGGCAGCGACGAGGAGTAGTAGGGGACTCCCACGGTTTTCAGAGAGCTGGTGGATGGTGCAAACCAGCCCGTGCGTCACCGAACTCGCCTCCGAGCCAGAATCCGTGAACCGAGAGTAATGGATTCCGCTTTGCCCTCGTGACGGGCTGAACGAAGGGTGTGGATGGCCGACCGGTCGTTCCACATCAAACCAGGGTGGTACCACGGAGCGCGTCAAGCCTTCGTCCCTGCAGGGATGGAGGCTTTTGTGTTTTTAAGGGCTGAAGGGAGAAAGGGGACGCCATGACACGCATGATAAGAATTTTTGACACCACCTTACGAGACGGCGAGCAATCGCCCGGCGCGAGCATGAACGTGGAAGAGAAGGTCATGGTGGCGAAGCAGCTGGCCAGACTCGGCGTGGACATCATCGAAGCGGGATTTGCATACAGTTCTCCCGGCGATTTTGAGGCGGTTCGCCGGATTGCGCAGGAGGTCGAAGGTCCGACGATCTGCAGCCTTGCCCGAGCTCGTCCGGAGGACATCGACCGTGCCTGGGAGGCATTGAAAGGGGCGCCGAAGGTGCGGATTCACACCTTTCTCTCGACGTCCGATATCCATTTGAAGCATCAGTTCAGGATGACCCGTGATGAGGCGAAGAAACGCGCAGTTGAAATGGTCCAGCGAGCAAGAGGCTATGTCGAGGACGTCGAATTTTCACCGATGGATGCGAGCCGTTCCGACCCGGCGTATCTCTACGAAGTCATCGAGGCCGTGATTGCAGCTGGAGCAGGGACGGTCAATATTCCGGATACGGTCGGCTATGCCATCCCGCAGGAATTCGGCAAGTTGATTCGGGGTATTCGCGAGCAAGTTCCGAATTGCTCTAAAGCCGTGATCTCGGTGCATTGCCATAACGATTTGGGTCTTGCTGTGGCGAACAGCTTAGCCGCCGTAATGGAAGGAGCCGGTCAAGTCGAGTGCACGATCAACGGCATCGGTGAACGGGCTGGTAATACTTCGTTGGAAGAAATCGTGATGGGGTTGCGAACGAGGAGGGATCTCTATCAGGCAGACACAAAGATCCACACGGAAGAGATTTCCAAGACCAGTCGGTTGGTGAGCAAGATCACCGGGATGGTCGTGCAGCCCAACAAGGCGATCGTCGGTGCGAATGCCTTTGCCCATACCTCAGGCATCCATCAGGACGGTCTGCTGAAAGACAAGACGACCTACGAAATAATGCGGCCGGAATCGATCGGACTGGTCGAGAGCAAGATGGTGATGGGCAAGCTCTCAGGTCGTCATGCGTTCCGTCAGCGGCTCGAGGAATTGGGGTACAAGCTCACGGACGAAGAAGTGAACCATGCGTTCGAGCGCTTCAAGAAGTTGGCCGATCATAAGAAGGAAATTTACGAGGAAGACCTCGAGGTGATCGTATCGGAAGAATTGGCGAAGATGGCTGATCGGATCACCTTGAAATCGTTTCATGTCGCGAGTGGAACGGATCAGGTGCCGACCGCCACGGTCGAACTTGAGATCGATGGCAAGTCCATTACCCAGACCGGGACGGGCGATGGACCGGTGGACGCCGTGTATCGGACCATTGCGGCGATCACCCAGACCAAGAGCAAGCTGCTCATGTATGTCGTGAAGGCGATTACCGGAGGGACCGATGCCCAGGGAGAGGTTTCCGTTCGGGTTCAGGAGGATGGCCGGACCGTTTCAGGTCATGGGGCCGACACCGACATCATTACGGCCTCGGCCCGGGCATACCTCAGTGCGTTGAATAAGCTGGCCTATTTGGCCGCGAAGCAGGCGCAGGGCGAGCAGAAGGTCAACTTGATTTGAGTAAACCCCTCACGGTACAGTGATCGGCTCATTTGGCCGGTGCTGTTGCGTGGCGGGGGCACTCGTGTTCAAGGTCACACCATCGGATCGCCCAGAGTTTCTGGCGGGCGACCATACACGGCTGCGGGAAATTCTCCACCCAGCCAAGCATCAGCTGAATTTGGGTTACAGCCTCGCGCGCGGCACGTTGGAGCCTGGCCGGCGATCCAAGTGGCATGTGTTGGCCTCATCGGAGGTCTACTATTTCATCGCGGGCCAGGGACGATTCATGATCGATGACCAGGTGGTGTCGGTGGAGCCGGGAACCACACTCTATGTACCGCCAGGGGGAAAACAGTCGCTGGAAAATACCGGAAACTCCGAGATCGAGTTTCTCTGTCTTGTCGATCCGGCGTGGAAAGTGGAAGACGAGCAGGTATTAGAATAGAAAAAAAGGAGCACGCAGTGAAAGCGAAGATTGCAGTCTTGGCTGGTGATGGAGTTGGCCGCGAGATTGTCCCTGAGGCCGTCAAGGTTTTGAAGGTTGTGGCCGAAAAATTCGGGCATCAGTTCGAATTTGTGGCCGGTGACGTTGGGGGCCAAGCCATCGATAAAGTCGGAGTGCCGCTTCCGCAAGATACCCTCACCTTGGCGAAGCAAAGCGATGCAGTACTTTTGGGTGCTGTAGGGGGACCCAAGTGGGAAGGACTCGAGTATAGCCTGCGTCCGGAGCGGGCCCTGTTGGGATTGCGCGAGCAGTTGGGGCTCTATGCCAATCTGCGTCCTGCCAAGTTGTATGACGTCCTTGCCGATGCGTCAACACTCAAGAAGGAGGTCATTGCCGGGATCGACATCCTCGTCATCCGCGAATTGACCGGCGGGATCTATTTTGGAAAGCCGAAGGGAATCGAAAAGATGCCGAACGGAGGCGAGCGTGGCATCAATACCGAGGTCTATACGACGGAGGAAATCCGGCGCATTGCCAAGGTCGCATTCGAGGCGGCGCGTAAGCGCCGGAGGAAGGTGACATCAGTCGATAAGGCCAATGTGCTGGAATCATCCGAGTTATGGCGTCGCGTCGTCGTTGAGGTGCAAAAGGACTATCCGGACGTCGAGCTCAATCACATCTATGTCGATAATGCGGCCATGCAGCTGGTCCGGAACCCTCGTCAGTTCGACGTCATGCTCTGTAATAACATATTCGGGGACATTCTCAGTGACGAGGCCGCGATGCTCACCGGTTCAATCGGTATGTTGCCTTCCGCCAGCATCGGTGCGGCAGTGGGACTCTTTGAGCCGATTCACGGGAGCGCCCCTGATATAGCGGGGAAGAATATCGCGAATCCCATCGCCACGATCGCGTCGGCAGCGATGATGTTGTCGTACGCCTTTAAGCTGGATAAAGAGGCGGATGCGATCGAGCAGGCCATTGTGAAAACGCTGGATCTCGGTTACCGCACCAAGGATATCCAGAATCCCGGCGCCCGTCTCGTCGGGACGACGGAAATGGGCGATGCAATCATTCGGAACTTGAATTGACCGGTGAGGATGGGGTGAAGTCGACCGATCTCGACATGGGAACAATCCGCACCGTCGCCGGAACCGGTGAGAGCGGTTTTCTGGGAGACGGAGGACTTGCGACGGCAGCCTGTCTCAATGAGCCCAAGGGGGTCACAGTTGATGAGATGGGGAATCTCATCATTGCCGATTCGGAGAACCATCTGGTTCGGGCCGTAAATCGGGAAACCGGGCAGATCAGAACGATCGCCGGCTATGTTGGCGTCCCTGAGCCTCGACTTGAAGTGGTGAAAGCCCACTCAACTCCCGAACCGGAAGCTGACGACCCCTTCTCGGATACCGGTACAACGGGCGAACGTGCCTTCGCCCAGCAGACGGATTTGAGCGGAACGGTGCGCTATGTCGTCAACGGAGCTGGAATTGCCAGACGCTTCGACGGAGACGGGGGGCGCGCGGACCGCGCGCTGTTGAACTTCCCGACCGCCGTCGCAGTGGATAAGGCGGGGAATCTCTACATTGCAGACACGATGAATCATCGGATTCGCCGTGTGGAAGCCGGTACTGGCATGATTACGAGCATTGCTGGCGTTGGCCAGCCACGATACGGCGGAGATGGCGGACCGGCTGTCGCTGCAGGACTGAATGAGCCTGCTGCGCTTGCGGCGAGTGAGTCAGGAACGCTGTACATTGCCGACCAGAGCAACAATCGAGTGCGCGCAATTGATCTTGCCACGGGGCTCATACGCACGGTCGCCGGTATAGGATCGGCTAGTTATAATGGAGATGGCATTCCCGCGACGGAGGCTGCGCTGGCTGGCCCCAGTGGCCTGGCGATTGGGAAAGACGGCACCCTCTTTATCGCAGACACGTTTAACGGGCGGATCCGTGCCGTTGATCCTGCTACAGGCGTGATCAGCACGGTTGTGGGAGATGGAGGCGACTATCGCTATCAAGGAGCCGTTGAGCCGCCTTCGAGCAGCGTATCCAGACCATCGGGGATCGCCGTCGATGCAGAGGGAAATATCTTTCTGACGGATTCGGACAATCACTTGGTCAGGCGATGGGACCGCTCAACCGGTCGGTTGGATCGGTTGGCCGGTGTGGGGGTCGCGAATTATGGCGGAGACGAGGGAACAGCCCTGGAAGCTAGTCTAAACTATCCATTCGGGGTCGCCGTAGGCGGTGACGGACATCTCTTCGTCGCCGACACGTTTAATCATCGGATTCGTGAGATCGTCTTATAGGTAGGATGGCATTGATGCTGAAAAAGAAATCCGCATACGTGGTCGCCATTCTCGGCGCAACAGGGGCGGTCGGGAAAGAAACGCTCGAGATTTTGGAAGAAAGAGCGTTTCCGTTGGCATCGCTGCGTCTTTTTGCGTCGAAGCGTTCGGCCGGTGAGGTGATGTCCTGCCAGGGGAAAGAATGGAAGGTGGAGGAACTGACACCGGAGTCGTCGTTTGTCGGGGTCGACTTCGCGCTCATTTCCGCCACGGACGCAATCAGTCGCGATTATGGTCAACGGCTCGGGGCTGCCGGAGTCGTGGTCATCGACGACAGCGGAGTCTTTCGGATGGAAGATGACGTGCCGTTGGTCGTGCCGGAAGTCAACGCCCACGCTCTGACGAGGATGCCTCGCGGCATCGTGTCGATCCCCAACTGCACCACCACTCCGCTGGTCATGGCGCTCAAGCCGCTACAGGATGCCGTGGGTGTGAAGCGTGTCGTCGTCACGACGTTCCAATCGGTCTCGGGGACCGGCGCGGCGGCCATGGATGAACTGATGACCCAGACGAAAGATCTGATGGCATTTCGCGACGCGAAGGCCGAGGTCTATCCCTATCAGATCGCGTTCAACCTGCTGCCGCATATCGGCTCCTTCACTGACGGCGGAGATTGCTCTGAAGAAGTGAAAATTGCCCGTGAGACCAGGAAGATTCTTGAGGCCCCGGCGCTTCGCGTTACGGCGACGACTGTCCGGGTTCCGGTCCTGCGTTGCCATTCGGAAGCTATCAACGTGGAATTGGAACGCCCGCTCAAGTCCAATGAAGCCCGTGCCGCTCTGGCAGCCATGCCGGGCGTGATTGTGTATGACGATCCGAGTAAGAAGCTCTATCCAATGCCTTTGGATGCGACCGGCAAGGACGAGGTGTACGTCGGCCGTATCAGGGAAGATGAATCAATAGTGAACGGTCTGAACCTCTGGGTTGTATCCGACAATCTCCGCAAAGGAGCCGCGCTCAATGCGGTTCAGATTGCCGAGTGTCTGGTGCAAGGCTGATGATCGAGTGGGCAAGTATTGGGAAGCTGTTCATCGGAATCGGATCGGTAATGGCCGTGCTGGGCGTGCTGTTCCTGCTTGCCGACCGCGTGCCTGGGATCGGGAGCCTGTTCGGCTGGTTCGGTAAGCTGCCGGGTGATATTTCCATCAAACGAGACAACTTCAGCCTGTTTTTCCCTCTGGGGACGAGCCTGCTCCTCAGTGTGGTCCTCAGTCTGCTATTCTATCTAGTGTCATGGATATTCCGTCGATGAACTCACGATTCTACAGGATAAGAGCCGGATTGATGGTCTGGTTACTCCTCACTCTCGCAACATCCTGGGCTGAGGGGGCACAATCGATTCGTGTGCTGCTTGCCGCAGACGTTCACAAGATGGATATCCAGGCGGAGGGTGCCGTATGGGTGGCGGATTCAAGTCGTCAGGGCCGAGCCATCCATTCGACGGTTCGTGTGATCCCGTACGGAAAGGGGTTTCTGGTCAACGGCGTTCGCATGACCCACGAGCGGCTGACATTAAGCGGAGGCGAACAAGGCCTAACATTGTTGCTGGCCAAGCCAAACGGAAAAGCTCATGGAACATCGAAACCGGCGAACGAGTCCCGCCTGGCCCTCCCGGTGAGTGGCCTGGTACATGTCGTTAGGCGGGGTGATGGTATGCTGGTCGTCAATCAAGTCGACCTGGAAGAATACGTCAAGGGTGTGGTGCCGGCGGAAGTCAATTCGACCTGGCATCCGGAGATGCTCAAGGCCCAAGCGGTCGCGGCGCGAACCTATGCCTTGTACCAGCAGATGCTGAGCGCAACACGCGACTACGATGTCGCGGCGACGGTGCAGGATCAGGTATATCGGGGCAAGAATGGAATTGATGCGGCGGTGCTGCGGGCGGTGGACGAAACGCGAGGGCTCGTCCTGACCTATCAGAATGCACCGATTTATGCGGCGTTCTCTTCAACAGCGGCAGGCCTGACCGAAGATGCTGTCAACGTCTGGTCCAAAGAGTATCCCTACCTCAAGGGCGTGGAATGTCCCTTTGATCTGGAGTCACCCTACTATCAATGGAAGGTTTCGTTCAAACTGAATACGCTGGAACAAAATCTTCGCCGGCAGGGATTTGCTGTCGGAACGATTGCCTCGATAACGCCGCTCGCGTTTAGCCGCGGGGGACGAGTAGCCAAGCTGCTTGTGGTGCATTCAGGAGGGGAATTGGTGTTGCGCGGCGAGGACTTTCGCAAAGCGGTCGGGTATTCGATCGTGCCGAGCACACAGTTTACGATCGATTCCGTCGGCCAAGAGATCCTGCTTTCCGGGTACGGAGCCGGCCATGCTGTAGGGATGTGCCAATGGGGGGCGAAAGAGCTGGCAGAGTTAGGGTACCCCTTTTCGACGATCCTGGAATACTACTATCCCGGTACCGATTTGAAGAGCATGGCACTGACGAAGCAGCCGGTCCCGCCTTCTTTCTGATGCAGCTTTCCGAGTTTAACTTTCCTTTCGATCCGACGCTCATTGCGACCGAGCCTGTGCTCCCGCGAGACCAAGCGCGACTCCTCGTACTGAACCCGACCAGCCAATCATTGAGCCATCGGAAGGTGGCCGATCTTCCCGATTTGCTGACGCCTGGCGATCTGCTTGTGGTGAACGATACGAAGGTTCGAGCCGCTCGCGTCATGGGACGAAAACGGATTTCAGGACGGCCGGTAGAGATCCTCTTTGTGAAAGAAGTCGCCGAGCGGTCCTGGGAGGTTTTGATGAAGGGGAAATGGCGCGCAGGCCAACTAATCGATGTGGACGGCGGGATGTGTCTGACGGTGCTGAGCCGAGAAGTCGGACGGACGGTCGTTCGGATTGAAGGGCCGCTGTCGACTCATGAATTTTTCCAGAGCCACGGCCGAATGCCGTTGCCTCCTTACATCAAGCGGACGCCAAATGACCAAGATCGGGATTGGTATCAATCAATTTTTGCTCATGATGAAGGGGCGATCGCCGCACCGACGGCCGGCCTCCACTTCACCCAGGCGCTGCTGACTCGCTTGGCGGATCGGAAGATTGGCCTCGCAAGAGTCACGCTGCATGTCGGGATCGGCACCTTCAAACCGGTAACAGTTGATCGAATCGAAGACCATCGAATGGGTGCCGAACGGGTCGATGTTGGGATAGAAACCGTGAGGGCGATAGAAAGAACGAAACAATCAGGCGGGAGGGTCGTGGCGGTCGGGACGACCGTGGTGCGTGCCCTTGAAACCGCCGCGCAAGCGCACGGGGAAGTGAGGTCGTTTCAAGGCGAAACCAGCCTGTTCATCACGCCGGGGTTTGCATTTCATGCCGTGGATGCGCTGCTGACGAATTTTCACTTGCCGCAGACCACGTTGCTTATGTTGGTTTCAGCCTTTGCCGGTGTCGATCTTCTCAGGAAAGCCTATGAAGAAGCGGTGCGGGGGCGGTATCGGTTCTACAGCTACGGCGATGCGATGCTGATTTCCCATCGTCTTCTGTGAAAGATAAATTGGGCTTTGATGAAAGAGGCGGGCCTAAGGCAGGTTCTGTAGCCGGGAGCGGATCACAGTATACCCTCGACAAGACGAGGACGGCTATAACATCTCGCGGCGGATATTGATGGGGACTGTAGCCTTGAGCGATTGGGTGTAGGCCATCAGGGCTCGTTGTTGCTTTTGGAACAGCACGTCCTGTATCGCCCGGTCCTTTGCAGCGGCGGCCTTGGCTGGGTCCGACTCCGTTTGCCGGAGCGTGAGGGCCTGGGCCTCAGCGAGTTCATTGGGGGTCAGGGTGACGGCATCACTGATCATCATCCGTGCCCGATTGCTGAGGAGTTCCTTGGCCTCCATGGCTTCAAAGATGGCGGGGGTGAGGTGATTGGCTGCCAGGAGACGTTGGTACAGTTCCGGATCGAAAGTTCCGTTTCTCTGGAATTCGGGAATCTGCATGATCACGTCGCGCAAGTCTTCGTCGGTGACCGTGAGCCCCATATTCTTGGCAGCGATGAGCCAGACCCGGTTGTCGATCAGCTGCTCGACGACATATTGTTTGATAGTCTCGTCTTTGAACTCTCCGGGAACTTTGTCCTTGTAGAAGCGGTAGGTATTTTCATAGGCACGCTTAAACTCATCGTGAGAAATCGTGAGATCTCCTACGGAAGCCACGGCCGTCCCTTGATGCTCGCCGAAGCCCCACCAGCCCATGCCGATGATGAAGCTGATCGCAATGAAGCCCATCGTGAGGGCAAGAAACCAGGGGTACTTCTCGTTCGCGGAACGCAAAATTTTGATCATGGTGCTATGTCCTCGATACAAAGTGAAACGGCGCGGATTGTACCCAGAGAAAAGGCTAAAGGCAAGTTGAGTCGATCAGCGCCCGAATGGCGTTCAGCGAAGCGACAGCGACCTCGGTTGAAGAATAGCGATTCGTTTGTGCCAGGTCATCGAATTTGTTATACTTTGCCACTAATTACGAGGAGCTCACTTGGCCGAGCAGGTTGGGGTACATCCATTGGGTATCGGGATCTACCCCAAGGCGCAAGTTCTCAACCGGTTCATTGCCAAGCTGATCGATCTGTTCCTTGCGGCGGCTGCGGCTGAAGTCATTGCTCCTGTTGGGTTTCTCGCCGGGTTGGCCTATCTGCTTGTGGCCGACGGATTTGCCGGCGGTCGGAGTATTGGGAAACGGCTGATCGGTCTGCAGACGATTCTTCCGGGAACGCGTGAGTCAGCAGGATTTCGGGAGTCCATAATCCGCAACTTCCCGTTTGCGGTTGCCCAATTGGCCTTTGCCATACCGTATGTCGGGCCATATGTCGGGTGGCTGGTTTCTGCAGTGATTGTGGCGTTTGAAGCGATTTTGATCATTGGAAATGAGCAGGGGCGCCGTCTCGGTGATGAATTGGCCGGCACACAGGTCTTAGATGCCGGTCGGCTGGCAATGCCAGACTAGTAACTTGTTATTGAATGTAGAGCCTGAGGCGAAGGGAGAGTCACCGTGGGGTTTACGAGCGACATTTTTGGTTGGTTCTCAAATGACCTTGCCATTGATCTAGGCACGGCGACCACGCTCGTCTATGTCCACGGTAAGGGCATCGTCTTGAACGAGCCTTCGGTGGTGGCGGTCGAGAAGAAGACGGAAAAGGTGCTCGCCGTGGGCGCCGAAGCCAAGAAAATGCTGGGGCGTACGCCGGGCAATATCGTGGCTGTGCGGCCGATGAAAGAAGGCGTGATTGCCGACTTTGAGATGGCCGAGCAGATGCTCAAGCGCTTCATCCAAAAAGCGCATAACCGCAGCGCCTTCGTCAGACCCCGCATCATCATTGGGGTTCCCTCGCGGATTACTCAAGTCGAACAGCGTGCGGTGCGTGATTCCGCGGAATTGGCCGGCGCGCGGGAAGTGTATCTCATTGAAGAACCGGTTGCGGCGGCGATCGGGGCCGGGCTCCCAATTACGGAACCTTCGGGTAATATGGTGGTTGACGTCGGAGGTGGTACGACAGATATCGCGGTGATCTCGCTCGGCGGTATCGTCTACAGCGAGTCGGTGAAAGTGGCGGGCGATCGCATGGACGATGCGATCATGAATTACATCAAAAAGAAATATAACCTCCTCATCGGGGAACACATGGCGGAACGCATCAAGTTCGAAATCGGTTCCGCCTATCCGTTTGAGGAGAGAAAAACCATGATGATTAAAGGGCGCGACTTGATTTCCGGCATCCCCCGCACGTTGGTGGTGGATGATGCCGAGATCAGGGAGGCCTTGCAGGAACCGATCGGAACGATCGTCAACGCGATCAAAGTGGCCTTGGAGAATACCCCGCCTGAATTGGCGGGCGACATCATCGATCGTGGCATCGTGCTGACCGGCGGAGGTTCCTTGCTCAAGGGCATGGACACCAGGTTCCGGGAAGAGACGAATCTGCCGATCATCACCGTGGATGATCCATTGACCTCTGTGGTGCTGGGGGTGGGGAAAATCCTCGATGAACTCGATCTGCTGGCCAAAGTCGCGGTTATGTCGCAGGCCAATACCTTCCGGTAACGGTTCCATCCTCGATTCATGTGGATGGTCAATGTGCGTTCCCCTTACGGAGCTAGGCGCCTGGCGCTAGGATTGTTTGCCTTCATCCTGGCTGCCCTCTTCCTATTCCCCAGCCAAAGTCAGGGCCTCCTGGACTTTCTGGACGGACCAGTCGGTCAACTCGTCCGGCTGCCCCTCGAAGCCGTGGCTTCACTCGATCAGGGTATCTCCGATGTCTGGCAGCGGTACGTCGCGCTGCAAGGTGTCGAAGATGAGAATCGTCGGTTACGTCAGGACATCGAGTGGCTGCGCGGGGAGAATAATCATTTACGAGAATCGGCAGCCGCGACCCAGCGGCTCAGCACATTGTTGCAGTTTAAGGAGCAGGCTTTGCCCACGATGGTGGCGGCCCAGGTTATCGGGAGAGACGCGACGAATCGGTATCGTTCGGTGATCCTGAATAAGGGAGACAGTGACGGGATTCACGAGGATATGGGCGTCGTTACCCCCTCGGGAGTCGTGGGACGTGTGGTCAAGACTACAGGCGGAACCTCGGTGGTACTTCTCGTGAGCGATCCTAACAATGCTATTGCTGGGCTCATTCAACGGACGAGGGACGAAGGGATTGTGGAAGGAACACCGCAGGGAAAAGTCAGGCTGAAGTATATCCCACTCTTATCGGGTGTGCGGGACGGGGATCGTGTGGTGACCTCAGGGCTGGTCGGAGGCTTTCCCCGCGGGATAGCAATCGGAACTATCACGGGAATCGCCAAAGAAGAGGGGGCGCTCTTCCAAACCGCTGAATTGACGCCGGAAGTCGATGTCAACCGTGTAGAGGAAGTGCTGGTCATTCAATCCCCCCAGGGCCGGTCGGCAACGGTGGAAGAGAAGACAGACAGCACGGCGAAGTCACGACCATGAAAGTTCTCCTGTACCTCGGACTCGTGCTCCTGCTCGTCCCAATCCAAACGACGCTGCTCCCCCATGTGAGCCTGTGGGGAATCAAGCCGGATCTCGGTCTCGTCATTGCTGCCGTGATCGGACTTGTCGCCGGGGAACTCGAAGGGTTGCTCGTCGGCTTGGCGATCGGCTGGGTGCTCAATCTGTATTCCGCGGGCGATTTGTGGTTGAGTATTGTCACGACAGGCGGCGCCGGATTGTTCGCCGGATTGTTGGGACGACAGGTGGCGCAGGTCACGCCCACGATATTATGCATTGGGCTGTTGATGCTCTCTCTGGCAGGCGGTGTTGTTGCCGTGTTCAGCGTCAAGAACGCCACGATGACCGAGACCTGGTGGATGATACAGTCTGTTGTGCTGCCTCAGGCTTGCTTCGATGCGTTATTGGGGGCAGGCGTACTTTGGTTGATGGAACAGCGATTTGCCGTTCAACGTTTGAGGACGTTCGGCCGCTTCTCGTGATGAAAAAAGGCAACGATTAACATGGCGATAGCCCGTCTTCACGATTCAGAACTCGGGGAACTCCAGCGCCGACTGATGGTGCTTCGGGTCGGCCTGTTGCTGGTCGTCGCGCTGCTGGCCTTGCGACTGTGGCATCTGCAGATCCGCGAGGGACCGTACTATCGCGATCTCTCGGAGAACAATCGCACGCGCTCGGTTATTTTGGAGCCTGCGAGGGGATTGATCTACGACCGAAATGGAGTCCTGCTCGCCAACAACGTGCCCAGTTTCAGTCTGTATGTTTCACTTGAAGACGTCAAAGATCGCGAGGCGTTGATTGAAACACTGACGGAATTGATCGGCTTAGACCCCGCATTGGTCCGGAAGAAGTTGGCTTCGCGAGGGGCAAAGCAACTGCCTCGTAAAATCAAAGATCGGCTCACTCTCCGGGAAGCGACGTTGATCGAGTCGCATCGGCTGGATTTGCCCGGCGTCATGATTCAAGTCGAGTCGCAACGGAATTATCCAAGCGGCGTCACGGCGTCGCACGTGCTGGGGTATGTCGGCGAGATATCAGCCGAGCAATTGGATAAACCGGAGTTCGCCGAGCTGCATCAGGGCAGTATCGTCGGGCAATATGGCGTGGAAAAATTCTTCGATCATATCGTGCGGGGCGAGGCCGGGCAGAAAAGCATCGAAGTCGATGCCTTGGGCCATGAGAAACGTACGGTGCTTGTCGATCAGCCTCAAGCCGGCGATGATCTGTATTTGACGATCGATGTGCGACTTCAGAAGGTGGCGGAAGATCTCTTGGGTGAAGAATCCGGCGCCATTGTTGCCCTGGATCCGACGACAGGCGATCTTCTGGCGATGGCCAGTCGTCCGGCGTTTGATCCCAACGTGCTGTCCCGAGAACTGACACCCAAGCAATGGGTCGAGATCGTCCAGGATGAAGGCCGTCCCTTGAATAATCGAGCATCCCAGGGACAGTACCCGCCGGGGTCAACGTTTAAGGTGCTGATGGCGGCAGCGGCACTCGAATCAAAGACGATGACGCCCTACTCGACGGTCTTCTGCACCGGAGGCTACCAGTTCGGCAAACGCGTCTATCATGACTGGAAGGCCAGCGGGCATGGTTCCGTCGATCTCCGAAAAGCACTCATCCATTCGTGTGACGTGTATTTCTATACCGTCGGGCAGCGCATGGGCATTGATACGATGGCATCCTATGCCCATCAGTTTGGTTTGGGAGAAGAGACCGGGGTTGAGCTTCCGTCCGAACGGATCGGAACTGTTCCGTCGACGGCCTGGAAGCAGAAGGTCAAACATGAGGCCTGGCTTCCCGGAGAAACCATCTCCGCCGCCATCGGGCAAGGGTATGTGACCGTCACACCGTTGCAGATGGCGAGCCTGATTGGGACCGTGGCGAACGATGGGGTGACCTATCGTCCTCGTTTGGTGCAGGCGATCATGGATCGGGAGACGGCACAACGCCAGGAATTACCCGCCGTTCCGAAATCTACATTAGATGTGAAGCCGGACACATTGAAGCTGATTCGGGAAGCGTTAGCTGGCGTGGTCACTGAAGGGACGGCGACCAGAGCCAAATCGGCGATCGTTACGATCGCGGGGAAAACAGGAACAGCACAGACCGCCGCGCTTCGCACCGGCCCAGAAAAAGACATTCCCAAGAAGTTCAGGGACCACGCGTGGTTTGTTGCCTTTGCTCCTGTGGAAAACCCGACCATTGCTGTGGCGGTGTTGGCGGAACACATGGGACACGGAGGCTCGGCAGCTGCTCCTCTAGCGAAAGAAGTCATCGAAACCTATGTGAAACTCAAGTCCAGTTCCCCGAAAGGCGGCACAGAAGCCGCAGCATTGGCTCCAACGCAGACCATAAAGGGCCACGCGCTATGATCGATCGTGTCATGGATCGCCGCGGGCTGGACAATTTCGATCTGCGTTTTCTCGGTTTGATCTTTGTCATTCTCGGGATCGGGGTGCTCTCCATCTACAGTGTGACGCATGATCAGGGTGGACCAGGACTTCCCTTCTACGCGAAACAGATCGTGTGGATTCTCCTCGGCGTTGTCGCCTTCTTGGTCATGCTGGTGTGGGACTATCACCGCATAGCCCGATTAGCGTATCCTGCCTACGCGATAATCTTGATTTTGCTGGCGGTCGTGCTTTTTGAAGGGAAGACGAGCCGGGGAGCTCAGCGCTGGATTCCGATCGGGCCATTTGCGTTCCAACCGTCGGAGTTCGCGAAACTCGTCCTGATTCTCGTCATGGCCCACTACTATTCGAAGGCCCCGCGCGTCGGGTGGCTTCAACGTGTGGTGATCCCTGGGGCTCTGATGCTGCCAGGGCTGTTGTTGATCCTCAAGCAGCCGGACCTCGGAAGCGGCCTGAGTTTCATGGCGGTCTACGCGGCGATGCTGTTGATGGTCGGGATGCGATCCCAGGCGCTGGGCGTGATTCTCCTGTTTTCGCTGATGCTCTTTCCCTTTGCCTGGGAGATCATGTGGGGTTCCTTGCATGATTATCAGCGCCAGCGCATCATGGCCTTCGTCGACCCGAATTACGACCCGGGAGGCAAAGGCTATCATGCGCTGCAGTCACGCATTGCCATCGGTGCTGGAGAATTGACGGGAAAAGGACTCTACGGGGGAACCCAGAGCCAATTGAAATTTTTGCCGGAGGGGCACACGGACTTTGTATTTTCGGTGTTTGCTGAAGAGTGGGGATTCATCGGTGTGCTGGTCTTGCTGCTGCTATTCGTGGCCCTGATATGGTTGTCGCTTGAAATCGCCACACGCGCGAAAGACGAACTGGGCGCGCTTCTGGCGGTCGGGGTCATCTCCATGCTCTGTTTTTGCGTGGTGGTGAACATCGGCATGACGGCCGGCATGTTTCCGATTGTAGGCATTCCGCTTCCGCTGATGAGCTATGGCGGCAGCGCGACCATCATGACGATGGCCTCGCTCGGCTTGTTGCTGAACGTCAAACGGCGGCGATTGAGTTTGTTTTATTGAACCGATGTGGGTGCGGCGTCGAATGAATCGGCGCTACGAGGTGCCTGCGAATTATTGTGCGGACGACTGGTTCGGCAAGACATTGAGTGATATCGGAACCTGGGCTTTCCCGCGTTCCTCCCTCACGTCGAATCGATCGGCCCGCTGAACGGAAGGAGTCAGTATGGGTATTGAAATTGCGATAACGGTCGCACGGGAAGAAACCCGTGTGGCGGTGTTGGACGGCGGAGTGGTGACGGATCTCTTCGGAGACCGGGCAAAGCACAAAGACTTCGTCGGGAATATTTATAAGGGGAAAGTGGCGAAGGTACTGCCAGGCATGCAGGCGGCCTTTGTGGACATCGGTCTTGAGAAGGCCGCATTCATGCACGTGTCGGACTTGTCGATGGACGCTGAGCCCGGCGATACGCTGGTGGATTCTGACGACGACGACAAAGACGGCGATGAATTGCGGCCACGGCGGGAAAGCTCCAAGCCCATCGAGCAGCTGCTGAGCGAAGGGCAGGAGCTGATGGTTCAGATATCGAAAGGTCCGATCGGTACGAAGGGGCCGCGCGTGACGACGTATGTGTCGTTGCCTGGCCGCTATTTGGTGTTCATGCCCAATGTCGAACATATCGGCGTGTCGCGCCGGATTGCACGAGATGAAGAACGCGCGCGGTTGAAAGACATCATGAAGCGAGTCCGGCACCCCGGTTGCGGGTATATCGTCCGGACCGTGAGCGAAGGGGTGAAAGAAGACGAGCTGAGGTCCGATGTGGACTTCCTGCACGTGCTGTGGCAGGACATCCGGACCAAGCGCGATCAGCAGGCGGCGCCGGCATTGCTGCACACTGATCTGAGCTTAAGCTTTCGTGTGGTCCGGGATTTGTTCGGCAAAAAAGTCGAACGGCTGTGGATCGATTCACGTCAAGAGTATGAAGCCGTGCGTGACTTCGTGCAGCGATTCTCGCCGGAGCAGACGTCGCGGATTCATTTCTATGACAAGGACGAAAGCCTGTTTGATTATTTAGGCGTGGAGCAAGAAATGGCGCGGGCGCTTAGCCGAAAGGTGTGGCTCAAATCCGGCGGCTATTTGGTGATTGATCATACGGAAGCGATGACGGTCATCGACGTGAACACCGGGCGGTTTGTCGGCAAGCGCGATCAAGAAGAGACAATCCTGCGCAATAACCTCGAGGCGGCGAAAGAAGTTGCCTATCAGGTCAAGCTGCGGGGGATCGGCGGGATCATCATCGTCGATTTTATCGATATGGAGCGGGAGAAGAATCGTGACAAGGTATACCATGCCTTGGTCGACGCGATGGCATCCGACAAGGCACGGACAAGAATTTCGAGAATCTCGGATCTGGGTCTGATCGAAATCTCTCGCGAGCGGGTACGGGAAGACTTGTTGCGATCCCTCTCTGAGCCTTGTCGGTACTGCGAAGGCCGGGGCTACACGAAATCGCCGACAACGGTGGCATACGAAATCTTCCGCGAGATTCGGAAAATCGGCAGCGGCAACGAACAGCAGCGGATCGTGGTGGGTGCGCATCCCTCCGTGGCGGGGCTGCTCCAAGACGAGGAACGTCAGGGGCTCGAAGCTCTTGAACGGGAGTGTTCCGCGAAAGTCATCGTGATGCCGGATGAACAACTGCATTTGGAACAGTATGATCTTGCGGTGTTGTAGCACCTTGGAGTATGGAACCAGCCTGGGCCAATGATTCCCGCGTCGTCTTGCTGATCGCCGGCACGGTGCAATGGTGACTCGCCTTGCAGAACGAAGGACCGTGAACGAGTCGCTCGAAGCCTGGTTGAAGCTTCGAGCCATCGAAGGGGTCGGCGATCAGACGGTCGTGGCGTTGGTGCGTGAATGGCAAAGGCCGGAAGCCGTTCTGCAAGCATCGAACGACGAACTCGTCCAGCGAGGTTGCAGTTCGCGTTTGGCTCAAGCGATCACACGCCGTCCCGATCCCGATGCCTGCCGGAGGATCGATCGGGAACTGGGTATGCTCCAGCGAGCCAGGATCGACGTCCGGACCATTCTCGACCCATCTTATCCGGCCCGTCTTCGGGTGATTCCGGATCCACCGCCGCTTCTCTACGTATCGGGGGCATTGACCGAACAGGACGAGCTGGCCTTGGCCATTGTCGGTGCGAGGCGCGCGACTCCGGCCGGGAGGGTTTTGACGGAGGAACTGGCGAAGGACCTAGCCACTGCTGGGTTTACCGTGGTCAGCGGGCTCGCGCGCGGTGTTGACGCAGCGGCCCATCGAGGGGCACTGGCTGCCGGAGGTCGTACGGTGGCGGTGCTCGGGTGCGGGATCGATCGGACGTATCCGATTGAGCATGAACGGCTGCGCCGTGAGATCGAAGAGCAGGGGGCGGTTGTATCCGAGTTGTCTCTTGGGTCGCCTCCGCACAGCGCACATTTTCCTCGGAGGAATCGTATCATCAGCGGACTTTCTCTCGGTGTCGTCGTGACCGAAGCCGCGATCAGCAGCGGATCGTTGATCACCGCTCGCTTGGCCGCGGAGCAGGGAAGAGAAGTCTTCGCCGTGCCGGGTTTCGTGAAGGAAGAGACGAGCCATGGAACGAACGCGTTGCTGAAGGAAGGTGCTTCGTTGATCGAGAAGGCCCACGATGTGATTGAAGCGCTGCTCCCGCAACTCGACGTGTCGATGCGCGCGCGGCTTTCATGCATGCCGTCGGAGGTGAAATGCGGCGATCGTTTCGGAAATGAAGAACAGCTGGTGTATGATGCCCTCTCGTACGATCCGCGGACGGTGGATCATCTTGTTGCGCAAACTGGATTGTCGGTGCCGCTGGTGACGGCGTCGCTCTTGTCGCTTGAGCTTCGGCAGCGGGTGCGACAACTCTCGGGACAGCGCTATCTCAGGGTGTGATCGTTTGCTCAAGGAACAGGTGAGTTGCACTGATCTGCTATATTTGGTAGGGATGATAGAGTAAGGTGTCGTAGGCATTGGAGTCGATATGGCGAAGTCGTTAATTATTGTCGAGTCACCCACGAAGGCGAAGACCATCACCAAGTATCTTGGGCGTGGCTATACGGTCATGGCCTCGGTCGGCCATATAAAGGATTTACCCACCAGCAAGCTCGGCGTCGATCTCGAACATGATTTCAAGCCGCAATATGTCACCATTAAGGGGAAATCGAAGGTTCTGGCTGACATCAAGAAGAAAGCCGAAGAAGCCGACAAGGTCTTTCTCGCGCCGGACCCCGATCGCGAAGGGGAGGCTATTGCCTGGCATCTTGCTGAAGAATTGAAGGGCAAGTCCAAAAAGAAGAGCGATGGGAAAGTGTTCCGCGTGTTGTTTAACGAGATTACGGAGCGGGCCATCAAGCAAGCTTTGCAGTCGCCTGGTCAGATCGACATGAAGTTGGTGAATGCCCAGCAAGCTCGGCGCGTGCTTGATCGGATCGTCGGCTACCAAGGCAGCCAACTTTTGTGGAATAAGGTCCGGCGTGGCCTCTCCATGGGACGGGTGCAATCAGTCGCTGTGCGCTTGATGTGCGAGCGTGAGCAGGAACGGGAAGCGTTCCGTGCCGAGGAGTATTGGTCGATGACCGTACTGTTGGCCGGCACGAATCCTCCTCCGTTCGAGGCGAAGCTGCATAGCATCAATGGAGAAGAAGCCTCGATTACGACCGCCGACGAAGCGCAGAAGGTGGTCGCTGCCATTCAAGGGAAGCCTTTTTCTGTCACGTCGATCGAACGGAAAGAAAAGAAGCGGAATCCAGTTGCGCCGTTTATTACCAGCCGGCTGCAGCAGGAGGCCGCGAGAAAACTCCACTTCACTCCCAAGAAAACCATGACCCTTGCGCAGCAGCTTTATGAAGGTGTGGAGATCGGGGCAGAAGGCCCCACCGGGCTCATTACCTATATGAGAACAGACTCGCCGAGAATTTCTCAGGAAGCCACGGCTGAAGCCAGGCAGGTGATACAAGACCGATTCGGAGCCGAATATCTCCCCACAACTCCCAATGTGTACAAGACCCAGAAAGCGGCGCAGGAAGCTCACGAAGCGATCCGCCCCACCTCTGCGTCGCGTGATCCGGAAACCATCCGGCAGTATCTGGAGCAGGACCAATATAATCTCTATAAGTTGATTTGGAACCGATTCATCGCCTCGCAGATGGTCCCAGCGATTTTAGATGTGACTCGCGTCGAGTCGACGCCGCTCGAAACGAAGGGGACCTATCTGTTCCGTTCCACCGGCACCATAGTGAAGTTCCCCGGCCACACCATCGTGTATATGGAAGGCGTCGACAAGGAGCTGTTTGCGCAGAAGCAGAAAGGCGATCAGGAAGCGGAGGACGATGCGGAACGACAATTGCCCGAGTTGCAGGAAGGGGAGCGGCTGCGTCTTGTCGAACAGGCCGAGCAAACGATTCCCGGAATCACGTCCAAGCAGCATTTTACCCAGCCACCTCCTCGGTATAACGAAGCGCTCTTGATCAAGGAACTGGAAGAGAAAGGGATCGGCCGGCCATCGACGTATGCCGCGATCATCTCCACCATTCAGGACCGCAAATACGTGGAGAAGGTTGAGGGACGGTTCATTCCGACTGAAACTGGCCGCACCGTGAATGATTTCTTGGTCAAGGGTTTCCCTCAAGTCGTGAACGTCGACTTCACCTCACACCTGGAAGAAGAACTCGACGAGGTGGAGGAGGGGAACAAACCGTGGGTCGAGGCGGTGCGTGATTTCTACGATCCGTTCACGCGAGAGATGGAACGGGCCAAGACGATCCCCGGTCCGAAAGATACAGTCGAGCCGCCCACAGATATTCCCTGTGAAAAGTGCGGACGCATGATGGAAATTAAATGGGGACGCAACGGCAAGTTTCTCGCGTGCCCCGGGTATAAAGAGGACCCGCCCTGTAAGAATACGCAAAACTTCGAGAAACTCGCTGACGGCACGATCAAGATCGTACCGAAGCAGGAACTGACCACCGATCAGCTGTGCGAGAAGTGCAATAGCCCGATGGTCGTAAAGACCGGTCGGTTCGGCAAGTTCATCGCCTGCTCTGCCTACCCTCAGTGCAAAACCACAAAACCGTTAGCACTGGGGGTCAAGTGTCCTCAGCCTGGCTGTGGCGGCGATTTGGTGCAGAAACGGACGCGCAAGGGCCGGTCGTTTTTTGCCTGCAGCAAGTATCCGGCCTGTGAGTACGCCTTATGGGATCGCCCGATCAACAAGGCTTGTCCGACCTGCAGTGCACCGTTTCTCATCGAGAAGGTCAGCAAGCAGGCTGGCCGTAGCGTGCAGTGCCGAAACGAAGACTGCGGCTATCGCGAAGCCGGCTAAGCCCTTCGAGATCGATCTCCTCTCCGTTGTCTGCTGTATTCCCTTTCGATAGTGAGAATGCTTTTTATCTGCTCCCTATGGTTGCCGCTCTCACATGCGGTGGTGCAGTTGACGAAATACATTCCGAAACCGATAATGAAACAGATAGAGATTGCGAGCGACCTTTCAACCAACCAATGAGCCCCTGGCATGAGGGCCTACCCGATTGAAGAGAGGGGGTAACCATGAAAGCCAAAGAGGGGGTCGTCAACATCCTCAACAAGATCCTGACGGCGGATCTCACAGCCATTAATCAGTACTTCATGCACGCCAAGATGTGTGAGAACTGGGGTTACGAGCGGCTCCACCACAAAGTGCGCGAGCGGAGCATCGACGAAATGAAAGATGCCGATGAGTTGATCGGCCACATCCTGTATTTGGAGGGGGTGCCGAACGTGCAGCGGATGAACGCGGTGCACGTCGGCGAGACAGTTCCTGAGCAGCTCAAGCTCGATCTCAAAGCTGAACAGGAAATGCTGACCTTGCTGAACGAGGGGATTGTGCACTGCGCAAAGGTTGCGGATTTTACGACCCGCCACATGCTTGAGGACATGGCCAAGGACGTAGACGCCCACATCGACTGGATTGAAACGCAGATGGAAACAATCAAGCAAGTCGGTCTCGAAAACTATCTTGCGGAACAAATCAAGAAAGAGAGCTGAGCAAGATTATGAAAGCCAAAGAAGGAGTCGTCGAGTTTCTAAATCAGGTCTTGAAGGCAGAACTGACGGCCGTCCATCAATACTTGCTGCATGCGGCCATGTGCAGGAACTGGGGTTACGACCGGGTACATGAGCATTTTAGTCATCTCGCCACTGAGGAGGTCAGTCATTCATCTGGCCTTATCGATCACATTCTGTATCTGGATGGGACGCCGGATGTTGAGCATCTCGATGAGGTGGGGGCGGGGCGCACGGTAGAGGACCTCTATAAGGCAGATTTGCACTTTGAGGTTGTAGATGTGGAGTTGCTCCGCAAGGCGATAGCCCATTGTGCCAAAGTCGGAGACTTCACGACGCGGCATCTGCTTGAACATATGATCGAAGATTCCGAAGAGCATGTCGACTGGTTCGACACCCAACTCAGAACGATCGATCAGGTCGGCCTCGACCGGTACCTCTCCGAACACATCAAGAAGTAGTCACGGCTACGTCCAGCGTCATCGCGAGACTCGCGATGACGCCAATCTCCAGATGTGAAAAATGAAAAGGGGGGCCTCAGGACGAAGCGAGGACCCGCCCACAAAGTAGGAGGGCGCAGCTCCCGCTCCGCTGCCGTCGCGTGGTGCACCGGCAGGTCATCCTTGCTTTCGCTAGTCTCCTCTATTGATAGTCCTCATTCAATTCAGGGATTTCAGAAATGCCACCAGCGGTGCAACGTCGCCGGCTGTCAGGGCGATGCCCTGAAGCTGAGTGGCGCCGTTGCGCAACGTTCCGGCACGGGCCTGCGTTGAGACTCCACGATAGAAGTCAACGATGTCATCCAAGGTATCAAATTGGCCGTTGTGCATATAGGGCGCCGAATGGCTCAGGTCGCGGAGTCCTGGCGTCTTGAATCGGGCGATGGCTCTATCCAGCAATACCGCGTCGGAGAGGGGGCAGGGCTGTTGCTCGTCGCACAGAATGGTTCGGATCTTTGCTTGCGGATTCGGATTATCCGGATTGGCGAAGACGTTCCACACGCCCAGATCAGTCAAGGAGGGGTCGGCCAGAACGGGAATGGCTCGAAAACGTTCTGAGGCGTTCGGATGCATTGCTGTGGCGGGGAGAAAGGCATCATAGTTGCCGTTACGAGTAGAAAGGCTGGGAATTGCGAGTGCCGCGAATGCGCCGGCTCCATGGAAGCTGTCATATTCCGTCTGTGCGGTACCCGTGTTGTGCAATTTGAAGTCCGTGAAGTTCGGCGCGGCGTGGCAGGCGACACAATTGCCGATCTTGCCTGCGGCCAATTCCGGTGCACTGGATGGGACGGCCGATGGCTCAGCCAGAAAGATTTTCAGGCCTTCTAGTTCTTGAGCGCCGAATGTGAACGATTGGGAATGAAATTAAAATTGACCGTCCGGCCTGTTGGGATTGGACGAGACAAATTGCGGGCTTGCCAATCCGTTGACCAACGTTCGCAGCCTGTGGCTGAAATCAAGGGGTGATTCATTGCTGTTCGGTTGCTGAGGGAGGCTGTTGAGGATCAAAAACACGTCGAAGGGTGACCGGATGAGATTGCCGCTGTCGTCCTGTTCCGAAAACAGAAGCTGTTTTACATAGGCGGCAACCACTTTGACGACCGCGTCGAAGATCTCCTGATCGGTACCGGATCCGATGTACGCACGAAATTCAGGCGGCAGGCGGAGTTCGTCT
Source organism: Nitrospira sp. (assembly GCA_033852435.1). Taxonomy (GTDB): domain Bacteria; phylum Nitrospirota; class Nitrospiria; order Nitrospirales; family Nitrospiraceae; genus Nitrospira_C. Next base: position 83,523 of record JAWOMO010000048.1, read on the forward strand.
GGAATGGCAGGGTTCCCTCCCGTAAAGAGAATACGGTAAGGGAGTCCGTCGAATTGCTGGGCAATCACTCCGCTCCCGTCATCGCCCCGTACGACCCGCGCGATGTACGCAATCGCTTGCGCTCGTTCACCAGGCAACCATCCGTAGTTTCTGCCAGTAAAGGTAGCTGCGACCAGATCTTCCATCGAGTTGAATTCCGTATCGAAGTGGAAGAGGGCTCCGCCTGGTCGATCCAGTGCGGAGTTGACGAGGGGAGGCGAATTGCGTGGCGCATGAGTCTTGCCGTCAGCTCTGGCTGGGATTGGGCTGCGGCGAGCAAAGTCCGTATAGGTACGCATCCCTCCCCCCGGGGCCCTCAAAACATCGTCAACCATGTGACAGGCTCTGCAATTCATGGACATGCCTTTGAATGGGCCTGGATCAATGGGTGCGCCAGGGGTCTTTGTTTCCAGGGTATCCATCACGGCGTCACCGGCATTGTGATCGTTTACATTGCCGCCGTTATCCAAAAATGCTTTGAACGCTTGGGCAAAACGGGTTTCGACGAAGAGGCGTTCTCCTACGGAGGCTTCAGCCCCCGGTGTTCCTGTAGCCCTCACGGAAGGTGGTGCGGAACTACCACCGCTACCGCATCCTCCGAGTGTGAGGCAGAGCAGAGAGATGAAGATCGCTGATGACCCTCCGACAGATTGAGGGTACCTCTTGTGAAAAGAACAAAAAGAAAACATGGTGCAGCCTCCAAAATGTCTAATCCAGCGGGAGTTCCCCGTCTGTGAAGACGGGGGTGAGAGCAAGGTCCTGCGAAGCAGGACGATCGAAGATCGTAATTAGTTTAGGGCCACGCCTGTAAAGGCGTGGAAATCTACCGTGGATCTAAACAGCGTCCATTGACCAATTCGCTGAGAT
>JAWOMO010000061.1:0-72109 GCA_033852435.1 Nitrospira sp.
GAGGTTGAAGCTGAACCGAGCTACTCAAGTCGACCGTGTTTGCTGCGGCTCCAGACCATGCCGGTCTGTTCCTTTGAGCTGAAGCCGAGTTTTTCGTAAAAGGCCGGTCGGCGGGTGCAGAGCCAGAAGAGTTCGACTTTTCTGAGTCGGGGATGATTGAGAATCCGTTGAACGATCTCAGTACCGATCCCTTGTTTCTGGTAAGCCTTGTCGACGATCACATCCCAGATGGTCGCACGATACACGAAATCCGTCAGGACACGTCCGAATCCCACCAATTGATCCCCATCCCACGCACAGAGCGTCACATCGGTATGACGCAGCATCTCCTTGGCATCCTCAAGCGTGCGGTCTTTGGCCCAGGGCGCCTGATGGAAGAGCCGAAGCAGCTGGGATGCTTCGAGGAGTTTCTTTTCGGAAAAGGTTACTGCGGGCTTGAGGGTTGGAGGCATCTTGTACTAGATTATCTCTCGATCACCGCATCCATGACGGGCGGAGTGTACGAGGAAAACGATGTCAACGCAAGTCCGTAGCTGCCCCAAGTGCTTCCAGCTCATGTGGCTCAAGCAGGATGAGTACGTGCTGCTTGACGAAGAGACCGTTCGCACCAAGTGTCCACACTGTGGCTCAACCGTTCGCTTCAAGCTTGTGTCCGAAGGGGCGAACGCTGCTGGGCCGAAGATGGGACACTGATCTCACATCCCACGTCCGGCCCCGTCGAGTTCCGGTTTATTTCCCGGAAGAATCTTGTGCAGCGCGGCGCGATATTCCGCAAGCCGCTTTTCATCGATGCGACCGACCTCAATTTCTTTATCCCGCTGCATTCGTTCGATATGATCGAGCACCGCCAGCAGCGGCTGCACCGCCCCCAGTAAGTTGCCGACCTCAAACGCTTCGAGCGACGCGACAAACGATTCGTTGAGTCCTTTGTAGGCGGTCCCTACGCTCTGACTCCGAACGCGCGACACGATATCCTCATATTGATCGACAGCCTCAAGCTTCGGCTTCACCCCGGTCGGGACTGTCGTCAAATGAACGAGAGGCGGTAGCTTGGCCGCGTAGGTTTTGAGTTGAGAGGTCAACCCGCCGATCGTATCAAGAATTTCTCCCGTTTGCATAGGACCGTCCTAATCGAGTAGGCGGAGGCTGTCAAGCGCTCCGGACCGTCTTTGGATGCGCTAGTCGATCGAGCGCCTGCATGACCGCCTCCATATCGGGCGGAGAGGGTCTCGTATATTCGTGAAACTGGCCGGTCACCGGATGATGGAATCCCAATGTCCTGGCGTGCAGCATCACCCGCGGTATGGGAACTTCATCCATCGTGCAGACTTTCCGTCCGCCGTACGTCAGATCTCCGAGGATGGGATGGCCCAACGATGTCAGGTGCACCCGCAGTTGGTGTGTTCGTCCTGTACGCGGGTACAGCAAAACATGAGCGGCGACCTTCCCATATCGATGGTCCACCTTGTACTCCGTCACCGATTCCTTCGGGTTCGTGGTGCGCGCTGAGAACTTCTTCCGCTCTTTGGTATCCCGTCCGATCGCCAATTCGATAAGGCCATGACCCTTCTTCGGCACAGCCCAGATCAGGGCTTCATAGACGCGTGTAATCGTATGGTGCTTGAATTGTCCGGCCAGCTGTCGATGGGCCTGATCGGTTTTGGCGATGACCATGACACCGGACGTGTCCTTATCCAGGCGATGAACGAGCCCCGGGCGTTCTTTACCACCGATGGTCGAAACGGTCCCTCCGGATGTTTCAAAATGATGCAACAAGGCATTGACCAACGTCCCGGACCAATGGCCAGGCGCCGGATGGACAACCAGGCCGCACGGCTTGTTTAGTACCAGCAGGGCATCATCCTCATACAGAATCTCGAGCGGAATTGCCTCGCCTTTCAGCGTCAGTGGCTCGGCCTTCGGAATGTCGAAGGCGATCACGTCCCCGGGTTTGATTTTCTGGCTGGGCTTCACGGCGTGACCGTTGATCTTCACCCGACCTTGTTCGATCAGTCGCTGGATAGCCGCGCGCGAGATATCTCGCGCGCGATTGACGAGAAATACATCTAGCCGTTTCGGCTGTTCTCCGTTCGTCACGATAAATTCGGTAATCATGTGCGGCACAAACTACTAAAGAGTTTCGGTCAAATGCAATCGAAGGATGTGGGCAATTTGCCTCCTTGTTCTCCGAGGATTATGCTAATCGTGTGAGGCTGGTCCACACGAAGAAAGGAGCGCGCGATGAGGGGGAGAACAGCCATCAGAGTCCGGAGTACCATGGCCATGGCGCTGAGCCTTGGTCTGTCTGTCGGCTCCGCTACCGCAACGGACTTGCCCGCTATTCCACCGGAAACAGTCGCGGACTATATTCATTCGGTTATCGAAGCGGATCGAACGTTCTACACGATCCACGTGGTCGAACGACTGCAGAAGCATGGGAAAACTGCTGCTGCCGAGAATTGGCGCGCCAAGAGGAACGTCCTTCCATTGCCGGCGCAGTTTCTGATGGAGTCCAGCGAGCTCGCGACAAAGACGGGCTCAAAGGTCCGCTATCGACTCATCAGCCTTTGGCCCATCAATCCACACAACGCCCCGTACAGTGAATCGGAAAAAAACGGCCTGGAAGTGTTGCGGGAGCAACCCGAGAAGTCTGTAACCGGCACGATCAAGGTCGGTAATCAGAGCTATTTCCAAGCTATCTATGCCGATCGCGCGGTCAGCCAGGCCTGCGTCGGTTGCCACAATGCGCATCCGCGAAGTTCGAAGAAAGATTTTAAGATAAACGACGTGATGGGTGGGCTGGTCATTGAAATTCCCCTCGATCACTGACATCCCGACCCGGAACCCTGTTCGCGTCGACGCCGGGATCGATCCAGACAGGTGCCCGGTGTCGGGTCCGGACCGCAGGGGCATGATGCTCACGGACTGGGGGTACTGCGAGAGAAGTGGTCGATGCGGCGGTTCAGCCGTTCAATCTCCGCTGCCTGTTCTGCCACTTGCTTTTTCAGTCGCTCGACTTCTTCCTGGAGTCGAATGATCGAACGATTGGGATCGGAGTCGCCGCCAGTCGATGAACGGGCATGTGAGGCTCCAGACTCAGCGGCCACGGCAGGTCCTGATGAACCAGCCGCCTGTGCAGGAACCGGCGTCCTCCCGGCGGGTTTGAGGAATGAGAGAAAGGCCCGATGGTCGAGGATCAGTTCGCTGGCTGACGCTCGGTGCCCCCCTGACCAATTCGACTGCCTGCCCATCACAAAACGAGATGATTCAAAAGTGAGTATCCCGCCACTGCCTCTGATAGAGTGCAAGGGATTGGCGCGCACGCTCGCCAGATCCTCCGAATTCTGCGGAACGAGCGCGCGATGGTTTGCCACGATCACGTGTAACCGAGAGTCGGCGAGAAACATTCCGCCCGACGTGACCGCCAATCCGGAATTGCTCTGCGTTGAGATCGAGAATGCTACCCATTCGCTTGGCCTTGCCATCCGGAAAGAATCTCGTATGGCCGGGACAAGGAGGAAGACCTCCTCCGCCGAAAACACAGAATGCGGCGGCCGCGCACTGTCCATAAGACCGCCCCGTTCTTCGAGCAGCAGCTGGCTGAGAATGGCAAGGAGTTCTTCGGCAGTCCATGTGGCAGGATGTTCATAACGAAGGGACGAATTGCCGGGATCCTGGTACGAATCCAGACGAACGAACCAGGAAGTTTCTTCTTGGATTACGCGGCTCGTCAGCGCCGGTCCGGCACAACCGATACACCAGAGCAGCATAGTGAGCAGAAGAATTCTCATTGGCATCCTGTTGGCGCTCACAGAATCGGACATTGCCACACGTTTCAGTCTGATAGAAGCTGAACAGATCGTTCCGAGAGGCGGGAGCAAGGGACTAAGCGGAGCGACGCGGAGCGGGACTTACGCCAGGCCGGTCTTGCGGGCGCGTTCGGCAATCCTCTTGCGGAGACGGGCTTTTTCGAGACTGATTTGAGCTTCTTTGAGATCGGACGGTAGGCCGCCCACTTTGAGGCGTTCCTCAGCCTCGGCCACTTTCTGCGTTGCTCGATCGACGTCAATATCCTCGGCTTTCTCGGAAATCTCGGCAAGGATCGTCACCTTTTTTGGCGTGACTTCGGCAAATCCCCAGAGGACGGACATGTAGTTGGTCTGATCGCCGACGCGATAGCGCAACTCACCGATCTTGAGCATGGAAAGAAAGTATGTGTGGCCGGGGAGGACGCCAAACTCACCCTCTACACCGGGCGCAATGAGCTCATCCACCTGCTGACTGAGCAGCATCTTCTCCGGCGTCACCACTTCTAACAGAATCTTCCCAGCCATTCTTTCCTTCTTCCTACTTTCCAAGCAGAAGGGGGAAAAGTAGGTGGGCTGCTCTGACCTGCGCACGTCGAACGTGGGCCTTCTGAGGCCGCGCGTTCCGCGAGCAGAAGAGCACCCGCCTGCTTTAGACCTTTATCCCCATCTTTTCCGCCTTCGCCACCGCTTCCTCGATCGGCCCCACCATGTAAAAAGCCTGTTCCGGCAGGTGGTCATACTTGCCGTCGAGGATCTCCTTGAAACTCCGGACCGTGTCCTTGAGCTTCACATACTTGCCTGGAGCACCGGTAAAGGCTTCTGCAACGTGGAACGGCTGTGAGAGAAACCGCTGAATCTTTCGAGCACGGGCCACGACCATCTTGTCGTCTTCCGATAGTTCGTCCATTCCGAGAATCGCGATAATGTCCTGCAGGTCTTTGTACCGTTGCAGGATCGACTGCACACCACGGGCCACCTTATAATGCTCCTCGCCGAGGATCTGCGGATCGAGAATACGCGAGGTGGAATCGAGGGGGTCGACCGCCGGATAGATGCCCAGCTCTGTTAGTTGCCGTGACAACACCGTGGTCGCGTCCAAATGTGCAAAGGCGGTTGCTGGCGCCGGATCGGTCAAGTCGTCGGCCGGCACATAGACGGCCTGCACCGAGGTGATCGATCCGCGCTTGGTCGAGGTAATCCGTTCTTGCAAGGCACCCATTTCAGTTGAGAGGGTGGGCTGATAGCCGACTGCGGACGGCATACGTCCGAGCAATGCGGACACTTCCGAACCGGCTTGGGTAAACCGGAAGATGTTGTCGATGAAGAGCAGCACGTCCTGATTCTCTTCGTCGCGGAAATATTCAGCCACCGTGAGGCCGGTGAGACCGACACGGAGACGCGCACCGGGCGGCTCATTCATCTGGCCATACACCAGCGCGGCTTTGGATTTCGTAAAATCATCCAGATCGATGACCTTGGACTCCTGCATTTCGTGCCAGAGATCGTTGCCTTCACGGGTCCGTTCACCTACGCCCGCGAATACCGAGAAGCCTCCGTGATGGAGAGCAATGTTGTTGATGAGTTCCATGATGATGACGGTCTTGCCGACTCCGGCCCCGCCGAAGAGTCCGACCTTGCCGCCTTTGCTATAGGGCTCGAGCAGGTCGACGACTTTGATCCCGGTCTCGAGCACTTCTGTCTTGGTATCCTGATCTTCCAGTTTTGGAGCGGGCCGGTGAATAGGATAGGTCTTCTTTGTCTTGATCGGACCCTTTTCATCGACCGGTTCGCCGAGCACGTTGATAAGGCGTCCGAGCGTTTCGCGGCCAACCGGCACGGAGATCGGTGCCCCGGTATCCTGCACATCCATCCCGCGAGTGAGACCATCAGTTGAGGACATGGCCACGGCGCGAACCCGGTTTTCACCGAGGTGTTGGGCGACCTCGAGGGTAATCCGGATGGCTGGTTTGCCTGCAGCCTTGTTCTCCTCCTGATTCACCTTCAGCGCATTATAGATGTTGGGCAGCTGGCCGGGGGGAAACTCCACGTCTACCGCCGGTCCGATGACTTGAATGACTTTGCCTGTTGCAGTCGCCACGGGATGCTCCTTTATCTAGAGTGCAGAGGGTCTGGCACTGAGTGCCGAGTCGAATGCGCGACACTGAAAACGTTCGTCTTGGCAGATCCGTCTCATTTCAATGCTTCGGCTCCGCCTACGATGTCCATGAGTTCTTTTGTAATCGCCGCCTGTCGTGTCTTATTGTAGTAGAGCGTGACTTTCTTGATCACCTCACCCGCGTTGCGCGTCGCACCATCCATCGCAGCCATCCGCGCGGCCTGCTCTGCCGCGGACGATTCAAGGAGAATCCTGAACGTCTGCGCCTGCAGGTGCTTCATCAACAAGGGGTCCAGCAGTTCCAGTTCATCAGGCTCATAGAGGTAGCTCCCACCCAACGTCTCGCTGGGTTGTCCGCCCTCCTCAAACGATTCGATGGGGAAGAGTTGCTCAACGATCACCCGCTGCTGAAGCGCTGACTTGAATTCATTGTAGATGATATGGGCTTCGTCGAACGCTCCCTGCGTATACATCTCAAGGGCTCTCTGCGCGATCTCCATCCCATGCTCGTAGGACAATCGGTCAAAGATGTCCACGTACGGCTCATGGGTCGGCCAGTGCCGACGCTTGAAAAAGTCCCGCCCCTTGCGCCCGACGAGGCCGATTTCCACTTTCACGCCGCGAGCCTCACACTCACGGATGAATTCCAGCGCCTTGCGAACGATATTGGCGTTAAATGCGCCACACAATCCCCGGTCGCTTGTCACGACGACGACACGCACCATCTTTGTAGGGCGTTTCTGCAGTAGAGGATGCAGATCGCGGTTCACGCGGCGACTGAGGTTGGCCACCACCTCGCGCATCTTTAGCCCATAGGGTCGAAAGGCCAGAATGCGGCTCTGTGCGCGCTTGAGCTTTGCGGAGGCCACCATCTTCATGGCCTTTGTAATCTTCTGCGTATTCTTAACGCTACTGATCTTCCGTCTTAGGCTTTGGAGGCTTGGCATGGTGTGAATTCTCTGCTCTCAGCTTCAGCCATCGGCTTGCCGCTGACAGCGAACGCTGACGGCTATTTCGCGCCGTACCCCATCTTCTGTTTGAAGGTCGTAAGAATCTCCTGCAATCTGCTGCTGACCTTGTCGTCAATCTTTGCGATGCTGGTGATCTCTTTCTTCAGTTCAGGGTGGTTCTGCTGAACGTAACGGATGAAATCCGCCTCGAACTGTTGCACCTTATCAACCTGGACGTCGTCGAGAAACCCATTGACGCCGGCGTAGATTGAAAGTACCTGATCGGCCACGGGCATCGGCTTATACTGTCCTTGCTTGAGCAGTTCGACCATTCGGACGCCGCGCGCCAACTGCCTTTGAGTGGCCTTATCGAGTTCGCTGCCGAATTGGGCAAACGCTGCCATTTCACGGTATTGAGCAAGGTCCAACCGCAATGTTCCAGCCACCTGTTTCATCGTTTTAATCTGAGCTGACCCACCGACACGAGAGACGGACAGACCGACGTTAATCGCCGGACGAACACCGGAATAGAACAGATCGCTGCCGAGATAGATTTGGCCGTCGGTGATGGAAATGACGTTCGTCGGAATGTAGGCTGACACGTCGCCAGCTTGCGTTTCAATAATAGGAAGCGCGGTTAGGCTGCCTCCACCGAGCGTGTCGCTCAGTTTCGCTGCACGTTCCAATAACCGGGAGTGCAGATAGAACACGTCCCCCGGATAGGCTTCACGGCCTGGTGGTCTCCGGAGTAACAACGACAGCTGGCGGTAGGCAACGGCGTGCTTTGACAAGTCGTCGTAGACGATCAACGCGTGCTTACCGTTATCTCGGAAGTACTCGCCGATCGCGGCGCCCGCGAAGGGGGCCAGGTACTGCATCGGAGCCGGATCACTGGCGCTTGCCGCCACGACGACGCTGAACTCCATGGCATGGTGTTCTTCAAGTGTCTTCACCACGCGTGCCACGGTTGAGCGCTTCTGCCCGATTGCGACGTAAATACAGAAGACACCGAGACCTCTTTGATTGATGATCGTGTCGACGGCAATGGCGGTCTTGCCGGTCTGCCGGTCGCCGATGATCAACTCGCGCTGGCCACGTCCGATCGGAATCATGGCGTCAATCGCCTTGATACCGGTTTGCAATGGTTCGCGGACGGATTGGCGCGTGATCACACCTGGCGCAACGACTTCAATACGCGAAGAATGGCTCGACTTGATCGGCCCCTTGCCGTCGATGGGCTGGCCGATGGCATTGACCACGCGACCGGCCAGCGCTTCGCCGACCGGGATTTCCGCAATACGGCCCGTTCGTTTGACCGGATCGCCTTCCTTGATCCCGACGTCGTCACCCATCAACACGGCCCCGACATTGTCTTCCTCGAGGTTCAGCGCGATCCCGTAGAGGCCTCCGGGAAACTCGAGCATCTCACCAGCCATGGCACCATCGAGTCCGTAGACCTTAGCAATGCCGTCGCCGACCTGGATGACCGAACCCGTTTCTTTGACATCGACCTGCTTATCGAAGCCTTTGATCTTTTCTTTAATGATCGCACTGATTTCTTCTGCCTTGATCTGCATGGCTACTCCTTGGTCAACAGGCTCTGCATAGCGTTCAGTCTCCCGCGAACAGTGCTATCCACGACGGTGCTGCCGATGTGGATTTGGAGTCCGGCGAGGTGGCTGGCGTTAGTTTCAAAAGTGACGTCCACGTCGCGCTTCAGCGTGTCGCGCAGACGCGTCGTAATTCGATTTTGTTCAGCGGGGGATAGCGCCGTCGCAGAGGAGACCGTAATCTGCTGAGTCCCCTTTGACTGATCCACAAGTTTGGCGAAGGCTTCCGCGATCTCGGGCAAGAAACCAACCCGGTTCTTGTTCACCAACTGACTGATAAACGCTTTGCCCACCGGAGGGCACCCCAGACGCCCGCCGAGTTCGGTCAAAACGGCGATCTTCTCATCGGCAGCGAATGCCGGTGAGGCAACCACATGGCGCAGAGAAATCGAATCCTTCATGGCCTGGCTGAGGCCATTGAGAGTACCCCGCGTCGCTTCGATGTTGGATTGATCGAGAAGCTCGAAGAGTGCTTGGGCGTAACGTCGCGCAACTGCTGTCTTTATCACCGTGGTGATCCGCTCATGTCAATTTAGGCAAAGGACAAGCCTTCGTGCGAAGCGCACGAAAATGGGCGCGCAAAGTTAGCATTGGCTGATGGGAACTGTCAATACAGGACGGACGAGTACCTCTTCTTAGAAAGGCTGGATGATTCCGCCGCCGATGACTTGGTCGCCACGATAAAACACGGCAGACTGACCTGGACTCAGAGCACGTTGCGGAATATTGAAGTGGATGCGCAGGGTTTCTGCTCCGAGCGGCTCGACTCGAGCTGGCGTGGCTGGCGTGGCGTAGCGAACCTTCACATCGACATCTGTCGAGGAGGCAAGGAGGCTATGGTCGAAGAGGTTAAGATCGGTCACATCGCAGCTGGAGCGAAGGAGTGAATCTTCGGGGCCCAAGACAATCGTATTCGTGGTCGGTTGAACCTGCTGGACGTACAGACGCTGGCTCGCCGCGATGCCCAGGCCGCGTCGTTGTCCTGGTGTATAGAAGGCGATCCCTTCGTGCTCGCCGAGCTGCCGCCCTGCTTGATCAATGAACACGCCGGGTTTCTTGGCCTCCGGCATTTCTGTCTCAATAAACGTCCGATAATCACCGTGGCTTACGAAACAGATCTCTTGGCTCTCCTTCAGTTCGTCAGACGGTAAACCAAGTGATTCCGCTTCTCCCCATACATCAGCCTTTTGCATAGCCCCGACAGGAAATATCAGATGGGGAAGCCAGTCAGGCTGGAGTCGATAGAGAAAATAGCTTTGATCCTTCCTGCTATCTGCAGATCGGTATAGCCGGTGACCTCCATGGCTTTCGGAAATGCGCACGTAGTGCCCCGTAGCGACATACGGAATGCCGCGCGCCCGAGCAAGATTGATCAACCCGCGCAGCTTCACCCGTTCATTGCATCGCACGCAGGGGTTCGGCGTAGTGCCGCCAGCATAGCCATGAAGAAAATCTTCGATGACCCCGCTGCGGAAGTTCTTGCGACTGTCGACTACCTCATAGGGGATGTTCAGTTTCTGCGCGACGAACTTCGCGATTCCGACTTTACAACAGCCACGCTCCTGCCATTTCTTAGAGGCAGCGACTGTTTCGTCTTCGTGCTCCCACACTTGGAGAGTCACACCATGCACGTCGTAACCCTGGCGTACCAACAGGGCTGCCGCCACAGAGCTGTCTACTCCACCACTCATACCCAAAAGAACGGCTGGACGCTTCATTGGGATGGTATTGTACTGATCGGAGATGAAAAGGGCTAGAGGCTAGTCCGGAAGTGGTCGGGCGCTGCGAGGTGCGGTTTATTCTGTCAGGAGGCGATCGATATAGCGCGTGGTTCCTCCCACGACTGCATCCCCATGTCGCACATGCCGTGAAAATGGGATCCTTCCTCAATGGCAATCGATGGGGTTCGGATATCACCGACCAAGACTCCCGGCTTGAGAATTTGAATCCTCTCCACAGCGGTTATGGTCCCATTGATTTTCCCGCTGGTCATCAGCACTCCGGCAGACACCACACCCTTGATGACCGCGTGCTCTCCGACGATGAGGGTGCCGGACGTGTGGATTTCCCCTTCTACGCGACCATCAACGCGCACCGTTCCATCAAAATTCACCACACCCTTAAAATCGACATCTTTTGCGAGCAACGTGAAGTTCTCGTAGTCCGGCTCCGTGTGAAGAACCTGCTCTTTTTCTTTACGTGCCCACATATGCTCTCCTTCCTTACCTCAACCAAGATCTGGTATGGCTGCTTGGTGAAATAAGTAATTATAACTAGGTATATTGCTGCTTACCCGTTAATCCGCTTGATGCCAGCTGGTGCGATGCTGGCAACAGAATGCAGTGTCGTTCCCTGCGGCAATTCCCGGACTCCCTGACTCATCTCGAGTCCACCATTGAAAAGCACGCCATCTTCCACGGACAGCATGGGAGTCTTCATACTCCCGTTGAAGACGGCGGGAGCCCGAAGTTTCACTCGTTCCTTTGCGATAATGTCTCCGGTGATTTTCCCCTTGCACACAATCGTACCGGCTGTAACTTTGGCTTGGATGATGGCTTCTTCCCCGATCAATAAAATTCCGTCGGTATGGATTTCCCCGTCAAGATAGCCGTCGATCCTGACGGTTCCGCTGTAGGATATGACGCCCTTGAATTCGACTCCCTTCCCGACAAAGGCGATCACATCTCCCGATCCTTCCGTGGGTGGTGCCTGTGACTCCGTTCCCTCTTCGATTTCCCCTTCAGCTGTATTCTTCACTTCCCGCTTGTCCTGACCCCACATGAGCACTCCTCCCACGTTTAGAAAATCGCACTGTCACACTTTGGCCGGAATGATGAATAGCTGCTCATACGAATAAACACTGCCATCAACCCGGAGGTTTAGCAACAAATATGCCGTTTATTACCTGTGACTCTTTGCGGATACGTAGAGGGGAACTACTGAAGGAGATTCTCGAGAATGCCGTCGAGCTCTGCAGCCGAAAAATAGTGGATGACGACTTTTCCTCCGCGGCGACCGTTTAGGATATTGACCTTCGTACCCAAACGTTTCTGCAATCGTTCTTCAACATCTGACAACGGCGACCGCCGCAGCTCTTTTGTATTGCGTTTTCTAACGATTACGGTTGATTCCAGAATTTTCTCAGTCTCTCGCACTGACAGATTTCGAGCGACGACGAGTTGCGCCACTCGCTGCTGCTCACTCGGGCTGGAAATTCCCAAAATCACTTTCGCATGGCCGGTCGAAAGCTGGTTCGTTTCAATCAACTGCTGAATCTCGATCGGAAGATTGAGTAACCGCATAATATTCGCAATCGATGACCGCTCACGCCCTACTCGTTGCGCAATAATGTCCTGCGTGAGTCCAAATTCGTTCACCATTCGCTGATATGCTCTTGCCATCTCCATCGGATTGAGATCTTCTCGCTGAAGATTTTCAACCAACGCCAAAATAACCGATTCTTCATCACTGCAGTTTCGAATGACAGCCTGGATGGTTTCCAGTCCTGCTTCTCGCGCCGCGCGCCAGCGTCGCTCCCCTGAGATGAGTTCGTACATACCATCGCCCTTGCGACGAACGAGAATCGGCTGAAGGAGGCCACTTTGCTTCAGCGAAGCAGCGAGCTCAGCGAGCTCCTGTGGTGAAAAAGTCTGCCGAGGCTGATAGCGGTTGGGCACGATCGCATCAATGTGAAGATGCTGCACCTCCGGCAACTCCGGCATCGGAGCCGGTTTGGTGGTGGGCAGCAACGCGTCGAGTCCTCTACCGAGCGCTTTTTTCTCCATGACTGATGAACTCCTTGGCTAGTGAGAGATACGATTGCGCTCCGGCTGAAGCCACGTTATAGAGCAACACAGGACGGCCATAACTCGGAGCCTCGGCAAGCGTCACATTTCTCGGGATAGTTGTCTGATAGACCAGTTCTTTGAAATGCCCACGGACCTGATCGGCAACCTGGCGCGCCAAGGTATTCCTCGTATCGTACATTGTCAAGACGATCCCTTCGATGGTCAGGCCAGGATTCAGAGACTGTTGGATCCTATCGATACTGGTAATGAGTCGGCTCAGCCCTTCCATTGCGTAATATTCACATTGGACTGGGATCAGGACAGACCTTGCAGCTACCAGAGCATTGACTGTGAGGATTCCGAGCGCCGGGGGACAATCAAGAAAAACGACATCGTATAACGGCTCAACATTCTTCAGAAAATGGCGAAGCAGTTTCTCCCGCTCTTCGACATTCACAAGCTCAATTTCAGCTCCTGCCAGCTCCGCGTTGGCCGGCAAAATAGATAATCCGCCCACCTCAGTTTTCTGAACGGCATCTTCGAATTTTACATAATTAATCAGGCAGTTATAAACTGTCGTCTGAAGTGATCGCGGGTCGATTCCAAGGCCGCTTGTCGCATTGCCCTGCGGATCCATATCGACTAATAGGACTCGCTTTCCTTGCAGGGCAATCGCAGCAGCAAGGTTAACGGAGGTAGTTGTCTTTCCAACACCCCCTTTCTGATTCGCTATCGCAATAATTTTGGCCATCTTTTAGTTCTCAAAATCTCGGCAACCGGATATTAATGTTCCACGTGGAACATTGCCAAATGTGACTAGACACGAACAGACTTAGTCAAGATGCAAATCACTCGATTGCCCTGATTCATGGGTAGAGAAAATAACTTTTGCGATTCGATCATGAATCCACTTGGAGCTGAATCAGCCCCAATCATTTGCGTCCGATAGAGAATGATCTTCCCCCTTTTATTAAGTAGCACCTCAGCTTGTTCCTTAATCTCATCAAATCGAAGAGCTCTCAAAACCATGATGTCTGCGGCACTATGTTTTATCTGGTCGACATATTGCCGAAGTGATCCCGGAAAGATCGAAACATCGCCTAATTTGAGCAAGCCCGTGATAGAAGTGAGGAATGAACATTTCTTTTTAATCGGCTCGATCAGGACGAGACGAAGATCATCTCTGACAATTTTCAAGGGAAGGCCAGGAAATCCAGCCCCAGCCCCAATGTCAATTACAACAGCTTGAAAGGGGAACGCTGTAGCAGCTAATGCTGTCAGTGAGTCGACGAAGTGCTTGATCACGATCTTCTGTGGATCCGTGATACTGGTAAGATTCGTGACTCTGTTCCATTGCAGGAGCTGCGAGAGATAGATCATGAATTTCGCAGCCTGCTCATCAGTGAGATTCAGATCAATTTGCCGACATGAGTGCAGAAGCAAATCGAAAGATTCAGCTTCATGTTCCACGTGGAACAATTACGTGAAATAAGAAAAGAGGTCAAGGCTAATTTGGACGAACTGATAGCTGTAGCGAGCGAGACGACTGGAGCATGCCCTCAACGCTTGGTTCGGCTTTATGCTTTTCGAGCGCTACAAGAAGAAGAGAGATCGCCGCGGGGGTGACTCCTGATATTCGAGAGGCCTGTCCTATAGAGGCGGGACGAACTCTTTTCAGCTTCTCGCGAACCTCCTGAGAGAAACCAACAATTCGATCATAAGGGAATGTAGCTGGAATAGCCCTCGCCTCAAGTTTCTTAAATCGCCCGATCTGTTGAAGCTGTCGCTTGATGTAGCCGGAGTATTTCACCTGTATTTCTATTTCATCAATTATTTCCATATCTTGCGATCTACTTAGATCAAGGCAATCGAGCAGTTTCTCATAAGTCACTTGTTGACGGCGTAATAACTGAGCCACTGTGCATGGGCCTGAAATATCCTGAATATTGGCATCAGCTAAACGTCTCCGAACGTCGTCTGTAAGCCTAGGCCGAAGCTCTTCCAGCCTATCAATTTCTTGTTCGATACTGTGACGCTTTTTACTAAACATTTCATAAATTTGGTCGGAAATCAGTCCCACCTGCCGACCGATTTCAGTGAGCCGGAGATCTGCATTGCCGTGTCGGAGCAGGAGACGATACTCGGCTCTTGAGGTAAACATTCGATAGGGTTCTCGTGCGTCTTTCGTGATGAGATCGTCAATGAGGACCCCGATGTAGGCTTGCGACCGATCGAGTACCAATGGAGGATTGCCCTGCAACTTGAGCACGGCATTGATGCCAGCCATGAGGCCCTGCGCTGCTGCCTCCTCATATCCGGACGTTCCGTTGATCTGTCCTGCGTGGTACAAACCCTCAACGAGTTTTGTCTCTAGCGTCGGATGCAACTGCCGAGGAGGAAAATAGTCATACTCAATTGCATAACCGGGCTTGAGTATGCGCGCCCGCTCCAGACCGAGGATCGTTTTGAGCATGGCAGCCTGTACGTCTACCGGAAGACTCGTTGAGATGCCGTTGGGATAAAACTCCGGAGTATCAAGACCCTCCGGTTCTACGAAGATCTGATGCCGCGGCTTCTCTGCAAACCGCACAACTTTATCCTCGATCGATGGACAATACCTGGGACCGACCGATTCGATCACACCGCTGTAAAGGGGCGACCTGTCGAGATTCTTTCGGATAACCTCGTGCGTGGCTTGACTCGTGTGCGTCAGATGACATTCACGCTGCGGGACGAGGATTCGGTCGGTTCTGTACGAAAACGGAGGCGGTGGATTATCTCCCGGCTGCGGGATCATGGCTGAAAAATCGATTGTCTCCCGGTCCAATCGAGGCGGGGTGCCGGTTTTCAGCCGTCCGACCTCAAATCCAAACTCACGCATGCAGTCGGATAAATGCTCAGCCGATGCCTCTCCCGCTCGTCCAGCCGGAAAATGATTAAGTCCGATATGGATAAGACCCTTAAGAAATGTACCTGATGTCAGAATGACAGCCTTCGCGTCGATCTTCTCACCGCTATCCGTAACGACACCGGCAACCGCGCCGGCCTTCGTGAGCAGCCGTTCGACTGTGCCCTGCACAATCGTGAGCCCAGCCTGTCGCTCCAGCGTCTCGCGCATCGCCTGACGATACAGTTTCTTGTCGCACTGGGCCCGAAGCGCTCTCACCGCCGGACCTTTGCTCGTGTTGATGAACCGAAACTGGATGCCGGCTCGATCGGTGTTGCGAGCCATTTCACCACCTAATGCATCAATTTCTTTCACCAAATGTCCCTTTGCGATGCCTCCGATTGCGGGATTACAAGACATTTGGGCTACCCGCTCACGATCCATCGTCAGTAAGAGGGTGCTCGCTCCCATCCGAGCGGCTGCCAGCGCGGCCTCGCAGCCGGCATGACCACCTCCAACCACAATAACCTCAAATGACTGGGACACGATTCAGCTCCTCGCTATTTCCCAATGCAGAATTCAGAAAATATCTGTTCGAGAATCTCGTCCGTCGTGATCGCCCCGGTAATCTCGCCCAACGCATCAGCGGCTGACCGAACATCGATTGCCACCAACTCCGCCGCCATGCCTTCCATGATCGAGCCTCGAGCCTGTTGCAGTGCGGATTCGGCGCGCTCCAGCGCACTTTGATGCCGAACATTCGTAATCACGATCCCGTCGGCTGCTTCTCCAGCAGAGCCAACCAATTGCGCTCGGATCGTCTCCCTTAAGGCGTCGATGCCGACACCGGACTTTGCCGAGATCGCTGCACTCACCACTCCTGCGCCCAGGAAAGAAGGGGTCACATGCAACGGGAGATCACATTTATTGATGGCCACAATGTGCCTCTGGCCCATGGCACGATTGACCAGGGCGACATCATCGCCCGTCAACGGGACACTGCCGTCAATCACAATCAACTGAAGGTCCGCGTCTTGTTGTGCGGCGCGAGAGCGTTTGACCCCTTCTCGCTCCACCTCGTCATCTGTTTCTCGGATACCGGCTGTATCAACAAGATGGACCGCCAAGCCTCCGAGGTCGATCGATTCCTCAATCACGTCTCTCGTGGTTCCGGCAATTGGCGTCACAATAGCGCGTTCTTCCTTCAGGAGGCGGTTCAACACGCTTGATTTCCCCACGTTCGGCCTTCCCACAATAACCACACGGGCTCCCTCCCGCAGCAATCGCCCCTCTCTAGTCGTGGCCCTCAGCCTCCTCAGAAGCGCGATCATCCTTTCTATGGTCCTCGTCAATTCGCCCTGTTCGATAAACGAGATATCTTCCTCAACAAAATCAATCCCCGCTTCGAGATGGGCTAATAGCCCCAGCAATGCCGTTCGAGCCGATTCAACCTCTCTCGCCACGTCTCCCCGAAGCTGACGTTGAGCCACGGCGAGACTGGCAGAAGATTTCGCGCGTATTGTGTCGAGGACGGCCTCGGCTTGCGAGAGATCGAGTCTGCCATTCAGAAATGCCCGCTTGGTAAACTCACCCGGTTCCGCCAGCCGCGCACCTGCATTCACGCATACATGGCACAGCAAGGCAAGCACCAATCCGCCGCCATGGGTCTGAATCTCAACGACATCTTCCCCCGTAAAGGACCTTGGAGCCTTCATATACACCACCAGCGCTTCATCAAGATGATCCACCAATGAAGGACTACCGCCGGCCTTGGATGGCGCATCGCCTCGTGCCGAAAGGGGAAGGAGTAGATCTGCGAGGTGTAGGGTGTGGGTGGTGACGGAAGTGAACAGACGTCCTGAACGAAGCCTGACGAACTGGCTGGCGATACTCAGGGCCTGAGAACCGCTGAGGCGAACAATCCCGATACCGCCTTCGCCGGCAGGAGTCGCAATCGCGCAGATCGTGTCCTCAAGCCCTCCGCGCATCATCGTACCAATCACTTATTTCGCGGTTTCCACCACCAGCGGTTTGTTGGCAAAGAGCACGCGATCCGTGACGATCTGTTGGCTGATCGTCAGCACGTTATTGGTCAACCAGTATAGAACTAATCCGGCGGGAAAATTAATAAACAGAAACGTCATGAACACCGGCAGAATCAACATGATCTTGGCTTGCGTCGGATCCATCGTCGTTGGCGTAATCTTCTGCTGTATTACCATGGTCACCCCCATGATGATCGGCAGGACATAATACGGATCTTGGACCGAGAGATCCGTAATCCACCCGACAAAAGGTGCCTGGCGCAGATCGATCGTCATATAGAGAATATTAAACAGAGCGACAAACACCGGCATCTGCAGCACCATCGGTAGGCAGCCGCCGACCGGATTGACCTTATGATCTCGATAGAGCTTGATGAGCTCTTTGTTCAGACGGTCGCGATCGTCCTTGAACTTCTCTTGAACTGCAAGCACCTTCGGCTGGATGACTTGCATCTGCTTCATGGACTTGTAACTCTTATACTGCAAGGGGACGAAAAGCATTTTGATGCCCATCGTCAATAAAATAATGGTCACCCCGAAGTTGTGCGTATACTCATTGATGAAACGCAGCACGTAGAAGATCGGCTTTGCAACCGCCTTCACCACACTCCAACTGCCGAAGATGAACCACCCGAAATCGATGGTGTCCTCCAGGCCCACATTCAACGAGCGCAGGGTGTCATATTCCTTGGGACCCGCGTAGAGCTGCAGCAGGCTGGATGCGCCGCTACCCAAAGGCGTCATCCGTACACTGGATGACACCAGCTTATCGCCTTCCTTTTTCACCAGAACGGCGGCGCCGTTTTGCGGCATCAAGACAGACAGGAAATACTTGTCCTGCAGCGCCGCCCACTGCACTAAACCCTTACGTTCCAGCTCATTGTCCGGCGTCTCTTTCTCGACTTTGCCATCCACAAGCGAAGCGGACCCGATGAGGCCGATGAACCCATCGCCCCACTCTACGATGCCGAAGTTCGTGCCCAATACGACGTCGTACGAATCAGCCAATCCTTCGATCGTCACCGCCACGTCGACGACATAGCTGCCGTGATGAAAAGTCAGTCGCTTCTGCAGCCTCAAACCGGAGACAGCATCCTCGAACTGCAGCGTGACATGCCCGACAGGATGGGAAATATCCAGTGTCGTGAAATCCGTTTCGATCGCGTAGAGCCCTTCGCGTAGCGCCTTCTCAACACTCGCATTCGGGGTCGTAATCGACAACGGCCCTCTGAACTTGCCTCCCTGATAGACCAACTGAACCGGCTTCTGTTCGGGGGCTGCCGTATGATACTGCTTGAGCTCCCAACTGGTGATCACACCGCCGCGTGCGTTGAGGCCAACCCGGATCAAATCCGTCTCAACAGTTACGGTACGCTCAGTAGGCAGACCCGACGTGGCTGGAGCGGCGGGCGGGGACATGGGGATTGACGGAGCCGGGACCGAGCCGTTGACTTGGATAGAACCTCCGTTCGTGTCCGATGAGGATCCCGCGTTGCTTCCAGGAGCAACGGACTCTTGGCTCGCGGGCTCTTGCACCGAAGATGACGATGGAAGCAGCCCCAATTGCTTGAGGACGAAATCGTAGCCGAGAATGACCACTAATGAGAGGATGAGAAAAATGACGACGCGTTTTTCCATATCAATGCATCACCCTCTGTGACCCGCAACTTTCTTCTTCAACCGGATCGATGCCTCCGGGATGGAACGGATGGCATTTGAGCAATCGACACAGGGCAAGACGGCAACCGCGCATGACGCCGAATCGCCCGATGGCTTGTCCGGCGTAATCCGAACAGGTCGGCTCAAACCGACATGCCGGAGCCAGCCATGGAGAAATCCAGTACCGATACCACGCGATGAGGGTCAGAAAGATCGTTCGCATGCTACACCTCGCAGGAGCGAAGCACTCCTTGCCGCCGAAGCGTCGAAAGCCAAGCGTTCTTGAGTTCATCAAAAGGAAGACCCAACGCTTCTCGCTTTGGAAATATCAGCAGGGCATGACCGGGAGCCAGCTCCATGCGGACCTGCCTTGTTAGCTCTCGAAACAGCCGCTTGGCACGATTGCGCCGAACCGCTATTCCGAACCGTTTTCCTACGACGATGCCGATGCGACTGATACCGGCTTCGTCTGTTCTGCAAACCAGCATATTGAACAGGGTCGTGGAGATCCGACGACCATGCAGCTTGACGTACTCGATGTCGCGGCTGGCTCGCAGAAAAAGGGCCCTATCTCCTCCGGGCTGTGACATGATTCGGCTCATCGAGTGAAGTCACTGTGCGTGAGCCCGTCCGTTCAACCCTCGCACCGCGGGCTTGGCTGTGACCACTCACCATCATGCTGTGAGAGGAGCGTCCCTGCTTGGGAAAGACCAGGGGAGGCAAGAGTCCTCGCGAAATCCGTCCGGTATCGTGAACGAACCTACACGGTCAAACGGGCCCGTCCTTTCGCTCGACGACGAGCCAAGACCTTCCGACCGTTCTTTGTGCTCATGCGTTTGCGAAACCCGTGCTCGCGCTTTTTCTTGAGATTTGAAGGCTGCTGAGACGTAAACGACATAGGCTCTCTCCTTCGAAGAAATTCTGATGAACGTGGCATTATAGGGGCGACAATACCCCCTGTCAAACCACCGCAGAGAGGCCGCCCCGTCTTAGGTGAATGGCGAAATGAATGACCTCCTTACGCGACAGAACGAAGTTCGAATTTCCGTAACCCCTTGATAACCCTTTTGGAATGAGGCGCTTTTGTGGATCTTTTTGCGTGAGTGGGCTAGACTGCCACAGACATTTTATAACTACGAATCGTCCCACACCGTAAGTTGTTGCAAGAATTGGAGGTTGCACAAGACCTAGCTCACGAGCTTCTGGCATCACCCTTGCGAATTTCCTTCGAATTCCCAGGTATTCAGACATTGGGAGTCGAAGTCGCATCAACCACCGACTTCCTGTCGGCCCTTGGAGGAGGAAACCCATCATGAAACTATACAAGCCGATGCTTCCGATTCTCTGCACCATGATCCTCGCGACTGGATGCGCACAGCCACCTACCGATCAGATAAACGCTGCTGAGCAAGCCGTGAAAGACGCCGAGCAGAGCGGCGCAGCCACCTATGTGGCGAACGACTATGCCAAGATCGAAGGGCTGATGGGGGCCCTCAAGAAGGAAGTCGCGGATCAAGATGCCAAATTTGCATTACTGCGCGATTACGGAAAGGCGGAACAACTTGCGGCCACAGCCAAAGCTGAAGCCGAACGTGTGAAGGCTGATGCCATCAAGAAAATGGAAGAGGCAAAGCTTGCCGCCATGCAAGCCTATCAGGCCGCCCAAGATACAGTGAAAACAACGCAGGAACTTGTCGCTAAGGCACCAGCCGGAAAGGATCGGGCAGCCCTTGAATCGATCAAGACCGATGCGGATGCACTCAAAGCCTCGCTGAATGAGGTGCAGATGATGATCGATAAAGCGGATTATCTGGGAGCGCAGACCAAGGCTAAAGCCATTCAAGAGAAGGGCCAGGCCGTGTCTCGGGAGATCGAAACCGCGCTGGCCAAGATTGGGAAAGGGAAGGCCTCGACCCCGAAGAAAAAATAAGGGTTGTTTGAACGTTCGATGAATCGTGATCATTCATACATCGCTGGACTGACCCGCTGGTGGGGGGCCGTGGCATTCGCCGGCTTCCTCGCCGGCTGTGCGGAGGCTGTTCCTCAAGAGGTGATTGATGCCGTGGAGTCCGTTGACCAGGCCTTGATGCAGTTGCGGGCAGCCGAAATCGCACCGAGTGATTACGGCAGCTTCGCTCGGCAGTGGGCGACCCTCAGAACCCGCGTTGAAGCAGAGGAAGACCTCATTCGCTGGCCCTGGGAATCAAATGACTTGGAGCTCGCTCTTCGTCACCTACAAGAAGAGGGATCGCGGACCGTCGCACGGCTCACCGAACAGCAGGCAACGCGCCGCCGCTCTGCTGAACTTCAGCTGGCTCACATCGAGAACCGAGCCAAACTAATTTCAGTCCAAGTCAGTTCCATTGATAGCCGCCTCGTCCTGGGACAGAAACCTGTAGAAACCGATCTTCTGCTGAAACAGGCGCGCACCTTCTATGAGCAAGGACTCTATGGCCAGTCTCTTGAAGCCTCCGACCGCGCATCACGGAATCTTGAGACCCAGGCTGCCCTCCTCAGCCGCGAACTTGGGCGGTACGCCAATCATGATCATATCGTCCAATGGCAGCAACTGGCGAAAGACACGATTGAATGGTCGAAAACCCACCGGGCGCCGACAATTATCATCAGCAAGGCCGAGCGAACCCTGACGCTCTACCGTAACGGTCAGAAGGTGTTATCATATCCTGTTCGCCTCGGGTTCAACGGCATCAGGGAAAAGCGCTATCAAGGCGATGGCGCCACTCCTGAAGGTCGGTACCGTATTACCAGCAAGCGCGGACAGGGGCAGACACAGTTTTATCGTGCGTTGGTGCTGGACTACCCCAACGAGGCGGACCGGCGACGATTCGTCGTTGAGCGGAAAACGGGTAACATCCCTGCATTACGAGGGATAGGCGGCCAGATTGAAATCCACGGAGTCGAGAACGAATTAATGGCCCAAACGTTGGGTTGCGTCATGCTCGAGAATCCCCATATGGCCTTCCTGTTTGACCGGGTCGAGAAAGGGACCCCCGTCACAATCGTGGGGGCCCTCCATGAACAGAATGCCGTGGCACTGGCGCTCGCCAATCTCAGCGCGCGCAGAGATGAAACCTAAGCGGAACCCATGAATCGCGTTGCGATCTCGCTCTGGTCAAGCCTCATCGGCCTCGTGCTCCTCACGCTGGCCCAGAGCAGCGGCCTGCCGGTCACAGACGCCTCTCTCGTCCAACCGTCCTCCATCGACCCTACGGCCCTGCACGCACTCCAAGTTCGCTACAAGTCCTTAGCCAAACAGCTGACACAGTTCATGCCGGCCCAGCCATACATCCTTGTCGACACGGCAAGAAATCACCTCTACATCAAACGACGCGATCAAGTGATGCTGGATGCGCTCGCCTCAACCGGAAGCGGCACCATCCTCGATAAGCCCGGCGAGACGAATGGCCAGTGGATTTTTGATACCCCGCGGGGAGAGTTTTCCATACAATCCAAGTTGATCAATCCGGTCTGGGTGAAGCCTGATTGGGCCTTTATCGAGGAAGGGCTGGAGGTTCCCAAAACCCAGGCAGATCGAATCGAACCAGGTGTGTTGGGAGAGTATGCGCTGGGTTTTGGCAAAGGCTACTTTATCCACGGCACGCTCTACACGCGCCTCCTCGGCAAAAACGTGACCCACGGCTGCATCAGACTCAATGATGACGACCTCAAGAGTGTGTACCAGCTGGCAAAAGTTGGTACTCCGATCCTCATCTTCTGAACCGCGTCCCTAAGCACGCAACCCCATGAGAGTTCCCTTCGCTGCCCCAATCATTCTGCTCCTGTTTCATTCACTCGCCTGGGCGGCCGAACCGGACGTCATTCCTCATCTGAACTCCAATGACCCGGTTGCGCTCCGGGAAGCAATCAGGCTCCTTGATGAAGAAGTCAAACTCGCCGCGCGCCCTCAAACGTATGTCGTGATTGATCTCGTCACTAACGCACTCATCATTAAGGGTCGAGGTGTCGAACTTCACCGCCTCCCGATTGAACAATGGACAGCCTCTCGACTCGAGGACATTACGTCAACCTTCCGCCTGCGAGCACGACCTCCTGTCACTCGCCCCAAAATTGAGCCGGCTGGCGGAGCAGAGCGGTCACCCATCTCGCTCGACGACATGCCAAGCGAGTTTTCCCTGAGCTTTACTCCCGCCCTGACGGTGACGATTGAACCATTCGCGCCAGAGAATCCCTGGCGATGGTTGGCATTCAAAGGACATGAATGGTGGCTCTGGTTCAAAGACCGCTTCCTCGCACTGATATCCGCGAATACCGTTCCCTCAACACCCTCCCTCCAACTCACCCTGACCCATGATCATGCCCAGTCCTTGGCCTGGACCCTGACGGAAGGCATGCCCTTCCTCATTCGCCGGGCGTCAACACAATAGCAGCTGGCTGAGTTGTCTTGTCGTATCTCTAGGTGTCATCAGCCGGGCGAGTGTGGTACTGTTTCTGGTCACAGGAGCCAGTAACGCGAAACTCCTTAGGTGGTCCTTGAACCGGAAACCGGCGCTGATCGGCAGTTGTCGCCTGCCCTGGTGAATCCTGGAACGGGGCATCTTATCTGGTTATTGGATAGTCCGGCAGCCGCGCCGCTGACGGCTCATCGATAGCTTGTGTGCTGATGAGGAACACATGATTCTTGCCGGTGATATCGGGGGAACCAAAACGCACCTCGCCCTATTTGATTGGTCGACAGAACGCGTCGAACCGGTCCGCCTAGAAACCTTCCATAGCGCCGACTACGCATCCTTGGAAGAGATGCTGGAAGAATTCCTGGTTCCCCCGAAACCGCCGACCCCAATTGACGAGCTCGAACAGACGACGACCGAAAACACGGAGCCAGCCGACGAGCCCAAACCGGAAGCGCCGGTGAAGATCGAAGCCGCCTGTTTCGGTGTGGCCGGTCCGGTGATACAAAACCGTTGCCACACGACGAATCTCCCCTGGGTCATTGATGGCGCCACCATTGCAAAGAAGTTCGAGATTCCTCACGTGCGCTTGCTCAATGACCTCGAGGCGATGGCCCACGGGATACTGCTCCTCCGGCCGGACGAACTGGCGACGTTGAACGCCGGGATGCCACCCGCGCAGAAACAGGCGATCGCCCTCATTGCGGCAGGAACCGGCCTCGGCGAATCGATCCTCTTCTGGGATGGGACCAGCTACAGGCCTATGCCGACTGAAGGAGGCCACACGGATTTTGCCCCCAACAGCGACAACGAAATCGAGTTACTACGCCACGTTCGGAGCCAATATCTCCACGTGAGCTATGAGCGCGTGCTGTCTGGCCCGGGTCTCCATGCTATCTATGAATATATCCGCGATACGAAGAAGAATGAACCGACCTGGCTGTCTGAGAGGATCAAAGCGGGCGACCCGGCGGCAGAAATTGCCGAAGCCGGACTGAAAGGCCAGGCCGAGATCGCGAAACAGACACTGGATCTCTTTGCTTCCATCTATGGAGCCGAAGCCGGCAACCTGGTCTTGAAAGCGATGGCGATCAATGGCCTCTACCTTGGCGGCGGGATGGCCCCCAAGCTCCTCTCGAAGCTGAAGGACGGCACCTTCATGAAGGCTTTCACCAATAAAGGGCGATACAAACGATTGATGAGCAATATCCCCGTCTATGTCGTGATGAACCAACAGGCCGCCCTCATCGGCGCGGCTTCCACTGCTGCACAACTGGCACGATCATGAGCGCCATTGATCTCAACGCCTTGAAGCGCGCCGCTGCCCTCGAGGCTGTGGGATACGTCAAAGACGGGATGGTCGTCGGGCTGGGAACCGGCTCGACCGCGAAGCATATGGTGCTCGCGTTGGGAGAGAAGGTGAAGGCAGGCATGACGCTGCGGGGCGTGCCGACTTCGCACGAAACTGCCGCACTGGCAAGGCAGTCCGGCATTACGTTGATCGATAGTGACAATCGCTGGGTGATCGACGTGGCAATCGATGGCGCAGATCAGGTCGATCCCGGCTTCAACTTAATCAAGGGAGGCGGAGGGGCGCTTCTGAAAGAAAAAATCGTGGCGGCCTCTGCGAAACAGTTCATCGTCCTGGTGGATTACACAAAGCAAGTGCCGGTCTTGGGAGGTTCGTTCCCCCTTCCCATCGAAATAGTTCCATTCGGGTGGGGCAGCACCGCACGAGAAATCGAAACATTCACAAAGAGCCGAGTCGTCCTCAGGGAGCGCAACGGGGCTCCCTTCAAAACCGAGGCGGGCAATCTGATAGTGGACGTTCATCTCGCACAGATTGACCGTCCACGGGATCTCGAAATCGCCCTCAACCAAATCCCTGGGGTGGTTGAGACCGGCCTATTCGTCGGCCGGACGGACTTACTGATTGTGGGCACTCCCCATGGAACAGAAACACACAACGCCACGAGGACATGATCGGTCCATCAATAGGCGACAGACGCTGCAATCCCTCGCCAGGCACGCCGGTCTTTTGCTGGCCATTCCTATAGCGCATCTTCTCCATCACAATCTTTTCCCATTCCTTGCCCATGCTGCAACAGGACGACCGAAAGGTGAAGACATGACCTACGACGATTCCTCCCATCAACAGGACCCCTATCGACTGCCGCGCCATGTCATTCCAACGAGATACGACCTTCGCCTCGAACCGAATCTCGTCTCGGCCACGTTTCACGGTCAGGAGACCGTTTCGCTCACGGTCACACAGACAACCACGACCATTGTCTTGAACGCCGCTGATCTGGCCCTGAGCAGCGCTATCATCGAAGACCAGCAGGGCCAACGCCATCAGGCCACAATCGAACTGGACGAGCCCCTCCAGCGCTGCAGACTGACGCTGTCTCAACCGATCACCCCCGGTGAATGGAGGCTGCACCTCCGCTTTGCGGGGACGCTCAACGACAAGCTTCGCGGGTTTTATCGCAGCACGTACAAAGACCAGACCGGTGCAGTTCAGACATTGGCGGCGACGCAGTTTGAAGCGACGGACGCGCGCCGCGCCTTTCCATGCTGGGATGAACCGGACTTCAAAGCGGTGTTCGCCACCACGCTGGTCACCGACAAAGCGCTGACCGCCGTGTCGAACAGTTTGCTCGTGTCAGAAACTGCCGAGGGAGAAAAGAAGGTGCTGCGTTTCGCCGACACGATGAAGATGTCCACGTACCTCGTCGCCTTCGTGATCGGCCGGATCGATGCGACGACGCCAACCTTCGTCGGCAGAACCCCCATTCGACTCTGGGCTGTACCGGGCAAAGCTCACCTCACTCGGTTTGGGCAGGACATCGCCACTGCCTCGCTGCAATTTTTTGAGGCCTACTATGGAATTCCCTATCCGGGCGACAAGCTGGACCTGCTCGCCATTCCAGACTTCGCGTCAGGCGCCATGGAAAACTTGGGCGCGATCACGTTCCGTGAAACCGCATTGCTCATTGATCAACGGACCGGCACGCATGGCGAGTTGGAACGAGTGGCTGACGTCGTGGCTCATGAAAACGCCCATATGTGGTTCGGCGATCTCGTGACCATGTCCTGGTGGAACGGTCTCTGGCTCAACGAAGCCTTCGCTACGTTCATGGAGATGCTGGCAGTCGACGACTGGAAACCGGAGTGGAAGCGGTGGGATACGTTCAGCGTGTCACGCGCCGCCGCCTTCTCAGTCGACGGTCTCCACAGTACCAGGCCCATTGAATACCCGGTCCGCGCGCCGAAAGACGCCGATGCCATGTTCGACGTTCTCACCTATGAGAAAGGCGCCTCAGTTCTGCGCATGCTGGAGCAACACATTGGGCCGACCGTCTTTCGAGACGGAGTCCGCCACTATCTGAGAAAGCACGCATACGCCAATGCCGACACGAAAGATCTCTGGGTCTCGCTTGGAAGGGCAGCCAACCAGCCGGTTACGGACTTGATGGACGGATGGATTTTTCAGCCGGGCTACCCCCTCATCACAGCCGAGATCAATGGACAGCATGAACTGGTCTTGACTCAACAACGGTTCACCTATTTTCCTGATCCGTCACCCGGCATGTGGCAAGTTCCGATCCAACTGCGCGCGGTAACGGACCAGCAGCGTGAAACCAAGCGCGTGCTGCTCACCGATACGAAGACCAAAGTCGGGCTCTCCGCCAACACCACGTACGCGGTCATCAATGAAGGCGGTCATGGCTTTTATCGGGTACGTTACGGACCGGCATTAATGAAACGCCTGCTCGCCGCCGGCCTCGACAAGCTGGCCGCGATTGAGCGATTCAATCTGGTC
The DNA here is from genome assembly GCA_033852435.1 of Nitrospira sp. Lineage (GTDB taxonomy): Bacteria > Nitrospirota > Nitrospiria > Nitrospirales > Nitrospiraceae > Nitrospira_C. Next base: position 27,121 of record JAWOMO010000061.1, read on the forward strand.
AACGATGCCTGGGCCACGGCGGTCGCGGGCTTGATGCCGATCACGGACTATCTGGAGCTGACCGGACAATTCGTTGCGGACCGCGACAAGAATGTCTGGGCCATCTTGATCGACTCGTTTGCGTTTTTGAATCGAATCATCGACCCAGCCGACCGACCGGCGCTCGAAGCCTTTGTCCGCACCAGAGTCGGCCCGGTCGCCACGGAGGTCGGATGGAGCGGGAAACCGGACGAAACCGATCTCACGCGTCAGCTCCGGAGTGAACTGATCGGTGCAATGGGCCGGCTCGGGAACGACCCGGCAATCCAAGCCCGTGCCGGAGAACTCTATGCACTATCGAGAAAAGAGCCGACGGTCGTCGATCCCAACCTCGTTCCTGCGCTTGTCTCGATCATGGCCTTTACAGGAGATGTCGCCCGGTACGAGGAATTCTTTGAACGATTCCGCAAGGCTTCGACGCCCCAGGAAGAACGACGCTATCTGTTCTCATTAGCGGCATTCCAACAACCGGCGCTGCTCGACCGGACCCTCTCCATGACGCTCAACGGCGAGATCCGCGTGCAGGACGCACCTTTCATGGTCAGTGCCGTCATGACCAACGTCTATGGCCGCCAGCAGGGCTGGGCCTTTGTAAAGACCAACTGGGATCAGATGGATCGACGGTTTCCCAAACAGGGGCTCCGCCGCATGTGCGGCGGGATCACTGGATTGTGCACGCCGGAACTCGAACAGGACGTCCGGGAATTCTTCGCTTCCCGCAAGATTGATTTAGGCGGGAAAACACTGGAGCAGTATTTGGAGCAATTGCGAATCACAGTTGCATTCCGCGAGCGAAACGGTCGCGACTTGTGGCAATACCTCCAGCAACGTCTCTAACGCCGGGTATGCTTCCGTTCTCTCCTTCCTCCGGCAGACGGCCGTCAACCTGGCTTCCGAAGGCCACGCCCTGACGCTCCGTCAAGGGACACAACGCCGATAGCCTCCTGGGCGCTGCCCAGCTTGGGAGAACGAGGACGGAGTCCGCGCGATCACCGGCGGATATCTATACCGCCGTCAGGCGAACCAATCCATTAATGGGACTTATTTCTATGCAGACTTTTGCGCCGGATCTGTTTGGAGCTTTCACCTGCTAGGCAGACAGCCCACACAGAGGTCAGCTGGCAATTGCTCAGCCAGTCAGGCGGTCAGATTACCAGCTTCGGTGAGGAGGCAGCGGGTGAACTCTGTCTGATGAACCAGGGGGCAATCTGCTTCGCATCGCGCCAAACTAGATTCCCGATATGCATAAACTCCCTATTCCCAGGTGCTACTCGTGCCGAAGGATCGCCAATGGACGCTGCCCCAGGATCTGGTAGGTACTGAGCCACCCCACAAGCAGCGTCAGGAGAACCGTCAGCGCAAAGCCTCTGAGGAGGACGACGGGCTGCGGACTCCACGACAGATCAAAGATGTAGGTCAGAACCAACCAGGACAATGCGCTCGAGAGTCCGACGGCAATCACTCCACCGACCATTCCCAACAACGCATATTCTGCGGCAAATGTCCTCCCGATAAGCCCGCGCGTGGCGCCCAACGCCTTGAGAATCACAGATTCATACAACCGTCGATATCTGGTCGCCGCCAATGCCGCCGCCATCACCAATCCTCCGGTCACGACGCAAAAGAGGGCGACGGCACGAATCGCCAACGCAAGACGATCCAGGACCCTGGCAAAATTCTCCAGCACGTCCCCGATGTGAATTGCGCTCACGTTTGGGAAGGACGCAACCACCGCCTGCTGCAAGGGCACCTCCTGCTCAAGCGGCACATGAATCGTGCCAACATAGGTCAATGGAGCGCCGTCCAGCGAACCGGGAGACAGGATCATATAGAAGTTGGTCGAAAAGTTTCCCCATTCAACCTTGCGGATGCTTGCCACCTCCGCATCAACCGTGGCGCCTTGAATATCAAACGTCACTCGGGAGCCGATCTCCAGCCCTAACGACTTGGCGGCTTCCTCCTCGACCGAGACCTGCGGGATGGGAAATGCCTTTCCCGGATTCCACCAGACTCCTCGGACAATTTCATTGCCCTTGGGCAGCTGATCGAGAAACGTCAGGACGTATTCGCGCGATAGATACCACTGTTTCCGCCGCTCTTCCTTGTTCTCCTCCCGCCGCTCCTCTTGCTCCCGTTCCTCCTCGAGTTTTACCGCTTCTCCGTTGATCGCATGCAGTCGAGATCGCACCAATGGCGTCAGCGCCGGAGCACGACCGGCCGTCTGCTTCTGGACCAGCTTCGCAAAGCCCTCCGTTTGATCCGGCTGGAGATCGATGAAGAAAAAGGTGGGCGCATCGACCGGACGGGTTTCCCCGACTTCATGAAGCAGCTCTTGCTCCACCAGCGACACCGTAACGATAATCGTCATACTGATCCCGATCGCCACCACGATTCCGGTTGTATGACTGCCGGGACGCAGGATGTTGCCCATGGCATAGCGGAGACTCAATGGCTGCAGCCTGGGCAACAGGCGGAGGACTCCGACAAATGCTCGAGCGCCGACCATGAGCAGCACCACGGCCAAACTCAGGCCGCCAAAGTACAACCCGCCGACTTTCCATGAACCTGCTTGCCAGATCGAAAGCCCTCCCAGACCGATCGCAACCGAGACTGATGTCAGGATAGTAAGACGGTCGTTCAACCCCCATCGCACCGACCACGGTGCCCTCAGAACGGTGGAACTCGCCGGAGCCGATTCCACCTCCTGCCGAAAGATGGCGGCAGGCTTGATCTCACGGATCCTCAGCAATGGCCAGATGGTGAAGAGTAACGTCGCAAAGAGCCCGAGCGCGCCGCCTTTGAGGAGCGGGCCAATCGAAATAGCCGACAACCCTGCTGAAGTCCCTAATTGATCGAGTAAGTCAGAGACGAACATTCCGGCCAGTAGCGGAGGGAGGACACGTTGAAGCAAGACCCCGAGTAGCATACCGGCCAAGCTGCCCAACAGACCGAGTCCCAAGGCCTGTACGATATAGGTGGACACCACGGTCGCCGAGTCCGCTCCGATCGTTTTCAAAATGGCAATGGTCCTCAGCTTTTCCTGCAAGAAAGCCTGAATCGACATGGCGACGCCGAGTCCTCCGATAAGGAGAGCCGTCAGTCCGATCAGGCCGAGGTAACGGGACAATTGTTCCAGGAACTGTTTCAGCTGTGGTTGCGCATCACGATAGCCGGACACGCGGACGCTGTCCGAGGCCAAACGTCCCCGTAACTCGGCCCGCAGTGATTCGAACGGCAATCCCGCCGGAAGCTTGAGGAGATAGCGCTCGCGCACGCGGCTTCCCGGTTTGATCAGCTCGGCAGCTTGCAGCCCCTCCTGCGTGACAAGAACACGGGGACCTAAACTGAATGCATTGGCTATGCGATCTGGTTCTGTTCGCACGACGCCAGTAATGAGGAAGGTCGTCTGCCCGATCTTCAACCGATCACCGACAGCAAGGCCCATGCGTAGCAGCAAGGCCTCCTGAACCACGGCCCCGCGACAATCCCTTCCCTTGCATACGGCGACATCAGGATGCAGCAATTGTTCTAAAGATCGAGCCGGCTCCAGCCTCATGGTTCCGTAAAACGGGTAGGACGATTCCACCGCCTTGAGTTCCACAATCTGGGTCGTCTGGCCGGATCCCGTTCCACCATCCGCCCGAGCCGCCATCGCCACCAGTTCGCTGACGTGAGTGACGACGATCCCGCGCCCGCTCAGAGATTTCAGGACATCCCAGCTTTTCGCACTCAGGGGATGAGATGAGCGGATTTCCAGATCGCCTCCGAGGAGGCCTTTGGCTTCCTTGGTCACGGCACGATCTACGTGAGCGGCAAAGAGCGAGACGCCAACCAGTGCGCCAACCCCCACCGCAATACAGACAAAGAAGTACAGAAAATGGCGCCAAGCCCCTCTCGTCTCGCGCCAGGCCATTGCGAAGATGAATCGGTTCACCGGATTCGCTCTGGAGTCTTCGTGGAAGGTCCAATGATGTCGTCGGACTCGACTCGCCCATCGCGTAAGGCGATGACGCGATGCATCGATGAGGCGATGGCACGGTCGTGCGTGACCAGTACCAACGTCGTCCCGTAGTCTCGATGGAGCGAGAGCAACAGGTCCATGACCTGTTGTCCGGTCACGGAATCCAAGTTTCCTGTCGGCTCGTCGGCGAGGAGAATCGGTGGGCGACAGGCGAAGGCCCTGGCCACCGCGACGCGTTGCTGTTCACCACCGGAGAGTTGGACTGGATAGTGATGGACTCGATCTCGCAGCCCCACAGCGCGCAGCAGCTCGATCGCCTGGTCCTTGGGCGAATCGGTACCGGCCAACTCTAATGGGACGAGCACGTTCTCCAATGCCGTCAACGTGGGGATTAAATGGAAGGATTGGAAAATATACCCGACCTGCGCGCGGCGATAGCGGGCGAGAGGCCCTTCGGACATTTGTGTGATATCGAGTCCGTTCAATATGATCGCTCCCGATGTGGGGCGATCGAGGCCAGCGATCAGCCCGAGCAACGTCGATTTCCCGCTTCCGGACGGTCCGACGATGGCGACCATCTGTTTGGCTGGAATTTCAAGTGTCACGTCGTCGAGGATGGTGACCGAGCGCCCGCCAGCTGACAAACGCATCGAGAGATGTTGGATCGTGATCATCCGACCTGATTCCCCATAACCCAGACTGTCGTCGATGGTATTATACTGTAGTCCAATGAAAGTCCCCGGGGTTATTAGAACCGTGCATGCAGCAGTTCTCGTCCTGATCATTCAGGGACTCACCCTCCCCAACTCTACTATTGCCACCCCCTCGACATCGAACAATTCCTCCGTTGCAGATCGTCCGCGCATCGTGGCGTTCGGCGACAGCCTCACGGCTGGTCTCGGCGTTTCCGCGGAAGAGTCCTACCCTGCTCAATTACAACGTCGGCTGGACGACGCGGGGCTCCGTTATCGTGTGGTCAATGCGGGCGTGAGTGGAGATACCACAGCTGGCGGACTACGGCGCGTCGCCTGGGTTCTGAACAGCAAGCCCCGGGTAGTCATTCTTGAACTGGGGGCAAACGACGGACTCCGTGGTCTAAGTCTCCAGGAAACGAGGGGGAACCTTGAGCGCATCATCCGGCAGTTCCAGGGAGCCTCGGTCACGGTAGTCCTCGCCGGCATGAAATTGCCGCCCAATTATGGCACGGAGTATACAGCCGGATTCGAAACTATCTACCGCTCGCTCGCTCAAAAATATCATCTGACGCTGATCCCCTTTTTCCTTGATGGCGTAGCGGGATCGACCTCACTCAACCAAGCGGATGGGATTCACCCGACGGGAGAAGGCTACCAGATCATCGCGAACAAGATATTTGAAACGGTGAAGCCCTTGCTCGATCAGACCAAATGACCAGCGATGTAGCTGATTGACAATCTGGGAGAAAAACACCACGGGCCCACTGAAGATGCTCAGTGAGCCCGTAGAATGAATCGAGCAAAGATCGTTATCGTCTAGCTCTTCTTCAAGAATGTGTCGTAGACACCATAGGCAAGGATCAACCCGATCAAGACATAATACATCCCGGTGATCCCACTGTAATCTGGTGCACCTTCACCTTTCGGCTCGTTGGCCATCACCTGTGTGACACCAACCATGAGCACGGTTCCCGCAAACGTCCCCACCTGCGCAAGCATTTTTCTCATGTGCGACCCTCCCTCGAGTCAAATAAAGAAAAAGTGGGACGCATTCTACAGAAATCGCCCGACGGGACGCAAGGGGGAATCTGATTGCGCAGGACTAGCGCGAGGGGGGATTACGAGCTTTCGGATTTCGTGATGGTTTTCAAAGCGATCGCGACTTCCCTGAACGAATTTGCGAGCTTTTCGAGCTGAGATCCTTTAGACAGCAATTCCCCGGCCATGGTCTTGATCTGACTATCGTAGCCGCCCACTTCCGAGGCGATCTCGGTCACCTTTACGAACATGTCTTTGTAGAGCGCCACCTCTTGCTGGAGTTGCTGCAGATTGGATTGAGCTGATTTGACCTCCTCCATCGAGGCTTGCAGCTGCTGCGTCATCCGTTGAACATAGGCTTCGCGATCTTTCTGGTCTGATTCGAGCCTTAACTGGATTTCTTCACTTTCCCGACGGCGTTCATCCAAATTCCGCATGGCCTGGACCCATGCGCCAATGTCTCCGGCTAATCGAGAGGAGTCCGGCAACGGTTGGCCCTGTTCCAACGACTTCATCGCCGGCTGTAGCCATTCGATGAACGCCATGACTTCACTTAATTTCAAGTCCGCGCTAGGGGTAGACGACGGCGCGCCGTTTCCGTTGTTGCTACCGGCCTGGGGAGCAGCAGCAGGAGGTGCCTGCTTGGGTTTTTTTACATTGCCCCTTGGCTGAACCCAGCGATGATATTCCAAGAGCACGGCGATGCAATGCCGGCACATAGGCTCTTCCGGAAGCGAACAACTGCACTTGGAGACCAAATGACCGTCCTTCAGCCGAATCGTCTGTTCATAGAGACCGGAGTTCCCGATGACGGCGGATGAAATCTGCGCCTCATCAGCCTCGACAATGCGGACCCGGTTTTCCGTGAGGTACTGGTTCCCCAAATGAAACGCGTTCCGATCCACGACACCCTGAATCATCGGAGGATCCAACAGGCTCAGTCGGTCGGCCGAACAAGGAATTTTGTTTCGCATACGCAGGTTTCCCACAGTAAACGTCGGTTCTCCGGCCTCTAGTGTCGTGCTAGTGTGAAACGCCTGCCTAAAAGTGTCAAGCAGTCATCGGTTATTTACAGTCCATAGGGGGAGTCTGAGAAGTTGGCGCGCATGCGGGATAACGGGAGGAAAAGGGAAGGGTCATCCCGGAGAGAAAAGCGGTTTGCTATCGACATCGTCTGGGTGCCCCCTGCGAACCTCGAGGTGTGAGCCAGACATAATCAGCGATGCCCCCCTCTATCATCTCCTGGAGATCGCGGAGACGACCTCGTTCATACGACGTCATATAGATACTCACCTGTCGCACCTCTTGCGATAACCTTCGCGCGACACGTTTGGCGATCGGGAGATTGTATTGAATATGCCCGCCGCCCGTATAACTCACGACCGGCCCGGCCAGCGGATCCTTTGCCGCGCGAATCGACTCGACCAGAGAGACCACCGTTCTCGCCATGCCTTCGTCTCGCACCATCGAAGCTTCATACATCGACTCGTACAACTTGTCCGAGCCCCCGTCATGACAGGCACGGAGTTGCTGTAGAATCCTCTCGCGATAGGGCGGGTCGTCGATGATTGTTTCCTCGTGCAATCCCCAGCGAGCCCAGTCAGGATCTTGACGGGTCTGATCAAGCCCGTTTCTGGCCACCGACCTGACCAACTGCTTTGGAGGATTCAATGCCGCCAGGTGCAAATGCCGGGTCTTGGCATAGGAGACAAGAGGTTCATAATTCTCAAACGGACCGCCCCAGTTTTGTTGCCATCCGACCTGATCCAGAAACTCCTGCCGGCTGAGCTCTTCTCCCCCTACGTAGCGATCTATCAGCGCTTGGCCATCCCACCCGAACATTTCCATCGCGAGAACGGGCCGGCGGGATTCCGAGGTGAGTCGGTTCAAGAGTATGAGCGCATCCTCGATATGAAACCGGTTATGGTGTTCCTCTCCAAGATAGACAACTTCCTGCTGCCGGACGCGATCCATCACCTGGTCCATGGAAACCGGTCGGCCCGTCGCCGTCTCAATGATCCGTCCTTCGGTTATTTCCGCAGGGGCGATCGCGGCAGCAGAAGGTGACGTAGAAAGCCCGCTCTCGGCACAAGCCTGCGCACTCAACAACAACGCGATCAAGACAAGCGACCAGAGACCTCTGTCCTTTGAACCCGCATCCAATACCCGATCTGATCGCATACTCTCTCCTAACACAGATGGCCTCCATCGGCAAAACGACTAACCTTGACCATCTACCAGGAGGTCGTTATGCTGCAACACATGTTTCTGGCTCCCTAGTCCGCGCAATCGCCCGGTATATCCAGCGCCCCATGACATCTGATGCCCAACTCCTTGCAGATTTTCGATCGCAAGTCACTAAGCTCCTGCAGGAACGAGACAGCGAATGGGAGGCGTCACGCCGTTTGGTCGAAGCAAGCCGGCTTGCGACGACCCTGAAACGGTTGATCGAGGAAGCACGGCGAATCGACCTTCCTCAGCAAGTTCGAGAATCCATCATCGTCGCGTTGAAACAAGGCGAGGCCAATCGGATCCAAGATTTGCCGGGTCCCCGGCTGAAGGAACTCACAGGCCTCCCACCGACCAAGGCCATTCGGGCACTCTGCGTCTGGTTCGATGTGATAGAGAATCCTCGCTCGCGTTGGCCGGCATCTTCACTGAGCAGTCAAGCGATCGACACATTCGTCCGCGCCCACCAGAACCCGTTTGACCTCTTACTTTCATCGGATGTGGCATCAGTCCTCGACCTCGGCGCCGGCGATCTGTCCTTCGCCGAAGAGCTGGCCGTCCAGTACGCGCCAAAAATTCACGAGCTTGGCCGGACGCTGACGCTCCACGCACTCGATCGGTTGAATCCTCAATCGCGATTGGGCGGTCCGCTGCATCCTGAACGAGCGCGACTCCAAATGCTCCGCTCGCGTCCCGATCTTTCGTTTCGATTTTTCGGCGATCAAGACATGTGTGCGCTCGACCCACTCGACAGAGCCGGTCAACTCGCGCCGTGCTACACGGTTGTAACCTGCTGGGCCCCCGCCACTCCGACCTTCGCATACGAGCCGACACGTCTCTCGACGGATGTCATCCAAAAGGAACTGCGGCAAACGAAGGGATCGTTTCATCAGACACGATATGCCGGTGAGCCGGCGATTGAAGTACAGCACGGAGGCCGCGCGCTGCTCTTCCCCCCGTGGAAATTTGAAATCAGAGGCCCCCTCCTGCTTCTCGACGTGCTCGCTCGGCGTGGACAACTCTGCCTCCTTGGCGCGATCGACAACCAAGTGTTCTGGGAACTACTGGCGCAGCTCCTTGATGACCCTCGCTACCGTCCCGCAAATCAACCTTTTACCTCTGACAATATTCAGACCATCTTCGGATCAATCTTCGAAGGGTTGATTCGTCTTCAAATCGGCGAATCCGTCGATCTGGCAGATTGCGGCGCCTTACGCTCGGAGATCCCCCGCGCCCTACCAACGACATCGCAATATTCGTCTCCTTATCGCTTCAGCTCGATACAGGTGCGGCGAGGAGCTTTCTTCCCCAACATGCCGGCCAGCAGCACGGCCAGGACATTTCGCGACATGGTTGAGGAAGCGCCCCCATGGATGGTCACGCTCGTTCCAGCCCGCTAGAATCCCTGGCGACACGCCCTACCGCCGCAGGCGCAAAACCGTAGATAAATTGACCGTTACCAGACCCTTTGCTAGACTTCAGCGGTGTCACATCACCACCGATTTCTAAGCCACCAAAGCCAATAATCCAGACATGAACACCTCTCAGACGATCCGGGCGATCCAGGACAATATTGCATTGGTTATCAAGGGGAAAGCCCATGTCATCGAGATGGCGGTCATCTGTTTGCTGGCCCGTGGGCACCTCCTGCTCGAAGATGTCCCCGGGGTCGGGAAAACCACTCTCGCCCATAGCCTGGCGCGGTCACTTGATTGCTCTTTTAAACGCATCCAGTTCACCAGCGACTTGCTGCCCTCCGATATTGTGGGCGTGTCGATGTTTAACCGCCAAAAGCAAGCCTTCGAGTTCATGCCGGGTCCCATATTCGCCAACATTGTGCTGGCCGACGAAATCAACCGTACAACTCCCAAAACACAGAGCAGCCTACTGGAGGCTATGAGCGAAGCGCAGATATCCGTCGACAATCAGACTCACCCACTCCACCAGCCGTTCATGGTCATCGCCACACAGAACCCCGCTGAGTACCATGGAACATTTCCACTACCGGAATCCCAACTTGACCGGTTTCTGATGCGTCTGCGTATCGGCTATCCGTCATTAGAAGAAGAACGCAAAGTCCTCGAGCGTCCCTACGCCCTTCACCCAGCCGAAATGCTCGAAGCCGTACTCTCCGCACAAGAAGTTCTGGAACTCCAACATCGGGTCGACCAGATCCATATGGATGAAAGCCTGACCGAGTACCTCTTGGCGATCGTCCAGGCCACCAGACAGAGTGAGCTGTTGTCTTTAGGTGTCAGCACGAGAGGGGCTCTTGCGTTGAATAAAACCGCCAAGGCTTTGGCCTTGGTTCGAGGTCGTGACTATTGTCTCCCCGACGACATTAAAGAGTTGGCGCCGACTGTATTGTCCCATCGCGTGATGCTGAGCCGGGCGCAAGGCATGCGGGGGCAGAGCTTCGAGCAGGCCGAACGCATTATCCTCGACATCGTCGATACCGTTTCCGTCCCCGTCTGACCCAAGCGGGATAGGCAGGCCCGTGAGCAATCCTTCAAGGCATACCCCGATAGGCCAGTTCGCATCACACATTCGCCACCTCGCAACCCGCCGCTCAATCCGCCTGACCTCCGAAGGCATCCGCTTTCTCCTTTTCACCATCGGGATCGGCATCGCGGCCATCAATACGGGCAACAACCTGTTCTACCTCTTGCTGGCAATGATGCTGAGCCTCGTGGTGATATCGGGATTGCTCTCGGAGCTGTGTTTGCGACGCCTCGATTTGTACCGGCATGTGCCGGATCTCATCACGGCTAACGAACCGACCACGGTGACTTTGGCGGTGACGAACCGCAACAGCCGTTTCCCTAGCTTTTCTTTACGACTCTTCGACGTAGTCGGCGGCCAGGATGTCGATCGCGGCCTCTTCATCAGTTATCTGCCCGCACAGCGTTCGTTACTGCTCTCCTACCCGCTGTTGGCCGCCAAGCGCGGGTGGCTTCATCTCGACTACGTCCGGGCTGAAACGCTGTTCCCATTCGGACTGTTCCTCAAACGCGCGCTCTACCCCGTTGAGGCGAACGTTCTGGTCGGCCCGCCCATCAAACCGCTTTCACTGCGATTTATTGACGAGCTGGTCTGTGAGGGCCAGGGCCTTGCGCTCCCCCGGCGGGGCCATGGGACCCAGCTCTATAACCTGCGCCTCTACCAGCCAGGAGATGATTCACGGTCGATTCATTGGATGACGACAGCCCGAACTTCTCAGCTTGTCGTGCGAGAGACCGAGGCCGAGGACCAACGCCGCATGATGATCATTCTCTCAACAACGGCTCCCGATGAGTGCGATAGCTTGTTTGAACGAAGTGTCACTTTGGTCGCGTCACTCCTGTGGCAACTGTCAACACGATCCTACCCCCTCCGCTTAATCGTAGGCCAAGAAGATTCCGGTCTTGGCTTCGGCTCCGACCATCTCCTGACGATGCTGCGCCTGCTCGCTCTCTGTGAGCGTCAAAGTCCGGGAAGGCCTGAGGCGAACATGCCCGCTTCCGCCTCCGCGCTCTCCCGCGACACCGAGCACGGCTACACCCTTGCCATCCTCCCCTGGTCGGACCGGGACGTTACCGCCATGACAGTCTCAGCCGATCGCGTGTTGCACGCCGCCCAGATCGAGGAAGTGACCCATGCCTTTTGAGCAGGCGTTTAGACTCAGCTCCGTCCTCTTAACCGTAACGGCTTTCGCGGGGCTGGTGTTCGCCCGGACTGTCCCAGTCTGGCTCGCGGCCCCGATCACCATTATCTTGCTGATGATTCTGTTTCAGACCATGGGATGGCCCTATGGACGCCGGATCATGGAGAGGATGTCCACCTCTTCGATCGTGTGGAATGTCCTTTTGATCGCCGCCTTTGGCTTCTTCTTACTGGATGTGACAGCCATTTCGCGCGAGTTGCTTCCCGCCGGCATCCACTTCCTCGTCATGCTGCTGGGCGTCAAGCTCTTTACACTCCAGCAACGCCGCGACTATCGGCATCTCTACGCCCTCAGCCTCATGGCGATTCTCGCCTCCGCAGCCTTGACCACCGATATCGGATACGTCCCGATTTTTCTGTGCTATCTCCTGACGGCTGTTTGGAGCCTACTGCTCTATCACCTGACCAACGAGACATCCTTGCCTGTTCCTACGCCGATGGAGAAACGCACATCGGATGCCCCCTCCGCGGGTCATGTGACCAGCGGTTTCTTCTGGCTCACGAACGGAATCGCCGTCATCACCTTTACCTTGACGCTCGTCTTGTTCTTCTTGCTCCCCCGCATCAGCGCGGGCTTGTTACAAAAATCGCGTGGAGAAGGATTGAAAACAACAGGGTTCTCCGAACGTGTCGATCTCGGGGTGATCGGCTCCGTCAAGGAAGACCCGCAAATCGTCATGCGCGTTGAACTGCCCGATCAGCCGGCAGCCGGGAAAGAACGCCTCTACCTTCGGGGTCTGGCGTACGACCGCTATAACGGCTCGTCCTGGAGCACCAGCAGCCGAGAGCGGCGGAATCTCGGCCTCATCGGCGATGGGACGTTTGCCGTTCGATCGAGCGGAAACCGGACACCACCTACTATCTCCGGGCCTCTACGCCAGGACATCTTGTTGGAAGCCCTGGATACGTCGGTCCTCTTCGCCGCTCCCTTCGCAGAATTCGTCAGCGGAGAGTTTCCCGGCGTGCAAGCCGACAGCATGACCGGATTGCACTTACCCTTTCCCGCATCTACGCGCATTCGTTATTCCGTCACATCGCGTGAACATCACATCACGAGCGACGAACAGCTCGCATCTGACTTGGATTACCCGAATTTCATTCGCGACCGGTATCTGCAGCTTCCGGACCAGTCCAAGCAAGTGATCGAATTGGCACAGCAAGTTGCGGGAACTGCCCCAACGGCATACGACAAAACCGTCGCAATCCAGCAGCACCTGCTCAATGGCTACCGATACAGCCTCGACACTGGGACGACGCACTCGACAAGACCAATCGAGGATTTTCTCTTCACCAGGAAGACCGGCTATTGCGAACACTACGCCACCGCGATGGTCCTCTTGTTGAGGAGTCTCGGCATTCCTGCCCGACTCGTGACGGGATTTCTCGCGACGGAATGGAACGACTTCGGAAATTACTTTACGGTCCGACAACGGGACGCCCATGCCTGGGTCGAAGTCTACCATCCACATTCCGGATGGATTACGATGGATCCCACCCCCGCTTCGGCCGCCGCGTCATCCCCTTCCGGCTGGGAAGCACTTCAACGGATCGGCGAATCCTTCCGCTTGCAGTGGGATCGTGTGTTCATCCGATACAGCGCACGCGATCAACTGGCGGTCGTCTACAGTCTTCGGGATAGCAGCGATTCCGCCCGCGACTACCTGAGTCGCTGGATGAGCGCGCTCAAGACAACGGTCTCCCAAACGCTGAGACAAATTGAAGCGCAAGCCAAGTCCACAAGCCCCTTAGCCCTGTGGCTCGTGGTAATCCTTCCGGGCGTCGTTCTGGCACTGCTCTTCGTGGTGATCAAGAAAACATGGTGGGACGCCATTCCCTCTCACCGCCCCACGATACGCAAGCAAGAGTACATCGCCCAGCTCTATAAAAAGATGCTCGATGTCGCGGCTAAACAGGGCGTCATCAAACACCCGACGTCGACGCCGATGGAATTTGTACAACTAGTCCGTCGCGAATGGTCTGAAGCGGACTCAATGGTGGCAGAATTGACGATGCTGTACTACCGAGGACGGTTCAGTGGGTCCCCGCTCACCGGCGAGGAACTCTCCCTCGCCGGTGAACAGATCCGCGCGCTCCAACGGATGAGCCGAGCTACGGGATAATCACCGAGAAACGACACAGTCAGGCCAAGGCGTCCAGATTCTGCTGGAGCGGAGCGAGATCACCGTTGCCTCCGGTCAGCACGACCGCTACCCGCCTCCCTCGCAGTTGCGGCTCTCTTCTCAGCAAGGGAGCGAGTGCGACCGCGCTAGACGGCTCAATGACGAGCTTCAACTGCTCCCGCGCAAAGCGCATGGCCTGAAGAATTTCCGTCTCCTCCACGATAAAGAACCCCGCCAGGTACCGACGGAGAATGGGTAATGTCATGTTTCCCAGACTCGTTCTGAGACCATCGGCGATGGTGTTGGGATTGGACATCGGCACGACACGATTCTGCCTGACCGACTCGATTGCATCCAATGCCCCAGCAGGCTCGCAAGCAAAGATCTTTATCTGCGGCCGACAGGCCTCTGCGGCAATGCACAACCCGGAGAGTAATCCGCCGCCGCCCACTGGAGCCAGGACGATATCGAGGTCATTCACTTGATCGAGTAGTTCAACCATGATCGTTCCTTACCCCGCGATCACCAAAGGATCGTTAAACGGATAGACGAGCGTCGCGCCGGTGTCTTTCACCACCTCCCGCAACATCACTTCAGCACGAGTACGGCCCTCTGCCACGTAAACAGCCGCTCCGTAGTCGAGTACGGCTTGTCGCTTCGTCGACGAGTGCGGGTTCGGCATCACGACGCGGGCCTTCGCTCCAAGAATCCGGCACGCGAGGGCAAGGCCCTGCGCATGGTTCCCCGAGGAAATCGTCGCGAACGTGCGGGTGTGATGGCTGGCCATGAGTCGTGCGATCGCATGATAGGCCCCGCGAAACTTGAATGCCCCGACGCGCTGAAAGTTTTCACACTTGAGGAACACGCTGGCCTCCGCGAGCTCATTAAGGGCCCCATTGGACATCACCGGCGTGACGAGCGCCACATCCCGCAACACGTCGACTGCCTGTTCAATCAGGGAATACGTGACATCGTTCACGAGGTCATCCAGAGAGATAAGGACACCTGAACACTTGAGAGCACGGTCCGTGCCCTGGCTATCAGAAAAACATAGGAGACAAAAGTGAAGGGATTGGAGCGGGAAAAGGGATTTGAACCCTCGACCCTCGCCTTGGCAAGGCGATGCTCTACCACTGAGCTATTCCCGCTCGAGAAGATGGCCTGAAGAGGGATGGATTCTACTGAGCGTACGGTAGCCTGTCAAGCAACCTTAGGGGCCATTTCTTCCTTGTTATCTTCGTTACAACGAGCCCTGAATGCTACGAAAACGTAACGCTGTCATTATCGGCATAAGCTACAGCCCGCGCGGCTATGCCTGGCAGATGTTTGGCCCGGGCGTGGACAACGCCATCGAGAAGTATCTCGTCCCGAGTCGGGAACTGTTGGCGGTGCTCCAGCTCTGGAGAGCCAGTCAGCAGATCATCTTCCGGTACGACGTCATTCCGGGTCCGAAGGTGTTCGAAACCCAGACCCACGGGAAGCGGTTCGAGATGTACAACGATACCGTCCTGGGCTTCAACAAGTCCGGCAAGGAAGTGGCGCGCATTCAGGTCGAAGAGCCGATCTACATCAGACCCGCAGAACGGGCGACCTGGCTGTAAGATCGCGGCAGTCGAAAGGTGGGAGAGTCATAGCCTCTCCCACCACTCACTCGCGGTGCGTATTCCGTCGCGCAAATCTTCAGCGTTCCGGGTCGAGCAAACTTGGTTTGGCCGAACGCGTAACCTGGCTGTAATTTCGAGGTAGGCAATCGCTTCACGGGGGGGCAGGGTTCCGAAAGGGACCCTGCCCCTTTTGATTCTACCGGTCTTTCGGCTCAGAGGCTCTGCTGCTTCTGTCCACTTGACGGGTTGGGGGGGGTCCAGTAGAGTTGTGCGATATTGCGTAGTTCCATTGCGAGCCACGGGGTACCCTCAGCGTGACCTTTCGTCAAGACCAATCGGTTCCCTTTGCCGCCCAAGCCATTCCCTTCGATGAGTTCTTGGCGGCAGGAAAACTCCCGGAGGGGTATCTCACCAGCGAATATGTCGCCCAGCAATTCGTCGAACGATTGGTGCATTACATTCTGAGCGTCCCGGCAGGCAGCTATACGATGGCCCAACTGAGCCATTTATTGGAACATCTTGATCCTCGCACACAGGTGTTTTTCTTCAAACGCCTCAAAGAAACCAGCCCCGATAGTCTTAAGGACTTCGCCCCTCTCTACTATGGCTTCATGAACGAGTTCCATTCTCTTCTCTTTACGTAACCCTCGAGAAAATTTTCCTTGTTGCTTGGGTATTCTCATGTATAATTGGGTGAGTCTAATATTGCCCTGAAAGAAAAAGGAGTTCTATGAGTTCGACCCTACAGCGTGCCGTGACCAGCTTTTACAATCTTGTTTATGAAGCGCAGACTTTTGCCACAACCATGGCCCGGATCGATACCGCGGAGCAGGAGCATTATGCTGGACGGATCGAAGGCCTCAATTGGGTTCTGGATCGATGCCAGGAACTCGAGGACATGGACACCAATTTGACTCCTTCTTCGCTCCAGCGGGTCCTGACGGAGGTCAAATCGGATCTCGATCATGAGTTGTCGGTTCAGCGACGTGAAAAGGGGCGTCGTGCCGATGGTCGGGAAGAGGCACTGAACTTCGTGGCAGACTATCTCTCAAGCCTCATTACGGCAACGGAGATCGAATCGGCCAAGACACCGGCAGCCTAATTCTCTGAACCAGTGCGTGCATTCCGAATCCGCACCCCTCACGCTCAGCGTCCTATACTTCGTGATCCTGGCCCATCATGATGCGCGAGTGGATCATTTTTGCGCTCTGTTTGGGGGTGGGCGGCCACATCGCCCTCGGCGTGATGTTGCATGCGCCGGGACTCTGGCCCTGGAGCACGGCTGGCTTCTACGGGCTTCTCAGCGGACTTGCTGTCTATGCGGTAACCCAAGGAATGCGCGGAGTCTGGAAGCTGCTTAAATCGTCACCGCAGGCCAGCACGAAAGATCCATCCGGTTCGTCATGGTAGCCAACCGGCCTATCGATCGCTGACCGCCTTGCAGTATTGACCTGTACAATCCCGCTTCCCTACAATTCCCCTATGCGGCAACCTCCACGCAAACCGAATCTTCCGGCATGGCCACCTGGGGCACCTCCTCGGCCAGGTCGCCCGCTACGGCCTCAATCCGCTGAGCCACCAGAACAGTTCAGATCTCTCAACGCTTCCCTGCTCTATTGCCCTCACTGCCGGATCGCAACCCCGACCCGCGAACGCCTGCTGCTTATCTTGCCGACGGGAAACCTCTACGAATATCTCTGCCAGCAATGCGGGACGTCAACCGGCTCCAAAACCGATTAGCCACAGCATAACGCCGTTTCGCTGTAACGGGCATCCCGGCAATTCCATTTCTGTGTGATCACACGAACTGGGCGCTCACGCCTTGCGGCACTGCGCAAATGACTTGGGGAAGCGAGAGGAAAAACGGCTAGGCAATCCCGTCAAGTGGAATGCCTTCGTCAATAAGCATGACGGGAATGTTTTCGCGGATAGGGTAGAGAATCTTCCGGTCGGCTCTAATCAGCCCACCATCGAGCAATTCCGTGACCGGTTTCTGCGCTTTGTTTTTCAGAGCGCCTCGACTCACGGCATCATTGAGCTTTGTGATTAACGCATCCTCAGCCAGACTCACCTCGAGCTTAGTTTCAGGGCAGCAGAGAATGGCCAACAGATCCTTGTCAATCTGCACTGGACGCCTCGTTCCTGCGTGATCCGCCATGACTAATCCTTGAGTATGTCCGTTCGGTTTCCTGAAGCAGGATAAAGCACCTGTTGACGGAGATCAAGACCGCAGTCCCCGGTCCAATTTTCTGTCGATTCTGGTACACTATCGGCGATGCCGGCCACCTGGCTCGAGGATCCAACAACGTGAAGACTCTGTGGCGACATTCTCTGGCAGGTCTGCTGATTCTGGTTCCTGCATGGGCCACATTTTTGATCCTTTCGGCCATGCTCACTACCGTGAATCGTCTAATTAGCGACCTTTTGAGCCAGATCGGAATCTCTGCAACTCCTCTCTTCGGCCTGATACTCTTCATACTTCTCATCCTATCGGCAGGGGCTATCGCCACGCATTTCCTGGGCAAGCAACTCATCGCGTCGGCAGAACGCCGGATCGAGCAGATCCCGCTCGTGAGAAGCATCTATCTGACTATCAAAGGTATGACCGATTTGTTTCAGTTCCGATCCCGCTTCGGCCGTAGTACCGTTGTCGCCTTTCCCTTTCCACGGAACGGACTCTGGGCACTCGGTTTTGTGATGGGTCACGCTCCCCAAGCTATCCAGGTCGAACCTTCGAGCACACTCCTGATGATTTTCGTCCCGACCGCCATTCATCCGTTTACCGGGTACCTGGCGTTCGTTCCCGACCAACAGATTCGGCCGCTCAATCTTCTCCCGGAAGATGCGATGAAGATGGAATTCTCCGCAGGATTCTATACACCCGGGAAGGGCTGGCTGGGCGCCCCGAAGGCCACAGTCTAGCCCATGATCCTCGCACATCAGATGATCGTGAGACCTGCTGTCCCGGAGGACATCGATTCGATTGTTGCTTTCAGTGCCGCCATGGCGCTGGAAACCGAAGGGCGCCAGCTCGATCAGGCTAGGTTGCGCGAGGGCACTCAATCCTTGTTCGCTTCCTCCGATCGGGGCTTCTTTATGGTTGCCGAGCTGTCGCAGGTGGACGGTCCCAAGCTCGTTGGTCAGTTAATGATCACGTACGAATGGAGTGATTGGCGGAACGCAGTCTTCTGGTGGATTCAGAGCGTCTACGTAGACGCGAGATGGCGCCGCCGAGGCGTATTCAAGCGAATGCATGAGGCCGTTCTGCAAGAAGCCAGGGCACGGAATGGAGTCTGCGGTGTGAGACTCTATGTTGACAAAGATAATCCCATCGCTCACATAACCTATGAGCGACTTGGGCTGGTTCGGTCGGCCTATCAGATCTACGAGTCTGACTTTGTTCTTCCTCCTAAACGACCAAAGGAGTGACGATGAATTCGATTTCTTGTGACAAGGGTGCAATTCTCTATGAGAAGTATCGTGGACCGGCACTCACGACCTGTCTGATCCTTATGCTTCTATTGGGAAGCGGCTGCGCGTTTGTGCGAGGAAGCTATGGTGAAGACGTCAACCAGGGTGACGTATCGACGATCAAGAAGGGCGTGAGCACCAGGGCTGAGGTCGCGGCCATTCTAGGTGCCCCGGATCGCATTATTACCGAAGATAAGGGGCGCGACATCTTTCATTATTATCACTACGATGTGAAATCGGGATATGTTCTGATCTTCTCCCGCATCAATATCAAGAGTGACGATATCTTTGTCATTTTTAACAGCGCTGGCGTTGTGGAAGACGTCATAGCGGGAAAGAAAAAGCCTCCTCTCGAGTTCCAGTTTTGGCCTTTTGACTAATCATCCCGTCCCACCCTCCACATGACGATACAAAGATTGCAGACTTTTCTCTGGGCCATACTTTGGTTGATGGCGCTTTCCGGATGTCTTCGAGGCCCTGTGTCATGGCAGCGAGTGACTCTCAACCAGCCGCTTTCTTCCCAGGATGTGAGCTTTGTTGTAAACGGCAAAACGAGTCTGTCAGAGGTCGTCGTAAAACTTGGCCCACCGAATCAGATGCTCTCATCTAACGGTGGAATCGTCGCTCGATATCAGTTCACCGACGGAAAATACTTCCGGGTCGACTTTGGATGGGGACTCCGGTTCTTCATGCCGTTCTATTCGCCAGAGCTCGTTCTTGGGGATGGAGGTATGAGTATTGACGTATTGCAGCTTACCTACAATGACCAGTGGGTCGTTCAGGACCATGGCTTCGCGTTTCATTCGCAGTCCTCGGAGTTTCGCCTCTGGCCTTTCAAAGACTAGCCGTTTGGCCTGACTGTACCGGCAACCTGGAGCGAGAATTGCCGCAGACGGCGGGTCCGTCTATAATCGTGCTCCATGAGTCCTTCACCGTCCGATCATCCCTCATCTCCGGACAGCGTGAAGCCATCCTCTTCCTATATCCCCGCGGACCGCGATGCCGAATTTCTCCAGCGAGATGAGCTTCGCTCCGTCCGCATCGGGCTTGAGCTTCTGAAGCCGGAACTAATCCAACGCGAACTGGGCATTCAGTCGACAATCGTCGTCTTTGGCAGCGCCAGACTGCAAGAGCCATCCGCCGCTCGAGAATCCCTGCGATTGGCTGAAGAGGCGGCGGCAAGAACGCCCTCAGACGCTGCTTGCCAGCAGAAAGTGGCGACTGCGCAGCGGCAACTTGATCTATCCAAGTACTACGAGATCGCCCGCGAGTTCGGTCAATTAGTGTCGTCGACATGCCAAGTCGGCGGTCGCTGTGACTATGTTATTGTCACCGGCGGAGGACCAGGAATTATGGAAGCCGCCAATCGCGGAGCCGCGGACGTGAGCGCCAAGTCCATCGGGCTGAACATCACGTTGCCCCATGAACAACATCCCAATCCCTACATCACACCAGAACTCAGCTTTCAGTTTCGCTATTTCGCCATCCGGAAAATGCACTTTCTCATCCGTGCCAAGGCGTTGGTGGCCTTTCCCGGAGGCTTTGGCACCCTCGATGAGCTCTTCGAGACACTGACGCTGCTCCAGAGTGGCAAGACTCAGAACCTGGCGGTCGTCCTTGTTGGGCGGGCGTTTTGGGATCGTCTGATCAACTGGCAGTGGCTGGTAGAGCAGGGACTGATCTCTCAAGATGATCTGGCCCTGTTTCATTATGCCGAAACGGCCCAAGAAGCCTGGAACCTGATCGTACGCCAAAATGGAGTGCCCTCTTCATGAGACTCTCGTTTCATGGAGCCGTGCGCTCGGTCACGGGAAGTCGCCACATGCTGGAGGTTCCGGGCTTCAGCCTGCTGCTCGATTGCGGATTGTTTCAAGGACGCCGCGAAGAAGCGCTTCGGCAAAACCGTGATCTCGGCTTCGACCCGAAATCGCTGGGCGCCGTCATACTCTCCCATGCGCATATCGACCACTCGGGCGCCTTACCAGTCTTGCCCCGATACGGATTCTCAGGAAAGGTCCACATGACTCGCGCGACGGCCGACCTGGCGGAAATTATGCTCGAAGATTCAGCTCACGTACAGGAGAGCGATTGCAGTTATGTGAACAAGCAAGAGCGCCGACGCGGAAAGGCCTGTGTACGTCCGTTTTACGACGGCGATGACGTGCGGAAGATCGTGCGCCGATTCGAAGGTGCCCGCTATGGCGACACCCTCAAGATCTCACCGCGCGTGACGGCTTCCTTTCACGATGCCGGTCACATCTTGGGCTCTGCCGCAATCCGAGTAAAGTACACGGCGCGCGGCAATACCACGACCGTCCTCTTCAGCGGCGATCTGGGCCGCTCCAATATGCCAATTTTACGCGACCCTGAGCAGCCGCTGCCCTGCGACGTCCTGATCCTCGAATCCACCTATGGAGACCGGCTGCACGAACAGGCCGGCGAGCAGATGACAAAGAAAGCGCAGGACCTGATCGCCCATGCGAGAACTCACAAGAGTAAGATCATCGTCCCGGCCTTCGCTGTGGGTCGGACTCAGGAACTGGTCATGCGAATCAAGGAACTGGTCAGAGAGGGTCGTATCGACCCCATCCCCATTTACATCGATTCACCGTTGGCCGGGAAAGCCACGGAAGTGTTCCGACGGCATCCTGAATGCTACGACGAAGAAACCTTCAAAACCTTCTCCGCCGACGGTGATCCATTTGCGTCACGCTACATCCATTTTGTGTCCTCGGTGGAAGACAGTAAACGCCTCAATACGATGAAAGGGCCTTGCGTCATCATCTCGTCTTCAGGCATGTGCGAAGGCGGGCGCGTCGTGCACCATCTGAAACATGCCATCGAGGACGAAGCCAATGTGATCGTGTTTGTCGGCTTTCAGGCCGAACATACGCTGGGGCGAAAATTGGTTGAAGGGTGGGACGTGGTTCCCATCTTTGGGGTTCCGACCAAACGCCGCGCCCAAGTCGTCAAATTCAATGGTTTCTCGGCACATGCCGATCGCGGCGATCTCCTGGCCTACGTCAGCGCAATTGACCCTGTGCCCGATAAGGTATTCATCGTGCACGGGGAGGAAAAGCAGGCCCTGTCGCTCGCCACCGCCATACAGACGGCGCATCCACGCGTAGACGTGACGGTTCCCCATCTGGGGTCGATTCATGAAATATAACCGGATCACGATCAGTTCCCTCGTTTTGGTGACGCTCTCCTGCGCGCTCACTCCACATCTTCCTGCACGAGCGGAAGGAGCGCCGGAACCGAGACTGCGTGCGCGCGAGCTAGGCATTCGCATCGGATCCTATCCGACTGGACCGCTCAATGCCATTACCGACGTGACCGGAGTTAAGGTCGGCCATACCACGGTGATCACAGGCGAAGGACCGCTGAACCCGGGCGAAGGCCCGGCGAGAACCGGTGTTACGGTTATCATTCCCCGTGAAGATGTGTGGCACAAAAAAGTCGCAGCCGGATCCTTCGTTCTCAATGGCACAGGAGAGATGACCGGGCTGGCCTGGGTTGCGGAATCCGGATTTCTTGAATACCCCATTGCGCTCACGAACACGCTGAACGTGCCTCGCGTGGCGAACGGGGTGATAAGCTGGATGATCAAACAGTACCCAGAAATCGGGATCACGGACGATACACTGACGCCGGTCGTGGCGGAATGTGACGATAGCCGCTTGAACGACATTCAGGGCCGGCATGTGACCGAGATAGATGTGGCAAAGGCTCTCGATAGCGCCTCCAGCGGTCCTGTCGCGGAAGGGACCATCGGAGCGGGAACCGGGATGGTGTCGTATGGCTTCAAGGGAGGTATCGGCAGCGCCTCGCGCCGGCTTCCTGACAAAGAAGGAGGCTACACCGTCGGCGTGCTCGTCAATGCCAATCACGGCCGGCGGCCAGAGCTGGTGGTCTCAGGGGTTCCAGTCGGTCGACTTTACGATGCCCCCGCCCCGGTGGCGCAAGGAAACCAGCCTGGCCTCGGTGAAGGTTCCATTATTATCGTCGTGGCCACCGACGCACCGCTCGACGGTCGGCAGCTGACAAGGCTGGCCAAACGCGCCGCGCTGGGACTCGCGCGAACCGGCTCAACGGCACGCCATGGCAGCGGTGATTTCATTCTGGCTTTTTCCACCGCCAATGTGATCCCACATTATCCTGCAGAAAGCACATACAGCCTCATGCACATGGCCGATACCCACCTGAATCCCCTCATCACCGCGACCGTCGAAGCCACTGAGGAAGCAATCCTCAACGCCCTGACCATGGCCACGACCGTGACCGGACGGGACCATCACCGCATCGAAGCCATCTCCATCGCCCGATTGCGCACACTCCTCGAGGGCCGAGTCACACCCTAGGAGCAGACAGCCTGCTTGCATTTTGATCCGTCCCCTCGCTATCCTCACGCCGCACACTTCGAGTGTGGAGGAATCAGATGAACGAGTATCAAATCGGCGGTGGGTTACGCCTCTTGACTGCCGTGGAAAAGACCGATGCCTTCGGCGACTTCCTCAAAACCAGAATGGTCCGCGCATTGGAAACGGAAGATCCGACGGAGCTGCATTACCTGCTGGCCCAGTTGGACGACTACCATTCCTACATGTGGCGGTACTATAAGAAACTGGCGAAGGATCGCGCCGAACGCATGAATCCCGGCGTCTAAGAACATAAGGCCGAGCGAATGATTACCCAGGCCACACCCAGCAACGCCTCCACAGCCCTGCAATTCGCCTCTGCTCTCTCCCGCAAGACGGATACCGAGGCAGCCGTTCGAGACCTGGCCGATGCCATTCGAACGCAGATCGGTCAGGCATCGCTCGATGTGGGGTTCGTCTTTTTCTCCGCTCATCATGCCGAGAAATCGCGCCTGATCGCCACGATGATTCGGGAGGAACTTCGCATTGAGGTCTGCCTCGGTTGTTCCGGCGAAGGCGTCATTGCCGGCGCGGAAGAATTGGAAACTGCCCCGGCGCTGACGCTCTGGGTCGCCTCTCTACCGCTGGTTCACGTGACGCCGCTGCGCCTGTCATTCTCTCAGGTGCAGGACCAGGTGAACATGACCGGCTGGCCTGAGCCTGGCGCAGACGCATCCACCTTCATCCTGCTGGCCGATCCGTTCACCACTCCGGTTCACGACGTGCTATCTGTAATGGCCGATCGATACCCCAACGGACAAGCCGTTGGCGGTCTCGCGGGCGGCGGACATGGCGAGGGGGAAAATCGCCTCATCCTGAACGAAGAAGCGTTCGAAGGGGGACTCGTCGGTGTCCAGCTCTCCGGGCCCCTCACCGTTCGGACGGTGATTTCGCAGGGCTGCCGTCCCATCGGCGAGCGATTCATGGTGACCAGGTCCGAGCACAATCTCATCTATGAACTGAGCGGCAAACCAGCGCTTGAACGCCTCCAGGACGCCTTCGAGTCTTTGGACAGCCCTCAACGGCGAAATGCCCATCGGGCGTTGCATGTCGGCCTTGTCATCGATGAACATCGAAGCCGCTTCGAACGGGGCGATTTCCTTGTACGGAATCTCGTCGGAGCGGACCAGCAGGCCGGCGCCATCGCCATCGGTGACATCGTCCAAGAGGGTCAGACCCTCCAGTTTCATCTGCGCGACGCGAAGTCTGCCAGCGAAGACTTGCAGGTCCTCCTCGCTGCCGATCGTGCCAAGCACCAGAACCAGCCGCTGGGAGCCCTCCTGTTTAGCTGCTGCGGAAGGGGAGAAGGACTCTTCGGCCAAGCCAACCATGATAGCCGCGTGTTACAGGAACGGATGGGGCGGATTCCCGTGGCAGGTTTCTTCGCCCAGGGCGAGATCGGCCCAGTCGGAGGACGGAATTTTCTCCATGGCTATACCGCAAGCGTGGCGATTTTCGCGCAACCGGACCTTCGG
Organism: Nitrospira sp.; assembly: GCA_033852435.1. Lineage (GTDB taxonomy): Bacteria > Nitrospirota > Nitrospiria > Nitrospirales > Nitrospiraceae > Nitrospira_C. The sequence goes on from JAWOMO010000061.1 coordinate 51,873, forward strand.
AAGGAGCCGCAATGATTCGTCTCGCGTGCTAATTGGATTCGTCTACTTCTCAGACTCACGCGTTAGCCTTGTGGGATCACATCGTTCGACACAACAATCAGAAAAGGAGTCGACATGCCGTTCGAAGAAGCGGGACCTGGAGGGAAAGAAGTCACGACCTCATCCGGATTACAGTACATCGATCTCACCGTCGGCACAGGAGCAACCGCCCAGGCCGGACAGACCGTCACGGTGCACTATACCGGCTGGCTTGAAAACGGGAAGAAATTCGACAGTTCGGTGGACCGGGGCCAACCTTTCTCCTTTCCGCTGGGAGCAGGGCGCGTCATCAAGGGATGGGACGAAGGCGTCCAAGGCATGAAGGTCGGGGGCAAACGGAAGTTGATCATTCCATCGAACCTCGGGTACGGCGCCCGTGGTGCAGGCGGCGTCATTCCCCCCAATGCCACGCTTATCTTTGAAGTCCAACTGTTGGGAGAATAAGCGCCCAACTCCCTGTCTTATTCAGCCGGACAACTCATGAAACACACACCGCTTATCGAACAGCATCGCGCCCACGGCGCGAAACTCGTCGATTTCGCCGGCTGGGAAATGCCCATCCAGTACGCGAGCGTCGTCGATGAATACCAAACTGTCCGAACCAAGGCCGGACTCTTCGACGTCAGCCACATGGGACGGATCACGGTCTCCGGCTCCGGCAGCTGCGCTTTCCTCCAGCGGATCACGACCAACGACGTGGCAAGGCTCGGCATCGACCAGGCTCACTATTCGATGGTCTGCAACGAGCACGGCGGTATCAAAGACGACATTTTCGTTTATCGCATTACAGAATCCGACTATCTCCTCTGCGTGAATGCGTCGAATCGCGAAAAGATTCTCGGCTGGATCAAGGAGAAGCGCCAGACCGGCGACCAGTGCCAGATCGAAGATCGCACGATGTCGCTCGCACAGCTCGCCATCCAAGGGCCCGCGTCACGAGATATCCTCCTGGCAGTTGGCGCCGAACAGGCGACCGGCCTCAGATTGCATCATGCTTGTGAAAGCCGGCTGGCCGGTATCACCTGCTTCGTCGCTCGCACCGGCTACAGCGGAGAATTGGGCTATGAACTCAACATCCCGGCGGAAAAGGCGAGCGAGCTTTGGAGGCAACTCCTGCTGACTGGGGAGCCGAAAGGGCTCAAGCCAGCTGGACTCGGAGCAAGAGATCTATTGCGCCTGGAGATGGGCTATCTGCTGTACGGCAACGATATCGATGAAAACACGACGCCGATCGAAGCCGGAGCCGATTGGACGGTCAATTTTCAGAAAGGCGAGTTTGTCGGCAGTGAAGCGTTGAAAGCGCAAGCACAGACGGGACCCACTCGCCGATTCGCGGCCTTTGAATTGTTGGAGAAAGCCGTACCGCGCCATGGATTCAAGATCCTTGACCCCTCATCCTCACAACCGATCGGCGAAGTGACCAGCGGAAACCTCTCGCCCTTGTTGCAGAAGGGGATCGGGTTGGGCTATGTCCCTTCGTCCTTTGCAACGGTGGGAACCACCATTGCCATTGAGATTCGAGGGAAGGTGCTGCCGGCCGCCATCGTTAAGCCGCCGTTCTATAAAAAGCCCAAAAGTTGATGACCAAGAACATCTATCACGGCAAAGTCATCACCCTGAATATCGACACTGTGACACTGCCGAACGGCCTCACAGTCGATCTGGAGATGGTTCGCCATCCCGGCGCCGCGGCGGTCGTCCCGCTGAAAGAGGATGGAACCGTCATCTTGATCAAGCAGTTTCGCCATGCAGCCGGAGGATTCATCTATGAAATCCCGGCTGGGAAACTTCACCCCGGCGAAGACCCCAAGGCCTGTGCAGCACGCGAGCTGGAGGAAGAAATTGGTTACCGAACCGGCAGTCTCGAGCTTCTTTCGAGCATCTTCACCGCACCAGGTTTCACCGATGAAGTCATCCATATCTTCAAGGCAACCGCGATGACAAAAGGGCGGCAGCACTTGGATCGCGACGAAGTGCTCGAGGTCGTCGAGATGCCGCTTCAGGAGGCCATGGCGATGATACGAGTTGGAACGATTCGCGATGCGAAAACGATGGTTGGGTTACAGTCGGTCTTTCTCGGGAGCGGGAACCGGTAAGGGAACCGCTTAAGGAGCCCTCCGCTTTTGGCGGAAGGCCCCTCAAGCCGGATAGCCTCGCCAAAAAGGGATTACTTGCCCTTCTTCTCGTCTTTCTTTTCGTCCTTCTTCTCGCTGAACGTGTCAGCGTGGCCGCCCTTCTTCTCTTCCTTCTTGTCCTTCTTCTCTTCACCGTACACGAGGACGTGGCCGCCCTTCTTCTCTTCCTTCTTGTCCTTCTTCTCCTCACCGGCGAAAGAAGGAGCGCTGAAGGAAACCGCCACCGCAACTGCCATGATTGCCATCAACATGCGCTTCATAATATGTCACCTCCCTTAATGTTGTGAGATATGTGCCCTCAGTAGGCACTGTCAGGGTAGTGAGCAAGCTTGGTGCCCAGTGGTTTCAAATACTACATCGTTGTAATATCAACTAGTTAGCTGTTGTTTTTTATATTAGCTTGCATGCCGATTCATCCGATTTGCTGTGGCAGAATAGTTGGGCCAGACTAAACCGCCTCAGCGCCAGCTGGCTGGAATCACATGACTATGATGAAACAACCCCATGCTCCTCTTCGGGACTATCTAAAGCCGGGATTATGCGTCTTGTTTATTGGCATAAATCCAGGACTCAGATCAGCACAAGTCGGACACCATTTTGCCGGGCAGTCAAATCGCTTCTGGAAGCTCCTCTTCGAGTCCGGCTTGGTCAATATTCCTCTGACCTATCAAGATGATTGGCGTCTCCCAGAATGGAGATTGGGGCTGACCAATATCATTAGCCGCCCAAGTGCAGGGATCGATACCCTCGATCCAGCTGAATACCGGGCGGGCGTTTCCGCACTAGCACGGAAAATCATCCGATACCAACCGCTGACCGTCGCTCTGCTTGGCGTCACGATTTTTCGAATGCTCTTTCTGGAGGAAACAAACAGAGGAGGCTCTCTCGCTCTCGGCCCCACCACTTCACGACTCGTCAATACCCCAGTCTTTCTCCTGCCAAACCCCAGCGGGCGCAATGCCCATTATTCCTACGATCAGATGCTCCGCGCCTTTCGAACGCTTCGAAAGGAAGCCGGTTCACAGTAACCGCGAATCATGCTATCTTCGCACGCATTGCGCATCAGATTTTGATCAAGGAGCCATACAGACCATGCTATTAGAGGGGAAAAAAGGCCTCATCATCGGCGTCGCCAACAAGCACAGCATCGCCTGGGCCATTGCCCAGTCCGCAGCCGGACAGGGAGCGCAGCTCTTTTTCAACTATCAAAACGACCGTTTGAAAGAGAATGTCGAGGAACTGGTGGCCACCATGCCAGGCTCCAAGGCTTTCCCCTGCGATGCCGGAGACGATGCCCAAATCGACGCCTTGATGACCAACGTCGGGAAGGAAGCCGGCAAGCTGGACTTCCTCGTCCATTCCATCGCCTTTGCCCCACGCGAAGAACTCACCGGCCAATTCGTCAATACCAGCCGCAAGGGGTTTGCAACCGCGCTCGATGTGAGCGCCTACTCGTTGGTGGCCGTCACGAGAGCTGCGTTGCCGTTGATGACCGACGGTGGTTCGATAGTCACATTGACATACCTGGGAGCCAACCGCGTGGTCCCCCATTACAACGTAATGGGCGTCGCCAAAGCTGCGCTCGAAGCCACTGTCCGCTACCTGGCCCACGATCTTGGCCCCAAGAACATCCGCGTCAATGCTATCTCCGCCGGCCCAATCAAGACACTCGCAGCGCGCGGGGTTTCCGGCATCAGCAAGATGGTGGACCATCACAAAGAATTCGCCCCCCTCCGACGAGCGACAGAGCAAGGCGAAGTCGGCGACACTGCATTGTTCTTAGTGAGCTCGCTTGGACGTGGAATTACCGGAGAAGTGATTTACGTGGATGGGGGCTATAACATCTTGGGATCGCTGGCTTCAGTGGACTAGCGTGGAGTATCGATCATCTCTCGTACCTTGTTTGACGGAATTCGAGTATGAGGAGTTCCGCTTCACGATTTAATCCTCTAGCGTTCCCCTCAACGCCTTCAGTCGTCCCTGTTTCTTCTTGCTCTCAATCCGCCTATTCTGCGAACTCTTTGTCGGCTTTGTGGCCTTGCGCTTCTTGCGTGGAATCGCCACACTCTGAATGAGGGCTAGGAGCCGCTCCAGCGCGTCCGCTCGGTTTTGCTCCTGACTGCGATGTTGCTGAGCTTTGATCGTGATCACACCCTCTTCTGATATACGGTGATCTCTGAGCTTCATGAGCTCTTCTTTGTAGAACGGTGGTAACGAAGACGCGCCGATGTCGAAGCGCAAATGGATGGCGCTCGACACCTTGTTGACGTGCTGCCCTCCGGCCCCCTGCGACCGCATCGCATGGATGGCAATTTCAGAGTCAGGGATGATGACGTGTGATGAGATATGGAGCATCGAACATCGCTACGAGAAGTGCCCACCTTGTCTTGGGAGAGAAAATGCACACCCGTTAATGGCCGAGTCTACTGCAATCACTTCTACGTATCCAGTTCCGTGCTTCTCTGGCGATGGCGGTCTTCCCACCCAACCGCCGACGAGCGGGTATCTGTGATTCCTCTGCCACGAGAGCGCAGGCTGAACAAGCCCGAGGGGCATTTCCAAACAGATTCGCTTAACGGACTTGAATGTGTTGTTCTGAGAGGCAAGAAGCCACCGAAGCGGCTGGACCGGCACAAATGAGTGTTGAGAAAGGACTGACGAAATCTATTGTAGCTCCGGCAACCGATCGATGATGCGCAGCCTCACTTCGTCACCCACCTGCATCTGTACCATCTTGGTCGTGAGGCTCGATCGGACGCGCTGGGCGTCTTCCAGTTTGAATTGCACTTGCCCGCCACATTGCTCAACGAGGTGAAACAGCAGCAGCGTCGTCAACCGCTGGAGTTCATCGTCAGTCGTATGTTGGCTCAGATTGAGAATTTGCGACATGAAAAGCCCTCGCTTCGGTCAAGAGGTGACTCTTCCTTATCGCCGAAGCGAGAGACTTTCTACAATGCCCCAAAGGGAGGGGGAGGCCAGTTTACTAATGCAGGATTTGGACTGGTGTTTATTCTGAGAATGCTGAATTCTTTCCTAACTATCAATGGCTTACGATATCTGCTAGCGGGACATTCCTGTTCTGCTCATTTTGGTGACTGGAGCACAATCGAACTTAACTAGAATAGTTTTCCATCGGGGGGCACGTACAAACCAGATGGCGATCCCCGTAGGCTTCGTCGATACGGCTGACGTGTGGCCAGAATTTGTTGTCTTTGACCCAGTGAGCCGGATAGGCAGCCTGCTCACGGCTGTAGGGCCGATCCCACTCAGAGGCTGAAACGACCTGTGCCGTATGGGGCGCGTTCTTGAGGAGGTTATTGGTACGCGGTTGACGGCCGTCGGCGATCTCTTGAATTTCGGCTCGGATCCTGATCATCGCATCGCAAAACCGATCCAGCTCGGATTTCGATTCGCTCTCGGTCGGTTCGATCATGAGGGTGCCGGCCACGGGGAATGACACTGTCGGGGCGTGGAAGCCATAGTCCATCAACCGCTTTGCAATGTCCATTGTTTCTATGGCTGCCGTTTCCTTGAACTGACGAAGATCGAGGATAAACTCATGGGCCACAAACCCCGACGTCCCCGTATAGAGAATCGGATAATATTTTTCCAACCGTTTGGCCATATAGTTTGCGTTCAAGATCGCGACTTGCGTGGCCTTGGTCAGTCCGTCACGACCCATTAACGCAATATAGACCCATGAAATCGTCATGATGCTGGGGCTGCCGTACGGCGCCGCTGAAACCGGTCCGATCGATTCGGCTCCGCCAAGGCCGGTCACCGGATGGCCTGGGAGAAATGGAGCCAAGTGTCGAGCGACGCCGATTGGCCCCATTCCGGGCCCGCCGCCCCCATGGGGGATGCAAAACGTCTTATGCAAGTTGAGGTGGCAGACATCTGCCCCGATATCACCAGGGCGGCACAGCCCGACCTGCGCATTCATGTTCGCGCCGTCCATGTAGACCTGTCCGCCATGGGTATGGACGATCTGGCAAATGCGCCGCACGTCCGCCTCGAATACACCGTGGGTTGAGGGATAGGTGAGCATCAATGCGGCCAACCGATCGCGATACTGCGCCGCCTTGGATTCGAGATCCGCGAGATCCACATTCCCACGCTGATCGCACGCGACGACGACCACGGTCATACCCACCATGGCGGCACTGGCCGGATTCGTCCCATGTGCTGAAACAGGAATCAGGCAGACATCCCGATGAAATTCCCCCTGGCTCCGATGGTAGGCCCTGATGACCATGAGCCCGGTATACTCGCCTTGAGAACCGGCGTTGGGCTGTAAGGAGATAGCGGAAAATCCGGTGATCTCGGCCAGCCAGGCTTCCAACTGACGGAACAATTCCTGGTATCCTTTGCTCTGTTCGAGCGGGGCAAAGGGATGGAGGCGTGCAAATTCCGGCCAGCTTACCGGAAGCATTTCGGTGGTGGCATTGAGTTTCATCGTGCAGGACCCGAGCGGGATCATGGAATGGGTCAACGACAGGTCCCTGGCCTGGAGCCGGTGGAGATACCGCAACATTTCATGCTCGGCGTGATAGCGATTGAACACCTCATGCGTGAGGTAGGCACTGGTTCGGGCCAGGTTCGAAGGGAAGCTCGTCGTGACAGTGCGGCTTAGCTCCTGCACGGTGATCGGCAGTCGTTCGTGGCCGACGAATACTTCCATCAGCCGGTGGACGTCGCCTTCCCCCGTTGCTTCATCGAGCGCGATGCCGAGCGAATCATCTTCAAATCGACGAAGATTGATGCCCACTTCATCAGCTCGCATCAAAATCTGTTCGCTCTGCGCCTTCGTCACGCGCACGCGAAGCGTGTCGAACAACTCTTCGCTCCCGACCTCGAATCCGAGTTGCCGGAGCCCCATCGCAAGAATCGCGGCGAATCCATGGACCCGCTCTGCAATCTTTCGCAGTCCCTCAGGGCCGTGATACACGGCGTACATGCTTGCCATCACAGCCAAAAGCACTTGGGCTGTACAAATGTTGCTCGTCGCCTTTTCGCGCCTGATATGTTGCTCACGGGTTTGCAACGAGAGCCGGTAGGCCATCTTGCCGGTCCGATCTTTTGATACGCCGACGATTCGACCCGGCATCTGCCGCTTGTATTCTTCCTTGGCCGAAAGAAACGCGGCATGGGGGCCCCCGAATCCCATCGGCACGCCGAACCGTTGGCTGGAGCCTACCGCGATATCAGCCCCGAATTCTCCCGGCGGACGCAAGAGGGTCAGGGCCAGCAAATCGGTTGCAACAACGACGAGGACCCCCGCTTTGTGCGCCCGCTCGACGATTGCACTATAGTCGCCCACATACCCATCCGTGGTCGGATATTGCAGCAGAATCCCGCTCAATTTCGGGTTCGTAAAATCAATCGTCTTCGTGCGCCCGACGTGCAGCGTGATTCCCAGCGGTTCTGCCCTGGTCCGCATGACGGCAATCGTCTGCGGGTGACAATCCAATGAGATGAAGAACTCCTTCCGCTCCTGGTCGGCACTGCGGGCAATCCCCAGACACATGGTCATGGCTTCCGCCGCAGCGGTCGCCTCATCTAACAGTGAAGCATTCGCCAAGGGCAGGGCGGTTAAATCGGTGATCATCGTCTGAAAGTTGACCAGCGCCTCCAACCGGCCCTGCGAGATTTCCGCCTGGTAGGGCGTGTATTGGGTGTACCACCCGGGGTTTTCGAGAATGTTCCGCTGGATCACGCCCGGCGTGATGCAGTCGTAGTACCCCATTCCGATGAAGGACCGATAAATCCGATTCTCTTCGGCCAGATTATGCAGCTCTTGCAGCACAGCCTGTTCACCGCGATGAGGGGGAAGATCCAGCGCGCGCTTCAGCTGAATATCGCGCGGGACCGTCGCATCGCTCAGGGCCGCCAACGACTGGAGGCCCAGCAGAGCGAGCATTTCACGCATGTCGGCTTCGGTGGAGCCAAGATGACGATGAACAAACGTATCGGTCGGATTGAGAAATTCTGGGATTCCCATATCGGCTGTTTGACCCTCTGACTGCGTTGGTCTGTGTTTTGTTTCCCGCATGACGGCCGAACATTATCATGCTTGCCCCTCGTTCTCCAAGCAGAGATCATCGCCTCCCCACGAGTATTCTCTGCCGGGACCAAAGAAGGGGGTGAACAGCCGGCTCGTAACTCCACTGGAGATCGACAGCCCTAGGTTTGCTATAATCTTCCATCGCCACCATGCGCATTCTGGTCATCGAAGACGAAACGAAAGTGGGCTGCTTCATCAAGCGTGCGCTTGAAGAAGAGAGCTATGCGGTCGACTTGTGTGAAGACGGGGCCAAAGGGCTGGAAATGGCGCTTGCCACGAACTACGACACGATTGTTGTCGATCTCATGCTTCCGTCAATGTCCGGATTGGACATCGTGAAAGGGATCCGGCGCGAGCGCATCCAGGTCCCCATCCTCATCCTTACAGCCCAATCCCAAGTGGACCAGCGAGTCAAGGGGTTGGACGCCGGTGCAGACGACTATCTCACCAAGCCGTTTGCGATCGACGAACTCTTAGCCAGGATTCGCGCCCTCCTTAGGCGCGGCGCGACCGATAGCCCCGGCGTGTTGCAGATCGACGATCTGGTCTTGAATCCCGCAACACGGGAAGTCACGAGAGGCGGCCAACGCATCGATCTGACCTTGAAAGAATATGCGCTGCTGGAGTACTTGATGCGCCATAGCGGCCGCGTCCTCACGCGTCCCATGATTTCCGAGCACGTCTGGAATCAGGACTTTGATACGTTCACCAACGTCATCGACGTCTATGTCAACTATCTCCGCAACAAGATCGACCGGGGACGCACGAAGAAACTCATTCATACTATCCGCGGAAGCGGCTACATGCTAAAGGCCGACTGATGCCGCTGCGGCTTCGGCTCACCCTCTGGTACGGAAGCGCCCTCGCGCTGATTCTTATCGCCTTCTCCACCGTTTTGTACTTCGTGACGGCACGCAGCTTGCGCGACGCCCTGGATCAATCGTTGGAGGAAACCGCCGCCGCCGCAGTGCGATCGCTTGAAGAACGAGGATTCCTGCCGCTGATCGACGAGGATGAATTGATGTCGCAGTTCCCCGAACTCGCGCGCATCGACAAGTTTTTTCAGATCTTCAGCCCCTCGGGCACCATCACGATTCGCTCCCCGAATGTGAAACAACATGAGCTGCCGCTCAGCCGGCGTGCTTTGGAAGTGGCTTTTTCCGGCCAAACCATCTTCGAATCCGCCAAGTATCCCAAGGAGCCCCCTCTCCGGCTGATATCGGTGCCGATCATCTATCGCGGCAACCTCCTTTATATCGTGCAGGTCGGAACCTCGATGGAATCCGTTGATCAAACACTGAACCGATTACTACTGGTCTTGTTGGTCACCATGCCCCTGGCCCTGGCGGTCTCGCTGGCAGGTGGTTGGTTCTTGGCAGGACGGGCGTTGCGGCCGGTCGATGCCATAACGCTGGCGGCGCAACGGATCGCCGCAGGCGATCTCACGCAGCGTTTGAATGTTGCGGCCTCCCCCGACGAAATCGGCCGGCTCGCCGACACGTTCAACAATATGATTGCGCGACTCGAAATCTCATTCCGGCAGATACGTCAATTCAGCAGCGACGCCTCCCATGAACTCCGGACGCCTTTGACGGTCATGAAGGGTGAGACCGAGCTTGCCCTCCGACGACCTCGTGAAGCCGGCGACTACACCGTCGTTCTGGAAAGCAATCTGGAGGAAATCGACCGCATGACCCGTATCGTAGACGAATTGCTGTTCCTCTCCCGGGCCGACATGGGCGAGGTCAAGATGGAGCATCTGCCGGTCAAGTTGGAGGCGCTGCTCGAGGACATTCATCGGCAAGCGTCGTTGTTGGACCAGGAGCGAGAGATTCAGGTCGTACTCGGATTGGTCACGCCAGCCACGGTATTGGGCGACGAGTTGCGGCTGCGCGAACTTTTCCTCAACCTCGTCGACAACGCGGTCAAGTATTCTCGGCCGGGCGGCTCGGTGAACATCACGCTCGCCACGGAATCCGGCCAAGCCAAGATCTCCGTTGCCGATCACGGCATCGGGATTTCCACCGGCGATCAGACGAAGATCTTCGACCGCTTCTATCGCACCGACGATGCCAGAGCGCACACCAAGAAAGGCACGGGTTTGGGTCTCGCCATCTGTGCCTGGATCGCGGAATCTCATCATGGCCGTATCGACGTGCAAAGTGAAGTCGGAAAAGGTTCCGTCTTTACGGTGACGTTGCCCCTCGCCCCCAACTCTCCTTAACAACTTCTAATACCCTCCTAATCGTGCTCTCATCGCCGGTTGTTACGCTCCTCGTACATCTGAATAGAAGCAACTGTCTTCAATCGGCCCGACACAGCAAGGAGGTCATCATGAGTCAACTCGTTCGCAGAACGGTCGGCACCGCCATCGTTGTTGCCGCACTCGGCACAGTTATTTTCTGGGGAAGCCAATCCTTGACATCGTCACATGCCTCGAATTCGCCGACTCCCGCAACAAGCTCCGTCGCGCTTCCGATCGCCGCTCCGGCGGCACAGGGATTCACGGACGTGGCGAAAGCCGTGACACCGGCGGTGGTCAACATCACCACGGTCACCGTCGAAAGCGTCTCGGACGGTCGAGATGGTCAGGATGAATTGCGCGAGCGGATGGAGGAATTTTTTGGCGGTCCGAACGGGCCCTTTGGACCGCGCGGCTTCCGCGGACCGCAAGGACCGCCCGAACCCCGAGGCCACCGCGGAGGCGGTCAGGGCTCCGGCGTGATTGTCTCGCCGGAGGGATACATCCTGACCAATAACCATGTCATCGACCATGCACGCGAGGTCACCGTCACACTCCCGGACAAGCGGGAGTTCAAGGCGAAGATCGTGGGAACCGACCCGAAGACTGACCTGGCTGTCGTGAAGATCGAGGGACAGAATCTTCCGACCGTCGCCTGGGGCGATGCCTCGACGCTCCAAGTGGGAGAATATGTGTTGGCCGTCGGGAATCCCTTCGGCCTGAACTCCACCGTGACTCTCGGCATTGTGAGTGCCCTAGGCCGGGGCCGTATGGGGATCACGCAGTATGAGGATTTCATTCAGACGGACGCGGCGATCAATCCTGGCAACTCTGGCGGTGCGCTGGTTAATACGAAAGGTGAACTCGTCGGCATCAATACCGCTATCTTCTCCCAGACCGGCGGCTATCAGGGTGTAGGATTCGCCGTTCCCACCAGCATGAGCAAGCCGATCTATGAGAGTCTGATCAAGAACGGGAAGGTCGTGCGCGGCTATCTTGGAATCGGCATCCAGGACCTCAACCAGGATCTCGCCAAGTCGTTCGGCCTTAAAGACGCGAAGGGCGCCTTGGTGAGCGACGTGAAGGAAGACAGCCCCGCCGACCACGGAGGCCTCAAACAAGGCGATGTGCTCATGTCGTACCAGGGCAACCCGGTCGAAGACGCCGTCGCGTTGCAGCGAATGGTCACCCGTACGGTCGTGGGAACAAAGGTGCCAATCAAGGTCATCCGTGAAGGGCACGAGAAGGACCTAACCGTCACAATCGGCGAACAGCCTGACAGCGCCAAGATCGCCAAAGCTGAAACCGGAGAAAAAGATTTTGCCTTCGCCGGTGTAGCTGTCCAGGACTTGGATCGAGACCGCGCCAAAGAATTGGGTATCAAAGGCAAGACGCAAGGTGTGGTTGTCACGAGTGTCGAACCGGACAGCGGCGCGGAAAAGGCCGGCCTGATGCCGGGCGACGTCATCCGTGAGATCAATCGACAACCGGTCAAATCGGTGAAGGACTTCGAGAAGGTCTCCTCAGGGGTCAAGAAGGGTGAGAACGTCTTGATCCTGATCAACAGGCGGGGCGCCTCGTTGTTCCTCAGCGCGAAAGTATAGACTCGCTCTCCAGGGATGGGGCCTTGGCCCCATCCCTCACGTCAGTCAAAGACGACGGTTTTCCTGCCATACACCAGCACCCGCCGCTCAATATGACGGCGCACGGCCCGGGCCAGGACAATTTCCTCGAGATCCCGTCCTTTGCGAACCAAATCCTCCACCGTGTCTCTGTGCCCTATACGAATGACGTCTTGCTCGATGATCGGGCCTTCGTCGAGATCCTGCGTCGCATAGTGTGCCGTCGCCCCGATAATTTTCACGCCACGGTCATAGGCCTGTCGATAGGGATTGGCACCGATAAAGGCGGGCAGGAACGAGTGGTGGATGTTGATGACCGGACATCCTGCCTGCGTAAGGAACTCCGCCGAGAGAATCTGCATGTAGCGGGCCATCACCACTAACTCCGCACGATGCGCATGGAGGACCGAGAGCAGCTGTTGCTCCTGTTGTGGCTTGCTGTCTTTGGTGACCGGATAGACAGCGAAGGGAATCTTGAACAGCTCCGCCCAGCTGGCGCAGGTGTCATGATTGGAGAGAATGACGGGGATGTCGATGTGCAGCTCGTCCCGTTTGTGCCGCTGAAGGAGATCCGCCAAGCAGTGGTCCTGTTTTGATACCAAAATGGCGACTCTCGTCCTGCGGCTGGTCGGATGCACCTCGTACCGCATGTCGAACACCTTGGCAATCGGCGCGAATGCAGCCGGAATATCATCAGGCGGAATTTGCAACCCCTCGGTCGCAAACTCCATCCGCATCAGGAAATCGTTCGTCTCCTCATCCGTATGGTGATCAGAGTCGAGGATGTTGCCGCCGAAGTCGTGGATAAATCCCGAAACCCTGGCGACAATGCCCTTGCGATCTTTGCAGTGGATGAGGAGAACCACGGCATCTTTCTTGTGAGCTGTCATCCCTGTCGCTCCTCTTATTATTAAATGGAGAGCCGACGCGTAGCGGAACAGGCGGGACTCTCGATCGAGGAATGGATTACAGTACGATCTGGCCGACGAGATCGTAGGTGGCGGCCTCGGTGATCTCGACTTTCACGAATTCGCCAGCGCTGGCCGTTCCCTCATTGATATAGACGACGCCGTCGATCTCCGGAGCGAGTCCTTCGTGCCGGCCTTCGAGCAACAGCTCCGTTTCCTCCGAAGGGCCGTCGACGAGCACGTCGAGTACCGATCCGATTTTCTCTCGGCTCTTCGCGGCCGCGATCGCTTCCTGAACGGCCAATAGCTCGTTACGCCGCTCTTCCATCAGGGATCGATCGATCTTGCCTTCGAAATCGACGGCGGGCGTTTGCTCCTCATCCGAGTAGAGAAATGTGGCCACCCGGTCGAATTCCGTCTTCTCGACGTACTCTTTCAATTCCTCAAATGCCTCTTCGGTCTCCCCGGGAAACCCGACAATAAATGCGGTGCGGAACGTCACGCCGGGAATACGGCCCCTGATGCGCTCCACCAGTTTCTCGATGGTCGCACGATCGCCGAGGCGATGCATGCGTTTGAGCATCCGGTCGTTGATATGCTGCAAGGGCATGTCGATGTACTTCGTGATTTTTTCTTCGTCGGCGTAGAGATCCAATAACTCATCCGTGACTTGCTGGGGATAGAGATAGAAGGGCCTGATCCAGCGCAGGTCTTTCACCTTCACCAAGCCCCGAAGCAGAGTCACTAATCCATGGCGCAGACCTAGATCCACTCCATAATTAACGGTGTCCTGGGAAATGAGATTGATTTCCTTGACGCCTTCAGAGGCGAGTCGCTGGGCTTCCGCCACGATGGATTCGACCGGTCTGCTCCGCTGCTTTCCCCTCATAAGCGGAATCGCGCAGAACGCGCAGTTCCGATTACAACCTTCGGCGATCTTCACATAGGCGCTATGCTGTTTGCCAAGCCTCAGGCGAGGCGCCATCTCATCGTAGAGGTACGGCGGTTTGCTGATCCACAGGCGTTGATGTCGTTTCTTCGGCGCAAGGAGGTCGCGGCAGATGTCGGCGATCTTGCCGAACTCTCCTGTCCCAACAACCCCATCCAGCTCAGGTAGTTCTTTGAGCAGGTCGCCTTGGTACCGCTGAGCCAAACAGCCGGCCGCGATCAGTACCCGGCAGGCTCCATGTTGCTTGAGCTTGCCATGCTCGAGAATCGTATTGATCGATTCCTGCTTGGCTTCTTCGATGAATCCGCAGGTATTGATGATAACGACTTCGGCCTTTCGTGGATCCGCCGTTAAGTCAAAACCGTCGGCGACCAGTGTGCCGAGCATCACTTCGGAGTCGACCTGGTTTTTGGAACAACCCAGGTTCACGAAACCAATCGTGGTTTTGACGCCTGACAGGGGCCGGGATTTGGCGCGAGTCGGGCGATCGAGCTTGATCAAGGGATGACTCATAAGAAGACCAGTCTACGAGACGATTGAAAAGCCTGTCAATTAGCCCCTTGCGGGGAACAGGCCGATTCACCTATTGTGCGGCCATGATTCGCACGTTCCAAGGCATTAAGCCCACAATTCCCGCATCCTGCTTCATCGAAGAAACCGGCGTCGTCATCGGCGACGTGGTCATGGGAGAGTCCTGTAGCGTCTGGTTCCACGCCGTGATTCGAGGCGATGTGAATTACATTCGCATCGGCAATCGGACCAATGTGCAGGACCTCTGCATGTTGCACGTCACCCACGATATGCACCCGCTGATTATCGGGAACGAGGTCACGATCGGGCACAATGTGGTTCTGCATGGCTGCACGATCAAGGACCGCGTCTTGGTCGGCATGGGGGCCATCATCATGGATGGCGCGATCATTGGGGAGGACTCCGTGGTCGCCGCCGGGGCATTGATCACGGAGGGAACAATTGTCCCGCCCAAGAGCCTGATCTTGGGTTCGCCGGCCAAGGTCAAACGACCAGTAACAGAGAAGGAACTCGCCTGGATCACGGAATCAGCGGAGAACTACGTGAAGTATGCGCGACAGTACATGGGCGATTCCGCGAAAGCGAAGACCGGATTTCACGTTTAGCGCTTCCCACGCCTAACGCCTTCCCGCCTGCCGATTTTAATAAAGCAGATTGGATCGCCGACCAGCGCAGTGGGATACTGTTGCCGTTCCACAATATAGGGAATCTTCTTCCGGTGACACCAGTCTGCGATCCAGACGACTTCCTCCGTCGAAGTCGTCACAAGCCCTGGCAAACTCAACTTGGGCATGCATCGATCGACGATCGATTGAACAATCCGTCGTTCTTTCTGAAAGCGAGCAGGATTGAACGTGACCGGATCGGCCCGCCCGTAGGACAAGGGCGCGAGGTGTGGGAACCGTTCCGGATCGTTGAGCACGCTGACTATCCAAAGATGGTCGAATGTCCCCTTCGCAACTGCCGCATTCTTCCCGACAAACCTTACCGACGTCGTGCGACAGGTTCGATTCAGGGATGACACTTCTGCCTTCCGAAGATTATACGGGAAGACCTGGCGCTGCAGATCTATCGTCTCGACCACCAACGCCGGAAGTTCTCCAACCCCTGCACCGACATACAGACTACGCCCGCCTGGTCGTAACCGCCTGAGCAATGCCTCTGCAACGCGCGTCCCGAGACGACGACAAGGCTCTCGTTTATTCCGCCAGAATCGATCGCCCCCCTCGTAGCAGTAGATCCCTCCGAGCGTCCGATATTCCAGACGACGAAAGAGACTTGCCACTGCAGCGCGTGCCGACTGGCTGATCCGGCGTGGCTTGTTCATGGTCTGTCACATCCGGCAAGTTCCTCGACTGAAGCTACTATCGTGTCGACAACCCCTTCCAGAAATGTGAGATCCAAGGTGTCGATCGTGTCGGTTGGCTGATGGTAGTGCGGGTTTCTGAAGTTGGCGGTGTCTGTGAGCATGACGGCCCGGAATCCTTCGTCCCAAAATGCCGCATGATCACTCCGGCGGACATCGGGCAACGTTATGCCCAGATCGGAGACAGCCAACCCCACTGTGTTGAGCTTGGGAGTGCATCGAGCAGCGCTCCGTTCAATCGCCGTGACCAGCGACTGGGATTCCTCGTTTCCGACGATCGCAAGAAAGTTTCCCACGCTTGGAACGGCAATAGGCACTCCCGTCGGTGTGCGCTGAGAGCCTTCGTCATGGCTGGCAAAGCCTACACATTCGAGGACAATGGCACCGGCCAGTTGTTGACGAGTGCGTTTGAGCCTCGAGACGAACGCCCGACTCCCCAGGAGACCATGTTCTTCGAGGCAGAAGGCTGTGAGCCAGACCGGGACTTTCAGCGCCGTGCGCTTGAGATGGTATGCCACTTCCAGCAAGACCGCCAATGCGCTGGCATTGTCATCCGCCCCCGGAGAGTTGGAGACGGTATCGTAATGTGCCCCGATCAGAATCGGTGCAGGATGGTCTTTCCTGTGACCGGAAGGATTCTTGACGGCAAGGATGTTCCGATAGGTCTTCCCCCAAGCACGAAAGGCCTGCCGCGTCGTCGTCCATCCACAGTCAGCAAACTGCTGGGCCAGATACCGAGCGCATTCGGCGAGCGCCTTCGGATTTCCTTCCGGATGACGTTCTCCGATCAGTGCATGAAGATGGCGGGTAACTCTGGTTCGTCGATTCGACAAGGCGGGCAGTCAGGTAGTGAATCCTACGCGGTGATCTCTGTCCCGATGCCCTTGCGTGTAAACACTTCGAGAAGAATGGCGTGGGGCATTCGGCCATCGATGATGTGCGCCTTCCCGACCCCCTGTTCGAGGGCGTCCAGGCAGGCGTGCACCTTGGGCAGCATCCCTTCGGTAATCGTGCCTTTCTTCACCATGCGCTGGACATCTTTGCGCGACACAGTGGAAAGGTGGCGGCCCTTGGCATCGCGAATGCCTTTGATGTCCGTCATCATGACTAATTTCTCCGCGCGCAAGGCCCCGGCAATCGCCCCGGCGACAAGGTCGGCATTGATGTTGTATGTATGGCCCTCGCGATCGGTCCCGATCGGCGCGATCACGGGAATGTAGTGATCGCCTTGGAGCTTGAACAGAAGGCTCGGATCCACCTTTTCAATATCGCCGACAAACCCAAAGTCACTGTCGGCGTCTTCTTCGTCCAGATCTCGCTCCAGGCTTTCGGCCCAGGCTTTCGCGGTCAGGGGCTTGCTCAGGATCAGTCCGCCGTCTTTTCCGCTCAGACCCACCGCGCTCCCGCCGTGACGATTGATAAGGTCGGTGATCTCCATGTTGATTTTTCCGGCCAGCACCATCTCGACGATCTCCATGGTGGCCTCGTTCGTCACCCTCACCCCATGAAGAAATTTCGATTCGATGCCGAGCCGATCCAGCATCTTGTCAATCTGCGGCCCTCCACCGTGAATAATCACGGGGTTAATTCCCACATATTTGAGTAGGACAATATCTTGCGCGAACCGTTCCTTCAACGACGATTCCGTCATGGCATTGCCGCCATATTTGATCACAATGGTCTTGCCGCGAAACGTGCGGATATAGGGCAAGGCCTCGATCAGGACATTCGCTTTTTTGATGAGCTTGTTCATCGTCGACTCCTCAGGGGATAGCCCGGCTCACGGCTGGGCTCGACATTACCATGATGAGCCTCCCTGAGCACAGAGGGAATCGTGCCGAAGCGTCCGACTCACCGCTTACCCTCCTTGGCCACTCGGTCGGCGGGGGTTCGGCCCGCTCTCGGGTGGGACTTGTCGTAAACCGCCATTAATTGATCAGTCGCCACATGCGTATACTTCTGTGTCGTGCTGAGGGATGCGTGTCCAAGCATCTCCTGAATGGCGCGCAGATCGGCTCCTTCATCGAGCAGATGCGTGGCAAATGAATGGCGGAGCGTATGGGGGCTCACCGAGCCGCCCGTCAGCCTGCTTGAGTACCGTGCTACGATACGGGCCACGCTCCTGCTGGTCAATCGCCCGCCCCGATGGTTCAAGAACACCGGCGCTAATCGCACGTTGCCACTGATGGACCGCTGCAATGACCCACGATAGGTCTGGATGGCTTGGATCGCGAGATCCCCGATCGGCACGATCCGTTCCTTCCGCCCCTTGCCTCGCAAGCGAACAACCCCCTCGGACTGATGCAGATCCTCCACATTCATCGACACGAGTTCGCTGACCCGTGCCCCTGTCGAATAGAGCGTTTCGAGCAACGCGCGGTCGCGCAGTGAACCAATCGTGCCCTGATCGGGAAATGCCATCAGTGCCTCTGCGTCGTCTTTCGTTAACACACGCGGAAGATGCTTCGGCTGCTTTGGGGTACGCAAATCTTCGACGGGGCTCCGGCTGACCAGACCTGTTCGAACCAGGTAGCGATAAAAACTTCGGATGCAGGCAAGCTTTCTCGCCAAGGAGGTGCGCTTTTCGCCCTTGCGGTCGAGCCATTGGAGGTAGGCCCGAATCGCGTCGGGGGACAGCGCGGCGGGATCAACCGGCTGGTCGGCGAGACGGGCGGAGAGGAGAAAGGAGCGAAGCTGCCGGAGGTCCGACGCATAATTGCGCAAAGTGGCCGGTGACGCCCCGCGCTCGACCGTGAGGAACGTTATGAAAGCCCGGATCGCGTCATCCATGCGGCATGGTCCTCGAGGGCACGCTGCGAGATCAGCTGTCGCTTGCGCTCCTTATCACGGACCGGAGAAGCGAGTGGCGGAAAGAGTCCAAAGTTTGTATTCATCGGCTGAAAGTGACGGGGATCCGCAGTGGTAATATACGACAGCAGGCAGCCATGCGCCGTCGTCGGAGGCGGAGTGACAAGCGGTAACCCTGCGAGCCCGCGCGCGCCGTTGATCCCGGCCAGTCCTCCCATCGCCGCCGAATCCGTATACCCTTCCACGCCGACCAACTGCCCCGCAAAGAAGAGCGTCCCGCGGGCCTTGAACTGCAGGGTGTCGCGTAGCAACTGCGGAGAATTGATGAACGTGTTGCGGTGCAAGCTGCCGTATCGAAGAAACTCCGCCTGTTCGAGTCCGGGTATCATACGAAACACCCGCTTCTGCTCGCCATAGGTGAGCTTCGTCTGAAACCCGACCATGTTGTAGCAGGATCGGTGGACGTTCTCCGTTCGAAGTTGCACGACGGCAAAGGGCCTGACGCCGGTCCTGGGATCTTCCAGACCCACCGGCTTCAATGGTCCAAACTGCATTGTCTGCCTGCCACGTTCCGCCATGACCTCTATCGGAAGACAGGCTTCGAAATAGGGGGTTTTCTCAAAGTCTTTCGGGTGAACCTTTTCAGCCGCGAGAAGGGCATCATAGAACTTGTTATAGGTCGCCTCCTCCATCGGACAATTTAGGTAATCGTCTCCGCCCTTGTCATAGCGGGATGCTCGAAAGGCGATGTCCATGTTGATGGACTCCGCATCCACGATCGGTGAAATTGCATCGTAGAAATAGAGATGATTCGAATGGGTCAACTGGGCGATGGCCTGGGAGAGCTTGTCGGAGGTCAGTGGTCCGGTCGCAATGATACAGAGGCAATCGGTGGGAATTTCCGTCACCTCTTCGCGTCGGATGCGGATGTTGGGATGACCTTCGAGTGCTTGGGTAATCTTGAATGAGAACTGCTCGCGATCGACCGCCAGTGCCGAACCAGCCGGAACCCTGACTTCATCCGCGACCTTGATGATCAAAGAATTCATCCGGCGCATTTCCTCTTTCAGGATCCCGGGGGCATTCAGCACATCGGCGGACCCCAGCGAATTGGAACAGACGAGCTCGGCTAGCCCGCCTGTCTTGTGCGCCTGCGTCATTTCCTTCGGACGCATTTCGTAGAGCGTGACCCTTGCTCCTCGATTGGCCGCCTGCCATGCAGCCTCGGATCCGGCCAAGCCACCACCGATAATCACAATGTCGTCGCGCATTCGGGAGGAACTCCAAGGAGGATTAGGTAAGTAAGAAATGCATTCTAGGAACCAAATTTCAGGGATGTCAAGGCACACCTCGCTCAGAATAGCATGCTGTAGGATTCGGAAAACTGTTACGAGCTGCTCGAGCCACTCCTCGGTCTAATTGCCGCCGCAAGACCCATTGATGGTCAAGTTGAACCTCGTCGAAGGCCCATGCTAGACTTCCGCCTCGTGGGCGATTAGCTCAGTGGCAGAGCGCTTCCTTCACACGGAAGAGGCCACAGGTTCGATACCTGTATCGCCCACCATCTTTTCAA
>JAWOMO010000025.1:0-4541 GCA_033852435.1 Nitrospira sp.
CCGACCGCTACCGGCCGGAAAAGCACTACATGCGCGGTCCCGGACCTAAGAGTTCGCGCAAGGCCGCTGGGGGCGATCAGAACTCCAAATGAGGGCACGGCCAGTACCCGCGTCGCTTGAACCGGACCTCATCGGGGGGATGTCCACTGATGTTCACAAGTAACCCTTTCGCCGAGCTCTCGGGGTTCATACCCCCGGCGATTATGCAGACCTACGTTGCCGTTATGACGCTCCTGGTCGTCGGTGGCACGTTATTCGATGTCGTGCATAAGAAGAGCGCCAAGTACTTCTTTGACCGTTGGCGGAATGCGAAGAACGACGGGACGCGACAGGCCGGCGGCGGAGAAATGATACTCTTGGCGATCCATACCGTTGTGGTGGACGGTTTGACCTCCGGTGAATTCTGCAATGCCCAGCGCCGAACTGCCCACCTCCTTACAATGTACGGTTTTCTGGCTTACGTCGTCACAACAGCAATCATGGTTTTTTTATACCCAACGCCCGCCACCCCTGCGCCCGCCATTCTACCGGCGCTTTGGTATATCGGGGCCCTGATGGTTTGCCTCGGCGGCTACTGGTTCTGGTTCTTCATCCGAGTCGACGTCACCTCAGAGGGCAGCTCGCCTTTTCGTCTGATGCGCGCCGACCTGTTCGTCATTTCGCTCTTGGCGAGCGTGACGCTGGGCCTCGTATGGGCGTACATTCAGTCAACCGGCAACATGATCTGGGCAGACGTGTTTCTGGCCGCGTATCTCCTGGCGACCACGGTCCTGTTTGGATCAATTCCGTGGTCCAAGTTCTCTCATATGTTCTTCAAGCCCGCAGCGGCGTTTCAGAAGCGTGTGGAAGAGGCGAACGGCTCGCGCCATAACTTGCCCGTCCCCTCAAGAAACCCTGCAACCCTTGGCAGCTCCCGCCGACAGCCCCGAAACTACTAGCTTGTCAAGCATCGGTCTTCAGCTACAGGAGACAGCGGATATCATGCCTACATTTGTTTATATGACGAGCTGTGATGGTTGCGGATACTGCGTGGATATCTGCCCATCCGACATCATGCACATCGATACCACGTATCGCCGTGCCTACAATATCGAGCCCAATATGTGCTGGGAGTGCTATTCATGCGTTAAGGCATGCCCCCAGAACGCAATAGACTGCCGCGGCTACGCGGACTTCGCGCCGTTGGGCCACAGCGTTCGGGTGCTCAGGGAGGACGAGAAGGGAACGATTTCGTGGAAAATCAAATTTCGCGACGGCCGCGAAAAAAATTTCGTTTCACCGATCAGGACCACGCCATGGGGATCAATCAAGTCCCCTTCTGACTATGGGAAACCGACCCTGGATGCGATCAATTCCCAGCAACTCGCGCACGAACCTGACGCCCTGAAAGTCGATGCGCTACCGACCCTCACTCCGGATCGATTCAGGCTGGGATTGGTATAATGGGCCTGTTCTCGCGCCGAAAGACCGTATTCGTGGATTCGGATGTCCTCGTCATTGGTGGCGGCATGGCCGGTTGCGGCGCCACTTACGAATCCAGGTACTGGGGACGCGACCTCAAGATTGTATGCGCCGAGAAGGCCAATATCGAGCGCAGCGGCGCGGTCGCACAAGGCCTGTATGCGATCAATTGTTACATGGGTATGCATTGGAACGAGAACCGGCCCGAAGACCATGTACGCTACGCACGCAATGACCTTATGGGTCTGGTGCGGGAGGATCTGGGCTACGACATCGCTCGGCATGTCGACTCCACGGTGCACAAGTTCGAGGAGTGGGGCCTCCCCATCATGAAGGACCCGGAAACCGGGAGGTACCAGCGAGAAGGCAAATGGCAGATTATGATCCATGGCGAGAGTTATAAGCCGATCGTAGCCGAAGCCGCACGTAAGGCCGCCACGGAAGTCTATAACCGGATCATGGTGACCCACCTGCTGATGGATGCGACGCGGCCAAACCGGGTCTCCGGGGCCGTGGGTTTTAACGTTCGCAACGGGAACTTCTACGTGTTCCGCGCAAAGGCGGTCATCGTCGCTGCCGGTGGCGCATCACATATCTTCAAGCCCCGTGCGGTGGGAGAAGGCATGGGCCGGACCTGGTATGCGCCCTGGAGCAGCGGCTCTGCTTACGCGCTGCCGATCCTGGCGGGTGCCAAGATGACTCAAATGGAGAACCGCATCGTTCTCACCCGATTCAAGGACGGTTATGGTCCGGTGGGTGCTTACTTCCTCCATCTCAAGACGTACACTCAAAACGCCTACGGGCAGGATTACGAGACCACTTGGTACGAATCGATCAAGCAGCTGGTCGGGGACTATGTTGATCGGCACCCGGTCCCGACCTGCCTGCGCAATCACGCCCTTCTGGAGGAGGTCAAGGCTGGCAGGGGCCCCATCCGAATGGTGACAAAGGAGGCTTTCAAAGATCCGCACAAGGAGACAGTCGGGTGGGAGAATTTTCTCGGTATGACCATCGGCCAAGCGGTCGTCTGGGCGTCGCAAAATATCGATCCCAAAGAAATAAATCCCGAGTTAACCACGTCCGAGCCCTACGTCATGGGTTCCCACGCGACCTGTTCAGGCGCCTGGGCGAGCGGCCCCGAGGACTATGCACCCTCGGAGTACCAATGGGGATACAATCGCATGATGACGGTCGAAGGACTCTTTGGGGCCGGCGACGCCATTGGCGGCTCCGCCCACAAGTTCTCGTCGGGATCCTTTACGGAAGGTCGGATCGCCGGCAAGGCGGCGGTGAAGTACGTGAACGATTTGGGCAAAGACCAACCTCAGGTGAGGGAAGCGGAGTACGAAGATCTCAAGAAGATCGTTTACAAGCCCCTGGAAAACTACGATATCGGGCGGATTGAGATCGTTGCCGGGACTGTTTCGCCAAGCTACCTTCTGCCGATACACGGACTTCAGCGTCTCGAGAAGATCATGGACGAATATGTCGGCGGCATCGGCGCTCACTACACGACCAACGAACCATTACTCACCCGCGGGGTGGAGTTGCTGACCATGCTTAAGGAAGACCTGGCCCATCTTGGGGCCGAGGACCTTCATCAGCTTCAGCGGGCGTGGGAGCTTCACCATCGGGTCTTGGCCGCGGAAAGCGTGGTGCAGCACACCTTGTTCCGGACGGAAACGCGATGGCCGGGATATTATTACCGGGCGGATTACCCGAGGCTGGACGACAAGGAATGGCATTGCTTCACGATATCCCGCTATGAAAAGGAATCGGGGAAGTGGACGATGGGAAAGGCTCCCGTATATCACATCATCGACTGATCGCCCGAACCCAGAAAGCTGCGTGCCAAGTCCGGCATTCTCTGGAATTTCTTTGATGAGCCTCACGCCCCGGCGTCCCGTCCAATCCCCAAAGGGCATCCTATCCCCCGACAGTTTGCCTTGACGCAGAAACACGATGCCGCAACTCGTACCGCCGCACGGTTCAGAGACAGTCAAGCCACTGATCCTGCCCGAGACGGAACGGGCCGAGGAAATCAAGCGCGCCGAGAAACTCAGGAAAATCCCTCTCGACTCGCGTGCGGTTTCGGACTTGTTCATGCTGGCAATGGGAGCCTATACGCCGCTCGGCGGGTTCATGGGGCACGACGATTGGCGCGGCTCGTGCCTGGACATGAAACTAACCAGCGGCCTGTTTTGGCCGATCCCGATAACACTTCCTGTGAGCAAAGACCTCGCCGCCAGCATCCATGCCGAAGAGGAGGTCGCCCTCATCGACACCGACAGCGATGACATACTCGCTGTCATGCAGGTTCACGAGAAATATTCGATCGACAAGAAAATCGAGGCCGAGCATGTCTATCGCACCGCCGATCCGAAGCATCCAGGCGTGGCAAAGGTGTTGGATCAGGGAGATGTCAATCTGGCCGGGCGGGTCATGGTATTGAGCGAAGGTCAGTATCCTGTCAAATATGCGGATCTCTACATTCGTCCTGCCGAGTCGCGGGCCATGTTCCTTGCAAAGGGCTGGTCTCGTGTTGCTGCCTTCCAAACCCGAAATCCCATGCACCGTAGCCACGAGCACCTGGTTAAAATCGCGGTGGAGGTATCCGACGGCGTTTTCATACATCAAGTGCTTGGAAAGCTGAAGGCAGGCGATATTCCAGCCGAGGTTCGCACCCGGGCAATCCAGGCGATGATCGATAATTATTTCCGTCCCGGAACCGTCATTCAGGCAGGCTATCCTATCGAGATGCGTTATGCAGGTCCACGCGAGGCGTTGCTACATGCCCTGATTCGCCAGAATTTTGGTTGCTCGCACCTTATCGTCGGGCGCGACCATGCGGGCGTGGGCGACTACTATGGCCCTTTCGACGCGCATCACATTTTCGATCAGTTGTGGGACGGCGCGCTTCAGACTAAAGCGCTGAAGATTGATATCACTTTTTACTGCCGCAAGTGCTATGGAATGGCGACAGCGAAGACCTGTCCCCACGATCCGAAGCATCATATTTCGATTTCCGGCACGGAGCAGCGCCAAATGCTCTCGACTGGCGCGACCATACCGGCCGAGTT
>JAWOMO010000110.1:0-30271 GCA_033852435.1 Nitrospira sp.
CGTTCAGCCAGTTCCAAGACGGAAAACGGCTGACCGTCGACCATTTCTGGTGCTGAAAAAATCTGCCGGAGTTCCCCTCCAGGCGGTCCGACAATCTTTCCGGCAAAGACGACGCCTTTCTTTCTTAGCCGTTCGATGGCCTTCTCGATGTCTTCCACACGCACGGCCACATGGTGGAACACCTGGTCTCCAAACTTCTTCACCCATCCGGGAATGATGCTCGTCTTGCCGCGGTCGTCTGGATAGCCTTGATCCACAAAGAGGGCGGGATAGCCGGCTTTTCGATAGACCTTCGCGTACCAGTCGTCGTAGTGAAGCGTTTCATCGTAGGCATAGTCGAAGGCGACGAACTGCTCGGCGCGTCGATCGATGTCCAGCGTGCGCAACGTGACATGATCAATGACCGGTACGAATCCGACACCCGTATCCTCCAGCATCGTTTTCAGGATTTGTGCCGCACTGTTATGCGCCACATAGTCCGCGATCATCCGCTCCAGGACTTCGTCGAGTTCGCGTTGGCGGTCCATAATAGAACCTCTCTGTGTCGTGCTTCGAACGGTTAGGAACCGAACTGGATGCCTTGCGCGAGAGGAAGTTCCGTGCCCCAGTTGACCGTGTTGGTTTGCCGCCGCATATAGGCCTTCCAGGAGTCGGACCCCGCTTCGCGCCCACCGCCCGTTTCTTTTTCTCCACCGAATGCTCCGCCGATTTCCGCGCCGGAAGTGCCGATGTTGAGATTTGCGATCCCACAATCGCTTCCCACCACCGAAAGAAATCGTTCGCCGTGCCGGAGATTGTTGGTGAACATCGCGGAGGAGAGACCTTGGGGCACGTCGTTCTGCATCCGAATGGCCTCATCGATTGTGTGAAAGGGCATCACATACAAAATGGGGGCGAATGTTTCCCGTTGCACGATCGGCCAGTGGTTCTGCGCACGCGCAATCGTCGGTTCCACAAAATAGCCTGGGCGATTGAGTACGTGCCCGCCGTAGAGAATTTCCCCGCCCTCCTTCTTGATCTCGTCGATCGCCTGGCAGTAGGCCTGGACTGCGGCTTGGTCGATGAGGGGACCCAGTAGCACATTCGGTTCAAGCGGATTACCGATCGGAATGTGGCTGTAGGCCTTTACAAGCTTGTCGGTCAATTCGTCGGCGCGTGATTCATGGATCAACAGACGCCTGGTCGTCGTGCAACGTTGGCCAGCTGTCCCGACTGCGCCGAACAGGATGGCCCGCACAGCCATATCCAAATCTGCGGTCTCGTCGACGATGACGGCGTTATTACCGCTCATTTCCAGGAGCATCCGTCCCAGGCGCTGAGCAACAGAGACGGCCACGCGCCGGCCTACTTCTACCGAGCCCGTAAAGGAGATAAGCGGCAGCCGAACATCCTTCACCATGGCCTCAGCCAGCGGCGCTTGTTCGGTAATGAAGAGGGAGAATACTCCGGTATAGCCCTGCCGCTCCATTACCTGGTTGCAGATGTGCTGGACGGCGATTCCGCAGAGTGGCGCCTTCGGCGAGGGCTTCCAAATGACAGTATCCCCGGCAATGGCAGCTAAAAATGCATTCCAGGCCCAGACTGCCACCGGAAAATTAAATGCCGTAATCACGCCGACCGGTCCCAATGGATGCCACTGTTCACTCATGCGGTGCGCAGCACGCTCGGACTGCATTGCGGCGCCATACAACATACGGGATTGTCCGACCGCAAAGTCGGCCATGTCGATCATCTCTTGGACTTCACCGTCTCCCTCTGCCTTGATTTTGCCGACTTCGAGCGAGACGAGGGTGCCAAGTTGATCCTTCTTCTCTCTGAGCGCCTGGCCGATCAGCCGGACGAGTTCTCCTCGTTTGGGAGCCGGGACCGATCTCCAGGTCTTAAATACCTCATGTGATTGTTTTGCGATATAGTCATAATCATTTGACGAACATGTCTGTATGCCGGCAATAACCTCGCCGCTTGACGGATTTATGGACTGAAGCAGAGAGCCGGTTGTCTGGTCTGACCACCAGCCGATTCCAGTGCTGCCGCCCGAGTTGACGGCTTGAATGCCCAGATCCTTGAGTGCTGCGTGAACGGTGCTCATCGAAAACAATCTCCGAAGTCGTTGGCCAGAAAGTCTTTCAGCGGCACGGATTCCTGAGTGATGAATCCACGGTACCGCGACGGATTTTTCAAGACGAGATCCATGACGCAGCAGACGCTTGAGGCGGTCGTGACCTGAATGGCTGACCAGAGCTTGCCCTTTATGCATTGGGGGTAGATCTTCTTGACGTAGTTCTCTTCGAAGAAGCCGCCATCCTTTGTGCCGGTTACGGAAGCATAGATCAGCACGACATCTTGTAGCGTTTGGGGGATGGCATGTTCCAGGACCCGCTTGAGCGTCTCGCGGTCTTCGTTCAGCTTCAGATCCTTCATCAAGAGATGAATCTTTTCACAATGGCCGGGATAGCGGAGCGTCTTGTAGTTCATGGTCTGGACCTTGCCCGCGTAGCTATCCGCCAAGGTTCCGAGCCCCCCTGAGGTGTTGAAGGCTTCATAGAGCAGCCCGTCCAATTCAATCGTTTCATAGCCTTCCAAGGGTTGGAGCGGGACCTTCTCGTCTTCCTCGATCCCATAGCAGAGGTTGCCATATTCGTTAATGAGCCCATCGGTCGACCAGGTCAGAGAATACTTGAGAGCGTTGCTCGGATGAACCGGTAAGGCGCCAACCCGCATCTTCACGGTATCCAGGGTTTCGAAATGGGTCATGAGATTATTCGTTACGATGCTGATAAAGCCGGGAGCGAGGCCACATTGGGGCATAAAGGCACTGGTAGCGGTCGCGCTCAAGATCCTGATCTGATTCGTCACTTGGACATCTTCGGTCAGGTCGAAGTAATGGACGCGATGTGTGAGCGCCAGCCCTGCGACGGTCGGGTTGCAGTAATAGGGAAGGCTGGAGATGATGGCATCGACAGGATGGGCGGAGAGATAGGTGCTGATGGCATCCGGATGCCGGACATCGAGGATGCACGGGGTGACACGTTCGAGGCCTAGATCTTCAACGAGGCGTTTCGGCGCGTCGAGGTTCACGTCGCCGACATGGACCTCGTAGTTTCCCCGCTGGGCCAGGAGGCACGTAACCAGAGAGCCGATCTTTCCCGCACCGAGGACAAGGGCCCGATGCATAAACAACCTCGCGTATTACTAGTATACTCTTCCTCGCAGTTTTGGGCACATTCGGATGTGAAATTCGACAAAGGAGGAGGGAGCTATCAATGAACGGGCGGCGATGGACAATCCAGAACAAACTGGGGGCGGGAGTCGGAACCCGACAGGCTTTCATGGCACTGGAAGGGGGGAATATCTGATTGCATTCGTCGCAGTAAAGTTTTCATCTTCATCGAAGAGGGAATTTCACAGAGCCAGACATGCATGCCGGATTCCAGTTCGTCGAAATGGCGTTGTACGCGAAAGCTCGGCTGCTCCATAAAATAGGCGGAGAGAAATCCGTTTATGGCCTGCACCACCCAGGCGTGTTCCTTCACGTAGCGGTAGCTGAGCCGCAGCTCCACCACATGATTATCTTGTGCGGGATCCATGGCCTGTCGATCCTCCGGTTCTGTTGTACCGCCGCACTCTATCAATTCCTCCGTTGAGACTGCTACTCGGATCTGTGTATGGTACGGAAGTTCATCCGGAGGGCATCTCGTGACATTAACCGCCTATAACCAGGTATCGGTTCCTTCCTTTATGTACGGCACGGCATGGAAGAAAGAGGCCACGACGTCGTTGGTGCTGCAGGCCGTCGAGGCCGGTTTTACGGCGATCGATACGGCCAATCAGCTCATCCATTACGATGAAGCGCTGGTGGGGGAGGCACTTCTGCAAGTCGCCCGACAGGGCATCACGCGTGACAAATTATTCATCCAAACCAAGTTCACCCCTGTCAGCGGACAGGACCATCGCACCCCGTACGACGTCAAGGCGAGCATCACCATACAAGTGCAACAATCTTTCGCAAGCTCGTTGGTCCATCTTCACACGGACTATCTGGATTCGTACGTCTTGCACGGTCCGTACTCCCGGCGCGGCTTGGGAGCTGAAGACTGGGAGGTGTGGGCGGCGCTCGAGGCGTTGTACGATGCCGCCAGAACGAAAATGATCGGAATCAGCAACGTCACGGCAGAACAGCTCTCATTGCTTTGTGAACATGCGAAGCACAAACCGATGGTGGTGCAGAACCGCTGCTACGCGGCGTTCGGCTGGGATAAGGCTGTGCGGGAGATTTGCCGGACCCATGGCATGATCTACCAGGGTTTCTCACTGTTGACGGCCAATCGCGAGGTTTTTATCGAACCCGACGTCCGTGCGATGGCCGCCAGGTACGGTGCCGGGCTGGCGCAGATTGTGTTCCGGTTTGCCATGCAGGTCGGCATGCTGCCGTTGACCGGTACGACGAACCAGCAACACATGAAAGAAGATTTGCGATCGGATCAGTTTACTCTTACACCGGAAGAGGTGCGGCGAATCGAAACAATCGGAATGTAATGGCGATATTAAAAATAAGAGTAAAGCGCATCTACGAGCCTGTTTCGAAAACCGACGGCTTCCGTGTGCTGGTCGATCGACTCTGGCCACGAGGGATTTCAAAAGCCGGCGCGCGCATCGACCTCTGGCTTCGGGATATCGGCCCATCGACGACCTTGCGCCGTTGGTTCAACCATGATCCGGCCAGATGGAAGCAGTTCTGTGCCCGCTATCGGGCTGAGCTGAAAGGCAAGCCTCAGCTGCTTGCCTTGCTGAAGCAGCATGCGCGCTCTGGCCCTGTCACGTTGCTGTATTCTGCACGAAATGAACAGTGCAATCAGGCGGTTGCACTCTGTGCCATGTTGAAGCAGCCAAGGACGCGACGCGCTCAGGTTCGCCAGCAGCGCTCCGCGTGAATCCCACGTCAAAGATCCGTTGTGGCTGGGCTGGGTCCAAGCCGCACCTCATTCTCTATCATGATCGGGAATGGGGGAGGGCGGTTCACGATGACCGGCGGCTGTTCGAGATGCTTTTATTGGAAGGGGCTCAAGCCGGGTTGACCTGGGAGACGATATTGCGAAGGCGAGAGGGCTATCGGCAGGCCTTTGCCCGATTCGATCCAGTGAAGGTGGCGCGATTCGATCATCAGAAGAAAGCGGCATTACTCAAGAACGCCGGAATCATCAGGAACCGCCTGAAGATCGAAGCTGCAGTCAGCAACGCGGGGGCCTTTCTCGTGGTGCAGCGGGAGTTCGGAACCTTCGATCGCTATCTCTGGCAGTTTGTCGGCGGATCACCGCGCATCAATCGGTGGCGGAAGATGTCGGATGTTCCGCCCACTAGCCCGGAAAGCGACGCGTTATCCGAGGATCTCAAGAAACGGGGCTTTCGATTTGTCGGGAGTACGATCGTGTATGCCTTCATGCAGGCCGTTGGCATGGTGAACGATCACACCATAGATTGTTTTTTGTCTAAAAAACAATCTCGCACATAGAACGCGGGGGACAATCAGGATAAAGGGAGAGGTTCCCTAGGCAGCGTCGGTTGAAGTGCTTTCCAGGGCATTCAGATATTGCTTCAGGCGCTCTTGGGAATCCGGTGCAATACGAATGAATTCCACGCCGAAACTGCCTGCCTTGACCCAACGAACGGGAGCCAATTCGATCTCAATGGCTCCGGCTTGAGCAGAGCACGTAATAGTCATGGTCAAATACTCTCCGCGGGCGGTTGCGATATCGCTGAGAATTGCGGCCCCGCCAAGCGAGAGGTTATCAAGGCGACCTTCGCCTTTGGTAGTCTCACTCGAAAAGGTCACGAGCGAGCTGTCGGTGAAGCGTTGGTATTTCCGTTGTTCCATCGGGCGCAGGAGTGCCCTGTCCGTGCCGGCCATTCGCGCCGCTTCAGATCGGTCGCGCTTCCATACAGCGATGATAGCAAGCCGCCGGTCGTCGTCAATATGTATGTGGAATTCGGACAGGTAAGATTGTGGAACATCGATCAGCAATGAAGGTTGCAGTCATCGGAGGAGGTCCGGCCGGGCTCATGGCTGCTGAGGCGGCAAGGGCGGCGGGAGCGATGGTCGAGGTCTATGATGCAATGGCCTCGATCGGGCGCAAGTTTCTTCTTGCAGGAAAGGGCGGTCTGAATCTGACGCATTCGGAACCGCTAGAACCATTCCTTGCGCGGTACGGGCGTCGCCGCGGGCAGATTGAACCGCTGCTTCGCCGGTTCGGACAGGAGGCGTTACGGGCCTGGGTGCATGCGCTCGGAATCCCAACGTTCATCGGTACGTCTGGTCGGGTATTTCCGAAAGATTTGAAAGCGGCGCCACTCCTGCGCGCGTGGCTGCGCCGATTGCGAACATCCGGCGTGCAATTCCATGTACGCCATCGCTGGACGGGGTGGGATGACCGGGGCGCTCTATGTTTTACGACGAGAGAAGGAATAAAACGCGTGGAGGTCGATGCGACGATCTTGGCATTGGGCGGCGGCAGTTGGCCCAAACTTGGTTCTGACGCTGCCTGGGTCCCGTTCCTCAAACAGCGCCAGGTTTCCATCGCCCCGTTACGGCCTGCGAATTGCGGATTTGATATCAGGTGGAGTGACCATCTCCGCACGAAGTTCGCCGGGCATCCGGTGAAATCGGTGGCGGTGGTCGTAAAAAACGAGCGAGGCGGTGAGTCGTGGCACCCCGGTGAGTTCGTCATCACAGAGACCGGCGTGGAAGGGGGTGTCATCTACCTCGTGTCGGCGATTCTCCGTGATGAAATCGAACGCAACGGGACTGCCATCCTCTGGCTCGATCTGGCTCCGGACCGGGATCTACCGCGATTAACCCGTGATCTCTCCAAGCCTCGTGGTAAGCGGACAGTGGCGTCTCATCTACAGCGCTATGCACGGATCGAAGGTGTCAAAGCGGCGTTACTCCGCGAAGTGATCCCGAAACAGGATTTTACCGATCCTGCTCGATTAGCCGCTGCCATCAAGCGGCTGCCACTCACGCTTGTTGCAACGCGTCCCCTCGACGAGGCGATCAGCACCGCGGGAGGTGTGAGGTTTGAGTCGCTGGATGAACGGCTGATGATCCGCCACCTCCCCGGCGTGTTCTGTGCCGGGGAAATGCTCGATTGGGAAGCGCCAACCGGCGGCTATCTCTTGACCGCCTGCTTCGCGAGCGGCCACGTTGCGGGCACCGGTGCTGTGGATTGGCTCGAAGCCACCAGGCACGGAAGGTAATCAGCTCCTACATGCATTCTTCCCCGTCATTCTAAGAAGATCGCTTCTCTACAATTCAACAGCACCGGTGATTCATGAGTCATCAGGCACATGGGAGGTGGATGCAATTCCGCATTCGGCCGTTGATTCTTCCAGACAAGAGAAGTAGCGTAGCGCATCTACGACCAATACTTCCTGTTCCTGTTCTGGAGGGTACCATATGACGCGTGCGAGTCGACTTAGCACCGTGGTTTCAATTGTGGGGCTGCTCCTCCCTGCTTGCGGCCAGGATGTACTCACGTCTGAAGTTGCCTGCGTCCAGACATTCATCTCTGGAGACATTCAACATGTGGGGCAGTTACGGACTGAACGATTCCTGGGCAAGGTATCGGAGACCAGAGCTCGGTGCCTCGGGGGACAGTATGCCGTGGATTATCGATCAGGTCCTTGGCTGGACTGGCCCAACTATTGGGCAACCCGCGACGCGTCTTCACGGGTCCCCTTGAGTCTCTTTTCTGACGCCAAACTGATCGGCCCCAACGCTCACGGGATCAATGCCGCCCTCTATGAACTGGAGCTTCAGCGCATTGAGCTCATCAAGTTCAATTTGTTCGATAATAACAAGACCTATGAAGCGTACATCAAAGGGCGAGGCGACGATCCTGGTCCGATTCTGAGAACCTGGCCGGAAATGCGACTGGCCGAGGCGCATCCTAATTATAAGGACGTTGGTGGAGCGGCACCCCAACAAATCTGCACAGGAGACGCGATCCGTTTTCGAACCGTCACCGGCATCTGTAACGATATCTACAATCCCCTCATGGGATCGACGCATCAGTTGTTTGCACGGAACGCTGAGTTTGAAACAACGTTCCCGGATCTGGGACGGGATGAGATCACGAAGAATCGGCATGGCGATCGCCTCGGTCTGCTGAAGCCTGATCCTCAGGTAATCAGTCGAAAGCTCTTCACGCGGAATGAATCGCATCCCGAGTCTTGCCACAACGGCTATGGAGATGGGACCGCCCAAGCAGACTGCGAGTACCGGAAAGCCCCATTTTTTAACGTGCTCGCGGCCTTTTGGATTCAATTTATGACGCACGATTGGTTTTCCCATCTTGAGGAAGGGCACAACCAACCATCATGGATGGATGTCGGCTGTCAGAAGCAGTTGGTCGGTGACGTCGAACAGCCGTTGAGTGAAGCGGATATCAAGCGGTTGGGTTGCCGGCCCGGTGATCGGATCGATCGAGCCTATGTGGCGGAAGACTCGGAGCCGCCCATCTTTGTCCACGAGGGCCAGACCTATCTCGTACGGGCTCCGAAAACGATGCGGAACAATGTGACGGCTTGGTGGGATGCATCGCAGATATATGGATACGACGACGTCTCGCACAAGCGTGTGAAACGCGACGGCAAGGATCCGGCAAAATTATTGTTGGAGCCCGGAAAGGATGGCGGCTACCTGCCGGTGTTTACCGTCAACGATCCGATCAATCCTGAATGGTCTGGGCAGGAGGCCACGGCCTTTCCTGATAACTGGTCGATCGGCCTAAGCTTCTATCACAACCTGTTTGCGCGCGAACACAATGCCTTCGTTGATGCGTTTCGCAAGCAGCCGGGAGAGGACGACAGCGGATTGCGGAATCCCGCCAGTCCGGATGAGGTTATCCTCTATAAGAACGTCACGAATGATGAGCTGTTCGAAATCGCCCGTCTCGTGATTTCCGCAGAGATCGCGAAGATCCATACGACCGAATGGACGACGCAACTGCTCTATGGAGAACCGCTCTATAAAGGGATGAATGCCAACTGGCATGGTCTGTTGCAGGACGATTCCGAGGTGTCAGATGCCCTGAAAGAAGTTGTCCGCCGGCTGGATGATTCGGACAATCCCAAACAATCAAACGGCCTCTATGCGGCACTGGCTGGCGGGCCAGGGATATTCGGCCTGGGCAATCGAGTCTATGAAGAGCAGAGTGTGCTCTCCACTCTCTTTGGTGAAAAGAAGGATGTCTGGAGCCTGAAGAATCCCGAGCATGTTCACGGCGGCGTGAAGCACTTCGGGTCCCCGTTTAACTTTCCGGAAGAATTTATCACCGTGTACCGGCTGCATCCTCTGCTGCCGGATATGATCGAATACCGTGACTGGAACGCTGATGCGAACGCGATTAAGGCAAGGGTGCCGGTTGTGGAGACGTTCCGGGGCAAAGCCACCGGCGCCATGCGGCAAAAGGGGTTGGCGAATTGGACGCTCAGCATGGGACGCCAACGACTCGGGCTGCTCACCTTAGAGAACCACCCCCAGTTTTTGCAGAATCTCAAGATGGGACGACTGGAGTCCCTAACGAAACAGATCGATGTGCCGGCGTTGGACATTATTCGAGATCGGGAACGAGGCATTCCTCGCTTTAATGAGTTTCGACGACAGTACGGCTTGAAACAACTGACGAGCTTCGACGATTTTATCGATCAGCGCGAGAAGAATCCGCAAGAGTGGGCAAGGCAGGAACGACTCGTCAAAACGCTTCGCGAGGTGTACGGGCAACATCCATGCGACGAATTGAAGGTCATCACTCACGCGCAGTTGGATGATCACGGCAAGGCAATCACCGATTGTTTCGGGCTTCCGAACGGCAGTTTGATCGATAACGTCGAAGATCTCGATACGGTCGTGGGATGGCTCGCGGAATTCAGACGACCGCATGGCTTCGCGATTTCTGAAACGCAGTTTCTCGTCTTCGTGTTGAATGCGTCGCGCCGCCTGTTCAGCGATCGGTTCTTTACGTCGAGCTTTCGCCCGGAGTTCTACACGCGATTCGGAGTGGATTGGGTGATGAATAACGGACCGGATGTTCGGATGGAAGCAATGCCATCCAACGGCCATCGTGATCCGGTTTCCCCCATGAAGCGGGTCTTGCTCAGGACCGTACCAGAGCTGGCACCTGAGTTGGAATCTGTCGTCAATGTGTTCGACCCCTGGGCGCGAGACCGAGGTGAATATTACTCGTTGGATTGGAGGCCACGACCGGATGCGAAGACGGACAAGGCGTTTACCGCACAGTAGTGCGGGAATGAGGAGCAACTCCGATTGAGGATCGCTGGACGAGGGCTTAATTGGAATTGAGCTTGATGCCGCTGACGGCGCCGATCTGCCGATACTTCCGATCGCGTTGGGCGAGAAGTTGCTCGATTGAAAGCTCATTGAGCTGGGATAGCTGATTCGCGAGACTCTTGGCGACTCGCTCGGTGACCGCTTTCGGCTCGCGGTGGGCTCCGCCGAGGGGTTCGGAAATGACTTCATCGACGATATGCAGGGCTATCAAATCCTGGGCGGTCATTTTCAACGCAGCGGCCGCATCTGGGACTTTCGCCGGATCGTCCCACAGGATGGCCGCACAGCCTTCAGGAGAAATCACCGAATAGACCCCGTGCTCGAGCATCAGAATGCGATCGGTCACGCCGAGGGCTAATGCGCCTCCGCTGCCGCCTTCGCCGATGACGAGCGAAATGATGGGAACGGTGAGACGTGACATCGCGAAAAGATTTCTGGCGATCGCTTCCGCCTGTCCGCGCTCCTCGGCGCCGATGCCAGGATAAGCACCCGGCGTATCGATGAAGGTGATGATCGGCCGGCCGAATTTTTCCGCCATCTTCATCAGGCGCAAGGCTTTCCGATATCCTTCCGGATTCGGCATGCCGAAATTCCGCTGCATCCGCTCTTTCAACGTCTTGCCCTTTTGGTGACCGATCACCATCACCGAACGATCGTTGAATCGGGCGAATCCGCCGACAATGGCGCGGTCATCGCCGAACGAGCGGTCGCCGTGGAATTCAAGGAAATCGCGGAAGATTCCACCGATATAATCGAGGGTGCTGGGGCGTTGGGGGTGTCGAGCCAGTTGGGTTCGCTGCCAGGGGGTGAGGTTGCTGTAGAGTTCGTGTTCAAGCTGTGCCAGTTTCGTCCGCAGCTTGCGGATGTCGTCCTGGGTACTGGACTTCGTGCCGCCGGCAGCCGCGAGCTTTTCGATCTTTTCTTCGATCTCGCGGAGGGGCTTTTCAAACTCGAGGTAATCGCGCATAGAGGTTGTGGTCTGGCATTGCGGATCGGGGGAGGGGAGATAGACACCACACCCCGGATACGTAGCGCTACGATACCAGAGAAAGGGCCCCTTTGCCTAGCACTTCTTCAACATCCGCTACGAAGTGTTCACTGGCGTTGACGCTCAGATTGGGAAGGGGGGCGGTTTCGGCTTCCAGGGTTCCACCGGTACGGAATGTCAGCGAAACGGACGTGCCGCCGGGATGACGTTTGAAGACATCCAGGAGCCTTGGCAGCTGTGCCATGACCTCCGGCCTGTCGGACAACCGAATGTGAATGCGTTTGATAGTTTGTGTCTGGACGTCGGCAAGAGGCTCGATCTTACTGCCGCGGATCTTCGTACCCTTGTCTCCCCGGTCGATGGTGCCGGTGATACGGACGAGCCGCTCCGGTGCGATGAGATCGCCGGCGGTTTTGAACAGGTCCGGAAACACGATCACCTCGACGGTGCCCAACAAATCCTCCAGGCCCAGATAGGCCATGCGATCGCCCTTTTTCGTGAGCATCGCTTTCACGGTGGCGATGATGCCGCAGAGTTTCACTTCTTTGCCGTCTGAAAGTTCTGCGAGTCCGGCCGTCGTGGCAGAGGCCAGGGCGTGGATCGTGGCTTCGTAGCGGGCTAATGGATGGGCTGTGATATAGAACCCGGTCAGTTCCCGTTCGTATTTCAGCCGTTGCGCCTGGTCCCATTCCGGGATATTCGGCAACGCCGGTTCCATGGCTGAGGCCTGGTGTCCTGCGCCGTTCAGTTCATCGCCGAAGATACTCGTCTGGCCTAATTCGCGTTCTCGCTGCGCTGCCGCCCCATCTTCAATGGCCTGATCGAGCACGGCCATCAGCTGCGATCGCTTCGCACCCACCGAGTCGAAAGCGCCGGCCTTGATCAACCCTTCCAGCATCCGTTTATTCACCTTGTGGAGATCGACACGGCGACAGAAGTCGAAGAAGGACTTAAAAGGGCCGGTTTCGGCGCGAATCGCCAGCACGGATTCGACTGCGCCTTCGCCCACGTTCTTGATTGCCGCCAAGCCGAAGCGGATCCCTCCGTCGACCACGGCAAAATTCTTCTGACTCTCGTTCACGTCCGGTCCCAGGACTTTAATGCCAAGATCGCGGCATTCGGTAAAGTAGCCGACGATCTTGTCCTGGTTGCCCATGTCGGTCGTCATGAGCGCCGCCATGAACTCGGTCGGGTAGTGGGCCTTCAAATAGCCGGTGTGGTAGCAGACCACCGCATAGGCGGCGGCATGCGACTTGTTGAAACCATACCCGGCGAATTTTTGGATCAACTCATAGAGCTTTTCGGCTTTCTTCTCCGGAATCTTGTTGGCCTTGGCGCCTTCAAGGAATTTGACGCGCAGTTTTTCCATCTCCTCCGGTTTCTTCTTGCCCATCGCGCGGCGGAGGATGTCGGCTTGTCCAAGGGAAAACCCGGCGATCCTGTTGGCGATCGCCATGACCTGTTCTTGGTACACGATGACGCCATAGGTGTCCTTCAGGATCGGTTCCAGTTCGGGCGTTTCATAGGTGATCGGCACCTTCCCCTGTTTGCGCTTGATGAAGTCGGGGATCAGGTCCATCGGACCAGGCCGATACAGAGCGATGATGGCGATGATGTCCTCGAACCGGTCCGGCTTGAAGCCGGTCAGGAGGTCGCGCATGCCGGAACTTTCCAGCTGGAAGATGCCGGTGGTTTTTCCGGACGAGAGGAGCGCGAATGTTTGGGGATCGTCGAACGGCAGCTGATCGACAGACAGAGGCGGGTCGCCGGGATGGCTCTCATTGATGAGCGTTTCCGCCCGCCGGACCATCGTGAGAGTTTTGAGTCCCAAGAAATCGAACTTGACCAGGCCGATTTTTTCGACGTCGCCCATCGAGTATTGCGTGACGATTTCGTCGTTCGCCCCTTTATAGAGGGGGACGTGATCCGTGAGCGGCTCTTCGGAGATGACGACCCCGGCGGCGTGAGTTGACGCGTGACGGGCCAGCCCCTCCAGCGACTGGGCGACGGTCATCAGCTCCTTGACCTTCGCGTCGGTCTCGACCAGTTCGCGCAAGCGGGGTTCCGTGTCTAAAGCCTGTTGCAGGGTGATGTTCAATTGGTTGGGCACCAGCTTGGCGACTTTGTCCGCATCGGCATAGGGCATTTCGAGCACGCGTCCCACATCGCGGATCGCCGCTTTGGCGCCGAGGGTGCCAAACGTAATAATCTGAGCAACGTGATCGGACCCGTACTTGTCGACCACATAGTTAATGACTTCCCCTCGCCGATCCATGCAGAAATCCATGTCGATGTCGGGGAGCGAGACCCGTTCGGGGTTGAGAAACCGCTCGAAGAGCAGGGTGTAGACGAGCGGGTCCAGATCGGTAATGCGAAGCGCATAAGCCACGAGGCTGCCTGCGGCGGAGCCACGGCCGGGACCGACGGGGATGCCGCGCGAGCGGGCGAATCGAATGATGTCCCAGACGATCAGGAAGTATCCCGCAAATCCCATCGAGCAGATGACCATCAATTCTTCACGCAGCCGCTGTTCATAGACGGCGGAAGGGATTTTGCTCGGCCGGTCTTTCAAGCGGGCCTTCAATCCCTCGATGGCCAGATGTTCGACGTAGGATTCGCGGGTATAGCCCTCCGGGACTTTGTACTGAGGAAGATGGGTCTTGTTCAGGGCCAGTTCGAGATCGCAATGGTCCGCGATTCTGCAGGTGTTGGTGACGGCGTTCGGAAATTCGGCAAAGGCTGAGGCGATTTCTTCCGTCGATTTGACATAGAGCTGATCCGTATCGAACTTCATCCGGTTCGGATCGCTGATGGTTTTGCCTGTCTGGAGGCAGAGCATCAGTTCGTGCGGGTGGGAGTCCTCTTTCTTGAGATAGTGGCAATCGTTGGTGCCGGCCAAAGGGATCCCCAGTTTCTTGTGGATTTCCATCAACCCCGCATTGGCGACACGTTGATGATCGAGGCCATTGGCCTGCACTTCGAGGTAGAAATGATCCTTCCCGAATATCTCTTGAAATTCCCCTGCGACAGCCAGGGCACCGGCCATGTCTTTCTGACCGATCAGATAAGGAATCTCGCCGCTGAGGCATCCGGATAAGGCGATGAGTCCTTCATGATGTTCTTTGAGAATGTCTTTGTCCATCCGTGGCTTATAATAGAATCCTTCAATGTACGCTTTACTAACCAACTTGATGAGATTCTGATAGCCCGTGAGGTTTTGAGCCAGGAGAATGAGATGGTAGTAGTCGTTATGCGAAAGGCCGCTGTCTTTTTTCGCCAAGCGGCTGCCTAAAGCCATATAGGCTTCGCAGCCGATGATCGGCTTCACTCCTGCTTCCTTGGCTTTGCGATAGAACTCGATCGCGCCGAACATGTTGCCGTGGTCGGTCATGGCCACGGCCGGTTGGCCGAACGCCTTGATTTGCTGGACCAGCGGCGCGATTTGATTGGCGCCGTCGAGAAGGCTGAACTGGGTGTGGAGATGAAGGTGAACGAAGGATGAAGCCATGGGCGATTTTAGGAGGCCGAGAAGGGGAAGTCAATGAACCTGGAACCGGACAACTACCGCTTAGATTCGTTCGCCGTATTTCTCTTTGTATAATTTTCTGGCGCTCGCGATCCAATTGTCGCGCTTGATGCGATCGGGAATGGTCTCCAGCTTCTGCGCGACACGAACAATGTCGCTGGGCGTCCATTTCGCGATCTGCACGTAGGTGTACGTGCCCAGCTTGTTCAAGGTGCGTTCGATAACCGGGCCGATCCCGTGAATCTTTTTTAAATCGTCTTTCTGCGGCTTCTGGGTCTGTTTGGAATGCTCGATCTGCAGACTGAGCTGATTGGTAGAATTGGCTCGACCTGTGACAACATGGCCGCCGTCGGCACGAACGCGGAGTGCTGCGCGGACTTCCACGAGGCGCTTTCGAAGGCGGGAAATTTCCTCTTCTTTTTCTCCCATCATTTTTGCCTGGCCGGCGAGCTCTGTGTGCAACATGTCGATTTCGGCGAGACGTTGTTCGAGTTCGGCGATGCGCAGATCCTTCTCGCGCAGAGCCTGTTCATGCTCCGTCAGTTCGGCGATGCGACGGTCGCGAGAGGCGACCTGCTCTTCCAAGCGATGGAGATTGGTCCGGTGCTGGGTCTCTTTCTCACTGAGCTGGACTTCCATCCAATGAAGTCGCCCTTGGACCGGCTCCAATTCCGCAACCTGTGCGCGGAGCCGGTCGATTTCAACCTGCTGGTCTTCTAGCTTGTCGAGCCGCTCCTGAAGCTTGATGACAGACTGTTCCGTGTGAAGGAGATCTTGCTGCGCCGCCGTTCGAGCTGCATTCGCCTGTCTGGCTTCGTTGGCGAACGCCGCCATGGCGGTTTCCTGTTCCGTCAGGCGTTGGAGGGAAGCCTTGCGGTCGGATTCCATGGCCGACAGTCGTTGCTGTGAGTTGACCAGTTCCTTTTGAAGGGTCTGGACCCGGTCCTGGCGTGAGGCAAGTTCCTGCTGGGCTGATCGTCCCAGACTTTCCATTGAGGAGAGTTTCGCCTCGAGCGTGGCCAGCGTGGACTTGTTCACTCGTAACTCATAGAGGGCCGTGTCGAGAGCTTGCCCCTTGATACGCAAGTCCGTTTCGGAGTCGATCAGCCGCTGCTCGATCGGCGCGGCCGAGAGGTGCCGGAGCAGCCAACCCACGGCCCCTCCGATTGCTGCTGCCACGAGAAGACAACCCACCATTTGACCAATCAACACCATCATAGATCACCCTGTTCTTGGACGCGCAGTTCAATACGCCGGTTGCGTCGAAGGCCGTTCTGCGTCTTTTCAGCGGACCGAGGCTTACTCGCCCCATAGCCAACGACGGTGAATCGATTCGTCAATCCATGTCT
Source organism: Nitrospira sp. (assembly GCA_033852435.1). GTDB lineage: Bacteria > Nitrospirota > Nitrospiria > Nitrospirales > Nitrospiraceae > Nitrospira_C. The sequence goes on from JAWOMO010000110.1 coordinate 16,209, forward strand.
GATGAAATACTGCCGAACGGTCTCGGCGCGGCGGCGGCTTAATTCTCGGTTGTAATCCGGTGCGCCAAATCCATCCGTATGCCCGCCAATCTCGATAGCAGCCCTTGGAGCTTTCTGGAGGAGCGGTATGAGGCGGTCCAGCGTGGTTCGCCCGCGGGATGTCAAAGTGGATTGGTTTGAGTCGAATTCAATCTGGTTTCGAGACAGGACTTCGTTCAGTTGTGTCTGCAACGAGAAACGAGAGGCCGGTTGCGTAGCGGCCAGAATGTGGTCTTCCAATTCCAATCCGGTTGCCGTCACAGGACTCACATTGCGCAAAATCGCTCCCTTGACCTGTTCAGTTGGTACGCGTCCGCTGAGGACCAGATAGTGTCCGTCGATGATCACGGATCCGCGTCCATTCATCTCTCCGAGAATGGGGAGAATAGATGGAACCGTCGTCAGCCAGGGTGCCGGCGCGATCCGCTGATCGACAGTGAGTTGATCGACGATGCGAACCTGCGCCCGGTCGTACAGGCTGTGAGCCTGTTGCAGAATCTGGTCGTGGGTGACTTTGTCAGGGAGAGAGCCACGAAGGGTCAGTTCGTGCTGTTCGAGTCTGGCGTGAAAATTTGCTGGCGCCAGAGGCAGAGATGCGTTTGAGTAGGGAAGATGACGAGGAATGCACACCAGGGCCAGGAGAATCAGTGCGAACGCACCAGCACCGAGAATAATCCTGCGTCCCATGAGTTGAGCCCGTGTATCAATGTGACATGACCCGTGACGGTACCATAAACTTAATAGGGCAAACCAGTCCCTGAGAGGCTCTCAACACAGGTTTGCAAGGCTGAGGAAGGTCGGGTGAAGCCAGTCAGTTGAGGCCAGGATGTCAAACTGTCTGAGGTCCGAAACGTCTTCTTCATGAGCCACCGTCTTCACAAGCCTTCGAGGTGGCTAGGTGGAGGAGGAGCGATCTTGTGCCGCAGCTATCGGCCATCTGTGAGTAGTTCTTATTGAACTTGCCCCAGACCATTTGCTATTCTCCGCTCGCCTTCCGAGACGCGAACCACATTATTATTGGGCTCTTCTCAAGGAGTTGAATCATGGCCAGCATCAAGCGGGCGTTGGTCAGCGTGTCAGATAAGACCGGAGTGATTGAGATGGCCAAGGGCCTGGAAGCCCTCGGTGCGGAAATTCTGTCAACGGGCGGGACGGCTAAGGCATTGCGCGACGCGGGCGTCAAAGTCACTGATGTCGCAGCCTATACTGGCTCGCCGGAAATTCTCGACGGGCGCGTGAAGACGCTACATCCGAAAATTCATGGCGGCCTGCTCGGCAGGCGGTCGGTGCCGGCACACGTCGAGCAGATGAAGCAACACAACATCGGCCCGATCGACGTCGTGGTAGTGAATCTCTACCCCTTTGAAGCGACAATCGCCAAGCCAAATTGTTCATTTGAAGAGGCCATTGAAAATATCGATATCGGTGGACCGTCGATGTTGCGGTCGGCGGCAAAGAATCACGAGGACGTCCTGGTGGTCGTCGATCCGGCCGACTATTCAAGGGTGCTGGATGCAGCCAAGTCGGGGAACGTCCCGCATGCCCTCCGCCGCGAACTGGCCATGAAAGTCTTTCAGCACACGGCGCGGTACGACAGTCTGATTGCCGGCTATCTTGAACGGCAGATGCAAGGAGGAGAGGTCAAGTTTCCCAAAATCCTCTCGTTGCAATATGAGCTGGGAGAGACGTTGCGGTATGGGGAAAACCCGCATCAACAGGGCGCGTTCTATCGGGAGCTTCATTCCACCGAACCGTCCGTCTCGCGCGGAAAGATTCTCCACGGCAAGGCGATGTCGTACAACAATTTTCTCGATGCGAATTCTGCGCTGGAATTGGCAAAGGAATACGATGAGACGGCGGTGGCCATCATCAAGCACAATAATCCCTGCGGAGTCGCATTGGGAGCGACGCCGGTCGAAGCTTATGTGAAGGCGCGCGAGACCGACCCTATCTCCGCATTCGGCGGCGTGATCGCCTTCAATCGTCTCGTTGATCTTGCTGCTGCGAAGGAGATCACATCCACGTTCGTCGAGGTGGTGATTGCGCCGGGGTTTGCCGATGATGCGCTCGCAGAATTGAAGCGGAAGAAAGATTTGCGGTTGCTCGATGTCGGTCCCCTGACAAAGGTGAAACAGGAAGGCTACGACCTCAAGAAGCTCGTTGGCGGCTTGATCGTCCAGGATCGCGATCTTGGTGTGTTGACGGATCTGCGGGCTTTGCCTGTACCGACGGTGCGGAAACCGACAGATGAAGAGTACGCCGCTTGCGCGTTTGCCTGGAAAGTCTGCAAGCACGTAAAGTCCAACGCGATCATCTATGCCAAGCCGGGACAGACGGTCGGAATCGGGGCGGGTCAGATGAGCCGTGTAGACAGCGTGAAGCTCGCGGCGATGAAAGCGCAGATGCCAGTGAAAGGTTGCGTGATGGCCTCCGATGCCTTTTTCCCCTTCCGGGACGGCGTCGATGCGGCGGCGCAAGCGGGGATTACGGCCGTCATTCAGCCTGGTGGATCGATCCGTGATGCGGAAGTTGTGAAGGCTGCTGATGAGCATGGATTAGCCATGATTCTGACTGGCATGCGTCACTTCCGCCACTAGGTGGATGCTGAAACAGGTTGCCAACTTCGTTCTGACGCCGCTCCGCGCCTCGACGTACCCACAACCGTACGCCTCGGCATTTTACTTGTTGGGGCCTTGCGCCAGGCCATTATGATTCGCCGCTTTTTATTGATGCAGAATTACAACACATGAACATTCTTGTCGTCGGGAGCGGCGGGCGCGAACACACGATGGTGTGGAAACTCGCGCAGAGTCCACGGAAGCCTCAACTGTTCTGTGCCCCTGGGAATGCCGGCATCGAGTCGCTGGCGACCTGTGTGCCGATTAAAGCGGACGACATCGCCGGCATGAGGGATTTCGCCATTCGGGAACACATCGATCTCACATTAGTCGGGCCGGAGGCGCCGCTGGCGCTCGGCATTGCCGATGAGTTTCGTAAAGCGAAGTTGAAAATCTTCGGTCCAACCAGGAATGCGGCGCGCCTCGAGGCCAGCAAGATTTTCTCGAAAGACATCATGGCCCGGGCCAAGATTCCGACGGCTCGCGCCAGACATTTCGATAAGCTCGCCGATGCCCTGGCCTATGTCGAACAACATGAATTACCCGTCGTGATTAAGGCCGACGGTTTAGCCCAAGGCAAAGGCGTCATCATCGCGACAACGCGCGATGCCGCGCGTCAGGCGATCGTCGATTCGATGGACAAGGCCGTGTTCGGCCAGGCGGGAAAGCAGGTACTGATCGAGCAGTTTCTTGACGGGGAAGAGCTCACAATCATGGCCTTCACCGATGGAAGGACCGTGGCTCCAATGCTTCCGGCGCAGGATCACAAGCGGGTTGGCGACAGCGATACTGGGTTGAACACGGGCGGAATGGGAGCCTACTGTCCGGCTCCTCTCGGGACGATCGCACTTCGCCAACAGGTGACCCGCGAGATTTTGCAGCCGATCGTCGACACCATGTCGCGATTAGGGTCGCCGTTTCAAGGCGTGTTGTATGCCGGTCTTGTGGTCGTTAACGGCGTGCCGTATGTGCTGGAGTTCAATGCCCGAATGGGGGACCCGGAAACGCAGGTGGTGTTGCCCTTGCTCAAAACCGATCTCATCGACGTAGTGGAAGCCGTCGTCGAGCATCGACTCGATCAGTTGACCGTCGAGTGGCACGACGACCACGCGGTCTGCGTCGTCATGACATCCGGCGGTTATCCGGGAACGTATCAGAGCGGATTTCCCATCAGGGGATTGCATTCGAGCCAGCACGAGGCCACGGTCGTGTTTCATGCTGGGACAGCAAAGAAGAATGGGGACGTGGTGACGGCTGGAGGACGTGTCTTGGGAATAACCGGCCTTGGCAAGACGCTGGAAGAAGCTCAAGCTCGAGCCTACCAGACAGTGAATACGATCTCATTCGAAGCCTGTCATTTTCGCAAGGACATTGCCCATCGTGCATTGAATCGATAAGCCTCACGGCTGGTTTCTGTTTCTTTCCTGCTCATGGCCGAGATTATCCCGTATTCTCAAGATGCCCTTCCGCACCTGATTAACCGAGTAAGCGAACGGCTTCATCAGGGCGGAATCATCGCTATTCCGACGGAAACGTTTTACGGACTTGCGGTCGATCCGTTTGACGCAACCGCAGTCGAGCGGCTTCGACGTCTGAAAGGCCGCGAAGAGGGGAAGCCGATCCTCGTCTTAATCAGCTCTTTGGAGCAGTTGCCGCTCGTGGCACGGGAGGTTCCCTCGATGGCGAGGATTCTCATCGATGCCTTTTGGCCAGGTCCACTGACGATTCTCTTTCCTGCGGTGCCCTCGCTTCCCGGCAATCTGACAGCTGGAACCGGTCTGGTTGGAATCCGGCTCAGCTCCTGTGAGCCGCTCATGGCATTGCTGGCCTACGTCGGGCCGCTAACGGGGACCAGCGCAAACCTGGCGGATCAGCCTCCGGCGCGCACGGCGCTGATGGTAGAACAGGCTTTGGGACAGGAAGTGGATCTCATCGTCGATGCGGGAACGACCGCGGGAGGATTGCCCTCGACGGTCATCGATGTGCAGCAGCCCGTTCGAGTGGTCCGCGACGGCGCCGTCACTCGACAGATGATTCAGAACGTGCTACAGACACATGGCATCTCATTGGTGTGAGGCGCCAGCCGCTACACCATTTGAATCACACAGGAGGGAGCTATGACGATGGGGAGACGGGTTAGTCAATGGTTCGGTGGGGTCCTGATCTTCGGTCTCGCTGTCGGGATCGCAGGCTGTGATTATTGGCCGCCCGCGCTTCAGACGCAAATCGAGCAGCTCCGATCGGAATTGCAGACCGTGACGATGGAAAAAACCCAACTGCAAAACCAGCTGGCTTCGGTGACGAAGATCAAGGACGATTTGCAGATTCAAGTGGACGAACTGGGCCGTGCGAACCGCGACAAGAGCGCATTGATCAGTAGCTTGCAAAACACGGTGACCTCCCTGCAAGAACGCTTAGCGAAGTCGTCCAAGCCTGCAACAGCCAAACCCAGCAGCACGAAACCGGCGGCCAAGACCCCTCAGAAAGCTCCGGTCAAAAAGAAGACCGCGGCCAAGTCTGTCGTCGTGCGGTAGAGGTGCAGGGGAGTCGTTACTTTTCGGACGAAGACGTTGTCGATGAAGAACTCGGCGACGCTGCCGGGGCGCTAGATGTCGTGCTCGCCTGTGTGGAAGTGGATGTGCCCGCAGGGGCCGGAGCCGCAGGGCTCGCTGGGGTACCGGTCGTGTCCTTTTTCTCTCCGCTTGCCGAAGCCGGTTTCTCGCCCTCTGTCGGCGGCTTCAATTTGTCCGAATAGTCGGTGATGTACCAGCCGCTACCCTTAAACATGATTGCGGGCGAAGAGATTAGGCGCTGCACCGGCTTCCCGCATCGCTCACAGGTCGCGATGGGGTCGTCTTTGATGCTCTGTTTCACTTCGAACTTATAGGCGCAACCTTCGCAGAGATATTCATATATCGGCACGGATCGTCTCTCCTCTATATCTGGTCGTTACACCGCACTCACGTGAGTTTCTGAAGCGCCACGCCCAAACGGTCAATGCCTCTCTTGATCATTTCCATGCTCGTTGCGTACGAGAGCCTGATGTGGTGTTGGCTGCCAAACGGCTCCCCTGGGACCACGGCAATGTGGGCATCTTTCAATAGATAGGTGGCCAGATCTGTGGGGCTGTTGATAGGACCGTGCGGTCCACGCTTGCCAAGCACACCCCTGATATTGGGAAAGGCATAGAACGCTCCTCCGGGCATTCTGCAGGAGACTCCGGGGATCTGATTCAACCCCTCCACAATGACCTGCCGCCTCCGATCGAATTCCGCCACCATCTTCTTCGTAAACGGCTCTCCGAATCGAAGCGCGGCGACCGCGGCCTTTTGGGAAATCGAACAGGGGTTCGAGGTGCTCTGGCTTTGAATATTGCCCATCGCCGAAATGAGTTCTTTCGGTCCCGCCGCATAGCCGATTCGCCACCCAGTCATGGCATAGGCTTTTGAGACGCCGTTGATGACCACAGTCCGCGCCGCGATTTCCGGTCCCAGCGTTGCGATACTGACGTGGGAGGCTCCGTCATACAGCACTTTTTCGTAAATTTCGTCCGAGATCACCAATACATCCCGTCGAACGGCGATCGTGGCGATGCCTTCCAGCATTTTCCGATTATAGGTCGCGCCGGTCGGATTGCATGGGCTATTGATGATAATGGCTTTCGTTCGAGCGGTAATGCGCTGTTCCAATTCTTCCGGATGGATCGCGTATCCGTCCTCTTCCTTTGTCGGAAGCAGGACTGCGGTCGCATCATTCAACAATGCCTGATCGGAATAGGACACCCAATAGGGAGTCGGGATGATGATTTCATCGCCTGCCTCCAGCAGCGCTTCGGCAAGGTTGTACAGCGAATGCTTCGCACCGCAGGACACGAGCACCTGGGACTTCTCGTACTGGAGTCCCTGTTCGGTCTTGAGTTTCTCAACAATGGCGCCGCGGAGTTCATCGATGCCGGAGGAGGGTGTATATTTTGTGAAACCCGATCGAATGGCTGCTTCCGCCGCTGCTTTGACCGGTTCTGGCGTATCGAAATCCGGTTCGCCGGTCGAAAAGTCGATGACGTCGATGCCTTGTGCCGCCATAGCCTTGGCGGTGGCAGCCATCGCCAACGTCGGTGAGGGGGCAATGCGGCCTACACGGGTTGCCAGCTTCATCTTTTGAGGCTCCGAATCCGTTCTTGAAGGCGGCGCGCCACTTCGGGATGGAGAAAAGCCGTCAATGACCCGCCGTGATTCGCAATGTCTTTGATAATAGTCGAGGAGAGATACGAATATTCTTCACTCGGCATTAAGAAGACGGTTTCTACGTTCTTGGCAAGTTTGCGGTTGATGAGCGCCATTTGAAACTCATGCTCGAAATCGGAAATAGCTCGAAGACCGCGGATGATAGCATGGGATCCGGATCGTTGAACATAATCGACGAGGAGCCCGTCGAAGCTCACCACTTCCACCTGTCCGCCCTGCCCCTGGTCTTTCATCACCAGCTTCACCATTTCCAGCCGTTCGCTGAGATTGAACAGGGGATGCTTAGCGGGATTTGGCGCGACGGCCACAATCACCTTGTCAAACACGCGAAGACTCCGTGTAATGATGTCGGTGTGGCCGTGTGTGATGGGGTCGAAGGTGCCGGGATAGATACCGATTTTCATGAGGTCACAACTTCCGTGCGCGCTGATCCGTATACGAAGAGCGCCGTGTCGCCGTAGACATAGCGGCGAATAAGTTTCGCATGGTCGATCGAGGCCGGCAGTTCCGATCGAGAGTCTTGCTCGAGAACGACAAGAGCGCGATCGCTTAATAGACCAGGTTGGCAGGCGGCGCGGACCAGTTCTTCTTGATCGGAGTCCGCATAGGGTGGATCGGCAAAGAGGATATCATACGGCCCTTTCCACCAATCGGATCGTTGCAGGAAGCTTTTTGCGGTCGCGACTCGGATATCCGCTCGATCAAGAAGATGGCAGGTCGTGAGATTTTTTCGCATCAATTGCGCGGCCTTGAGATCTGACTCGACGAAGGTCACGACGTCTGCTCCACGGCTGAAGGCTTCAATCCCCACGGCTCCTGTTCCAGCATAAAGATCAAGAAACCGACTTCCGGGCACACGAGTTCCAAGAATAGAAAACAGCGCCTCGCGCACCTTATCCGACGTGGGACGAAGCGTTGTCCCTTGTGGTCCACAGAGGCGTCGACCTCGATGGGAACCGGCTATGACTCGCATAAGGTTCAGGTGAGAGGCCGTTCAGGAGTACCAGACTGTAACATAGCGTTTTTGCAGGGGTCAAGGTGAGCCAACTCATACGAAACGCTGAAACAGATCACCCAGAAAATCACGAGGGGTTTGTTATGTGATACTGATCTGAATTGGTCCTATTTTGACGGAGTGCTGCAGGCTGACTATAATCCTGCAGCGGGGGATGGATGAGCTGGAGAAAACGCCTAGCAGTCGTCATCTGGTTGGCCACGACGTCACGACGTGCTCGCAACAGAATCGGGAGCGGTTCGTTAACGCGTGGCCACTGATTGCTGTGCCGCCGGGGCTGGTTGCGTGTCGCGAGCTGCTAAGCTCTTCCGTCGATTATTGGAGATCGTGCGATCGATGATCGCACCGCAGTTAATGCACTTCCAGGCATAGAAGATCAGGAAGAAGTCGGAGAACCGTTCCAACATCATGAGACCTTTACACTTGGGGCATTCCATCGATTCCTCCCAGGTTAGAACGTTCACAGCTGTGTGCGTACAAAGCAAGAGCTGCACCAAATTGTCGCGATACGTAATTTCAACACGTTAGAAGGTACGTATTTGACACCAAGGGGCGAATAGAGGGTATGTAGCTAGTACAAAAACGTTCAACGTGTCATATTTTTGTTCGCAAGAGTTTAAATGGGGATGAAGAAACCGGGACAAGGCATCAACCAGTGGCCGGAAGCTGAACGGCCTCGCGAACGGCTCCTTGCCGAAGGGGCCACCGCACTCACCGATGCACAACTGCTTGCGATTCTGCTTCGAGTCGGTCGTCAACGATCATCTGCCGTACAAGTCGGCATGGATATACTCCACAAGTTTGGTGGTGTTGCTGCTTTGGCGCACTGTGGCGTCGAAGAACTCTGCGCCGTTCCTGGGATAGGGGAGGCGAAGGCTGCCCAACTCAAGGCCGCCTTGGAGTTAGGCAAACGAGCCCTGGCGTCGCCGCTTTCCAAAGGGACAAGGATTTGCTCCAGCCGCGATCTTTTCGAACATTATCATCCGTCTCTGCGCGACCTTCGCCACGAAATTTTCAAAGTCGTACTCCTGGATGCCAAGCATGCGATTATGCGTGAATCGACGGTATCGGAGGGAAGCCTGACGCTGAGTATCGTGCATCCACGTGAGGTGTTTACGATGGCGGTGAGGGAATCGGCGGCGGCGGTGATTTTTCTGCATAACCATCCCAGCGGTGATCCGACACCCAGTCACGAAGACCGGGTCCTGACGGAGAGATTGGTCTCCGCAGGGGAGGTGCTGGGGATCAGAGTACTAGATCACATCGTGATCGGCGATGGTCGCTATGTCAGTTTTGCCGATCAAGGTTGGCTGAAAGAGGGGATTCGCGTTGAAGCATAACCGAGAGGAGTCGTGCAGATGTAAGATCTAACCACTGCCGGAGGGCGCCTGCGCTCTCCGCATGACCGAGGAGGGCTCTATGAACGAGTCGCGTGCGAGGTCTCTCAGAAATGTGGCTATCATCGCCAGCCGAGGAGCGGGCAAGACCTCATTGGCCGAAGCGATGCTCCTGACGACCGGAGCCATTCAAACTCTCGGACTTGTGGCGCAAGGTACGACCGTGTCGGACTTTGAACCGGAGGAAATTCAGCACCGCAGTTCGGTCAGTACCAGCCTCCTTCGCTGTTCGTGGAATGGCACCACCCTCAATCTGCTCGACACGCCCGGTGCGCTCAGTCTGCTGGGAGAAACCCTCACCGCTTTGCAAGCCGCCGATGCCGTCATTCTTGTACTCAACCCATCCAGCGGTATCAGAAGCGAATTGATTAAACTCTGGTCTCGCGTCCAGGAGCGCCGGCTTCCGTGTCTGATTTATGTCAACCAGTACGACAAAGACGCGGCTTCGATGGACGATCTCATGGCAGCCTGCCATCGCGATCTGGATATGACGACGTTGCCAATGTCCTGTTTGATCAAAAAAGGCGCGCAACCGCAAGGGGTCATCGATTTTCTCAGTCAGACAGCGATCCATTCGCGCGCGGACACGCCGAAATGGCAACAGCAACCGTTCGACTCTACTGATGAAGGTGTTGTGACGGAGGGACGGAAACGGATTCAGGAAGCAGCAGCGGAGGCCGACGATCAATTGTTGGAGCGATATCTCTCGACAGGGGAGTTGGTGTCATCCGATCTGATCGCCGGCCTCCGAAGCCGAGTCCAAGCCGGAGCCGTCGTGCCATTGTTTATTGGCTCCGCGTTGCAAAATACGGGAATTGTCCCGCTCTTAAACGCAGTGGTCGAGCTGTTGCCTTCACCACTCGATCGGACGACGCAAGTCCCGATCCAGGGCGTGCATCCGGAGAGCGGAATTGCGGTAACCAGGCAAGCATCTACCAGCCAGCCATTTTCCGGTATCATCTTCAAAACCATCATCGATCCATTCGTCGGACGGCTCTCCTATCTTCGCATTCTGTCCGGCACCCTCCATGGCGATACCGTGCTCTTCAACGCGACAAGGAAGAGCAAGGAAAAAGGCGGACATTTGTACACCCTTCTGGGAAAACACCACACCACGGTGACGTCGGCGGATGCAGGGGAGATTGTCGCGATGGGGAAACTCAAGGATGCACAGACCGGGGATACGCTCTGTGATGAGCATGATCCGATCCGACATCCCTGGCCGACATTGCCTCGCCCGGTGCTGTCCTTTGCCGTGGAACCGAAATCCAGTGCCGATGTTGACAAGGTGAGTCTTGGACTCCACAAGTTAATCGAGGAAGACCCAACGTTAGAGTTCTCCCGCAATTCGGATACTAAGGAGATGGTGCTGAGTGGGATGGGCCAGTTGCATCTTGATCTCGCGTTGGAGAAATTGCGTCGCAAGTACGGGGCGGAGGTCGTGATCCACACCCCAAAAGTTCCGTATCGCGAAACCATCCGGACGACGGCCCAGGCACAGGGCAAGTACAAGAAACAAACCGGCGGTCATGGGCAGTACGGCGACTGTTGGCTTGAGATTACTCCGTCGGCGCGCGGGGAGGGGTTTGCCTTCGAAAACCGCGTGGTCGGCGGGGTGATTCCGCGCAATTTCATTCCTGCGGTCGAAAAAGGCGTTGTGGAAGCCATGCACCACGGCACGCTGGCAGGCTATCCCGTGGTCGACGTTCGCGTAGCAGTCTACGACGGCTCATATCATGTCGTCGATTCTTCCGAAATCTCGTTCAAGATTGCCGCCTCGATGGCGTTTAAAAAAGCGATGGAGTCCGCTCATCCTGTGTTGCTGGAACCGATGATGACCGTCGAGGTGGACGCGCCTGCTGATCATATCGGCGCCGTGATCGGGGACTTAAATGCGCGGAGAGGGCGGATTCTTCATGTCGAGGCCAGAGGGCATGCGGAAGTCGTGACCGCGCTCGTGCCACTGGCGGAGATCCTGACCTATACGACCGCGCTCAATTCTCTCACGGGCGGAGGAGGGAGTTATGTGATGGAGTTGACGCGCTACGACGAAGTGCCGCGGGAGGTGGCGACAAAGATTATCGAAGAGGCCCGCGCGACCCAGCATACGGTGGCGGCGCATTAACGGAGGGGTCTTAAGGCTCGCTGGGCTTCAGCACCACGTAGAAGGCGCGGCTTTCTCTGAGGACGCGGAGCAGCACGGTGTCGCCCCGGCGAACCTTCGAGATGGCACTGGTAAACTCGCCGACCGAGCCGACGTCCACGCGGTTTACTTCCTTGATCAGATCGCCCTCGCGCAATCCCTCGGATTGCGCGAGGCTGCCCGGGTCAACCTTGGTGATCAGCACACCGCGAGATTCACGGAGCTTGAATTTTTCGGAGAGCGCCGCTGACAAGTCCTGCACGTCGAGACCCAGCTTCGCTTCAGTACGGGATTGAGGGATCGCGGCCACGACGGCTTGATCACGGCGTTCACTCAAGGCGACGTCCAGGACCATCCGCTGTTGATTTCGCACGACTTCGACTTTCGTTGTGGCGCCTGGCGGTAAGCCGGCGACAATTCGCGAGAGTCGATTGGGTGAGTCGATGACAGCGCCTTCAATGCGGGTAATGATGTCACCTGGTTTGATGCCTGCTGCGGCGGCTGGATCTTTCTCGAACACTTCGTTGACCAAGACACCCTCGCTCTCGCTAACGCCGAATTTTCTCGCGAGTTCAGGTGTCAACGGTTGAATTCCCACGCCGAGCCACCCTCGGACGACGCGACCCTGTGCCAATAATTGCTGCAGAACTTGTTTGGCCATGTTGGAGGGAATGGCAAAGCCGATACCCTGTGCGAAATTGATGATCGCGGTGTTGATGCCGATCACCTCGCCACGCAAGTTGAACAAGGGCCCGCCTGAATTGCCGGGATTGATGGAAGCATCGGTCTGAATGAAATTCTCGTAGCGAGAGAGGTTCACATTCTCTCGACCGATGCCGCTGACAACGCCGAGTGTCACCGTGCGATCCAATCCGAAGGGGTTGCCCACGGCCAAGACCCACTGGCCGACCCGGACGGTCGTCGAGTCTCCGAACCGCACACTGGGAAGAGGACGGTCGACCGTGACTTTCAGCACCGCCAAATCCGTGTCGGGATCTTTGCCGACGACCTGTGCAATCAGCTTCGTCTTGTCGGACAGGCGCACTTCAATTTCGGTCGAATCGCCGACAACGTGGTTGTTCGTGATGATGTGTCCTTCCGTATCAATGATCACGCCAGAACCTGAACCAGGAACGTTCGGGATACGCTCCTGAGACAATTCCCGTCCCTTTCCGGAAGTCGTAACGGGGAAAAGGCTGACGACGGATGGTTTCGCGGCTTCCGCCAATTCCGTGATGACCGTTTGCATTTCTTCAAGCAGGCGCAAGCCATTTGAGGTACTGGAGGTCGAAGCTGGCGGCTCGGCCGCAACGGATAGGGGAATCGAGCACAGACCAATGATGAGTATGAGTGCCGGGAGGACAAACGTTTGCTCGGCTGGCTTTAGGGATCGCATAATATTATTTTACATTGAAGAGGGAGAAAAGCCTATGGGCGGGAAGTTCAAGCACTATGCCGACTTGGCTGAATGTGCTGGACTAAACCACTCGGCGAGGTGTTCAAGCTCAGTCCGGAGACCAATCACGATCACGATGTCGTCTGGTCTGAATACGAAGGCATCCGAAGGCGGCACCAGGAAAGGACCGCGAAAAATCGTTACCAACCGAACCGAGGGGGGCAATGAGAGATCCGAGACCGTCTTGCCGATCGCTCGGGCTCCCTGTGACACTGGCATACGTTCGATAGCGGCCGCTCGCATGCTCAGGTCTCGTTGCAGGGTCAACAGGTCCTCATTGATAGCCTCCAGCTTCAACTCGCGAATTTGGGCATCCACTTGGATAAGGGTCTGCTTGAGCTGTTGGATGCGAGCCGTAGCCTGATTCAGCGATCGCTCGAGGTCGTTCGACAACAGGGCTGTATCGAGTGGCGCCGACGGTCGATTCGAGAAGGCGGTGGCAATACGACGTCCGAGCTCTGACTGGACCGATTCGATTTGGGTCAGGAGGCTTGCCGCCTGTCCGTGGAGCCGAATAATATGGACCTTGCGGTTGACGCGTTCGGCAACGGCCATGACCGATTCGTAGACGGCGCTGCCGGTGATCGAGAGTTCTTTTTGCAGGCGACCAATAAATTCAATGGACATATCCAGCGCCCTTGGAATACAACGTCTGATAAGGGGTATTATGTCAACTAGTTAATATCAATCCGCCGATTGAAAATGGCATCTGTCCGAGGAAGTAAATCTCTTTACTCTTTGGAAGTAAATCTGTTGACAAAGGGCCCCTCCTCTCCCGCAGCCAACGCGATCATCCGGCCTCAGGCCATCCCGAAGCCGCGTTACTTTAAATTAAAAGACCTTGAAATTCAATGAGGTGCGAGGGCCTTTGGCAATCTAGCAGGCAACCGGAAGAAGCACTTGGGCGCATTTTCGACTTTGATTATGCGGCGAGAACATCGACCTACCCACCCAGCGCCTGGGCCACCACCAGTGAAGCTGATACGAGCTTCGCGTTTTTGATCCGCTGCAAATCCATTCTCCAGGGCGAGAAGATTTGACGCGCCATAACGGAAACGTCACCTCATTCTTGTGTTGCATCTGGCGCGCGAGATCACAGCAACGTCGATAGGTTCTCCAACATTCCAGCGCCAAAATTCTCAGTCTCGCCT
>JAWOMO010000016.1:0-3433 GCA_033852435.1 Nitrospira sp.
CAAGAGTAGCTGCCATGGCAAACGATTCGCTTCTGCGGCAAGAAGTAGAGGATTACGTCAACTGCTGCAACCGCCTAACGCCACCCATATTTGCCGGTCGGTTTTTCACTGCGGACGAACAGGGCGCGATTCAATTCTATTTAGATGAACTCACTGGGCTCCACGCCGCCATACTCTGGATTCCCATGTGTGACTATCGGCCCACGGTGTGGGATTTTATAAGGGCTTCTGAAGCCCTGTTAGCGCTGGATAATTTATCCAGCGACGAAGTGGAAACCATAGAGTATTGGGCAGACAAACTGACGGTGGAACTGCTCTACGCTGGTTAGGGATGGATCACAGTCCTCCCTGCTATGCCGGAAATCATTCCCTAAACATATCGACAGGTGCTGGCTACCTTGAGGAGGCCGTGTTACGTTGCCGTCCGCACTTGGTGATGGGCGTGCTTTTCGGCAGCGCAGACCCCAAAGAAGGTCGATAACTCTTCCATGACGGTGTCACGTTTCTTATCCACGGTAATGACGTGATAACAATCATCCAATAGCACGACCTTTTTACTGGTCGCGGCAATCTCATCATAGACCACAGAAGCGTTGCGCGGGCTGGTCATGTCGTCTTCTCGAGCCTGAAGAATGACGGTCGGAGCCGTGACGTCACGGAGTCGGGTCCGCACCCGGCCAATCAGCCGATGAATCTCGGTGAGGGTCCTCAGCGGAAAGAGGGGGTATCCTTTCGAGGTGGCCGTAACAGGTCGCGGTGCGGTGACCCTCCCTCCCCTCAGAGCCTTCCATTCCGCGATCCACTCACCGAGGATCGTGGTCAAACGATACGACTTCCGCACCGAGGCCTGCAGCATCTCGTCTTTGATTCCAAAGGGAGGTCCGTCGATATGAAAGAGAAAGCGTTGCAGTGGCAATGGCACGACTTTCATGGCAAGAGGTAGCACCGCATGGGACCACGGCGTATTCCACCCGTCATAAAAAAACGTCGGCGACATGACGCCCACACCGTCCACCGGGACAACGGTGGATACGTGTAAGGCCAAAAGCGCTCCAGCGCTAAGGCCCGCAACATAGATGTGTTCATACCGGTCGCGAGCGAACAACAGTTGCTTCTCGATGTGAGTGCGCCAATCCTTTTCAGTCGTCTGCACGAGATCACGTAACCTCGTGCAGTGGCCCGGCAGCGTGGTGGCATAGACATCCCACCCATTCTTGCGAGAGAGCTTTCGAGCCAGGTAAGACATTTCCACGGGGGTCCCAGTGATTCCATGGATCAAATAGACCAACACATTCGAGTCGCGGTGAAACGCCAGGTCCGTCTGCTGCCGCAAGACCATGTCGACGAGAGGTCCGTTCCGGTCTGATGGACGTTTCATAGCATCTGTGCTCCCTTAATATGAATTTGTAGCAGTCCCGCCACGTCCGTGAGTGTTTCAAACGGGATGTGCGGAATGCCTTGCGCCTGGCACCATGTTTTGAGGGCGCCCTTGGCGAAGAGCGTCCTCATTTTGGCCGATACGCATCGATCTGAGTGGCCATCGCCGATATAGATCTTCTGAGAAGATGGTCCCTTCCAGGGACACGCCAAGGCGCACTTACAGGTCCCCGCACCGCTTTCACATTCCTCTCCTCCGAATGGAAACGAGAGAGAGGGAATCCCCATCTTGTTCCACCAAAGGTGATTGGAAAATACGGGGATATGGAGCAACCCATGCCGGCGTAGGACCGCTTCAACGAGCAAATCCAGCCCATCACTGACAATGGTGAGCGGAATGTCGAGCTTCGCACACTGCTGGTGGAGAACGAAAAATCCTTCGTCTATTGGAAGATCAGCGGCAAATTGAACGAGTGTCTGGCGATTGGCCTGGATGAGCTCCACTTGGCGTGACAGGCATTCCTGGCTCGTAATCTCGCCGCGTAACCACCGGTCTTCCCACTCGCGCCAGGCAGGGAGCGCGAACGTTTCGAGTACCGCATCGGTCGCATCCACGAGCGTGATGGTCCCATCGAAATCACAAAACACCTCGATCGTGTCAGTGGATTTTGAGGGGCAAAACTCTTGTTTCTTGCATTCTTCCTCAAACATGGAATGTGTCTCCTTTCCCGCGCAGACCAAACACGTACGCTCGCCGTGCAGGGAGCACTCACCAGGACGCCACGGGAGCGCTATCTGACGAGGAGCTCAGACAAGAATGGGCGGGGGAGCACGGAAAGCCGCTTGAGCCGAATCCGACGAGCAGGAAGAAATGGCAATCCACAGCATGATGCGCCATGCCACATCAACCCGCCGTCCATCGATGCAGCCACCGATCGCACGGTCATCGGATTGGCTGCCGTCGCTTCGGCTGGAATTACCCTCGGTGGAGGAACCGATAAGAACATCTAAATGGTGTTTTGTGAGGTGGAGATCGGCTGAAGGAGCGCTAGAAAGAGTCTCCTCCGCAGGATATTCTTCTGGCGCCAGAAGGCTCTGCAGAAGGTAAAGCGGATCGGCCATGGTCCACGTGAGCAACCATATGAACACGAGGCTCCGCGTGAACACAGGCCAAAGTTTCAACGTCGATAATGCAATCATGGCAGTCATCACTCAGAGGAGGCTACCAGCAAACGTTGTTATCAGGTCTTGAAGAGGGCCTCCAATACCAAATGATAACATAGCCACTGTTTATCGGCTAATACGTCCAGTGCCTTCCTCTTGCCTTTCTATGAGACTCCACCGCCATAACACCGCAAACCGAATGGAGGAGAAGGAGCGGTGTAATCGAACCTCCGCTCGGTACGTCAGAATGAGACATCAGTTTGCCATCATTTATGAGAGTCACCATTCCGCGATTGGATTCATGGCAGTTGACGAAGGAAGCGGCGGCAAGGAGCTTTTGTCTGCGAGCCGAAATGGGATTGTCGAATCGTTCAATGGGAAATTGTGGGACCAGTGTCGCAACAGTGATCTGCCCCCAGCGGTTAGGCCACCATTCGAGTTCCTTCACGCCGACAAGCTCATTGGCGCGAAGGTGCGGGCCTCTGAGGCGGGTGGCCGATACCCCAGCGCACTATGCGGACATTGCGTATTATAGCGTTGGCGCTGTGTGTCTCCAGACAGAGGGATGGCCTGGTTTCCTGTGTGTCCTGGCTCTTGGTGTGTGGCCAGTGAAATGCCAGGGAGATGACCATCTCTGTCTCCAAGGGCACGGATGGTAACAGGCCGCTGGTGTTGGTGACTGATGGGTGGGAAGCTGATGCTCGACATTTGCTGTGGAGGCATTGAAGGGGGCAGGTCACGACCGCATTACACCCGGATAGGCGTCAGTCTTCACGGAGAACTTTGGGAAGAGCGGGAAGTCAGCGGGAAGGCCTAAGTGACGGACCGCAACTTCGGCAAAGAGCTGGCGAAAATCGGTTGTGACATCGAGATCGCGCCCGTCAAACAGCTG
>JAWOMO010000136.1:0-6895 GCA_033852435.1 Nitrospira sp.
TACGGGTACTATGGACCACCCGCTGTCATTATTCGACCCCCTTTCTTCGGCTATCCGCAGGGTCGGTTCTATGGTGGACATTGGCGCGGTGGACATCGGCATTGGAGGTGAGGTATCGGCCCACGACTAGAGCATTAACTTAAGACACGTATTTCTCGTCTTTCTCCTCCATCAGTTCTCTTGCGCGTCCTATGCGCACCTCCTAGAATGAGCCTCCTAGCGAGGCTGTCATGCTCTTCACGCTTTAATATTCAGTTAGAGTTTGCACTTAAACGGCTACAGGTCGAAGTACACAACTCACGCGCCAGATTGGCGAGCACCTGGTTGCCGCTGGGTTGGGGCGAATGGGCTTCGTTGCCGCACCGTTCGCTGGCAATATTCCGCACTTCATTGAGTTGCGAACATGCAGGCTTACGGCGATATCCGCGGCGGCGCTTGGATAAGGCAGGACAGCCACTAGGCCATGTTGAAAAACAGGACCATTGCAATAGGCGCAGCCCTCATTGGAGCGGTTTCGATTGGCGTGTTGATGTTGGAATGGAACGGCCGGTTAAGCACGTTCGGTCTGCGTCACGCCGAATCAGCCGACACCCCCAAAGTCAGTTTAAGGCGACTCTCGCCGGGCATTCTGAGCCTCGCACTCCAAACCGGAGGGGCAAGTGCGGGTGGTCTGGCGCTGCAGAAAGATGGAACGATCGTTGTCGGTGCTACGACCTGGATGCCTCCGCCGGATAAGAGTCTTGGTGTTGTCTTGCGCCTGACCTCGAATGGTCGATTGACGCATCCGGCAGCTACGGTCCTCGCCGACACCGAAACCATCGTGTCGGGCGTCTCGACGGCACCCGATGGGACGATCATGGTGGTCGGTTACGGCGCTTCTGGTGGCCTTTCAGCTACGAGGCATTTCCGTGTCGCACGCTTGCTGTCGAACGGGGTGCTCGATCCCACCTTTGGCCGTCACGGCATGACGCTGGCCAACATGCGATCGAGCATCATCTGGTGGTTGGGCGATGCAGCACGTGGCCTCGCGCTACAAGGCGATGGGAGGATCGTTGTGACGGGCAGTGCCATCTATCCCCTCGGTCCCCTCAGCCAAGCTGCGTACTGCGCGACCGCGCGTTTGAACCAAGACGGTCGCCTTGATGGCAGTTTCGCAGACAAAGGGCGTGTGCTGACACTGCTACCAGGGAAGACCAGTTGTAGCGGCGGCGCCGTGTTTGTCGCGCCGGATGGAGGGCTCATCGTCGCGGGCAACGCCTCCACAGAGGGTGTGCCCAGCAGACGCTCCATTGCCATCCTTCGTTATCTCCCCAGCGGCGCGCCAGACCCGATTTTTGGCCGAGACGGCGTCGCCGAGCTAGAAATGGATGCACATGCACAGGGCGCGGCCTTGGACTCGCAGGGCCGAATCGTGATCGTTGGCACGGCAGCCAGCACGCGGCTGTTGGTTACGCGCTTCGACGGCCATGGGGACGTGGATCAGTCCTTCGGCGCAAGCGGCACCGTCTCCTTACACGATGTTGGTGTACCTCAGATGCTGCGAGCCGTGGCACTACAGCCGGACGGGAAGATCGTAGCGGTGGGTACTCTCGGGTGGCATAGCAGCGGTCGTGTTCCTGAGCCTGGTAAGCGCGACCAGATTGTGGTCGTGAGGTTAGACCCGAACGGTGTCTTGGATAAGTCGTTCGCTGGTGGCGGTTTGCTCCTCATGGCTTCTCCTCGATATCTCTGGAGCGGGCATGGAATTGCGATTCAGCCGGATGGGAAACTCCTGATTGTCGGCGACATTGTCGAGGAAGCAGAGAACGGCACCCTCTCGCGTTCCGCGATCGTCCTTGTCAGATTGCGCCCGGACGGCACGCCGGACGCAGATTTTGGAAGCAGCGTCGACACACCTTGAACGACTGGCGAAGCCCGCTAGGTTCCACAATCTTCTAACAAAGGCTAACCTCTCGAGGAGCAAGCTGCTGTGGGCCGGGGAGTTTAGCTCACCTCACGCTCAAGGACTTGTCCCCCCTACAAACTTGCCAGAACGGTTATGACCGCGCCAACACACGCTGGCACACTCTCCACCCCTTTTAAAGGCATCAGCAACACGCGGATCCCATACACGGTACCCTCTATGCCAAGGAGTGGTTCCCAAGGCTATCCGGTGCCCCCCCACTATCTTTGGAAGCTTCACTATTACCATGACACTGTTACGCCTTTGCCCTGGCCGAGGGACCCAATGGGGCTCCAAGGGGGTCGCGAAGACTACGTTACGGCAATTCGACTCGTTTAAAGATGAACCGCGGCACCGGTTTTGTGACGTTGCCGATGTCTACGAGGACCAATTCCCATCCTCCCTGGCCATACTCATTGAGTTCCGCCTCCAACCTGGCATTATTGTCTAGGGATAGAGAGTCCAAAACGCGATATTGAACCCGTGGTGCTCCCGCAGCCGAGGAAACATGCCGCAACAGAAGGAGGGCCACCACCAAGGCAACGAGAATAAAGGTCGTGTGGGTAATCCACCGGGTAGAAATATTGGTCATGGCGCTTCTCCTTTCGCCATAGCTGAAGTAAGGCGTTATTGTTGCTTCAATCCTTGGCACTGTATCACCTTACCCTGGCCGACGGATTCCCTTTTACACAAGCGACGACTCAACAAGGCGCCTCCCTCCCACGATAGTTTCAACTGCATATCCGAAGAAGTTCTTTGAAACGTGTGCAGATGCGGCGCAGTGGCTAGATCAAAAATATAAATCTGGCTGGTACCCCCTGTGGCCTATGTCATCCGACGAGCGATTAACATATTTCAATTGGCCCAGTATTGCGTATGCGGGATCGTCCAGTTTTCCTGGGAGGAGGCCCGTTGCGTCATTCCTTACCGCTCCATCTCGAGCCGATCCGGTCCTATCGTTCGGACACAATCTGGAACCCTTGTTCGCTCGTGTCCATCACGACGTGAGTGTCCTGCTCCAGTTGCCTCAGCCCATGCTTCGCCTGTACCACATAGTAGCTATATGCCGGATCCGTGGTTGTGATGGAGGTGAACAGTTCTGCCGCGAGTTGACGTTGTCCCAGCGCTTGAGCGGCTTGGCCGGCGTACAGGGTACAGGCCACAAGCATCGCTTTGGGGTCAATCGCCAGACGGGACGGGAGTTCTGAGACGAGGTCAGCTAGGATAGCCGGTAGACGCATCGATGCGTGTGTGTTTAGCGTGATCGCTTGTACCTCCCGATCTAATCGTTCAGCGTCTGTGCGCATTTCTTCAGGGTCTGAGCTCGAGCGACAATGCGAATAGGTCCTCCACAAGGTCATAAACTGGGCAGTATCCCCCGACGTCGTCGGCTTGTCGAATGACCACGCGGCGTGACATCCACTTAATCCAATGGTCAGTACGAGCAACACCGGCGTGAGTATCCGGACTTTCCAACTCTCCATTGAGCGCCCCCTTCTGAAATGCCTGACCGCTAGACGACGAAAAAAGAGGCAGGAGCATTGCCGCCACAACATCTTGCCGGCGATCGTGCCCCATCGCCTTCACTGCTAGGGCGGCCTTCCCTTCGGACGAAACCGCTGGCTCTCCGAAAGCCCGGCTGAGACGAGGTAATCGAATCGTCGAGGTTGCCCGAGGGGGATTACCTTGCCTTCTCGGCTGAGACGATCCACGCTAAAAAAGATCTGGATGAAGGTGAAGTCGGTTAAGGCACGTGCCAGTGCGTCGAGTGAGCACGATCCCTGCTGATCCACAAACCGAAGAATCGCCGACTCCACCTCGCTCTCATTGCGGTTTGTCTTGGGTGCCGCCGTCTGCTGTTCCGACCGGTGATGTCGTGCTGTCATGAGCCTCCATCTCCCTGCGACGGAAGGGCCTCGTCAGCAACTCAGTCCTACCGGCGTAGGTGATCGACATGACTCAGGCGAATGACCAACGTAAGAAGGCAATCTGCGTGCCGGGGGAAATCTTTGACAGTGTGGAGAGGCGTAACCGGGCCGACAGGGCCGTCAAATCCCGAGGTTGAAGTGCTCTGATCGTGTTGCCACAAGCCTCCAGGATGTTTCCCTTGAAGAGAAAAACTGAGCCACGAGCGGCACACCAGCGAGCGCAGCGTGCTGAAGTACACCGTACAAACGGGTGGAGCAATTTGCGAATGGATGTAAACTCAGCCGCGATGCTGATCGTACTGTCCGTGACTCACATTGAGGCTAGTATAACCACGGGGTGAAGGTCAAAAGAATACGGACCCCCTTGTTGCTGATAAAGCGAAGGAGTACGATTTTTTAAGTGAGAAAGGAGGAGGCGAAACACCAAAGGAGGAAGACCATGCAATGCCTAAGGGAGAAAGGCACTACAGTGAGGCCCGCATGCGGAATTGCCGCTCTCATCCTCGTCGCGACAGGTTTCATGCCGATCGCGAGTGAGCGCGTCTTGCCGGACCCGTTGGGAAACCGACTTGCCTCAAACGCTACGGCCGATGATCACCGTGCTGCCGCGTTCCTGTACCAGAACGAATCCCAGCGGGCTCAAGATGAGGCGATCAAGTACAAACAGGCTGCCGCATCGATCAGGGCCATCGAAGATCCGAAAGGGTTCCGGCGTAGTGCGCTCACCACGGCGGCGCGGACATACCAGCAGTACGCCGACGAGATGCAGCAGCACTATGCAGCGCATCAGACGAAAGCGGAAACCATGATGGGGCAGCATCAGCCGCAGTAACAGCGACCGACCGGCCTCCTGTGGGAAGGAGCTATGGATCGACTGCGACCGGTGCTGATGACGGCGCTGGTCGCCAGCCTCGACTTTCTCACCGTGGCCCTGGCCAGGACGAGGGGAGCGGAAGTGCAGCGCCCGCTGACGACTGTCGTGATTGGCGGGGTGATCACCTCAATTATTTTGACGCGGCTGATCATTCCTGCACTCTACAAGCGGGCACGCGCATAAAAGATAAAGCGTAAAACAGTTGTGATTCGTTACAGAGCACAGAAGGAGGAGATTTGTAAACCGCAGATACACTTCGAACACTTTGGACGTTTCCAAGAGATTCCTTCCGTTGCGCGTCTAAAACAAACCATTTCTACATAGAAACCCGACGTGTTCCCGGCGTGTTCTATTCACAGCAAAATCGCCTAAATTCAACCGACTTCAGATGAACAAAACTGACCATAAACAACAGCCAAAGTGTGCTCCAGAAGCGACGTTCCGCTGTTCTGACAATGCTTTATGTGAAGGGATCAGAAAAGATTAGAAGGCTGATGCTCTATCCAACTGAGCTACGGGCGCGAAGCAGTGGTGGTGTCTATCCGGCGGGACGAGCAAGCTCTGTTTGGTCGGGGCGAGAGGATTTGAACCTCCGACATCCTGCTCCCAAAGCAGGCGCGCTACCGGGCTGCGCTACGCCCCGACGTTGGAATTACAACCAGTTACACTTTGCCCAGACTGTGGTGAGGAGGCAAGTGTTATTACAGTGTTAGTGGTATAGTTCTGAGGCTTCGCGGCGGCCTCGTGGAGATCTTCCGCCTGGATCGTATTATACCGCCGATGGATCTGCTCAGACTTATGGCCGACAATCTTCATGGCGGTCATCGTATCCACCCCTGCCCTTCTCAGATTCGTGCTTGCCGTGTGCCGAAGGTCATGCAGCCGAATACCCGTAATCCCCGCCCTACGACAAGCCGCAGCAAAGGCCGTCCGTGGGTTCTTCCACCGCTTCTGGTTATACAGGAAGACCTTTTGAGTGTCTAGGCGTCATTCCCGATGAAGTTCCGTGAACGTGTCGAATACGTCTGGCGTCATGGGCACCACACGCGCGGCCAGATCCTTTCATCAACGGGACCAGGAACTGGGTAGCTAGTTGAGAGGTGCGAGGTAGCCGGACAAGGCCTGGAGAGCTAGCTCTTAGGATTGCAACATGGGGATATCTGTAATAAAGAGATCAAAAACATAATCATCTCTAAAAGCACGCTCCTCGCATTTAGATACAAACTCTATGGGGATTTCGAACAGCACTGACGCCCCTTCCCGTGAATGCGGGGACGCGAGTATATGAAAGTTGTTTTGACGAGTCAGATATTTTTTTATGTGCTCGTCAGAGGCATAGCCGACATAGTAAACGATCCCATCGTGCTTATGAATCTCCAACGAGAAATTGGTTCCACGCTTCGCGCTCAGCGATACGACGCCGCACATTGAGAAACCGTATATTCCATTCGGTAAATCCTGTACTTTTGTGCCATCTTCCTGTTCAGTCAGCGGTCTAAGATGATGCTTTTGCCGCAGTTCTAGCACATCTTTGGGGACAGTTTTAACAGCCGGAGTCTTTGCGATATCGCGCTGCGTACTCTTGGTTTGATTGTCCCCGCTCCAAATTTCGGCGAAGTGAAGTGGAGAATTCAATCTGACATTCAAATAAGCCAATATTGCCAACCCAATCGGAACAGCTATCAGATACGGGTACCACCATTTCATGCCTGTTATGATACGCCAAGCTCTCTATTTGTTAAGTAAAAATAGAAGTGCACGCGGTCAATTTGGACGGCTACGGACATACTTACATATCTCCCTGCTCGACTCTTGCGTCGTCGTTCGCCACGCTCCTAGAATACGCTTCCCTGCGAGGCTTACATGCCCTTCACGATTCGTCACTACCGTCGCTTCCCTCTGCAAGGCGCTATCACATACAACGCAGTACCGTTTCTCAAACTGCGGCTGGCCTACCGTTCGGTTTGTTTGTCACTGATAACACTCCTGGTGTTGAGTAGCGGATCAGCGTATGGGGAATGGGAGAAGGCAATTGGTGATGGGGAGAACGTGGTTGCTGGCGAACCGGTGAAATACACTATGTACATTGACCCTGACACGATTCGGCACAAAGAAAGTTTGGTGAAGAGATGGGAGTTGTTCGACTTCAAC
>JAWOMO010000092.1:0-54954 GCA_033852435.1 Nitrospira sp.
GAATTGCACATTGCTGAAATTCTGTCGCAGCCAGGAAATTTCGTCATCTGTCATGACCGCGCCGAGCTTGGGTTCGCCTCGTAGGAACAGGACAGGACAATCGATCTTCGCCAAGATCTGTTTGTAGTCATACCCTTTAGTGAAGCTCTCGAAATCGTGTAGCAGCACATTGAAGAAGGTGGGATCGAGCTGCCACAGACAGTCGGCGAAGAATAAGATCCATCCGCTGGTTATGCCGGGATAATCTTTGTATGCCTCGGCCAGTGCCAGGGAGAGTGCTTGTTCTGATTGCGCCGATTTCTTCAGGCGCAGCCAGAGACCGAACATGTCCCGGCTCGACTCGATGATTCTCTTGTAGTTCTCCAAGGTTAAAGGCGAATCCTCGATGATGAGGGCTTTCGCCTTGTCCGGGCATCGCGCAGCTACCATGAGCGCAATGACGCCGCCGATCGAGTGTCCCACGAGCACCGCGGGCGCGGTCAATCGGCGCATGAACTCCGCGTTGTCTTCTGCGAAATCCTCCAGCCGATACTTCCCCGGTACCCATCCTGATCGGCCATTTCCCCGCAAATCCAACGCATAGACGTGCCAGCGTTGTCCCAAGCTCGGAATGAGAGACAGATATTCTTGCCAGCGCCAGGCGCCACCATGCAGCATGACCAATGGTTTGCCCGAGGCAGAGCCGTGGTCCAGATAATTCAGCTTCACCGCCTTCGCGTTGAAAATTCTTTCCCGTGGCAAGTGCGCCGCCTTGGCTATCAACTCTGCCGCACAGAATAGCCAGTACAACTAATTCGCACAACGGGAATCAGTCGAGGTCCGACACGTTTTGGAACCCGTTTCGATCTCAACTGCTGCCTCGATAAGAAAAGGGGTCTGGAAAGAAAACGGTGTCGGGAACCGTTTCGTCTCGTCCGCGCACGGTTCTGAATTCCCTCAATAAGTGGCGCCACCGAGGTCTGGTTCGGGCGCCATCTGACCTTCGGAGAACTTCAGCGCGGAGGGGCGATGTTCAAAGAAGATAATACCGCGGTTGGTCATCTTCTCATACGTGAGCACGACGTCGGTTTCCTCACCCTGCCAGCTCAGTTGTTGAGAGACCCCCTTGGCAATCTGGCCGGGCGTTAGATCGAGCGGTCCGAACTTCGACTGGAGATAGGACACGATTTGATCGTGAGTGGTTTTGTCGTGATAACGGACCACGACGCGGGCGAATTGTCCGTTAAGGGTGAGGAACCGCATCGAGTCCACCTTCGCGGCGCCAAGAGGGGGAGGGCCCTGTTTGAGTTCGTAACCTTTGATGCGTGCGCTATCCTCGACCAGCACGAAGTCGGCTGTTTCAGAAAACGTGGCTCCCCACGGAATCCCTTCAAACCCTTTCGGATCGTTCACCATCGGCACGGCGTCCGCTCGGGAAGCGATGAAGGCGAGACACCCGAGCAGGACGAAGACCGTGAACACAAGGCCGAATTGCTGCGTTGGGTAGCGGTTCATCTGCCGGCCCACTCCGATCAGTTGAAACTTCGAATTTCCGTCAACATCGATACAGCCCAATCGAACTTCACCTCTATCATACATCCATCAAGTCGCAAGAGGAACAATGGTGCCTGCCACACAGGCTTCACCTCGCCTAACCTATTGGGGAATAAGGTGTCAGGGTCCATTTTGTGCCTCAGCGCGCATTATTAATTGTGGGTTCGGCTGTGAAAGGTCTGGCCGACGCATCCAGCTGCTGCGCCAAGTTGACCTTCGCCGGCTCGCTCTGGCCCATTCCCGCACTTCCGCCGCAGTGCATCAAAAATCCGGCTTGACCAGGTTGGCTCACGGGATTAGCATCGAGACACTCATTCCACTCATCTATGCCGGTGGGATGATGAGGCTCCTTCTTCTCAGCTTCTTCCTGTGGATTGGACTCGCCGCTGCCTCTCTGTCGATCGCAGATCAAGACACTCCCGGCAATCACACCGGAACTGGATTAGTTCGAGCTCCGACCATCTATCTCGATGTTCACAGCAGCACATGGCGGCCTCGCGGGAGGGTATCCTTCGGTATCGTTCCGTCGTTGAGAATGAAGATGACTTCGGCAGGGTATGCCGTGACCGAAGATCCTCAGGCCCCGCATGACCTGACGCTCACGGTGGAGTATCGGGAGGAGCGCGGAGCACCGATCTCCATCAATCTTTACGGCACGGAAATTACGTGCGCGATGCTTCTCGAACATCCTCGCCAGGGGCGGCTGTTTACCATCAAGGTGCATGTGGTGCCCCGATATGCCGAGCTGGTGTCCGCTCCATATGTGGAGGTTGTCGAAGGTCTTCAGGCGAATCCCTATTTTTATTTTCTCGGCGACTTGATCCGTGGCCGCCTCGACGAACATCTCCATCCCGGCGGGGCGCTGATTCAGGCTGTTGGCCGACAATTCGCTCGCGAGCAACAGCCTCGGAACGAAACACCGCTGGACACACTCGAGTCGCCGGCAGAAACCTTTCCCGACCTGGACCTCTACTTCGCCGCATCGGCCCGGGAGAATGCGATTGAGGAGCTGGGGCGGCTCAAAGATCCGCGGGCGATTGATCTCCTCGTGAGGCTGATGTTCCATCCGGACTCCAGGACCCGGCTCCGCGCCGTCCATGCGCTTGGGGAATTTGACTCGCTAACGATTGCGCCGGCCATGACGCGTGTGCTTCAAGCGGATTCCGATGCCGGCGTGCGCGATGCCGCAGCGGACATACTCATGCGGTACTCGAATCCTTGATGGAGAACAGGACGAAACAACGGGGACTTTGTCGATTGTTGTGACATCTCAGCCCGCCACCGGCCTCTCAGGTTGCAGGAAAAACTGGGACAGTCTCCTTTTCTATTAGCCTCGTCCACGTGCAGCGCTTTAAGAAGACGGGGGAAGTCATCGACAGAAGTCGATCCACGCGATTGCACTGAAACGGAGAAGGGTTATAGGAACCCAAAGAGGCGGTGAATCCTTTGAAAAGGCTGCTCCTAGACTGAACTTAAAAGATCAACGCGATCCAATCCCCCCGCGATCATGTATCAGGGTCCACAATGGATTGACGACTTGATTCGGAACACTTCACTGAGCCGGTTGCACGGTGGCTGTGTCACCGTTCGAGCTCTCCGCTGAGCCCCGGTGTAATTGCTCCAACCGGTCACTTATTTGACCTTGGGCAATTGGTTGGTCCATCTGCCCATTTCGCAGCCGCTCTTCCAGCGCCTCTGCGCGCTCATGTGGCACCGGTGTCTGGCCAGGCATATCAGGGGGTCGCACGCTTCGCTTGGTAGCATCGGGTTTTGAACCCCTCGGCTTTGTCGGTGCGGGTGTCTCTTGGCTTCCGGCAGGAGGCGATCCCACCGAGCCCGATCCGGCTGCGGACTGCGAATGCGCTGGTGGAGCACTTAGGACAACAGCGGATAGGCTGATGAGGCTCCGCATGACGAACCCTCGGCACCACATCGTGACTTTCATCGGATGCCTCCAGGCTTCGAGACATGGCCTCACGATGCTCGGCTTCTGAGGACTAATCCCCTCGTTATGCAACTCTTTTTTTAGGCTACTCCCCGGTTTGCCATACCGTCAACCCGCCCGCCTGCGGCTCCATGACAGGGGAGATCAAGCGTTTTTGGCGCATGGTCACGTAAACGACACATAGGACATTCTACTTTTCAGTTCAACGACTCCGCGCGCGTGAACAACACCTTCATCGAACAGGGGATCAGCAGGAGCTCGACAGAAGGACACGGGACCTTCTCTATAAAGGAGACTGTCATAAGGCGGGAACCCCATATCGGTCCCTGAAGCGTGGTCTTGCCGGAGTTGCATTCATCACGTTGGGGGCCTAGCCTATTGATAGGCACTCCATCCCGTCATTCCGAGAATGCTGCGGAGCTTATTAGAAAGGATTTGGCCAATGTCTGAACATAAAATCACGTTGGAATGGAAGAGAGAATCAGAGGGCTTTTCCTACGAGACGTATAATCGAGACCATGTACTGATTTTTGAAGGTGGCGCTCGGGTTTCTGCATCAGCCGCACCGGCCTATCGTGGGAATCCCGCCCATGTGAATCCCGAGGAAGGATTTGTCGCGGCCTTGTCAAGCTGTCACATGCTGACTTTCCTGGCCGTGGCAGCGAAGAAACAGTTTGTCGTCGATCGGTACAGTGATCACGCCGTGGGAGTTTTGGAAAAGAACCAGAAGGGCAAACTCGCCATCACGCGGGTCATCTTACATCCCCGGGTTGAATTCGGCGGGCCGACTCCTCCGACTCCGGAGCAGCTTGCCGGGCTTCATGAGAGAGCCCATAGCGACTGCTTTATCGCCAACTCGGTGACCACGGACGTTACGGTCGAAGCAGAGTAACCCGGACCGGTTGCCCTCTCTGTCACCGCACCGGCAGAGGAACAGTCTTAGGATCATTTTGCGATTCGTCCGCAAGCGCAGCTCTGTGTGGGTGCCGCTGCCTCGGTAGAATCCCGTCAAGCTGCTCTTCTCTCCGAGACTGGCCGCGGCGCTAGCGATCGAGCTGCCTGATAATGCTGTGAAGCACCGCCTTCCGCTCCTTCAGGTCCAGCCGGAATTCCATGTTCTCTGTATCGGCGATCTCTGCCCCGAGGTCTGAGACGGCGCTCTTGAGCACCCATGCCAGAATCTCCTGCTCCTTTGGTTCCAGGGAGACGTGTAACATTGAGGCACCCCCGCGTTGGATGTTCCTTTGAGATCCTTATTCTAGCGAGATGGCTATCCTGAAAGGTAGAGGACTTCACCGGTTTGCTCTTGCCGGTTGACCTTCATCTTCAGGTTGGGAGTATGATGACTCATCCTACGACGTGCGGAAGTCGCTCCGGAAGGTCGGGTTATTCGGTTTGGTGGGGGAGCGACGGCTGACAGGCCTTTCCCTTAAGGGGGCTGTTATGCGCACCGTGGTTGCCGTCGACTGGTCCGAACAATCCTTCAACGCCGTCAACGTCGTTTGCCGCCTCTTTGCCCACGAGGAGCTGACGCTACTCCACGCGGTGGACCTCCGGCCATTCGAAAACCCGCTCTACGCGCAACCTCTCGGCCGTCGAAGCGCTGAAGAATTACGACAGGGGATGGTTGCAGCCGGAGAGCGCCTGCTTGATCA
This sequence comes from Nitrospira sp., assembly GCA_033852435.1. GTDB lineage: Bacteria > Nitrospirota > Nitrospiria > Nitrospirales > Nitrospiraceae > Nitrospira_C. The sequence continues at coordinate 5,134 of JAWOMO010000092.1, forward strand.
AACCGCCGCAGTGGTACCTTCAGCGGTTCCCTCCATCAAGCGCGTCTGCCGGATTGGGAATCCGGCTCCAGTTGTGCTAGAGACGACCCGTTCGTCTCACGCGGACTTGGTTGCGGTCGGATCACGGGGGCGTGGACGACTTGCGGAGTTGGTGCTAGGCAGCGTCTCGCACCGGGTCGTATTGCATGCCTCTTGCGCGGCCCTGCTCGTTAAAGATGATCTGGGGAGCATTCGACGTGTGTTGCTGGCCGTTGAAGGATACGAGGATTCGCTCCGCCTGCGTAGCTGGTTGAGTAGCCATCGATTTAACGAGCCGGTTGAGTTGTCCCTCTTAAACGTGGTCCCGACCATCCCCGTCGGCGATTCGGCGACGGAGTTCCAATACGACAAATTGACGACTGAGATGGAGCAGTATACTCGTGAGCTCGTGCAGGAAACCGCTGCAGCTCTGCGAGAACTTTTTCCTACTGTCACACCGCAGATCATGCATGGTGATCCGGCCCATTGTATTACCCTGGCGGCGCGCTGTGCCGATCTTGTGGTGATTGGGTCGCATGGCTGGAAAGGCCTGGAGCACTTCCTGCTCGGCAGCGTCTCCCATGCTGTCTTGCACAAAGTGACCTGTCCTGTTCTGGTCATTCGGTGAGACAGGAGCGTTGGCATCTTGAATTGATTGCTCACCCCCCGACAGGGCGTTCAAACTACTGGTGAACTGTGGGCATACCGCAATGGAGGAAGTCACGGACAGTGTCGCCATAGCCTGCTAGAATTTAGATGGCGTCGGTTATCACGGCGAATCACCCTTGCCTGCGACGGAGGGGGGCCGTGCCCGTCAACGTGGTGTAGGTACAGATGGTGTCCGCATGCATCTGACAGAAAGGAGGCGGCGATGGCTTGGAGTATTGCCTCAAAAATCGTCCGTAGGGTTGTGACGATCGACGGAAGTCACTCCGCACTCGAGGCCGCAACACTGATGGCCGAGGAGTTTGTGGGATCTGCGGTCATCACCAGTTCATCTAAAATCACCGGGATTTTCACCGAGCGGGACTTGATGATGCGTGTGGTCGGCAAAAAGCGAGATCCTGATACAGTCAAGATTAATGATGTGATGACCAAAAACATCGTCATTGTGAGCCCGAAGGATACGGCGAACTATTGCTTGAATCTGATGAAGGAACATCGCTGCCGCCATCTGTTGGTCTTCGATGGCGATGAATTCGTCGGAATCGTCTCGCTCCGGGATATGGTTGCGTTGATGATAGAGGAAAAAGAGGACCTGATCGCTTGCCTACAACGATATATCACCTCATGAACAGGACCGATGCCGCTTTGTGGCTGGACGGGGTGCTCAGCCCTGTCCCGTCACAGACTCGACGACGGCTCCCGTGCGTTCCGAGGAGCGTTTTTCGGCTCTATCCTTGAGTTCACTCTGAAACAGGGTCATCTGAGCCTCTTGAAAATACCCGGGAATCAACACCGCAATAATGGCGCTGCCGTACGCTTGGGGAACATGCAGGCGCACATTGTCTTCGCCGAGCACATCAGATAATTCACCCCACAGGTTGAGATAGTAGTCTTTCTTGAGATCAAAACTCTTCAGGATGGGGATGAAGGTTTCTACGATGATCTGCCGGGCATCTTCCGACAGCGGCTGCAGCCAGCCCTCGCGGAGGCCCACTTCGCGGTAGATCCGCGTGAGGAGGGTTTCTTTCGACCCGATGCTGCCGATTCCAAGTTCCTGGCAAATCTCCGAAAGGATCTCCTCCTCATACATGTTCAAATAATAGATGGTCTGTCGAGGAAAACTCTCAGCTGGAAGCACCAGCGAACCGGCATGTCGCCGCAGGACGGCGAGCTTTTCTTGCGTCGTGCCGGTTGAAGGGAGTCCGAGATCCTTCAACCATTCAGCGAGTTCCTTGGATATAGAAAAATTGAGATAGCAGTCGATGAGTCTTGCTCTAAGCTCCTCATTGCCCCAGCCTTGCGGAGCGGTCCGTTCACCGTGCTCATCTGTACATTCAGGGCTCCGTGAAGCAGGCCCATCGAACATCAACTCTTCCCATAGCGTGACCTTACTACCGCAGGAAGGACAAAAGCGGGCTTTGAGCGGGAGTATGGCCTCACAACGTGTGCAGTCCATAGCGACCTCCGTTCTTGCTGAGACGCCGAGATTCACTCCCCCATCGGCAAGCCGATATTCCCGGCACGTCGCTCACCTCAGCCCAATACCCAGATTGCGAGTCCGGAAACGTCCCGTAACAAGCGGTCGATGATGCTATTGCCAAGGAGTCGTTTGACGCTCGACGTTTCTTGACGCGTGACGACAATGGTGCCGTAGCCTCCTGATCTGGCTTCATCGATAATGGTGTCGGCAATATCGCGCTCATGCCCGAATTTGAGCGTGACTTGATCAATAGGGAACCCGGTCTGCCCGAGACTTTCCAGCGCCTTCAGCAGAATTGGATATTCGATGACCCCCTCCATCCTTACCCAATTCTCCTGGTCTTTGCGTAACTGGGTTCCGAGATGGTCCTCAATCTCCGGACTCTCTGAGCCTCCATGCTCCATCAACTCACGAGGCATGGGCTTTAGCACATGGAACAGCGTCACGCCTACATCGTGTGTTTCTCGTAGCAGCGATCCCACGTACTGCACGGCACGGATAGATCGATCTGAATCATCCACGGTCACGAGGATTTTCTTCGGGAGGGTTCTGGTCGCGGAGGTTTGTTCTTCTCCGGGGAGAAACTTATCGCTTTTGGTTATGGTAGCCATGGGTTTCACCATAGAAGAAGAGAATATCGGGTGCCGAATTGAGCTGGCTATTTCTCTGATCCTGGCGCATTCCTTTTGAGAGAAAAGGCCGGAATCTGACGCTTAAGACACCAGGCAATTGACCATGTCGAGAGGAGACCCGTCTTGTGCAGGCTGGTCGGACTTCTGATCGCGGGGTTATCGGTATGGCCTTCGGATGGTGTCTGGCATCCTGAATCCGGAAGGCTCTTCCTGTAGGCCGAACGCATTACTCTCTCTGCCGAGACGCATGGCCTTTGAGGTTGTTGCCACGGGCGACCGATCAGAAGCCCGCCGTCACATCGGCGGGCCAGTCTGGATCGGGGGACTGAGGTCTTCCATACCAACCCCCTCTTAGTGGAACGATTGGACTGGCAACATCCAGAACACGGAACACGCTTGAGCCTATTCCCGTGGAGATTGTAAGTCAACGTTCTGGAACGGGAGATATGGTAAGGATAAAGACCAGCAAGATTCACTTTAAATTTAAGGGGGTGCACCTCCCTCCCATCTATGGTAGCCCCGTTCATAACCAGCTCATTTTTTACGAGAATAAGGGATAGGGAGTCTTCGGCGGAGTGACTCATCCGCGTGCGGCGTTAATTGGTCACGCTGGTACATGGGAGCCGCTACGCGGCTCGTGGAATAAGGTATTCGCCTAGTTGCATTCCGCAGGGTGGGCGCCTAGGCTATCGATGATTCACTCCATCCCAACATTACGAGGCTGCTACGGAGGTACGTCGCCGTGATGATGATTCCTCACACGCCTTCTTTCATTGCCAAGCGTGATTTGCTGATGATACCCGCTATACGGGCGGGTAGAGGAGGGTCTGATGGCCGATCTGATTCGAACTGCCCAGTATTTCAAGGTGACCATCGCCGACAAGTCCGGGACGTTAGCTCACATGCTGGCTCCACTCCAGGATGCCGGAGTGACTCTGCTGGCGGTGCATGCCTTTCCTCGGAATCGTCGTACACAGGTGGATGTGGTCCCGGAAGATCCCGCCGCCTTTAAGGATGTGACGAAACCGCTGAAGTGGAAAGTACAGGGGCCGAAAGTGTGCTTCTTGGTGGAGGGAGATGATCGCCCTGGAGCGCTGGTGGAGCTGACAAGCCAACTTGGTTTGGCCAAAATCAATTTGACTGCTGTGACTGCTGTCGTTGCCGGTCAGGGACGCTTCGGCGCCATTCTGTGGGTCAAGACGAAGGATGTCAAAAAGGCCGCTAAACTTCTGAGCATTGAATAATGCGGTGCAGTGTCTGGAACCGTGTTTTGCCTCGTCCGCGCGCCAGGTGATGTGTGATCATGCGCGCTGAACGGCCACGTCCGGAACCTCCAACTCGCGGGATTCATCCGATCTAGTCCCCCGCCCTGCTACGAGTAGCTTCGACGAAGCGTTCGGTGGCGTCATCCAAGAGACGTCCCTCCCGGCCTTGCGATCGATGGATATAGAGCAGATGGTTGTCGAGTCCTTGGTCTCGTTTCTGCGGGAGAGGTATCTGATAGTTGACCGGTTTGGCGTGATCGGCAAGCTGGAGTTTCGGGTTATACACGCTGTTGAACTTCCAGAGCATTTTCACGAAATTCGTCTGACCATGCAGCAAGCGCGCTGCGGCGATCCGCGCGGTGGACTTCAACGCCGTCCATCCGAGGTGCTTCTTATTCAAAATCTGCTGGGTCTTCACCAACTCATCATAAAAGTCCGGCAACGGGAGGGTCGTAGGGAGGACGGCATGCTGGATGTCATAGAGCCGGTAGTCGCGGCTCGTGATCGGCCGCGACTCCGTGTGCCAGGTTTCTGTACCGGGGTAGGGCGTATTCACGCTGATGTTCACGATTTCAGGAATCTCCAGGCACCATTGGCGGACGATCTCGAAGCGGTGACGGTCCCAGCTAGGATCGGCTATCAGATTGATCGCGACCGTGATACCGAGCGAGCGGGCATACTCCAGAGCCTCGAAGTTTTTGCTGATGGTGATACGTTTGCGATGGAGCGCGAGTCCTTCGGCGTCGATCGCCTCGATGCCGATGAACATATAGGTGAGTCCCAGTGTCTTCCAGAATTGAAAGACCTCTTTATTGCGGAGCAACACGTCGCCTCTCGTTTCCAGGTAGTACTGTTTCTTGATGCCGTGTCGAGCGATGGCTTCACCGATGGCCATTGCGTGTTTGCCCTGAATGAACGCGACATCATCGACGATAAACACGCCTGGTTCGCGAATGCGGGAGAGATCTTCCATGATCGCTTCAGGACTCGTCATCCGATAGCTGCGTCCGTAAAATGTCCAGGCGCTGCAGAAGGAACAGTCCCACGGACAGCCGCGGGTAAATTCGATGGAGGCGCAGGGATCGAGCACGCCGATGAAGTACCTGCGTCGATGCCGCAGGAGATCACGCGCGGGAAGAAGGTCGTCGAGGCTTGTCACCATCTGGGCCGGCGGACCTTCACCGTTCAGCGTGACGGCGCCGGGGATTCGACTCAGCGCGGTGCGGTCTTCTTCGATCGCATTCAGCAATTGCCCGATCGCACTTTCTCCCTCGCCCTTGAGCACACAGTCGATGGCGCCGTCCGCATGATCAAGAATGGCGTGTGCGACGAACGAGGCGCTGTGCCCCCCGACGAAGACCACGGAGTGCGGTAAATGCTGCTTGGCCAGCTTTGAGAGGTCGATGATTTCGGGAACGTTCGCGAGGTAATTACAGGAGAACCCGATAGCATCCGGTCGACGTTCACGAAGGAGTCGAATAAACTGCTCGTGCGATTCTACTTGTAAGTCGAGAAGGGTGACGTTGTGACCGAGACGACGCGCAGCCGCTGCGACAAGCTCGATCCCGAGTGGCTCCAGCCTCAAATAGATCTTTGTATACATGAGGGGGCTCGGATGGATCAGCAAGAGGTTCACGGATCACCTCCTTGAATAGTCTTTCCGGGGATAAATCACTGTAGCGGATCGTCAGTCCTTACACAATGTCCGATTGTCCATGGCACACGGATATCAAGAGAGCGTCGAGGGGGGGTGAGTGCTCGCAGTCCGTTATGGCGATTGAAACAAGAGCGCAAGCGAAAATGGTGCCAGGAATTATTTATGACACGTCGGCGTGAAGGAGAAAGGTATAGGCAAGGATATTCGTCTCGTCTGGGCGCTGCGGTTCATTTTTCCGACTGAGTCATGATAAAAATGGCGGGCCCTATTTCAACTTATCCTCTATTTGGTGGAGGCAGAGTCGCAGATGGTTGACGTCATCCGCATCAGTACCACCAACCGGAAGCAGGTCGTGGATCTAACCGATCGGATCGAAACTATCATCCGGCGGGCTAAGATGCAGGAGGGGCTTTGCTCCCTCTTCATCACTCACACGACCGCCGCATTAACCACGGGGGAAATCGGTGAGGGAACCGAAGAGGACTTCCTGCAAGTCGTGGAACAGATGATCCCACGCATCCGCTTCCGGCACGCCCATGATCCATCACACGCCTGGTCCCACATGGCCTCGTCGATCCTGGGCCCGTCCCTCACGATTCCGGTTTCAGCCGGCAAATTGGTCCTCGGCACCTGGCAATCCGTGATGCTGGTGGAACTGGACGGTCCACGTGAACGAGACGTGCACGTGACACTGGTTCCCTCCTGATCGCGGCAAGAAGAGGATTCGGGAGACATTGTTTGGTAGCGGTGTAATAGCGAGGGATGGAAAACACCGGCGAATTGTTGAATGAGTCGAAGCAACTCCCTAGGTGGCGAATTACGCTCTTCGTGGAAGCACTGTCTTTTCAGCTCCGTATCATGGGGCTGACTCAGCTCTCTGGCGAACCTCTATGGATGAGATGACGATCGTCCAGGCTACTCGTTCGTATGAGACCCAGCTGGCCGCGCAGACTTCGCTGGTACCGCCGGATATCCTCCACAAACATCGATTGATGAAGGAGGATGAATTTTCTTTTTTCCGAGCCACGTTTTACCGGTGGATGCAGTGCTGGCCGATTGTCTGTTCTGATTTAACCGCCGCGCCGGTTGTGCTGGCGGTCGGGGATCTACACGTGGAAAACTTCGGGACATGGTTGGATGTGGAAGGGCGCTTGATCTGGGGCATCAACGATTTTGATGAAGCCTACCCATTACCGTATACCAACGACCTGGTGCGATTGGCTGTGAGTGCGAAGCTGGCCATCATGACCGAGTTTCTCACCATCAAGCTGAAGGACGCGTGTGACGCAATCCTGAGCGGCTACACGGAAGGGCTAAAGGCCGAAGGCCGCCCGTTTGTGCTGGCAGAGAGACACCAATGGCTTCGCGACATCGCGACCGGCAAACTTCGGGATTCGGCTGGCTTCTGGCAGAGGATCAAGGGCCTGCCGCCTGTGAAGGGGGCTGTTCCACCCAGCGCGCGGGCGGCTCTTGAGCGTTTGATGCCGGAACCAGGTTTGCCATATGCGATTCACCGACGGATCTCAGGCGTGGGAAGCCTGGGTCGTCCACGATACGTGGCGGTGGCCGATTGGTATGGAGGGAAAATCGTGCGGGAGGCGAAGGCGCTCGTCCCCTCGGCCTGTGTCTGGGCTCATGATGGTCATGGCACGCACACCATCCAGTACCAATCCGTGTTGGACCATGCGGTTCGCTGTCGCGATCCCTTTGTGCACGTTGAAGGCAGTTGGATTGTGCGCCGCCTCTCGCCGTCCTGCTCGCGGATTGAGCTGGCTTCTTTGCCGAAGAAACGGGACGAGGCCCGCCTGCTTCATGCGATGGGCTGGGAAACGGCTAACATCCATCTGGGGAGCTGCAAGATGCACAAAGCGTTGAGACGAGATCTGGCGAATCGAAACGCGGATTGGCTTCGTGTGGCGACCAAATCGATGACGAAAGCGACGTTCAGCGACTGGAAAGATTGGGTGGGAAGATAGAACGGACAATGGTGTCAGAAACCGCATGCGCCTAGTCGGCGCGCGGCGGACTTTGGAAATGAAGAAGCTTCGGGAACCAGTTCGATCTGAATAGCCGTCTCGGCCCCGCCAGCTTCCCGCCTCGTTCGCCTGATCTCAGCGGCTGTACCGTTCATTGTTGACGTCCGCTCATTCGGAGCATAGGGTCCGCCCTATGGTAGAGCTGGCTGGCCGAACGGCGGACGCGATAGATTGGAGCCACACTCAATGCTTAGAGCTTTCGCGCTTCTCACGATACTGGTCGTTCTCGTGTCTGGCTGTACGTCATCTGGCGTCTCAAGGCCCAAGCAGCAGGTGACCGCAGAGTCTTATCGAAAAGATAAAACCAAAGGACTGGTTGTCATATCGGTGATGTGGGGCCGTACGTGGAAGTGTGCGCAATTCGAGAGTGGACAGGTGGGATCCTTCGGCTTCGATCGGTTGCCGAGTCAGACAACGGCAGACGATGGAACGGCCGATGTGGTCATAGAAGACTCTCCATATTATGAAGAAGGACCGGCCAAAAATTACGTGCTGGCGCTGGATCCTGGCGAGTATGGCTTGGCGACGTTCACCATGAAAGTGGCATCATCACTGACTGATGTGAAGACCGCGAGCGTTGGTCGTGCGAGACTCTTCGGAGGAGGCAAGCCGATTGCTGGGACGTTCAACGTGAAGGCGGGTGAGCTGGTGTACATTGGGCATTTCGGATTGGACTGCTATAAGGAGCCGACGATGTGGCGCTACTATCCGGAAGGGCGTGAAGGGTTCGACAACTACAAGCAGGTGATCAGAAAACAATATCCATTTCTGAATGTGGATGAAATGCAGTTTCGATTATTTAAGACATCTCTACTCGGGCGGGACTATGTGTTGCCACAATAAGAGCTAGATTGAGATGCTGAGTCGTGCGTTCTTGATCTTCAGAGCATTCGAATTGAGGAGAACGGGTCGCGAACAGTATTGCCTCGCCTGCGCGCGACGGTGCTTTGTTTCTCATCGCCCGGCCTTCTCTCCAGGTCAGTTGTGCTTCGCCACCTGATGGGATACAAGAACCGGAGGCTGGTCGGAGACGGGGGATACTCTCAGACAAATGGTTGGCACTTCAGCAACTGGGGAGGGAACCATCGTGATGTCAGAGAAAAAGAAAACAACTCACAAGGAAGGGGAGGGGAATACGACAGAGACACCGCCATTCGACAAGCCCAGTCATTGTCTGGTCTGCGGACAACAAGGACCACCTCTGTCATATGGACATTGGATTTGCGACCACTGCAAGAACATCGTGCTGGCGGAGGCTATCGCCAAGAAACGTCGGATAGAAAAAGAGGGGGGCGGGCCTGTTCCCTCTCGATAGAAGTATGCTGATTCACTTAAGAGTTGGACCGTTCGTTTTTCCCTCGCTGACCATCCATTCTACAGAGAATTCGCCCCTGTTCGAGGCCTCGCTTCCAAAGGTATTCTGAGTCAACAAGGTGGACATTCTCCTTTTCTGATCGCTTCGCCCGCGCGCTGTGGCCCGTTTCCTCGGCCCATACAAGGTTGATAGAATGTTGTGTGCGTCAGAACGGCCGATTGTCAGGCTGTCGCTCCTGGTCCGGCATCGGTCGATGCGTTCTCCCCATTGAGGAGTGCTTCGCATGAAGGCGGCAGAGTTGCTTGTCCGTTGCCTTGAGAACGAAGGCGTTGAACTCGTCTTCGGTGTGCCCGGCGAGGAAACGCTGGAGTTGATGGATGCGCTGCTCGGTTCCCGCATGCGCTTCATCGAGACGCGGCACGAACAGGGTGCGGCGTTTATGGCCGATGTCTATGGCAGACTCAGCGGGAAAGCGGGGGTGTGCCTGTCCACGCTGGGACCCGGAGCCACCAATCTGCTGACCGGCGTCGCGGATGCCTACCTGGATCGAGCGCCGCTTGTGGCCATCTCCGGCCAAGCGTCGCTGAACCGCCGTCACAAGGAATCGCACCAGTCCATCGACATCATGTCGATGATCAAGCCTGTCACCAAATGGAGTACCTCGATCCCGAAGGCTGCGGTTATTCCCGAAGCTGTCCGGAAGGCGTTTAAGATCGCCCAGACGGAGAAGCCGGGTGCGACGCATCTGGAACTGCCGGAGGATGTGGCGGAGGAAGAGATCGTCGACCCGCGCACGGTGCAACCGCTGTTTGTCCAGGCGCCGGTCATGCCTGAGCCGTCACCGGTCCAGGTCGCGAGGGCGGTTCGCACGATTTCCGCGGCGAAGCGTCCTGTCATTCTGGCCGGGAACGGCGTGATTCGCGGTCGCGCCTACGATGCGGTCAGACAGTTCGCGCGACGCTTGAACATTCCCGTCCTGCAGACGTTCATGGCCAAAGGGACGCTTCCGGACAGCGATCCGCTTTCTCTCTATACGATCGGCCTTCAGGCTCGAGATTATACGGCGGTGGTGATGGAGCAGGCCGATGTGGTCATCGCAATCGGTTATGATTTTGTTGAGTATGCCCCGTGCTTCTGGAATGCAGGCCGTGACAAATGCATCGTACACATTGATGGATCGCCGGCCGAGGTGGATGAGCACTACATTGTCGAGGTGGGTGTGCTGGGGGACCTCCGTCTCTCGTTGGATCACATCGGCACGGCGGTCGCCCCGTTTGATTCGCTCTGGCCCTGCGCCTCCCGCAAGATGGTGATCGAGGGATTTGAAGCTGAGCTGGCAGGCGCACCGTCCTGGCCCCTCCGGCCGCAGCACGTGATGCGGGAACTCCGTGCGGCTCTGAAGCCGGATGACCTGGTGATCTGCGATGTCGGCGCCCATAAGCTCTGGATGGCCCGGATGTTTCCCTGCGAGGTGCCCAATTCCTGCATCATCTCGAATGGTTTTGCCGCAATGGGTATTGCCGTGCCCGGCGCAGTTGCCGCAAAATTGTTGTTTCCTGAACGGAGGGTGGTGGCTGTGACCGGAGATGGAGGGTTTTTGATGAATTCCCAGGAATTGGAAACGGCAGTGCGTTTGAAATTGCCGCTGGTCATTTTGGTGTGGCGGGACAACGGCTACGGCGTCATCCGCTGGAAGCAACAGCTCCGGTTCGGTCGGACTTCCTCGGTGGAATTCGGGAACCCTGATCTCATGCGCTATGCGCAAAGTTTCGGCGCGATCGGCTATCGCGTGACGGAGCCGTCCGAGCTTCGGCCCGTCCTCGTCGAAGCACTGAACAGCAACGTGCCGGCGGTCATTGACTGTCCGGTTGACTACGCTGAGAATCTCCGACTGACGGAACGCCTGCAGTCGCTCCCGCACTGACACCCTGTTTGCTCGAGAGATCTTCTCGAGATCCATGTCGCCGATCTCGCCCCCCGCGACTAGAATCAAAACCGATCCATCCACGTATCTTCTGCGGTACGCATCCTATCGTCAAAGAGATTGAGTGACCGCTTGAGGCCGACTTAGCGCGCTTATGAATCAAAGTTTTCCAAACGGCATTGTTGACGTGAGCTCGAGTTAGTAGGAGGCACGAGACTTGCCATTCCTGCTATTGACCGCTGTCGCGCCGAAGCGTAAAGTAAAACTCGTTCGCGAGCCGCCTCATCTTGGAGGTGGTAGCCATGATCCTCCGTGGTGCACAGATCCAACGGAATTGGCATGGCAAGTGCGGCCTCCTTCTCATCCGCATTCTTCCCTGCAACATCGCTGACTTGTCTTTTTCAGCTTCTCCGCTGAACAGGGGACAAGACTCTGCATCTTTGTGGTCTCTCGCTGCCGTTTCACAGGGGGAGGTCAATTACCTTGCCGACTGTAAGAAACGGAAATCGTTTCATGTGACTCGCGCAAGATGCTGCGTGTCATGCTTGCCACGCGCCTGCTTGCCCGATGTCGAAAGGAGGTCGTTATGTCGTACCGCTACAACACGACCGACATCATCGTGGGTGTCGGCATGTGTGCGATTGTCTTCGGAGCCTTGCTGTTCTTTGTCGCTGCGAACGGCACCTATCAGGTAGCCATCCCGCAGCCCAGCTTGCTGGAGGAACCAGCCGGCATCGACGTTGGAATGTCCTGGCTCCAGCCGGCCCTCGGCCAAGCCATTGTTGATCAGACGATCTTCGAACGCCGTGCCAATCAGGTCATCGCCCAATCCGCATCCGAGTGGAGCCGGGCGACACTCGCTCACCACGATTTCCAATCGCTATCGGGCGGCCCCTTCGGCGCCGTCATGCACCAGGCTGCGACAGTCCCGGCCGATCATATGGCCCGTGTCCAGGGCATTATGGGACGGGCTATTGTGAATTTCACACAACGTGGCATTCGAAGTGGCACGTTGTCTGCTGATCAGTATCTTTCAGATTACAACAGCGGCATGATTCGGGCGACCGAAGCCAGAGGGCAACGTCTCGACCAGAATTTCTCGTCGACGTGGCAGGCAACTCTTGGACGCGGGATTGTGGACGCCTTCCAAAGCTATGCCAGGAAAGCTGGCGCGATCCAGGAGCGAATGGGGACGGCGCTTCTTCATGTCACGCAGGCCCAACGATCGTCAGAGGAAGAGCGGGCTGCACAGCAGGAACAATTCGCGAGCCTCATTGTGGCCGACATTCGTACCGAAGCGCTGGCCGATCGCTTGACGCTGCTGGCTGCCATCCAATCTTTTCCGGAAGACACGGCAGTGGCCTTCACGGAACCAGCGTCCTGGCCGGAGATTCCTATGGGCTATCTGATGGTCGCCGGCTTCATGTTGGCGGCAGTCTTTTTCGGAGGACTTTCGCTCAGCGCTCGGAGCCGCGAAACCAAAGTGGTCGATCAGATGAAGCAGACCGCAAACAGGTGGGTGTATCGCGTAGCGGCGTAACAACATGTGAGAAAAGGACTCGCGCGGTTCGCGCGTGAGCGAGTGATCTATGTCCGGGGTCTATTGGGGAATCGTGGGAGGTCTCCTGGCAATGGTGGCGACCTTGTTCGTCTGTTTCGATCTCCTGTACCCGAAGGCGAGGGGGTCGTCTACAGCACGGAGTGGCAAGATGGATGAGCCGGGCGAGGCAGGCACGCAAGCCTCAGACGGCCACCGTCGGGCTGCTGCATAGGTGCGCGACAGGCCTCGACGACCTTCTATGGTTGAAACAAGGGAGGTGCCCTATGGTCGAGATCATCGGTCTCGTGACGATGGGTGCGCTTGTGTGGTTGATCGCCTGGTCGATGGGACGGGAAAGCGAGTCTGAGAAGAGGCGAATGTCGACGCCTCACGAGACTGGCCGGTCCACCGAGGTGGGCGGTGCGCGCACCAGGCACGCGGCCTGACCGCAGTGCTGTTAGGTTTCCAGCTGATACGGAAGGATGGTCTTTGGATCGGGGAGTTTTCGCGGCCGATCTACTAGAGGCCGCTCTGCGGCCTACGGGTAAATGCCATCCACCATGTGTATTCCGTGCCGGGATATGATTTTTCCTAAGTCCAGGCCAGCGTCGGAAGGGTGATGCCACACCCGACGCGGCCGGAAAGGGGGGTGTATGAAGGCAATGATTGGAGCAGTGCTCGTGGCAGCGATCGTGGGATGTTTCGTCGCGCTCGGTCCAGCCATGGCAGAGACAGCGTGGATTGATGATCTCGCCAACTCTGTCTCGGTCTACAAGACCAACTATCCCGCATCGAACTGGGAGCCCTACAGCCAGAAATTGGGGGTGGTGCGGGATGCAGTGAACCGTGGAGATCAACGAACAGTCAAAGTCGAGATGACCAAGTGGTTCAAGATGTTGCGCGTCCGGGACCATGGGATCAGCGACGTCGCGGCAGATGAGCTCTTCAACTATTCGTTGATGGTGACGCCGATTCAGGAGTATGGGATTTCCGTTCCAACTCCGTCCGGAGGCGTCGGCGAATTCGCCTATTGAGCAGAGGATTCCGTGGGAGGCGTTCCGGCACTCCTCCTATATGAGGAAGGCGCGCTTGTTGCCAATGCTGGCAAAGAAAGAAGGTGACGCCATGATGATACGTTGGCTATTGACCGCGGTGGCTATGCTGGTTTTTGTCGTTCCGGTTGGCGCTGCTGAGCCATCCCATGATCAAGATATCGTCATGCTCGCGGCGCATTATGGATTCAGCGGGGTGATTACCAAGATCAAGTCCGGGATGCTGTTTATTCATACCGACAACAGCATGCAGCCTCGGACAATTAGTCCGAATAAAGCAGACCGCGTGGGGCTGCACGATGCAAAGGTTGGCGAGACGATCAATCTGCTCGTTGATTCTGGAAATGTGATGATCGATGTGTCGAGGACGGATCGCTTTTTCCCGGATCACCGGTTTGTCGTCGGCACGGTGCGCTACACCGATCCGTACTGGCAGGAAATTCAACTATCCACGCCGGCGGGGTCCAGCACGTACGAGGTAGATGCGCTGGCAGGGAATAAGCTGTCCGTCCTCCCGGATGGAGCCCCGGTGACACTCGAATTGGATGCGGATAATGTGATGATTGATGTTTATCGAAGCCGCTAGTCTGATGGCGATTGGGCGTCCCACAACGGCTTGACTTCATTGGAAGGCAACCCGTACGATCCCACCGTGACGCGGTGTCCGCCGGCTCCTTCCTGTACGGCTGGCGGACACCGGATAGTTCTCCGAACTGATACTGCCGATGCGTCGGAGACGATCTTATGCCGAGTCGTCTGCGCGTGGTCACGACGGCCTTGTTCCTCCTTGCCGCAATCGTCGCGACGGGAGAGCGGCCAGCGTGGACAAAGGAGGCGGCGTCCAACACCGGAGTCGCACTCCAGACGATTCTCGAAGTGGAGCAGACGGCTCGTTTGCTCGCCATTCTCCTGGACTCGGGCCGGTCCGTTGTCAATGATCATCAAGCCATCTTCGATGAACCGGGGCAATCCGACAAGGGACTGACGCCGGATGTCTTCGGTCGACAATTAACCGATATGTTTCTCAGCCGGTCCGGGATTGATCTGGAGGATCTCAATTCTTCGCGGGTTCCGGCTCAGGCCAAAAAGTTGATGAAGGAGCTCGTGGTCGTCAGCCGGAATGTCGTAGCCGACGCCCAGCCTGAGATCAACCGATCGAGCGGGCCGAGAGGCTTGCTTCCCGCGATCTATGGGGCTCGCGTGGCCAGTCGCTTCACCGAGCGGACCGGAGTTCGCATGAAACAAACGACGCTCCTGCCTCGCAATGCTGCCAATGCTCCGGACGAGGCCGAGCGGTCCGCGCTGGAACTCTTCGCCGACCCTAATTATCCGCGAGAAAAGCCGATCAGCGAAACGACCGCCAAGAGTAGGTTGCTGCGATTGATGTTCCCGCTTTATGCCACCAGGCATTGTCTTGCTTGTCACGGGGAGCCCAAAGGCACACTCGACCGGACCGGCTATCCACGGGAAGGGTGGAAGTTGGGACAAAATGCCGGAGCCATCAGCGTGATGATCCCGATTACCAAATGAAACACACGGCGCTGTCCATAGGGTTGCTGGTGATCGGGCTGGGATCGGCCTGGGCGGTGGAGCGTGTCGGCGGACCGAGCGAAAAACCGGCGGGCAGCGGGGTGATCGTGCATTCGGACGGCTATGTGCTCACCGCGCATCACGTGGTGGCCAACGCGCGACGAATTGTCGTGGTGACGCCCGGCGAGTTTCGTGCGCCGGCGGTGGTGGTCAGTGCCGATCCTGAACACGATCTCGCGCTGTTGAAAGTCGAGACCGTGGGGCTTTCTGACGCGCCGCTCGGCTATGCCGGGTCAGTGCAATTGGATCAGGAAGTCGTAGCCGTCGGTTTTCCCTTCGGTCTGCGCGAGGTATCGGTGACGAGGGGGCGGATCGCCGCCGTGCGGACCAAAGGCGTGCAGCGCGTCTTCCAGGTCGATGCTGCGGTCAATCCCGGCAACAGCGGTGGTCCGGTCTTTAATGCACGCGGTGAAGTGGTGGGAATTCTCACGACGAAGTTCACACATCCGTCAGGAATCGTGCCGGAGGGGATGGCGTTCGTCGTGCCGATCAGCTACGCCACCCCGCTGCTGGCGAATATTGAAGCGTTCGACTTCACCACGATCGGAAAGGGCATCAAGGGCCAGAAGGGAGCCAATGGGAAGGGGTTCGCCCAGGCTCTTGTTCGGACTACGGTCAGGATTGAAACGGTGCGGGTGACCGAGGGAGTCCCGCCGGCTGCTTCAGCGACAGAGTCGGGCGGAAAGAGCGACGTCGCTGCCACCTCGGTTGCGCGAGGGCAGACGGGTGGTCTCCGTGAACCCTCTACTGTCAAGGTGGATGAGGCCGGGGTCCGGCAGGTGAATGAGCAAGTTCGGCTCGCTCAGCGAGAGGAGTTGCAACGACTTGCCCGGCAGGGGATTGTTCCTCCTGAAGGGATGATCCTGATTCCTGCAGGAGAGTTTTTGATGGGATCGGATGACGGGCTGCCGGATGCGCGTCCGCTGCATCGTGTGTATGTCAGCGGGTTTTGGCTCGACAAGTATGAAGTGACGAACCGTCGATACCAACAATGTGTGGAAGGCGGCGGTTGTGCCGTTCCCAAAGATCGCTCGGCCTATGATGATGCGACTCGCG
Organism: Nitrospira sp.; assembly: GCA_033852435.1. Lineage (GTDB taxonomy): Bacteria > Nitrospirota > Nitrospiria > Nitrospirales > Nitrospiraceae > Nitrospira_C. The sequence goes on from JAWOMO010000092.1 coordinate 21,365, forward strand.
CAGAGCACCCGGTGACGAACGTCACCTGGAACCAGGCGCGAGGCTACTGCGGGTGGTTGGGCAAGCGGCTACCCACCGAAGCTGAGTGGGAAAAATCTGCGCGCGGAACCGACGGGCGACTCTATCCCTGGGGTAATAACGATGACGTGTTGCGAGTTCGGGTGCGGGGCCTTGAGCAGAAAACCATCAAAAATGGGACTCAGCCTGTCGGCAGCATCGATTTCGCCGTGTCCCCCTACGGAGTGGTTGATCTCGTCATGAATGTGTCGGAGTGGGTCAACGATTGGTACGCCGAGGATTTTTATCGCTCGTCGCCTGCCCGAGATCCGCAAGGTCCTGTGCGAGGCTCTTTCCGTGTGCTGCGGGGCGGGGAAGTCAGCGACCGGCCGTTGGAACTGCGCGCCAGCTACCGAGGTTGGGATGATATGACCTATTGGGGGCCTTCACTCGGATTTCGTTGCGCAGACGATCTGCCCTGAGCGACGCACTTCTCCTTGACCCCTACGTGCGATCGTCTTTCATTTGCTCTGCGCAATAACACAGAAAAATACCACAGATTACAGATCGTTATTCATGAAAAGTAAAGTTTCAGGTGAGGATTTGCGGCTGCCCGATCCCGGCAATGACCTCTTCCGTAATCACCACGGATTTCACTCCGCCATGCGCGGGGATCTCATACATGAGGTCCAGCATCACTTCTTCCAGGATCGTGCGGAGCGCCCGTGCGCCGGTTTTCATCAAGGCCGCGCGGCGAGCGGCGGCCTTCACTGCGGAGTCGGTGAACTTCAGATCGACCCCTTCGATCTCGAAGAGGGCCTGATATTGTTTCACCAGTGCATTGCGGGGCTCGGTGAGGACGCGAATGAGCGCAGGCACGTCCAGATCGGCCAGCGTGGTGAGGACAGGGAACCGGCCCACAAATTCGGGAATGAGCCCGAACTTCAGCAGATCCTCTGATCGTACGTGGCGAAGCACATCGGTGTGGCCATCGATCCCGCTCGTCGGATCGCTCGCTCCGAATCCCAGCCGCTTGGGCATCGTCCGTTGGCCGATGATCTGATCCAGCCCGACGAAGGCGCCTCCGGCAATGAACAGAATGTTCGTCGTATCCACACGAATATAGTCCTGTTCGGGATGTTTCCGCCCGCCTTTCGGCGGCACATTGCAGACCGTCCCTTCCACCAGCTTGAGGAGCGCTTGTTGGACGCCTTCGCCTGACACATCTCGCGTCAGGGACGGGTTCTCCGACTTCCGGCTGATCTTGTCGATTTCATCGATGTAGATGATGCCGGTTTCGGCGCGGTTGACGTCGTAATCACAGTTCTGGAGAAGCTTTAGCACGACGGTCTCGACATCCTCGCCCACGTAGCCTGCTTCCGTCAGTGCCGTGGCATCAGCGATGGTAAAGGGCACATGAAGGATGCGCGCCAGAGTCTGAGACAGGAGCGTTTTGCCGGTCCCGGTCGACCCGATCATCAGGATGTTGCCCTTTTGGAGGTCAACGTGTTTGAGCCGGTCGCGGTTCAGAATACGCTTGTAGTGGTTGTGGACCGCGACGGAGAGGACTTTCTTGGCGCGATCCTGCCCGATCACGTAGTTATCGAGCGTCGCTTTGATTTCAGTGGGCTTGGGAACCACCAGCGGAACGGAGGTGTGAGGACTCTGCGCACCATTGTCTTTCTTCAGAGACGCGGAGCAGTGTTGAAGGCACTCTTCACAGATCAGAAGCGGAGATGTCGTGCGGCAGGAATTGCAGGTGTAGGGTACGGGACTCGCGATGAGGCTTCGAGCAGCCCCCTGACGTTTGCCGCAGAATGAACAGATCGGATCAGATGGTGCCGAAGGTTGCCGCGTTTCCCAAAACACAGCCGCCTCCTCCGTTTGACCAGGTCAGGGGACGGTGACGTGGTCATCTTATGCCTAGCCGATAGTGAACGCAAGGGGGTGACAATGCGACCTCAGGCGTCATAGTCCTCATGGCGAGAGAAAGGGGAATTTGAATGTCTGATGCGATTAGCCATTGCGTTCCGGCTGCCATTGAAGGCCCAGGGTGATGATCTGCTGGAGCAGCTTTGAGTACGGCATGCCAGCCCGTTTGGCGGATTCGGCGAAATCTTCGTCCTGGGCGATTTGGGGATTCGGATTCGCCTCCAGTACATAGATCTTTCCCTCTTTATCCAGCCGTAGATCAATCCGCGCATACCCGCTCAGTTCCAGCGCACGATAGACTCGTTTGCAGAGATGCTGGATGCGCTCGCTGGCGCCTTCAGGTGCGTCTTTGAGTTCGGCGGTCTGGATCCCGTATTTCTCCTGGTACTTGATGCTCCATTTGACCCGCTCCGTGGCGATCCGATGCACGTCGTCCGGCATCTTGGTAAATTGCATTTCCCACACGGGAAAGATCCGCAGTCGCTGATTACCCATCACGCCGACGTAGAGCTCCCGGCCGTCGATGAAGTGTTCGACGAGCGCATCCGTCCCGACGCTCTCATGGATGAATCCGACCCGTTCAATCAGCTTCTGCTCATCCTCGACGACCGAGGCCTGTGAAATGCCGAGCGAGGATTCCTCTGTCAGCGATTTGACGATCATCGGGAAGGTGAGGCGCTTCGGCACGCGGATTTTCTCTCCTCGCCGAAAGACGGCGAACTCAGGCATCGGAATGCGGTGGTACGCCATGAGTTTCTTGGATAGTCCCTTATCCTTGGCCAGCAGCATGCCCCGCGGATTACAACCGGTATAGGGAACGCGCAGCAATTCCAGGTAGCTCACCACGTTCGGCTCGAAGAGGCTGACATTGTGAAACGCTTCAAGCAGATTGAAGACGATATGGGGTTTCCAGGTATCGATGGTATTGCGTATGATGCCGAGATCTTTTTCTACCCCCAACGGCTCTGTCTCATGGCCGATTTTTCGTAGCGTCGTGACGACGTCAAACTCGGTCTTCCATTCGGCCTTCTGCGTCTCGATGCCGGTCGTATCCTGAGGCGGCACCAAATGCTTGTGCATGAGCACCAGGACTCTGAGCGGTTTCATAGCGCCACCCGCCGGCCGCCTGTGTTGACGTAGTTCATTGCTTGCACCGTTAAGAAGACTGTGAACTCTTGCTTGGCCTGCTCTTCAGGTACCGCCAGGCGAAGGTTGAGCGGGCGGCAGTGCGCGATCAGGTCTTCGAAGACTTGATCGATCGTGTATTGGTACACACCTGTCCAGCCGGCGACGAGGCGGCGAACCGGCTTCCGAATCTTCATGAGAAAACGCACAGCCGTCATGTTGCCGGCGTACTCCCCGGCATCGGAAAAGAAGCGCCGCAGATCACGGTCGTTGAAATCCGGATGATCAAGCCCGTAATGCCGGCGCTTCTTCTTGTAATGCCGGCGCAGGGTGGTGCGCAGCCGCCGGAGCGGATCGACTTCTTCGGTGGAGACGTTGAGCGGAGGCCGGCCCACCAGAGTCTGCATCAGCTGATCGACGTATTGAAGTTTCTTGAGCGCCGGCCATCCGGCATAGCGTGTCGCCCAGAGAGAGTTCGGCGTCAGCCACACGGCGAAGGTTTCGGCGAAATCCTCATCGGGATGGCTTTGTGCGTACCACGAGTCGAGGTGAAGCACAAAGCTCTTGCTGTAGGGCTTGGGAGAATAGTCATCGGGATAGACCTCTGAGCTCTTTCCGAAGAGCTGCTGCCGATGCCGCCGCCGCCGCAGTCTGAAGGCGTTCTCGATGGCATGGCCGGTCTCATGCCGCAGGATGCGCATGCACCCGTCTGGATCGCCTCCTTCGACTTCCAGCATCTGGCTCAATTCGAGTTTGGCGAGACGGGGGTGGGCCAGATAGAACGGAATCGCGATGCCGGGCACATCATCTGGACAGAACCATTCATCAGAGAGCCAAAAATGGGGATGAAAGTGAAGGCCGCGGCTATCGAGTTCATGGTAAAGCTGCGCGATGCGATCTTCCAGATCGTTGCCTGCAATTTTGAGATCGAGGTCGCACAGCCGAAGATCCAGCAGTCTTTCATCCGGCCACGTCGCCCAATCGGTGAGATCGCTCCGTATGGTCTTGGAGGATGCATCTTCTACCGGCTCGCTCTTGTCTTGCGTTGCCATCGTTCAGGTAAACGTACCATGGCTGAAGAAGCAGGGACATTGTACGTTTTGCAAGGTAGTCCAGTCGATCCCCCGCTGCGGGAAAAGAAAACGGTGGGGAACCGTTTGATTTGAACCGCTGCAGCAGCCAAGTTTGTTCCTCGTTGCTCGTACCTCGCGATCGATGCGATCGGCAGCGAGGTCGGGATGAATTGGCCCGAGTAGCCGCCTTCATCAGGACGACTCCGTCCTCCACAGAGATGAAAACCCCGTTGACACGAATCCCCCCGTTGATTTTAATCTGCCAGCGTCGAGAGTTAGGGGAGCCGCGACACAAGTGAGTGGTTCACACTCACATATCCGTTGATCTCATGTAGATGGTGCGATCACTAAGGACTTATGGCGAAACGATGTACTAAAAAGGCAGTCGCGTGGATACCTCTTTACCTTGCTGCCCTGATAGGGGCGCTGGGCGTCGGAGCACTGTATGCCGGAGGAGAAGTCATCATCCTGGGAAAAGGCAAGACACCGGCGCTTGCGGAATGGGACAAACCGGTCCACTTCGGGACGGGCAATTGGAAAGTTGTCGATGACGCAGAGAATCAGGCCATCAAGTTACGGACCGAATCGTCTTCGTTCGCCTTGGAAAAAAGCATCACGGTGGATTTGAAACAGACGCCGTATCTCGAATGGGAGTGGAAGGTGACTGTCCCGCCGGCCGAAGGAGATTTTTCTTCTCCCGACACGGATGACCAGGCTGCTCAATTGCTCGTCGTCTTTCCCAAGACGTTCTTCGAGCGTCGGAAAGTCATCAGCTACATCTGGGACCCGACCGCGCCACAAGGGACAATCGGAACCGCCGCTGGTCCGATTTACCTGAATGTGAAGGCCATTGTGGTCGAATCGGGAGCCGGTCAGATCGGCAACTGGTTAATCGAAAAGCGCAACGTCGTCGAAGATTATCGGGCGCTCTTTGGGGAAATTCCTGAACGCGCGGTCGCCATCCGTATGCAGATCAACAGTCAGCATACAAAATCAGTAGCCGAAGTGTTCTGGTGGACGATACGATTCACTTCTGAATAAGATCCGGCTATGAGCAGTGCCTTGCATCCCCTCGATCGAATCCCACGAATTATGAGATTCCTTCTGGCCAGTGGAATGCTGGGTTGCTTGATCGCAACCACAGGTAAGCGGAGTGGTATGTCGGTGGGTATGGAGGCATTTCCGTTTCTGGCGGGTTCTCGAATGTCACCGTCTCCAATTCAACCAGGCCCCTGTGAGTCCATCCTCTGTATACCCCTATCCTAATTAAGTCAATAAAGGGCAAGGCATTTGGTTGGCGAGATGTGAGGAAAAAGAGGTCGAGAGTGTTTTGTTGATCTCCTCATCCGCGCGCGGCGATTATTGAATGCCGTGGATATAAATCTGGCGGTGGCGGTACATCGACAAGGCTCGTTGTTCCGATTCTTCGGCCTCGGTCATGCGTCCCATCTTCCGGTACAGGTCGGCCAAGAGAGAGGTTGCGGCTGCTTCGATCTCGGCGTCATGCAGGGTTTGGGAGAGAAAGAGCGCGTGCTTGGCCGACTCGGCGCCTTCGCTCAGCTGCCCGTCCTCGCCTTCGAAATAGGCAAGCCGCAGACGGAGCGTGGCTTCGAGGGGCATGTTTCGTTCCGCCTCGGCCAACTGGAGAGCTGTTTCGTAAAACCGGCGTGCATCTTGTGGCTGATCTAACAGCCAATGTGCGGTTCCCAGCGCCATGAGTGCGGCAAGATGCTGGCTGTGATCCTCTCTGGCGCGCGCGTCTTCCTTCGCCTGCTGCAGCAACGACAGGCCTTGCTCGGGGAAGTCTTCCCTTACTTGAAGAAGGCCCAGCTGAATTGATGCCTCATTCCATCCACGGCGATCTTTGAGTCGGTTGAACAGCGCGATGGCTTGGCTGAGCGAGGTACGAGCCTCCTCTTGATCACCAAGACGAGCGGAGATTCGCCCCATCACGGAGAGGGCTTGTGCATAGCTAAGCTTGTCTGAGGATTTCGCGAGCAGGGAAACGGCTTCCTGGACGGCTGTGTAGGCGTCGTGGATTTTGCCTTGGCGTTCATAGACTCGTGCGATTTTCACAAGGGCTATTGCGATGCCGCGGGTCTGTTTCTTTTCTCGAAACGTTGACAATGCCAGTTCGTAGTATGTCAGCGTTTCGCGGAAGTGGAGTTGGTGGTCGTGAATCTCACCGATCCGGAGCAATTCTTCACCTGTGAGCGTGCTGTTCGAGGACACTGGTTGAACGGAGGCAGAGCGGGAAAGCGACCAGGCGAGATTATGGTCCAGCAGGAGAAGGAAGGGGAGCAAGAGCCACATAGCAGCCACGATTCATCCTTCCCTCATGAGAGCAGATCCGGAATCCTCGGCGAGATTCCCTTACCGGAGCAGGTTTCAAGCAGTGAATCTTCCGAGTGGATCATGGAGAGCATGCGCTCCCCGGAACGAGAGGTCAAGCTGGCATGCCCTGGAAATTAGGAGATGCCGCGGTTTTCAAGTCAGAGCCTGGAACTCCGGTCCGGGCGTGGTCCTGGTTTCCTTGATCGCCCAGGTGTAGAATTCTACACTGTTCCACTCGATGATCGATGCCGCCAGCCTTTTCGTGTGACATCCCACCTTCAACCAGGAGGTGCGGTCATGTTCTCTCCATGGGACTTCAGCAAGTGGGTGATCAGTGCGGGAACCGTGCTGTTTCTGGTCAGCCTCATTGCGTTCTTCGCCGCGGTTGTCAGCGGGATCGTTATTCGGATCTGGGGAGAAGAGCGTGGGGTGATTCCGCCGCTTCGCATGAGTGAGGCCGAGCAGAAAACCTCTTCCCGCAAAGCCGCTTGACGTTGTTGGCCGGAAGCGAAGAAGAGGGGGTCTGGAGTCTTTTGTTGAACTCTTTGTTCGCGGGGCGGGGCTCGGTCATCTTCAACGCTGTACACATTTTCTGTTATCCATGCTGTTATCCATGCTTGACACTTTTTCGTGACAGGCCTAGCCTTTCGTTATTCTCTCGCACCGGATCCTAACCCGGAGGTTGACCGTGGGGAAGATCAACTGGGGGAAAGTGGTTCTGGGAGGTCTCGTCGCCGGGATTATCATCGACGTTGTTGAGGGGATTCTTGAAGGGGTGATCCTGGGACCTGAGTGGCGGCAAGCGATGCAGGCCTTGGGCCATCCGCTCCGGGAAACCGGAACGAACGTGGCGCTGCACGTCCTGCTGGGATTTGCCTACGGGCTCACGGCGCTGTGGCTCTATGCGGCGATTCGTCCACGCTTCGGCGCCGGACCGATGACCGCATTCTATGCGGGATTCGGTGTGTGGGTGCTCGGCAGTCTCCTTCCGTCGGTGAATTGGGGTCCGCGCGGATTGCTCCCGGCCCATCTCTTTATCATTGCGGTCATCGTGGGACTCGTCGAGATCGTGGTGGCCACAGAAGCAGGAGCCTGGTTGTACAAAGAGTAGGGGGCGGATCGAGAAACGCAGGGAGTTTCCCATTTCGCTCGCCTTGTCTGTGCGCGAGGGTGTCTCACGTGTGACCAAAACAAAGCTTCCCCGTTTGTGGTGCGTGGGCTCCGCCGGCCCCCCACCGCACCCGGCTTCATCATCACCTGCAGAGCCATGCTTATCGATCGTATTCATCGTGGCGGCGCAGCCATGAGGGACCGGTCTTGGCTTCGTCCCGCCCCTTGGGTACCAGATCAAGATAGTGGTAGGCGCCATTGACCATGTCGATGCCGCGCGCATATGTGGAATAGGTGTGAAACACATTCCCCTTGGGGTCTTTGTAAAAGACGCTGGCTCCTTCCCGGTCTGAACTGTCCGGGTCTTGCATTTTGTAGTTGAAGAACGCTTTCTTCTTGGCCTCTTCTTCCGGCGTAAATGATATGTGATAGTCATAATTGAAGTCGGTGTTGCCGGATGAGACCCACTTGAAATCCCACCCCATCCGCTTCTTGTAGGCTGCCAACTTGCTGTACGGGGCCCGAGATACTGCGACCATCGTTACATCGCGGTGATTCAAATGCACAATGATGTCGTTGAAATTGTCCGCCCAGAACGAACAATGCTTGCACCCTGCGTCCCAATCGGGGGCAAACATGAAATGATAAACGATGAGCTGGCTTCTGCCGTCGAAGAGGTCCGATAAGGTCTCTGTGCCATTCGGTCCGTCAAAGAAATAGTCTTTGTCCACCCGCACCCATGGAAGCCGCCGTCGTTCTTGACTCAACTGATCGCGCAATCGGGTGAATTTCTTCTCTTTCACCAGCAATGCCTTTCGAGCCGTTATCCAATCTTTTCGTGATACGACCGTATGGCGAGTCATGGCGTTCTCCTCTTTTCAGATTCAACACCAAGTGCAAACTGGAACTGGTTACTGTTCTCGTCGTCTCGTTCTCGTGCACCAGTTGATGGCTCAACCGACATCATCTTTACGCCCTGCGCTATCCTTCATTGCTTCTCGCTTGGTCCACTGCTGCCACGACCTTCTGTTTCCGAAAAGGACGCGAGCGCTTATTTCTTGGAACAGCGCGGGTCAGCCGCCTGTAGTTCTGCGATCTTTTGATCGTCCAGCGGTACCGGGGCGCAGCCGTGCCCCTTTTCGCAGACGAAATCGTACTTGAGTGCCGGCTGGTGACAGCTGAAGCACTTCACGCCCTGGAAATTCACCGTCTGCTCTCCACGAGTCTTGATCTTCGTGCCTTGGGCGGAAAGGTCCAGATCAAAAAATTCCCAGCCGTTGGTCTCGGGAAATTTCTGCCGCGGATGCTTGACCATGGCTTCGTTCGGCAGGAGTTGGAGGAACGTGCCGGCCGGGTACTCCTTGTCCGGTATGCTGCTCTTGAAAATTCGCACCGCCTCCTTGAGCTTCTCGGGATTCGCGTGCGTGATATAGGTGTTTCTCACTTTCGTCCAGTCGCGAATACAGCCGAACGAATTTTCGGACACCGTGAGGTCCTCGGCATAGAGGCTGGACGACATGGAGAGTCCCAACGCGATGACCACGACGCTCTTCATGCATCCCAGACCCGATATCTGCGATACGTTTGTAATGAGACGGCGCATGCGAATGCTCCCTTCTGCTTGACGTGAATCGCACGGCCGGCTGAACCGGCCCGTTTGTCTTTCAGTATTGTAATCGCGAAGGGGGCAAGATGCATCCGCCACGGTGTCGGCGCGGGCGCGGAAGGGGAAAAGGCGCCGTGTGCAATGTTGCCGTGCCCGGGCAGGGCGGGACCGTTAACCAGGAATGCGACGGAGTTCTGGCTGGGCGACGCCGACGGTGTCGATGTCGGTGTCGGCAAAGAGAAGTGGCGGCCCGAGCGGCACAATGGCCCGGCCAGTGAAAGCGAAGGAGAGACTCCCGATCGCGTGATAGAACGCCAGTATGCCGATGGCCAAGTGTCCCACGCCAGGAAGAGTCTCGTCGATCCATCCCAGCCTCGCGAAGACCATCGCGAGAAACGTCGCTGTGATGATGACATGGAGGAAGCTCAGGGTTACAGAACGGAAGGCCGTGAGATAGATCATGACGGCGGAAAAGACCAGATAGACCAGGTCAATGGGGATGTAGAGCATGTCATCGAAGTGGAAGGATGTCCCTGCGCTCAGCAGCTTGGCGGAGGAGACGGTCAGCCAGAAGAAGCCGTACATCGTGAGCGCCGTTCCGCCGAGCTGTTCATTGTAGCGAATGTCTGTGATGCCGGCGAGCACCTGCACGAGGCCCCCAAACACGAGCGCGATCACCAAGACGCCGACCTTGTCGACCTCCGGGATGCGGCCGACCTGGGCGAGGCCGACGGTCAGGGCCCCCACAGCCAGCCCGAATAACCCAATGGCCAACACATCGATCCGACGATTCGCACAGTCTGTTTTGTTCATGGGGCTCCTACCTCGATTTAGTTAGGTGGTGGGGAGCGTCGAGTTGCGTCGCAACTGGGTGGATCACGTGAGCAGGAGACGGTCCGTTGATGACCGCGACCACTTGGGGCAAACCATCGTCACAAACCACTTGCAGACGAGAGTCCATCTCACGCACTCCCCGGCGACGTAGGTGAGTTCTCGTCTAAGGACGGGGACCAGATGGCGCACACCTCCTCCATCAGATCGCTTTTCTGGAAGCAATTTCAGGACCGCATCAGGTGGTTATGCCTCTTAATGCGTGGCACGTTGGATTCTTCCACAAATCTACAGTTTTGAGTTGCGGTAACTCAGCGGCCGGTGGCGGCACCTCATAGCATTGCGTGCGAAACCGCTCAACGCGCACACTTACTCCTCGCACACGATGTGCGCATGCAGCGCGCTAATTGTCGTGATCGCTCGCTAGGCACGAGCAAGATTTGTGAGGTTGAACCACTGCTTCGGTCACCAAGAATTCGGGAACTCGTCATATTGTTTGATGGTTTAGAAGAACGGTTGCACAACCAGGTTGTTCACGCGATAACGTCGAGTCGTCATTAATTGATTTTGAAGCGACGCAAATGATGGGTTAGTAATTCCGCTGGTAGCGGTACTGCATCAGGATGCCTTCGGCTCGCCGTTGAGCACGATCCATCCGCTCCACGTTGTACTTGTGAATCACGTCCCTGGCGATGCCGACGGCTATGACGTCGCTCGCGCCAAGCTTCAGGTATTCATCGGCAATGTCCATCAATTCCGAAGCACGATCTTCAAGAGACGAGCGGAATCCCTTGGGGAAATCGGAAGAGGACGCATCAAGAACTCGATAGAGAAGGAACCCGTGATCGAGGCAGGCACGCACAGCTGTTTCATAGGGCCTGAGGGCATCGAGTGTTTTGATGCGGCGGTATTCCGTGGCAGCAGCGTCAGCTGCCTGGGCGAGTTGCTGTTCGGTGCTCTTCCATTCGGCGGAGCCTTGGGGCGACTGGAGGTAAGCTGCGAGCGGCCCCGTGCTCTGTTCGCCCAGGGCGCATGCTGTCATTGCCCACAGAGAGGCAAGCAGGAACAATTGGAATGCACGCTGACAGAGAGACATGGGATCTCCTTCGTTTGAGTTAGCTGATTATAGCCGAATCTCGTTGATTCCCTCGCAGTTTGTTTTCGGACCATTGGATCTGACGCGTGCGCTTACAACGAACACCAGGACCAAAGTTTGAGCATGCCGGTGGCTTCGAGTATCGGGCTACGGCTAGGAGAAGCACGGGAGACTAGGGGTGGGGCAGGCGGGGTGTCCCCGGGTCTATGGGATAGATCGCATGAGCCGGGTCCTGTCTATTCAGGTAGTCACGGACACCGTCGATGGGTGGCTGGCTTGGTTTCACAATGGGGTCCAGCTCGTAAGGGTCGCTTTTGAGGCTTGGTTTCGGCAATGACTCCACTCCTCTCAAGCTCTCTCTGTTTGGTTCCTCGCTGCTAAACCCGAACCATCCCTTCAGCGTATGGAACAGCGGTTTGCTGCTTTCTCTGGGACTCTCACAGGAAGTATCGCCCCGCTCCTGTTGGAGGGGGGTGCATGGGCTGAGCTGAGCCTGAGTGACAGTGACTTGTGATGCAAAAATCAGCAGCCCAATGATCATCGCGATCTGACTCAGGGGAGGGTGTCTTGTCACAAGCTTCATACAAGGGTGCGTCATGGTCAGTGTATTGTCCAACGCTCTTATTTTACACTTCTGACCTGCCCAATGAAACCGGCCCAGGAGAGTGAAGCGGAGTCAGGAAGCGTTTCCACTTCGGTCGCGCGCGGCGGGTCAATACGCACCTCGTCAATGTCACGCTCCTATAGTTGACTCCGTTTTCTGCCCCAAGTAGCCTGTCCCGAATTTTCTGTACCCAACCGTTCGGGCAACTTGAGGAGGGGTGAGGGATGGAGGGGCTGCATCACCTTGAGATCGTCATCCTCCTGCTCGCGCTGGTGTTGGCGCTGACGACAGTCGCTCAAAAGATCTTCATTCCCTATCCCATTCTTCTCGTGATTGGTGGATTGATCCTGAGCGTCATTCCGGGACTTCCGGCGGTCACGCTCAGTCCCGATCTCGTATTCCTGGTCTTCCTGCCACCTATCCTGTGGGCCGCTGCGTATTTCACGTCGTGGCGCGAGTTTCGGGCCAATCTCAGGCCGATTTCATTGCTGGCGGTCGGGCTCGTGCTGGCGACGACGGCTGCGGTTGCAGCTGTGGCGCACGCGATGCTGCCGGGTATCGGATGGGCTGAGGCCATTGCGTTGGGCGCGATTGTCTCTCCACCGGATGCTGTGTCGGCGACGGCGATCGGACGACGACTGCGCATTCCTCGTCGGATCGTGACGATCCTCGAAGGAGAAAGCTTGGTGAACGATGCGACGGCGCTCGTGCTGTACCGTGCCGCCGTCGGCGTTGCGGTCGGCGCGAGCTTTGTGCTGGGCGCGACACTGCTCCAGTTTTTCTTTGCCGCAGTGGTGGGTGTGGCCCTTGGTCTTGCCGTAGGCATGGCTGTACGCTGGGCACTCTGTGCCACAGAGGACAGTTTTACTCAGACCGCGATCACCTTGTTGGCACCGTATGTAGCCTGGGTACTGGGCGAATTGACGCACGCGTCCGCGGTACTCGCCTGTGTCGCGGGAGGCTTACACGTACGGCAACATTTTAGTGCGGCCGTGGCGCCGACCACACGGCTGCAGGCTCGCGCGGTGTGGGATCTGCTCGTCTTCGTGTTGAACGGTTTCATTTTTATCCTCATCGGCCTGCAGCTTCGTGTGTTGCGCGAGGCGGTGCCGTCCGGTCGGTTCGGGCAGCTCCTGATTGCCGGTGCACTGGTGTGCGTGACGGCCATCGTCATCCGTTTAGGATGGGTGCCCTTGGCTGCGATACTGCCCAGGGCGCTGAGCCCTTCGTTGCGGGCGCGCGACCCCATGCCGCCCTGGTCTTCTCTTTTTCTGATCGGCTGGACCGGGATGCGAGGGATCGTCACGTTGGCGGCTGCGTTGGCGTTGCCATTGACGACCGCTGCCGGACAGCCTTTTCCCTTTCGAGCGGAGATCATCCTGATCAGCTTTTCAGTGATTCTGGCCACGCTGGTGTTGCAAGGGCTCTCGCTGACACCGTTGATTCGGGTTATGAAGCTCCAAGAAGACCGCGGTCAGGAGCAGGAAGAACGTCAGGCGCGCGAGCATGCAGCCACGGTGGCGTTACGACGATTGGATGAATTGGCAGGGGAGGAGTGGTTAACAGCGGACCATGTCGATCGCTTGCGTGTCCATTACGGCCGGCAACTGCAACGCTTCGCAAGTTCCGGTACCGTGGACCCGGACTGTTCTCTGGAGGCAGGCGACACCTTTCGACGGTTGAGGCACGAGACCTTATCGGCGGAGCGCCTGGCTCTGATCGGTCTGCGAAATGACGGAACGATCAGTGATGAGCTGCTTCATCGTCTGGAGCACGAGCTGGATGTCGAAGCGTTGCGTCTCGGGATCGGAGAACTACGCGTCTCGAGATGATGGTGCGTAGAAAAGAAAATCGGTCGGGAGTCTTCCTTGAAGAGTCTCGTCCACGCGCAGCGGTTCCCGTTCATCCGCGAGTACCTCTGACATTCCCGTTTCTCTGTTGATCCTTGACGCGTTTCCAATCCGAGCGTAAGTTTTTCCTCATGAAGAAAGACTCCTGGCTCTATGGGGCCGCGCTTGTGTCCGGCGTTGTGGTTTGGATTCTGGTTTCATCTTTCTCCGGGAAGCGAGAGGCCTGGGATTCAGATTTATATTTCACCTTCGGGATTCCAGGACTTTGCCTCGTTGCCGGGCTGCTTGGATATGTCGAGCCCGATCGACCGTGGAGATGGGGGATTGTTCCGTTCTTCGGGCAAGGTGTCTGGATGTTGGTCAGCCAAGGGTTCGGCAATCTGTTCCCACTCGGATTATTCGTGTTGGGTCTCTTCGCGGTGCCCTCGATCGTGACCGCGAAGGTTAGCGCTGCGATCTCAAAGCGAGTCACGAGAGGCAGTAATTTCCATTGATCCGTTCATCGGCCTCCTCCACGCGTGGCGAGGTTTTTCTTCATCGCCCGCACTTCTCTTCAGGTCTGTTGAGCTTGGCCTTCTGATGGGGTATCGTTTCGGAAAGAATTCGGGGATCTTCCATGCAAGGACAATCGGACACGCTCATTCGAGACCGGCTTGCTCGTCAACGGACTGAGTTGGCGAACGAGCGCACGTTGCTGTCCTATGTCAGGACCGCGCTGGGTTTTTTCATCGTCGGCATTCCGGCTGTGTGGTGGCTTGAGATGCCCGGCATTCAACCGCTGGGTGTGGTGTCGTTGGTGGGAGGTGTCGTCTTCTTGGGGGTTGGGGTTTGGCGGTTCTTCTGCGTCAAAGCAGTGATCGATCAACAGCTGGACTAGATGCGCCGATCCTCGCCTCTTCCACGCATGCAGGTATTTCGCATGCAGTCGATGTGTGACCTCAGAGTTCTTGTTCCCTGACGTCTCAGTCATGCCAGCTACTTTCCCGTGCATAATGTGTTCAATTAGATCAGCTCGCTTATCATCTCACCTCTTGAATGGTTCAGCCTCACTTTGAAGCTTGTCGTAGAGGCTCACTTCCGTCCCCCTCAGCCTTGCCGAGAAAGTGAATCGGTTCCTCCCCTCTGAGATGAGCTGGTCGCAAGATGTATGTTCCGTTGATGCTTGTGGTCCAAACGGATTGCGCGGTTTTTACGTTCCCTCCAGAAAACAAATAGCTCAGTCCACCGACAACGGCGCCTGAGATCGCGAATGCGCTTTTACCGATGCAATAGGGAACGCTGAGCAGCCAACTTTCCACTTGTATCCCGGTGACTTCAGAATCATTCGTGCTGCCCATCTGATCGTCCGCCAGAGCCGACCCTGACGGGATCATGGTCACGCCCATCAAGATCGTGATCAGCACCACGGCCCCTGATCTGCTCCATCTCGCGATGAGAGGAGTCGTCCGACCGCAAATAGGAAATGTTGGAAGTCTGCCTCCTGGCACTTGTCGTTCGTTCATGGCGCGCCTCCTGAAAGAATGATCATGAGGGATTGTCGACTCGCAAGATTTTAATCTTCACGATGAGGGGTTTTCCGGCCAGCGGATGATTGTAATCCATCACCGCGGAGGTGTCTGACAACTGTGCTACCGTTGCCTGAGTGCCGGCGCGATCCTGAAGGACATCGCCTTCCTTCGTTTGAGGCGGCAGTTCATCCCTCGGTACCGTTTTTTTCTTCCTGCCATCATACGGGCCGAAGGCCTCATCCACGGAGAGTTCCACATTTTTTTCGTCCCCGGTCTTCATGCCAGTCACCACTCGTTCCAACGCTGGAAGAAGTTGGTGTTGCCCCTGAACGAACTTACCGATGTCTCTGACGACGAACCCTTGTTCGCCTGGAATGGTAATTTGGAACATGAGGGTGACATTCGATCCATCGATGATCCGCGGGCTTCCCGCGGACTTTTCCGTGGCCAGGCTTTGCCCTGAGAGAAGTCCCAGGCATATGAGGACGGTGAATAGGGCCACGACGGCAATGTTGTTCCGGTGAGTGTTCTTCATATTTCCCTCCTTGAACAGTCCGGGTATTTCCCGGTGCACGACTATCCGGCCAGCTTGATGATTTTGCTGATGCGGTCATTCCGATCGAGTTCGATCGAGACCTGATCACCCGTGGAGAGTTGTTTGGTCGTCAAGATCGTGGGATCCCTTATGGGGAGCGTCCAGGGTTGCCCCTCCTGCGTCAGGATTGTGAGGGTCCGTCTGGTCTCATCGATGCCTACGATTGTGCTTCTTCTATAGGTAGTCGTCGCTCTACTGGCGAGGGCATTCACGCCTAACAGCAGGCAAAGGAGACTGATGGCCGCGATCGTGAGCGGATACGATTCCATGCTTGGCCTCAGACTGGTAATAACAGGATTGCGGAGGGGGCACCGTGTTGAGGTGAGTCCCTCGTGCTGTTCTGTAACGTGGTCCTGGCCGTCCCTCTCGGTCTCTCGCCCGCAAGTGGTTTGCCAAAAGACATCGAAGAGAGAAAACGGTCAATATTGCAAAGACTTAGAGTTTCCTAGCTCGCGGTGAGGGTGAGGAGGACTTATGGCTCAAAGAACATATTGTCCTGCGATCTTTCATAAAGAGTTGAATTTCTGCAAGGATGTGATCGATGACATTCTGGATTATTCGGACAACTTTTCCTGACTTCCAGAGGAGACAACCGATCCGAACTGCTTGAAATACCAATGCGTATGAGATTGGTATTGTTCATGCGTTCTGTTCGTACTTGGCGGCAGGTTCGCCCATTCTTTCACATGCATGAAAGAAGGCGCGCATCATGTGGTTCGCTGGCTTGATCATGAGCATGCTGTTGCTCGGATGTGCCGGTTTCGCCCTGGAAGAGCCGGTGGATCTGAGCGGATTGTCGGAGACTCACTCCGACGATGAGGGCGACAAAAATCTGGCGGCGATCCGGGCCATGATAGCAAAGGAGCATCAACGAACGTCGCGTCATCCAGAATCGGGTGACAGGCCGAAGGTTGAAGAGGAGTTGATTCCGTGGCCGCCCGACTGGCTGTCACAATACTTCTCGTCGAGGCCTTTGTCAGATGAGGAGTCCGCTCTCAGGTCTGAATCTTCGGTAAGAACAGCGCCGTCTCGCTCGACGCGTCGGCCAGTCTCCGGCAACATCACAGCAAAGAGCCCTTGGGTCCCGAAGTCGTCTTCTCGTGGCACGGAAGCTGATCCATGGCCGCATGTTCCTCCGTATATACTTTCTCCTCCGGCCGGGTCGACCTATCCGGGAACCATGCGGTGTGCGCCGGATACGATCGGGATCGGTGGTCAAAGGTGTCAGGCCAACTGAGCGCGCAAAGGGAAGAATTCGCACCGCGTGAAGCTTCTTCTTCGATGAGGAAAGAAAAGGGTGATCGTCAACGAAGAGGGGTGATGCCGCGGACCATGGACCATATCGTATCGTAGGACCCGGCGAAGGCCTTGCAAGTCCGCGTGCTTCGGATCTTCAGGAAGGAGGACGCGATGGCACCATCAGCGAAACCGGTCCCTGCAGGCTATCATACCGTTACGCCGACGCTCACCATTCGGGGCGTCGACAAGGCCCTCGACTTTTACAAATTTGCATTCGGGGCAGAGGAGCGGATGCGATTTCTCGGACCGGATGAGAAAAGTATTATGCACGCGGAACTCGGGATCGGGAATTCGATCATCATGCTGAATGAGGAATATCCGGGCATGGGATGTCGCGGACCGCAGGGCCTTGGAGGTACCTCCGTCGGTCTCTATCTCTATGTTGAGGACGTGGACCATCTCTTCAACCGGGCAGTGTCTGCCGGCGCAAAAGTGGATATGCCGATCACGAATATGTTCTGGGGCGATCGCTGCGGGCAGGTGACTGACCCGTTCGGTCACAAGTGGACCCTGGCGACCCATAAAGAAGACCTTTCGCCCCAGGAAATGCGGAAACGTGCAGATGTGTTTTTTGCTCAAATGGCTCTGGAGACTAGATAGCAGTTCATGGAAGACATGCCCGCAACGTGAACTTGTAGATACGGAGAAAGGGAAACAGGGTAATGTCATCTCCTGATCGCCTCGTCTGTTCGCGGCGATTGTCTTGCCGGTGTACTCCAAGGAAATCTCAGTGATTGGCGGAAAGCAGCAGTGATGGGAACTGGGTTGATTCTCATGCCGCTCGCTCGCGGATTCTCCTTGAGCCTGTTATCGGATATACGCCACAGCGTCCGGAGGACGTCGCTATGACCACGCTGACAAATCGCTTCAGCTCTCTCGGCCGAGTCTGGTGCTCACGTGTGTTGAGCCTCGTGCTCTGTGGGGCGCTCGCGCTTTCCTGTTCCGGTTGTCTTTCATTGGCTGTGGGCGCAGCAGGGGGTGCTGCCGGCGCCGTGTATGTGATGGGAAAGTTGAAAGACGAGCAGAGCTATGAGATGTCCGTTGTGCACAAGGCGACCATCGCCGCCCTGGACGAACTTCAATTGAAGGCCTTGGAAGACAAAGTTGATAAAGTATCAGCGCATGTGGAGTCAGAGTTTGCCGATGGGGAGCACGTGTGGATCGACCTGGAATCCCTCTCGGATTCCCGAACCGGTCTGACGATTCGCGTTGGCGTCACAGGAAACGAGGTCCGCGCGCGAAAGATCTACGATACGATCAAGCGGCATCTTGCGTGATGTGAACGGTTAGCCGGAGACAGGTTCGCGTCACTACCGTGGGCAGTTGGATCCTGAAATTGAACCATTCCGTGAGTTCTTCTGTTGACACGTTCCGTCCTCCGAAGTAGCCTCGCTGCGGTCCTCTCTCATGCAAATACGGAAAATGACGGATAGGAATATGAATCGGGGACCGGTGGTTCTCCCGCATTCGATCACGACGCTCTCATGATACAGACAAAGTCGACTGAAATCGCCACGCAGACCAGGAAGCGGATGTGCAAGCGGACCGTGGAGCGGGCGATCACCCTTGCGATGACCTCCGTCGCGCTGCTATTCGCCTTGGCATCCTGTGCGAAGTTCTTCGACATGTCTGGTGAGCGCATTCCCGTGCCCGGACCGGAATGGGGCGTGGTCATCGGCTCGGTGCTGGTGCAACCGGAAACGATCGCGTCGGACGCAACTGGCAAACCAGTGGACGTCCCCGGCTCTTCCTATGAATTCGACATTGTGCGCGTTCAGCCTGGTGACCCAGACGGCGAAGGTCCGTACGTCGAAAAGTATCGGCTTGATGTGAAGGCCGGAGAAGAGCGAATGTTCATCTCTCGCCTGCGAGCAGGGCAATTTCTCATCAAAAGCTTTCGTGACGAACAGATGACGGGACTCGGCGGCGACCTGGGTCTAGTCTTTTCCAGTATGGGGGGCGAAATTCGCTACATCGGGCGTCTGCTCGTGGAAATTCCTCGGCAAGTCTCCAAGGGGAATCGCTACCGCTTCACCGTCGAAAATGCGCGCGAGCCGACTATGGCGGAGGTGTCACGGCACCATGCCGATTTGACGAAGGATGTGGTGGATAAACCGATGCAGGCACGTGAGCGTCCTGCAGAGTAAACGACCGTCTCGTTTTCCGGGTGCGTGATTAAGGAACAGGATCACTTTCTGATTTAGCCCCGTCAGCCGACCACGGCGTCCGCTTCCTTAGTTGCGAGGGTTCCCTCAAGCACGTATGATAGCGCCACCATGTCGGGACCAATCAGGCGCATCAAGACGACCACACCCGTGCCGTACGAACTCACGGCTATTCATCACGATACCCACGATACAAAGACCTTCTGCTTTGCCTTGCCTGACGATGCCACCTTGGACATGCTGCCCGGGGACCATCTTTACGTCCACGCGACGATCGACGGGAAAGCGGTGAAACGGCCCTACACGCCGTCCTCCACGCCCGGAATTACGGGATACTTCGACTTGACAGTCAAGCGGTACGAAACTGGCGCAGTTTCGAAGTATCTCCATGACCGAGAGGTTGGAGACACCGTGCTGATGAGCGGACCGAATCCCGGCGGCCATTGGGTAGACGGCATGGCGAAGAAAGTTGGGTTCGTAGCCGGCGGCACCGGGATCACCCCGATGATTTCGATCATTCGCTGGATTCTCGCCAAGAGTCTTCCTGTCGAGTTGTTTCTCGTCTTTGCCAACAAGGCCGAGACCGACATCATTTTCCGTGAGGAATGGGACGAGGATGAGCGTGAACATGCGAGCTTCCATTGTTACCATGTGTTGGACAAGCCGCCTGCAGGCTGGTCGCAAGGCACGGGCCGCATCACCGAGGCCGTCTTGCGCAAGCATCTGCCGTCGCCCGGTCCCGACACCGTGATTTTTCTCTGCGGCCCGCCGCCGATGGTCGACGCGCTGGAAGCAACGCTCAAAACGATCGGCTACTCCGAGCAAGCCATTATCCTTCCGTAACGAACTGGGCTGTCTCCATTCACCGAAAAATATAAAAAGACAGGCGTCGGCATTCCAATCTCCTCATTGACAGGTCCTGCCTGAGCCAGTAGCGTACCGGCCATGTTTCGTCACACTCAACACATGCTGCATAAGGGCGAGAGGTGTTGCCCATGCCGAGACCGGTTCTGATTCTGCCCGGCATTGGAAATTCCGGGCCGCAGCACTGGCAAACCTTGTGGGAGCAGCGCGACTCGCACTTTCAACGTGTGAATCAGCGCGACTGGCTCCGGCCGGTGTGTGACGAATGGGTCGGCGTGCTCGACGCGTCGGTAAAGGCCTGCCCCTCGGCACCGGTGCTCGTGGCGCATAGCCTGGCCTGTCTGCTTGTCGCGCATTGGGCAAGCCGCTCAAGGAACGCGATCCATGGAGCGTTGCTTGTCGCAATTCCCGATCCGGATGCTCCCGGCTTCCCGGCCGACGCGCGCGGATTTTCGCCGGTTCCCCTGCGTCCGTTCCCTTTCCCGAGCATCGTCGTCGCCAGTACGGACGACTCATTCGGGTCACTCGCACATGCCAAGCACTGTGCTGACGCATGGAGGAGCGATTTTGTGGAGATCGGCGCCGCTGGTCATATCAATGCCGACAGCGGGATCGGCGACTGGAATCAGGGGTATGCATTGCTGCAGCGACTGTTAGCGTAATGGAACATGCAATCAGACTAATGAAACGTTCCAGATGTGGTGAGGGCTGACGATTGATGGCTGACACAGCAAATGAGACATCCGGCTACCGGGGACCAGCATTCTTTTCGTACGGGTTCCGGCCGTTCTTTCTTGGTGCGGCGCTGTTTGCCGGGGTGGCGATTCCTGTGTGGCTCCTGATGTTGGGCGGCGTCGGTGGCTTGGAGTCGCTCTATCCGGCTCGGGATTGGCATGTGCATGAGATGGTCTTCGGGTTTTTGCCCGCGGTGATCACGGGCTTTCTGCTCACGGCGATTCCGAACTGGACGGATCGACCCCCGATCAGAGGGCGTGAGTTAATCGGGCTCTGGATGCTGTGGCTGGTCGGACGCCTGGTCATTGCCATGCCGTGGCTCATGCCCGTTGTGGCCGCCATTGTCGACGCGGCATTTCTTGTTGCGGTCGCGACACTCGTCTGGCGAGAAATTGCTGCGGCGAAGAGCTGGTTTCACGCGCCGATGGGCGCGCTAATCAGTTTGTATGCCGGCGCGAATATCCTGTTCCATGTGCTGGCGCTGAGCGGCGCAGATATAGATCTTCCCATACGCATGGCCCTTGGTCTGGTGATGGTCTTGCTGGCGCTGATCGGTGGCCGCGTCACTCCCACTTTTACGGGAGAACTCATGGTTCAACAGGGTCTGGCTCAGCAGCCCCCAGCCTTTTCTCGATTCGATGGGCTGTCGGTCGTGCTTGTTGCCATCGCCGCATTGAGCTGGACCGTTCAGCCGCATGTCATCGCGACTGGCTGGATAATGGCTACGGCCGGGTTGATTAATCTAGGTCGCTTGTCTCGCTGGTATGGCTGGGTTACGTGGCGTGAGCCGTTGGTGCTGATTCTGCAGCTGGGCTATGGCTGGCTGGCTATGGCGTTGCTTGCCCTCGGCGGTTCGATTCTCGGGTTTGGTCTCGAGACCACGGATGCGGTGCACGCGCTCACGACGGGCGCAGTGGGTGTGATGACGCTCGGGGTGATGACCCGGGCCAGCCTGGGCCACACGGGACGTCCCCGGCACGCAGGTCCTCTCACTGTCTGCATCTATACGTTGGTGACTCTTGGTGCGCTGATGCGGGTGGTCGGCCCCACCACCGGCCTTTCGACAAATGCCTTCCTCGGATTGGCTGCATTGTGCTGGAGCGGTGCTTACCTGCTGTTCGCCATAGTCTATGGACCGTTTCTCCTGCGTCCGAGCCTCGACGAGTGACCAAACGATTCGCGGCGCGGATTCATAGCGGCGTCATGTCTCTTTTCTGATCGTCTCGTCCGCGCGCCGCTCGTCATTTCCACTCCATCCGGATCGGTGGTGGGAGAATCATTTGGGCAGCGTGAGCGCGACCGCAAGAGAGATGGTTGCGCAGAGACTCAAGTAGAAGGCGGGCGCCAGGCTGTTGCCGCTCCATTCGATGAGTACTGTGGCGATCAACGGGGCAGTACCGCCGAACAAGGCGGCTCCGATGTTGTAGCCGACCGAGAGGCCAGTATAGCGAAGCGAGGTGGGGAACAATTCGGCGATTGCGGCAAAAAACGGTCCCATGTAGCAGGCGACCAGCACCGTCAACGCAATTTGCGCCGTGATCATGCGGGGCAGGTCCTGGCTCGTGAGCCACACAAAGCATGGGTACGACAACAGCGCAATCCCTGCGGCGCCGGCAATCAGCAGAGGCGGTTGCCCGATTCGATCAGACCAGGCTCCCATCATGGGAATCAACAGGGCCAGGAGTGTCATGCAGCCCGTGTTGAGGAGGAGCACGGTCGCGAGCGGGACTGTCGTCACCGTCACTAAGTAGGTCGTGAGATAGACGTACAGCAAGTAGAACGCGACGCCGTGTAGCCACACAAGGCCAATGACGTTTGCCATGGCACGTCGCTGCATCGTGAGCACATCGCGAACGGGGGATGCTCTCACATTTCCGGCCAGGCGGATTGCTTCGAAGGCCGGCGACTCCGGAACTTTGGTTCGCAGGTACCAGCCTGCCACGGCGATGAATCCGCCCATCATAAAGGGAATCCTCCAACCCCATTGATGGAGCGCCTCCTCCGCGAGGCTCGAGGCGGTCAGCGCTCCCACGCCGGATCCTAACAAGGCGCCGATTTGGGCGCTGAAGCCGGCCCAACTCCCGACATATCCGCGTTGCGACGCTGCCGCATGTTCGACGAGAAAGGTAGCGGACCCGGTGAATTCTCCGCCCACCGACAACCCCTGAAGAAATCGGCAGAACGTCAGAGCAATCGGCGCGATTACACCGATGGTCTCGTAAGTCGGCAGGACTCCCACCAGGCAAGTTGGGATAGCCATGAGGAGGACTGACCAGGCCAGTGCATTGCGTCGTCCCAGCGTGTCCCCCCAATAGCCGAACAGGAATGCCCCGACCGGTCGTGCCAGAAATCCGATGGCGAAGACGCCGAACGCGGAGATTAACGAGATGAAGGGAGAGTCCGACGGAAAAAACAGGGCGGCGAAGACGGGAGCAAAATATCCATAGAGGGCGAAGTCATACCATTCGAGCACATTGCCGATCGCTCCGGCAAGGAGCGTTCTCTTCATCGCGGGCGTCGGGGACAGGCTCATGCGGTGTTCGAAGTTCCGGTGTGAGAACCCTACGGCATCTATTAGCCTGCGACAGAGTTGAGCGTCTATGCAAGTGTTTACTCGATGTGAAACACGCAACGGGTGATTGTTCCTGATTCGGGTTAAGGGGTGGGAACGTTGTTCTCCTCCTTCGACAAGCGCGATCTTGTTCTTGATCCCACCATGGGTCGGTTCTTCTCGTTGACAGGTTCAGTCTGGGCCAGTAGCCTACGGTCTCTTTTCTTTCACCCGCGGAGGCATCTATGACCACTGTTTCAGAGATCGGACCAGACCTGTATCGGATTTCGACATTCGTGCCGGATTTCAATCTGCAATTCAATCAGTTTCTGGTGCGTGATGAAGAACCGCTGCTGTTCCATACCGGTCCACGCGCGATGTTTCCAACGGTTCGGGATGCCGTGGCGACGGTCCTCGACCCGGCAACAGTCAAGTGGATCGGGTTCAGCCATCTCGAAGCGGATGAATGCGGCAGCTTGCAGGAGTGGCAACAGTTGGCGCCGCAATCGATGGCCCTGTGCAGTCTGATCGGCAAGATGGTGAGCATCGACGATTGCATGGCCACGCGGCCAGCGGTGGGGATGAAGGATGGAGAGGTGATGAGCACCGGCAAGTATCGATTCCGGTTTCTGCATACGCCCCATGTGCCGCACGGCTGGGATGCGGGGATGCTATTTGAAGAGACGCAGCGGACACTTTTGTGTTCCGATCTGTTTCATCAGGCCGGTGATGTCGAGCCGTGCACGCACTCGGATCTGTTGGACCGGTGCCGCCAGGTGCTTGTCGAGTATCAGCAAGGGCCACTGGCTAACTATGTGCCGTATTCAACGTTGACAGATGCGACGCTCCACCGACTGGCCGGGCTGCAGCCGAGGACGTTGGCCGCGATGCACGGGTCGGCCTTTGTCGGCGATGGCGCTCGCGCGCTCCGCGATCTGGCTGTCATGTTCAAAGAGGTACTCGGTCCGAATTCGTAGAAGCCGGTCGCTCGGCTCCACGACGCTATGTATGTCGGCGCTTTCCTCGCTGCGACGACTCCTTCCGCGATTGAATCAACGGGTGGGGCAAGATACCATCAGCCTCGGTGAGATCGGATGGATTTAGCGCAAGTCCTCATTGCGGTAATCGGTCTCGGGGCCGCGCTTGTGACCTTCTGTTTCATGCGGTTTCCGCAATACCGTCGTGATCCCTTCAGGCAGTATGAGCTTTTTCATTCAGCGCTTCTCTGCTCGGCGCTGCCGCCATTCTTGTCTTGTGCATGTTGATGATTCTGGTGCAGGGCGCCTGGAGGCCCTGAGAGAGAAATAGCCAGCTCTCTCAGGGCCTGTTGGGTGTGCGGGGTTATCCCGGAGGCAGCGCGAAGTACGTGGCAATGGCCAGGATCGGGGCTCCCACGTACAAGGCGGTCTTGCCGAAGGTATCGTACAAGCCGTAACACAAAACTACCCACATGAGGGTGTAGTACATCGTGGCAATGCCGCGATAGGTTCCTCCGGCTCCTTCCGCGAAAGCAAATGTCGGCCACCAGGCGGTGAATCCGACTAGTAACGCGAGCAGGTATCTCATCGCATTCCTCCTTTGCGGTTGAGTGCAGGTCGCCTGATCAACGGGGGAGGCGTGTCCAGATGTGACAATGCCCTCACGGCGCAAACCTGCCGTGAGGGCATCGTTGTGTACCCGACCGACTCAGCCTCGTGGGGTTGCCCAGGACTATCCCGGTTCCATGCGCGGCCTCATTCTGTCGCAGGGGAAGAATCCTGCCGTTTCTTGCTTCATCTGTCAACTGGGGGGGCGAAGGCAAATGAGGAGAAGGGGGCTCTGGTGCAGCGGCTTCTCTTTACGCCGTCCTCTCTGTGACCGACCATGGACGGAGCCCTTCGTTGACACCTTTCGATCAACTGAGTAGCTTGTTCCCACCTGACAATCTGAAATCGCAACGGCTCGGCAGGAGTGGCCCAATACGGGCTGATTGATGGAGCCTCCGAAACCTCGTCTGGTCTCCTAATGCCCCTCTCTTGAGCAAATCATGACACGACCACATCACACCGGCCTGGCGGTCATTGCCGTATTCAAAATCGTGAAAGGGCTGCTGTTGCTCCTGGTTGGCCTCGGGCTTCTCAAATTACTCCATGCAGAGATTGCAACGCTGTTCTCTCTCCTGATCGAGGCCCTTCATTTAGATGCCGATTCCCGCGTCGTTCATGCGCTGGTACTCAAGGTGGATGCGCTTCAGCCCCATAGTGTGCTCATGATGAGCGTCGTCAGCCTGAGCTATGCCGGGTTGTTCCTCATTGAGGGGGGCGGGTTGTGGCTGGAGGTCGGGTGGGCTGCCTATCTCACCGTGATCTCGACAAGCCTGCTCCTTCCCTTCGAACTATATGAAGTATTCCAGCAAGTGTCGGCGGTTCGGATTGGCGTGCTTGTTCTGAATCTCGGGATCGTGCTCTACTTGATCATGCAACTGAAGTGGCATACGTTAGGTTCGCGCGCAGCATGACTGAGCGGCCCCGGAAAGATTCCCGGGGCGCTCTGTCACGCAATTTGGTAGGAGGGCTATCGTCAGCGGGTTCGGTTGTTGTGCTTCTCTCGGTAGATCTTCTTGCTCTGGTTATTCTCCGCATTCTGAATGCGAGCCTGCTCTCTGGCGCTGACGTGACCATCGGCGCCAGCTCTGGCCTCCTTGCGATCGATGCGCGCCTGGCCTCGCTCAAGGTTTGCGGTTTCTTTGTTGGTGAGCGCGCCCGATTGGACGCCCTGCTCAATCCGGTTTTGCTGATTGATATTGCGTTGTACGTCGGCTTGCATCCGTTGCGAGGAGGCCGAATCCGGGTTGCCGCTCACGGCATTGTTGTCTAACTTGTTGATCCGTCCCGACTCTTGATTCTGGGCGCGCTGGATGCGGGCGGCTTCCTGTGGCGAGAGGTTGCCGTCTTTGAGTGCGTTTTTCTCCATGCGATCGATGCGCGCCTCGCCACGCTCCAGCTTCGCCGCCTCACCGGTACTGAGCTGCCCGGACTTCAAGCCCTGCTCGATACGATTCTCCTGATTTACGTCGCGTTGCACCTCGGTGCCTACGGTCTGTGCGAACACGGCGGACGCAAACGGAACAGTCATGATCAATGCGATGGCCGTCAGACGAACTCTCATGGGACCTCCTCTAGCAAGGGTTGTGGTGGCGATGGGCTTCAATGGTTTCGCCTGTGGCGTCCACCAGACCATCATTGCGCTTCAGTATAGCAAACGCAGACGGTCCGTTTGCGTTGACGACAGAGCGTCGCTGACATCTCAATGGCTGGAGAGAAGGGTGGCGAGGCCATGAATTGCCTCATCAGTGCGCGGTGGGTTTCATCTGTCGGGATACGGCTGACAATGCTTGACACTTTGTCACGGACGGCCTAGCCTGAGCCGACCTTCAGCTTCAAGGGGGAAGCCCGAATGGGACCCATGAAACCGAAGCCATCGAAAAAGGTCAGTGCACCCGCCGCTCCTCGCGTCAAGGCACCCAGTCAAATACCTCTGTCGGAAGAGCTCCATGAGCAGATTGTCAAGCGAGCCTACGAGCTGTATGAGCGACGCATTTGCAAAGGGGCTTTGGATGACTGGCTCCAGGCGGAGCAGGAAATATTGAGACAAACAAAAACACGGAAGGCTTACCTGCCGCACCGTGGGGGATATGCGGGCGAGGAGCAAGAATGACAAACCACTGCCCGGGCAGCTTGCAACGAATGCAGGACGCACGTGAATACAAATCACACGTAATAGTTGTGTCAGACGATCGTGCAGGATCCTTATCATAGGAGATTCATGGAGCCAGGTTGTAAGCGAACGACCATTGCTCGAATCGCTGCAGCTCTCGGGTGTCTGAGCGGAGGTATCGGCCTCCTGGCCGCAGTCACAAATCAGCCGTTCGGGTTGGCGCCGCACGGGTGGGGTACCGGCGCGATTCTGCTCTTGCTGATTGCCCTGTTCGTGCTGGTCGATGGGATGGTTTCATTCGAAAAATCTCGACTCGGTGCGGCCCCTAAACATTAACCGAATGGGCTGATCGGACCATTCCGGGTTTCTGATTACACCTTAGTAAGAAAAAGTGTGGGGAATTGCTTCGCGTTCTTTGCGCGGTGCTGTTCCTGATCCGCAGATCACGGGTATCTTTTGTTGACAGGCGGCGCACAAGTGCGTAGCCTGCTCCCGGTTTTCCAGCTCATCTTCTGAGACCCTCCCACCACTTTTACGAGGAGGCGACTATGCCGACATTCTTGCGAGCCTATGCCCCGCACACCTATGCGCTGATGCGTATCGTCACCGGGTTTTTGTTTCTCTGGCACGGGACGCAGAAGTTACTGAGTGTGCCGATGCCTCCTCCGCCTCAAGTGCCGTCTTTTGTCATCACCATTGCCGGTCCGATCGAGTTGATCGGCGGCTCGCTAGTGATGATCGGGTTGTTTGCCGGCTGGGCGGCATTCCTTTGCAGCGGGCTCATGGCGTTTGCCTATTGGATGGCGCATGGCACACAGGCGCTCCTACCGTTACAAAATATGGGCGAGCTGGCCGCTCTCTATTGTTTTGTCTTTTTGTGCATTTCCGCCCACGGTTCCGGGATCTGGAGCGTGGACGAGGCTCGCAAAGCAAGCTAGCTAGCCTGACGGCGTCATCTTGACAGAGATACACATCATGGCTAGCCTGAGATGCAATTGTGGTTCGAATGGTTCGTAGGTAGGGGGGTGTGGAGGATCTTCCACTGGAGGGCCCGATCATGAATCACAAGCGACGCATCCATGATGCTATTGTGGGACTCTTGGTGACGGTGGGAGTGGCGCTGGGCCACTATGTGAGCGTAGACTGGCTCATTGTGCCTGCCGTGATCGGTGTGACACTGATTCAGAGCGGCCTCACAGGTTTTTGCCCCGTATACTTTGCACTCGATAGGCTTCTTCCCTCCGAGGGGGCGGCCGATGCATCCAGCTGCTGCGCCAAGTAGGTGGGTTGGGCTGCGTCTATTCATGGTGTGTGTGGCATAGGCCTCGCTGAGGCGTCACGTTTACCACAGAGGGCGTTCCTTTCGTGCAGCGGGCGAACCCATTTTCGTTCCGTGTTTGTGCTCCTCGCAGTCTGTATCTAGCCGATGGCGATTCGTATCACTCTTGCACAGTCCAGTGACGCCGACGTGATTGCCGCGATGGTGGGGGAGCTGCTCCACGAGATCATGGCCGCGGTAAAGGACAAAGCGTTTGGATTTCATCAATGGGAAACGGCGACGCGTGCCCGCACCTGGATCAAGGATGGTGCGTATACGGTGTTGCTTGCTCGCCAGGAGAGAGTTGTGGAACCGGTTGGCTTCCTGGCACTCTATGAGAGTTATGCGCTCTACACCGAAGGCAAGTTCGGCACGATCCCTGAATTCTATGTGTCTCCGGTGCACCGCTCGAAGGGAGTCGGCTCGGCGTTATTGTTGGAAGCCAAGCGCACAGGGCAGGTGAGGGGATGGCGGCGACTCGAAGTGACGACTCCGCCGCTTCCTGAGTTTCATCGAACGCTGGCGTTCTATCAGCGTCACGGGTTCAGTGTGTCGGGCGGATGCAAGTTGAAAGTTGCGTTGTTGTGAAGCCGGTTGTGCAACTGGAGCGGACCGGCTGCGGCCTCGCCAGCGTTGCCACCGTTGCAGGGGTGCCCTATCGGCAAGTCCAGCGTGTGGCGAACCGGTTGGGGATCTTTGCCGAAGATGGACGATTGTGGTCTGAGACGGACTATGTGCGCCGCTTGCTGCGATACTATGGTGTTCGTGCGGCGCAGCCTGAAGTACGGTTTCGGTCATGGGAGACGCTGCCGGATTTGGCGCTCCTGGCGATTAAATGGCATCGAGTTCATGGGCGCGCGTTCTGGCATTGGGTCGTTTTCTGGCGGGGACCTGAGGGGCCGGTGGTACTCGATCCCAAGCGCGGGCTTCGCACGAATGCTCGCACGGATTTTGGTCGCATCCGCCCGAAATGGTTTCTTGCCGTTACAAAATCACAGTGATGAGACTGCGTGGACAGGGAGTTGCCCTGTTGACAGCGATCCACAGTATTTCGTACGGTAAAAAAAAGAGGGAGGATCAACCATGCCAATTCTTCTTGCTCTCTTTCTCCTCTTCGCACTGGTTCCTCAAGCAGCGGCATTGGAAGGATCTCAATCCAATGCATCTCCGATGATCAAGGGTGATGTGCTGTACTGGGAAGGTGAGGAAGTCATCGTGAAGGAGATGTCCGGGAAGGAAGTCCGCCTGCGTGTGACCCCTCAGACAAAACTGGAGGGCGTGATTAGTCGACTCAAAACTGGCGACAAGATCACCGCGCAGGTCAACTCCGATGGGCATGCGCTCTCCATTACGTTACAGATTCCAGACAGCGGGGCTGGCGCTACCACCCCCGGCTTGCGTTAGCGCGCAAGTCCTGTGGCGGGAATGCCTCGCTATTGAGTGTTGTATCCGGAAAAGATCCGTCGTCCAATCCGACTCGGATCGCCCATTGTCGCAGTCAGGCTGCTCTCGTTCTTGAGGTGCTGCGATCATATTCGAGATAGAGCGTTCTTTCCTCGCGGCCAATGCGTAGGCCCAAGAGAATGATCAGTCGCTCCAAATCCTTTCCAAACTCGATGGAATAGTGGACGTTGTTCTTGAATTGCTCGGCGACAAATGCCGGGTCGTGATACTTGCCGAAAAACTCCATCGCCTCCGACGCGATCGCCTCCATATCCTTAGCGAAAATCTCGAGAGTGGATTTCAATGGCGGATCAGTCTCCGCGAGTGCTCTGAGCGTGGGGTAGAGCTCCCGATTCTCCTTTTCGAGATGGCGGAGCAGCGCTGCT
The DNA here is from genome assembly GCA_033852435.1 of Nitrospira sp. GTDB lineage: Bacteria > Nitrospirota > Nitrospiria > Nitrospirales > Nitrospiraceae > Nitrospira_C. The sequence continues at coordinate 51,483 of JAWOMO010000092.1, forward strand.
TTAGCGTCAATTAAAATCACAACGCGTTCGGTGGCGGGGCGAGTGAAATCCGCGGCGTTCTTGAGGGCCCGCTTCAGCGTGACATGATCGGATTTCAGTTCTTCGATAAGTTGCGACATTGAGCAATCCTCCTTCTCGGGATATCAAATCCCCATTCGCACAAAATGTGTTGCGGGGCTCCGATGTGAGATCTGCGTGGAGCGTGAAATTATCAGATGAGTGTAGCAGGAGATTTACAATTGTAAAGAATCCTAATTAGTGTGAATACCTGTAATATGGGGACCATGACGATGCGGGTTTCGGAAAGAGCAGTGGCCGCAATGCTCCGATGCGAGTCCTTCTATTGGATTTCAGAGAGGAAAGAATGCGAATGTCTGTATTTGTCTGCCAGGGTATTGAACAGCTGTCAGCCAGGACGTTCGACCGGAGGCAGGCCTTTCGGACGCGATGTGGATCTGTTTCGAAGGGAGTTACTTCGGAGGGAAGGGGGTGAACATTTCGTGGACGAGGCCTCTGATACGCTCGTCCCGTTCCTCGGAGGTCAGTCCAGGATTAATCCCTCCGGAGGCGGTGCCGCCCCAGGGAGCGTTCGTAGGCCGATCCTTCAAACGAGTTTTCGGCGAGCCATCCATTACAGGGTTCCAGCTGTATTCCGTAAATTCATGGGCACGCTCTATGCTACACGCCGTTGACCGCCATATGGTATGCTGCCAAGCCATTATGACTATCGATACCTCACTACAGAATGAACTTGCCGCTGCCACGGCGAAACGCCGCACGTTTGCCATCATCAGTCACCCTGATGCGGGGAAGACCACATTGACGGAAAAACTGCTGCTCTACTCCGGCCTCATCCGCACGGCTGGGATGGTGCGGGGCCGCAAGGGCGGGAAAACCGCGGCGTCCGATTGGATGGGCATGGAGCAGGAGCGCGGCATTTCGATTACGGCCTCGGCCATGCAGTTTCCCTATAAGGACGCGGTCATTAACCTGCTCGATACGCCGGGGCACCAGGATTTTTCGGAGGATACCTATCGCACGCTCACCGCGGCGGACAGCGCGATCATGGTGATCGATGCAGCGAAGGGCGTGGAAGCGCAGACTCGCAAGCTGTTCGCGGTCTGCCGCATGCGGCGTATTCCGGTCCTGACGCTGATCAACAAAATGGACTTGCCGGGCCGTCCACCGCTGGATCTCATGACGGAGGTGGAGCAGGCGCTAAACATTCATGCGAGCGCAATCAATTGGCCGATCGGGTCGGGGAGCGACTTCGTCGGGATCGTGACTCGTGCGGACAGCCGTGTGCAGCTCTTCAGCAGGACGGCGCATGGAGGAGCCACAAAAGTGGATGTCGCCAATCTATTGCTGGCAGATCTTGCGCGCAGCGGTAAGGTCTCCGATGAGGTTATCGCGGAAGTGCGGCACGATTTAGACTTGCTCGAGATTGCGGGCAATCCGTTTGCGCGTGAGCCGTTTCTTGCGGGTGAAGTGACGCCGGTCTTTTTCGCCTCGGCTCTTACCAATTTCGGGATCGAAAGTTTCTTGGACGCCTTCGTAGAACTGGCTCCCAGTCCGAGCGCACGACTGGCCGATCGCGATGACGGCACCGAATTGACAGTCGATCCGATCGAGATGCCGTTCAGCGCCTATGTTTTCAAGCTCCAGGCCAACATGAATCCCAAGCACCGTGACAGCACGGCATTCTTGCGCATCTGTTCCGGGCGGTTTGAACGCGACATGATGGTGAAGCATCACCGCCTTGGCCGTGAGATCAGACTGTCCCGTCCGCATAGCCTTGTGGCGCAGGAACGCAGTACGGTTGAGGAGGCCTTCCCTGGCGACATCATCGGCATTATCAATCCTGGCTTGTTCGCCATCGGCGACACGATTTCCGTAACCGGCGGGTTTAACTATAAACCCTTGCCGCAGTTCCAGCCTGAGATGTTTGCCCGCATCCGCCCGACCGATGTCAGCAAGCGAAAAGCGTTCGATAAGGGGATGGAGCAAATGGCGCAGGAAGGCACGGTGCAGATCATGAAAAGTCTCAACGACCTGGAGTCGCTGGTGGCAGCGGTAGGGCGGCTTCAGTTCGATGTGCTGCAGTATCGTCTGCGCGATGAATATCGTGTCGAGACGGTGCTCGATGCTTTGCCCTACACCTGCAGTGCTTGGCTGGAAGGCGACCCTGGCACATTCAAGTCCCCGTCTGCGTCGATGATGGTGAAGGACCAACGCGGGCGCGTCGTGGTGTTGTTCGGAGACCAACTCATGAAGACCATCGCGCGCGACCGGAATCCGGACCATGTCTTGAAGGACATGGGATAAGCTTCCTGTTCCATGGCCAAGGAGTCTCCAAATGGAGGAGACTCTCCTGCCGCTGAACTCGCTTGTAGATTGTGCTGTGTCTGAGGGAACCCTGCCCAGGGTCCCCCTTTCCTGCCCCTCCTTTCCGATAAATAAACCGTATCAGAATCGATTCTGCTGTGATCCTAATTGATTCAGTTTGTGTGGTCTTGCATCTTAAAACCCCACGGAAATGCCGATTTATCGCCTTTTTGGCATGGCGCGTAGTTTGCTTGACATCTTATTCTGTAAATCGATGATAAGTTTTCGTAATCTACGATGAGCGGGGAGAATGATGGGTAGTCGAATCCTTGTAGCCGATGACGATCAAGATATCGTCCTAAGCGTATCGGAACGGCTCCGCTGGATGGGACATGAGGTGATTACTGCGGGCGACGGGCATGCTGCCTTGAGTGCGGTGGAGTCCCACAGTCTTGATCTTGTCTTGATCGACGTATCAATGCCCCAGTTGAGCGGAATCGAAGTGCTGAAGCGAATCAGGCCTCGGTGGCCGAATCTGCCGGTCGTTATTTTAACCGCCTATGGCACGATCCGGCTTGCCGTAGAAGCGATGAAAGAAGGCGCTGTCGATTTCATTACAAAACCGTTCGAACATGGTCAAATTGACACGGTGGTGACTACGGTTCTCGGACGGAGCGAACAGAGGGCTGAAATAACACAGCTGATGGGGGAGGTGACGCACGACGTCAAGAATCTCTTAATGCCCCTGGTTACTGGCACGGACCTCCTCGCGGAGGAGATCGACGACTTGTTTAAGAACCTTCCGGGTACTGAGCATGTCCATGCCGAAAAGAGCCATCATGTGTGCGAAGAAGTCATCCATATGCTTCGCAACACGTCCCGTCGCATTCAGGATCGCATGAAAGGAATTGCAGACTACGCGGCAGTGGCCCGGGCCTCCCAAAAGTTCGAACCCTGCCGAATTGCCAAGGTCGCAGAGACTGTGATGAAGTCGCTTTGCGTGTTGGCTGAGCAAAAGCACATCACGGTGAGGCTTGAGGGACTCGACAACTTGCCTGAAATTGTCGGCGACGAGCCGCGACTCTATTCGCTGCTCTATAACCTCGTGAACAATGCCATTCCCGAAGTCCCGCCTCTCGGGTCGATT
>JAWOMO010000063.1:0-12417 GCA_033852435.1 Nitrospira sp.
TACTTGCCACGTCGTCAAACAGTGCCTTAGGAGTGCAATTCGTTTGAATGTAAGGCAAAAGCGCTGAAACATTCACGGCCCTTTTAAGGCGAGGGCCCTGGGTTCGAGTCCCAGGCGGCTCACCACTTAAAACAGGCACATTCAACCTCGCCGAGACTCCTATAGGGTTGTTACCCCGGCGGCTTGTAGAACATGTCTCGGTTCGCTTTATCTGCGCTACTACCACTTCGCTAGGTGACCCAAAACCCGAAAAGTAGGCCAAGGGGAACTTGAGGAAAACGGCCCAAGCGTGGTCTTGAGACCTCCCCGGAAACTAGACCGCTGGAAGCTGGAAATTCGATGTTCGGGAGCATGTAAAGCAGCCCTATCCTCAGATCTTGTTTATCCCGTATTGGCGGAGCAGATCACAATGCGGGGAAGTGACATTCGATCTCGTACAACCATGGCGGGCCGCTCACTCCCCTTCGAGAGAATCAAGCGGAACTTGAGAGAAAACTTCGCACCGACCGACTGATCTTGGGTCTTTTATGAGTAGCCTGGCTGACGAGTGCCAGGCGGAGGTGGCTGTTTGGTTCCCTCCCGCACCCCTTTTGTTATCCGTAAGAAACGCAGTCTCAGACGATCGAGGTAGAGGTAGACGACGGGTGTCGTGTAGAGAGTGAGCAACTGGCTGACGAGCAAACCACCAACAATGGCAATGCCGAGCGGTCGTCGCAACTCCGATCCCACGCCTGTCCCCAGAGCCAATGGCAGTGCGCCGAACAAGGCTGCCATTGTCGTCATCATGATCGGCCTGAAGCGTAACAGGCAGGCCTCGTAGATCGCTTCCTCCGGCCGTTTGCCATTCTTCCGCTCGGTGTCCAAGGCGAAATCGATCATCATGATGGCGTTCTTTTTCACGATCCCGATCAGGAGAATAATTCCGATCAGTGCGATCATGCTCAGTTCAGTCTTAAAAAGGAGTAGCGCGAGCAAGGCGCCGACGCCGGCAGAGGGTAGGGTCGAGAGAATCGTCAGCGGATGGACATAGCTCTCGTAGAGAATCCCCAACACGATGTAGACCGTGATAAGCGCGGCAAGGATGAGCAAGGGCTGGTTCTCGACGGACGCCTGAAAGGCTTTGGCCGCACCCTGAAAATTTCCACGGATGCCGGCCGGTAGTCCGATCTCACGCATCGATTTTTCGATCGCCTGCACCGCGTCGCCCAGCGAAGCCCCCGGCGCCATATTGAACGAGAGCGTCACACCAGGAAATTGTCCCTGGTGGTTAACCAGCAGCAGGGTGTTGGTCGGTTCAAAGCGTGTCACCGCGCTCAGCGGCACTTGTGCTCCCGTCGACGACCGCACATAAATCTCCTGCAACGTCGAGGGGTTTTGCCAGTATTGGGGGGCCACTTCCATTACGACGTGATACTGATTGAGGGGCGTGTACAAGATAGAAACCTGGCGTTGGCCGAACGCATCATACAAGGTGTCATCAATGAGTTGCGGACTGAGACCGAGCCGTGAGGCCGTGCCGCGATCGAAAACCACCAGAGACTGTAGCCCTTTGTCCTGCTGGTCGCTATTCACATCGGCAATTTCCGTCAGGGTGCGTAACTGGCGTTCCACCCGGGGCGCCCACGTATTCAGCTCGGCCAGGTCCACACCTTGGAGCGTATACTGGTATTGGGCGCTGCTTGCGCGACCGCCGATGCGGAGATCCTGAATCGCCTGCAGCACCGTCGGCGCTCCCGGCACCTTCACCAGCTTAGGGCGTAGCCGCGCAATCACCTGATCCACACTGATCTGCCGTTCCTGAAGCGGCTTCAGCGTAATGAACATACGGGCGGCGTTCGTGTTGCCGCCACCGCCGCTGAACCCTGTCACCGTCTCGACCGCTGGATCGCTTTTGATGATGTCCACCACCTCTGTGAGCTTTTGACGCATGGCTTGAAACGAAATGTCTTGAGCCGCCTGAATGTTTCCGAACATGCGCCCGGTGTCCTGCTGGGGAAAGAAGCCTTTGGGGACGACGGCGTAGAGATAGATACTCACGGCCATCGTCAGCAGCGTAAGGGCAAGCATGCTGCGAGGATGGTGCAACACCCAGGTGAGACTCTGGGCATATCCGCCGCGTACGCCCTCGAAAACCCGCTCGCTGAGCCGGTATGACCATCCGTGTGACCGGCCCTGGTCGGACCTCAGTACCCTCGCGCACATCATGGGCGTCGTGGTGAGGGACACGACGAGCGAGACCAGAATCGCCACGGAGAGGGTGACGGCAAATTCCCGGAACAGCCGGCCCATCATGCCGCCCATGAAGAGAATTGGGAGAAAGACCGCAACCAACGACAAGGTCATCGACAAGACGGTAAACGTAATCTCCCGCGCGCCACGCAGAGCGGCCTGCATGGGAGCCATTCCCTGTTCACGATACCGGCTGATGTTTTCTAAAACGACAATCGCATCATCCACCACGAACCCGGTCGCAATTGTTAGCGCCATCAGCGAAAGGTTATCGAGGCTGTAGCCCAAGAGGTACATCACGCCGAATGTACTGATCAGCGAGACCGGCACTGCCACACAAGGAATAAGGGTCGCGCGGACATCCCGAAGAAACAGGAAGACCACCAGGATCACGAGGAGCACGGAGATGGCCAGCGTTCGTTCGACATCGTGCAGGGATGCGCGGATCACCGGGGTGCGGTCGCCCACGATCGAGAGGGTCATGCTGCCGGGAATGGAGGCTTCTAATTGAGGGAGTATCGCTCTCACACGGTCGACGGTCTCGATGATATTCGCCCCCGGCTGCCGGCTGATAATGATGAGGACCGCCGGCGTCCCATTTGCCACACCCATCCTCCGTAAATCCTCAACCGAATGTTCCACGGTCGCAACGTCCGACAGGCGGACAGCCCGCCCCTGGCGATAGCTCACGATCAACGGGAGATAATCCTCCACATCGTGGAGTTGATCGTTCGTCCTGATCTCCCACGTGCGCGTCCCATCGGTGAGCTGGCCCTTCGGGCGATTCACATTCGTACTGCTCAGCATACGGCGGACGTCTCCCAGTCCGATCCCGTACTTATTCAGGGCCGTGGGATTCAGATCGACACGGACGGCAGGAAGCGAGCCCCCTCCCACATAAACCTGCCCCACGCCGTCGATTTGCGACAGCTTCTGCTGAAGGATGCTGGAGGCGACGTCGTACAGTCGGCCCCGGCTCACGATATCCGAGGTCAGCGAGAGGATGAGAATCGGCGCATCAGCGGGGTTGATCTTGTTATACCATGGTCTGTTCGGCAGATTGGCTGGCAGATCGGCGCGCGCCGCCATGATCGCGGCCTGGACATCCCGCGCGGCACCGTCGATATCGCGGTTCAATTCGAACTGCAGCGTAATATTGGTGGAGCCGAGCATGCTGGTGGAGGTCATCTCCGTCACGCCGGCGATGCGGGTGAACTGATGTTCCAGCGGACCCGCCACCGAGGTTGCCATGGTTTCCGGGCTCGCACCGGGCAGATTGGCTGACACGTTAATTGTGGGAAACTCCACTTGTGGCAGAGCAGCGACAGGGAGGAACCGGAATGCCACGATACCGACGAGCGTGACGCCGATGGTCAGCAAGGTCGTCGCGACCGGACGTTGGATGAATGGTGCCGAGAAGTTCATACGGTACCAGGAGTCAAGGCCTCGGGAGTGGTTGCGGAAGACCGACGGGAACGGACACGGCGCGCCAACCGATCGAAAGCCAAATAGATGACCGGTGTGGTGTACAGGGTCAGCGCCTGACTCAGGATAAGCCCGCCGATGATGGCGATGCCGAGCGGATGCCGCAGTTCCGAACCGACCCCTGAACCGATCGCCAGCGGCAGGGCCCCGAGGAGGGCCGCCATGGTCGTCATAATGATCGGCCGGAATCGCAAGAGGCAGGCCTCATAGATTGCCTCCAACGGCTGTTTGCCCTCTTTGCGTTCCGCATCGAGCGCGAAATCGATCATCATGATCGCATTTTTCTTTACGATCCCGATCAGGAGAATCACGCCGATCAGGGCGATCACGCTGAATTCGGTTTGGAACAGCATCAACGCGAGCAATGCGCCGACACCTGCAGAAGGGAGCGTGGATAAAATGGTGAGCGGGTGGACATAGCTCTCGTATAGGATCCCCAGCACAATGTAGACCGTGACGAGCGCGGCAAGAATCAGCCACGTTTCATTCCCCAGGGAAGCTTGGAAGGCCTGTGCGCTGCCTTGAAAACTTCCTCGAATACTGGCCGGCAGGTCAATAGCCCGTGCCGTCCGTTCAATAGCCGTGACGGCGTCGCCGAGAGAGGTTCCTGGCGCCAAGTTGAATGACAGCGTGACGGCAGGAAACTGTCCTTGGCGACTGATCGCCAGCGGAGTGGTCGTCTCGGAGAACTGGGTAAACACATTCAGCGGAACCTGACCACCCGTTGACGACCGAATATCGAGAAACTGCAGCGCCTGCGGGCCGTTCTGGAATTCCGGGATGACTTCGAGGATCACGCGATATTGGTTCAACTGTGTGAACATGGTCGACACCTGCCGCTGCCCGAATGCATCGTACAGAGTATCGACGATCAGCTGGGGTGTAATGCCAAGCCGCGACGCCGTACTCCGATCGATGATCAGCAGAGAGGCCAGCCCACGGTCCTGTTGGTCGCTGCTCACGTCGCGGAGTTCTGGCAGGGTCTGCAGGGCTTCGGCAAACGCGGGAGCCCATCGGCTCAACTCCTCCGGGTCCGCGTCTTCCAGCGTATATTGATACTGCGTGCGGCTGATGCGATCTTCGACCGTGAGATCCTGCATCGGTTGCAGAAACAGCGTGATGCCTTCGACGCCGGCCACTTGCCCTTGGAGTCGGAAAATGACGTCCTGCACACTCATCCGACGTTCGGCAATCGGTTTCAAATTGATCTGGATGCGCCCGCTGTTGAGCGTGGTGTTAGTCCCGTCCACACCGATGAAGGAAGACAGACTGGCGACGGCCGGATCAGCGAGGATTGTGCGGGCCAACGCCTGTTGGCGTTCAACCATCGCAGGGAACGAGACCGACTGGGCCGCTTCGGATATGCCCAGGATCGCCCCCGTATCCTGCACGGGAAAGAACCCCTTGGGTACGATGATATATAACGCAATGGTGAACACGAGCGTCCCGATGGCGACCGCCAGCGTCGCCGGTTGATGATTCAAGACCCACCTCAGGGTCCTGCCATAGGCCTCAATCGTCCGATCGAAGAGTTGTTGAGACCAGCGATAGAACGCACCCTGCTCCGATTGTCGCCGATAGTGCAGCAGCCTGGCGCACATCATCGGCGTCAGCGTCAGTGAGACAACGGCTGAAATGAGGATCGTGATGCTCAGCGTGACGGCGAACTCACGGAACAGCCGGCCTACGACATCACCCATGAAGAGGAGGGGAATCAGCACCGCAATGAGCGAGATGGTTAGCGAGAGAATGGTGAACGCGATTTGTTCCGATCCTTTGAGCGCAGCCTGGAGCGGCGACTCCCCCCGTTCGATATACCGTGAGATGTTTTCGATCATGACGATCGCGTCGTCCACGACAAACCCCGTTGAGATCGTGAGCGCCATCAACGTCAGGTTGTTCAGGCTGAACCCCATGAGATACATCGCCCCAAACGTGCCCACGAGTGATAATGGGACCGCCGCCGCAGGAACCACAGTGGCGGACCACGTTCGAAGGAAGAGAAAAATCACCATGATCACGAGCGCGACGGCGAGCATCAGCTCGAACTGCACATCATGGACTGAAGCTCGAATGGAGGTCGTCCGGTCGGTGAGGACCGTCACCTGAACTGACGAGGGTAATGCACTTTGGAGTTGTGGCAGGAGCTTCTTGATGCGGTCCGCGACTTCGATGACGTTTGACCCCGGCTGGCGTTGGACGTTGACGAGAATGGCCGGCACCTCGTTCATCCAGGCCGCCTGCCGGATGTTTTCCACATCGTCAACCACCTCGGCCACGTCGGATAAGACGACGGGGGCCCCGTTGCGGTAGACGACGATGAGGGGTTGATAGTCACGGCTTGAGAGCAACTGATCCGTTGCATTGATGATGGAAGCCCGTCGTGGACCATCGAAGCTGCCCTTGGCCTGATTCACGTTCGCGGCAGCGACGGTCGCGCGCAGGTCCTCCAGGGTGAGTCCATAGGCCGACAGCGCCCGAGGGTTTGCCCGAATGCGCACAGCCGGCCGCTGGCCGCCGCTGATGCTGACCAGGCCGACACCGGAGAGCTGGGAGATTTTCTGCGCGAACCGCGTCTCAGCCAGGTCTTCGACCTGCGGAAGCGGCAACGTATTCGAAGTGAGGGCCAGAGTCAGGATCGGTGCATCGGCCGGATTGACCTTGTTATAGACCGGCGGGTTCGGCAGGTCGCGTGGGAGGAATGTGGAGGCCGCATTGATGGAGGCCTGCACTTGCTGCTCGGCGACATCCAGGCTCAGATCAAGACTGAATTGCAGCGTCACAAGCGAACTGCCGCCGGAGCTGGTGGACGTCATCTGATTCAGTCCGGGCATCTGTCCGAATTGTCGCTCGAGCGGTGCGGTCACCGAGGAAGCCATGACGTCGGGACTGGCACCGGGATAAAACGTCAGCACCTGGATCGTGGGGTAATCGACCTGCGGAAGAGCCGAGACCGGTAGCTGCCGATACGCCAACGCGCCAGCCAGCAGAATGGCGACCATAAACAACGAGGTCGCTACCGGCCGCATGATGAACAGGCGAGACGGATTCACGATCGTGGCCCTCGTCGCGGTTTCTCAGATCCAGCCGGCGAAGTCTCAAGCCCTGAGGCGGGCTTGTCGTTCTGATTCCGGGCTTCGACCTTGCTGCCCTCACGGAGCTTTTCGGTACCGTCCACAACGACCAGTTCGTCAGGGGACAGGCCTCTGTCGATCGATGTGTTCTCGCCATGAGCCGTGCCGATCGTGACCGGCCGGACGGCCACCGTCTGGTCGTCTTTCACCACGTACACGAACGTTCCCTTCGCTCCCCGCTGGACGGCGGCGGACGGAATGATGGTGACGCCGTGTTTCACCTCCAGCAACAGGCGGGCGTTGACGAACTGATTCGGAAACAGTGCACCATCTTCGTTCGGAAACACCGCTTTCAGCCGAACCGTGCCCGTATTTGAATCGATCTGATTATCGACGGTTAGTAAGGTGCCAGTGGCCAAGAGGTGTTTCTGTTCCCGATCGAACGCCTCGACTGTAAGCTGCTGACCCGATTTAAGGCGTTCCAGAACGCCCGGCAAACTGTCTTCTGGAATCGTGAAGATGACCGTAATCGGCGTCAGCTGGGTGATGACCAACAGACCGTTGTTGTCGTTGGCGCGAACCATATTGCCGGCATCCACGAGCCGTAGTCCCACCCGCCCGCTGATCGGGGCCGTGATGTGGCTATAGACCAGTTGCAGCTTGGCGTTATCGATCTGGCTTTGATCGGCTTTCACGATCCCTTCCAGCTGACGAACCATGGCTTCCTGGGTATCGAGTTGTTGCTTGGGAATAAAGCCTTGTTCGAGCAGCTCTTTGTACCGCTGCAAGTCCAACCGGGCGTTCTTCAACTGCGCCTGGTCACGAGCCATCTGTCCTTCAGCCTGATTGAGCTGGACTTCAAACGGCCGTGGGTCGATCTGCGCCAACAGTTCCCCGCTGTGCACGATCTGCCCTTCTTGAAACAGCACTTTCATGAGCTGGCCATCGACCCGGCTCTTGACGTTGACGGTATTCAACGGCACGACCGACCCAAGTCCGTTGAGATAGACTCCGATGTCGCCGGTTTTCGCGGTGGCAGTCACCACAGGAAAGGCGCGCGTCCCGCTCGGCACTTGACCCGCACGAGACGGCTCTTCGCCCGATTTCGCCAGGAGGGCATACCCGCCGAGCGCAAGGAAACAGGCGGCACAGAGCCCGAACACCCATCGTTTCAGCATCGTTGAAAAATGAATGGAGTCTGCCATCGTGTTTTACTCGTTTTGCCTCGCCACGCGCGACATGAGGTTACTGCTGCGTACTGCCTTTTTTCTTCGCTTCCATGTAGTCTCGTGACACCTGCCAGCGCTCTTGGAGTTGGGCATACATCCGGTCCAACGCCGGTTGCTGCTCTGCAGAGAGTCTCTCTTTGAGTTCCGCGATCCCGCGGGTCAGGATCTGCTCTATTTCGGCCTGATGCGCAAAGCGCAACTCGAGAATACTCACATGAGCGCGAGTCACAATCGGCTCGATCTCGGTTTGCTGTGTCGCGGAGAGTGATAGTTCCTGCGTGAGCCGTTTCATGATCCGCTCGTGTTGAGCGGCTGGGCCACGTTCCCCTCCATGGGCGCGCTCTCGTTCATGATAGAGGCAGGTTCCAACCACTCCGGTGAGCATTCCTGCTCCGAACAGAACGACCAGGCCAGCCCATAATTTGACTCGTGACATGGTACGCGCCTCCTCTTCCCGATTCCCTACTCCCCCAAGAGCGGGGTTGATTCGAACTCTTCGGCCAACGACACGGCGCTCTCTCCTGCAGTCGTTCGAATTAACGCGACCGTAAAGACGGTCACGACCAGGACCACTGAGGCAGCGATGGTTGCTGTCCGCCAGACAAGCTGGTCAAGAGCAACCGAAGGACTCCGCCAACCGCTCTCACCTGTCGTTTGACGAATATCCCGCATCACGTTCTGTGTGAGGCGGCCCCTTCCGACTGGAAGCTCTGACTGAGCCCGATAGGTTTCGATCAGGGCGCGCTCGAGGTTCTGCAAGTTTTCATCCTTCGATGTCTTCATGGTTCCCTCAGTGACGGTTGATTAAAATCTTGCGAAGTGCCTGCCGAGCCCGATGCGCCCGCACCTTCACGTTGATCACGCTCCAGCCCAATAATTGTGCCGCCTCACGCACAGAAAGGCCGTCGAGATGGACCAAAGTCAGCACGGCTCGATTCTCCGGAGATAATTGGGCCAGTGCCCAGTCCAGGACCTCTACCGCCTCACGTCTCCGCACCTGGTTGTAGAACTGGTCCTCTGATTGGGCGGCCAGCATCTGCTCGATCCATTGATGGTGCTCGTGGGTCAGTGCACTGACTGGCACCTCATCGCGTGATCGCCCCCTCCAGAAATCATAGCAAGTTCGGACAGCAATGCCGGTGAGCCAATGATCGAATGAGGTCGAGCCTGAGAATTGTGCTAACCCGAAGTACGCTCTGACAAATACATCATGGGCGATCTCTTCTGCACGGTCCGCTGGAACCCGCCGACCGACGATGCGGATGACATGGCTGTGGTATCGGCTGATCAGATCAGCAAATCGGTCAATCTCCCCTCCTTGAATACGCTGAAGGAGGTCCCCATCGCCCAGCTCGGTTTTGAGACCAGCAAATGCTTCATCCGTCATCGACAGATAGAATCCCGGGAGGGCCAATGGCTCTGTCATCACCGAAACGCCACCCATCATAATAGCACCATTTATACGGCACGATATCCTGTCTGCCGCGAGCACGTTCGGCCGGTCAACTGGCCGATGGGGCACTTTCCATTTCACTCATTTCAACTCCGGAGACATCCGTGCTCGCTTCAATTTTCTCGGTTTCATTGATTCCTTGCTCAACCTCAGCTCGCATCATGTGGCGTCGATCATGCTGCCGATGCTGTTCCCACAGAGCCTTTTGCTTGCCCTGTTGCTCTGGCGTCAGAACGCCGATGAGTTCCCGTTTGGCCCTGATGCTGATAATACGGGCGGTGGCCTCAAGGGCTTCGTGTTCTTTGACCTTCGCTTCGATTGCAGATAGCTCGGCTTTCTCGTCCCACAAAAGAGCACGCAGTTCCCGTCCGCTGACCAGTACTTCTGCCTCGGCACGGATGCCGGCTCGATCCGCGTCGAGGGCCACAGCGCGTAATTTTGTGACCTGTTCATCGGTGAGACCCAGTTCCTGCTTATTTTTCAACAGATGTCGCAGCATGTGAGTACTCACACCACTACGTCCATGCCCTCCATGCCCTGACATAACGTGACTGGTGCCATTGTGACGCTGACACTGGCCTGCACCATCCGCCCAGGCGAGAGGGGAAATGAGCAACGCGGCTCCGAATACCGTCCCGAAAATAAGATGCGCGTCAATTCTCATGTTGTGCTCCTTGGTGAAATAGTTTGCCAATCTCAACGGATCAGGACTGTTCCTTCTATGCCGTAGTCGCAGTAGGCAATGAAAAGGTTACAGGGGGGTCTAGGGGGGGAGAGCCTTCGCAACACCAAGCCCCTGAGAAAGCGATGCTTTAGAGCTCTTGAGCGAGAGTCCTTGGTTGAGTCCCAGGGGCTCACCACTGTTCACTCAGTTCGGAGAACCAACCTTTCCACTTCAGCTCGACGGGGTTACACAGGGGGTTCGTTGCTTTGCGGATGTGCATGTGAGCTCTCATGTTGCAGAGTCTTCAACTGCGTTGGGAATCCATGGACCGCACTCTCTGTAGCGACTCTGTAGGGCGACTCTGTAGGGCTTGACGGCGCCTATTGTTGGCACTAGACTGAAATGCTTGCATTTTTGAGAGGTGCCTATGGCTGAACTACGAGTTGTTAATCTGACAACGAACCCCTCGAAGAAATCTGCGGGAACGGATCGTCTTCCGATCACCGTTCACCTCGCGACTGGATTGGAAAAGATCGGGTTGGCGATGAAGAGCCGCACGTGGCGTCGTGAAGGCCGGGCAGGACTCGGTCCTCTGCAACGTCAGGTCTTGGCTCTTCTCCGTTCCAAGCCAGATCAAAGCGCACAGGTATCTGCGATTGCCGAGGAGTTGGTCGTCCGCTTGCCCACCGCGTCCGAGGCTGTGGCGACTCTTGAGCGGAAGCGGCTCGTCAAGCGCCGACGTTCCATGCGTGACGGGAGGATTGTGACCGTGGAATTGACTGCGCGGGGCCTGCGAGCCTGTGCGCCAGCAGGCGGCATGCCGAATCACCTTACTGCTGCTGTTGGTGCATTATCGACGCATGAACAGGTTTCGCTTTTGAAAAGCCTCATGAAAGTGATTCGTGCGCTCCAGGATCGCGGAGAAATTTCGGTCGCACGAATGTGCCTTTCTTGTCGATATTTCCGCCCACATCAATATGAAGATGCCGAACAGCCACATCACTGCGATTATGTGAACGCGCCGTTCGGAGATCAGGCGTTACGGCTGCAATGTGCTGAATATGAACCGGCCTCGGTGTCTCAGGCCCACGACTTGTGGACCAAGTTCACAGAAGAGGCAGAGGCAGCTGGTTGACCGGGCACTGACCCGAACCCGCGTGAGAGACATGGTGGCTCAATTGTTAGAAAGAAATGCAGCAGAGACAGGTATTCGATGGTCTTCCGCTTCCTCAGCCGACGAATGGCTTGGGCCTGAATCGCATATGCCCAATCTCCGCCGTGAGTTGCGTCAACGAAATACACCGGCAGGCGACACTGCTGGGGCTTGGATGGCAGGAGCGCTCTTTATGGCTGGATTGGCTGTGGGGAGTTTCGCCGCGCTGCTGATCATTCGATCCCGACGAATTCTCTAGCGACCGGGTCCCTCAGTTCGATCGTTTCCCATACAACGCGCTATCTTCTTCGATCAGCAGGAGTAGCTCGTCCAAAGCTGTTTGAACCGCTTCTTCAATTGGGTCGCGATCAGACGCGGTGACCCACCGGACGAGCGATCCCACCGCCTCTTTCTGGACCAGATAGGATTTTTGGGGTGGCTTGCCGGATGGCCCGAGGTCGGATTCCAACCGGATGGTATAGCGATATACCCCCCGCGACCGCATCCAGAGCCAGGCTTTGATGGTCAAGGTCAAGCTTCCCTGCTCTTCGCTGACTGAGAAAAAGGTCCGGCGATTTTGAATATAGTTGATCGTCGCAGTGCGAAGATCCTTCGCCGGCCACTCAAGGAGCGTGATTCCAGGCATATGGTCTGGTCCCTCTATGGCAAGAAACGGTACTTCAACTCGGAGGGATTCTGGGATCGGCGACTCTGAGTGAAGCGAAGGATTCGGGACCACATGTATCTTGTGGACGCACCCATCGACAAATAAGCCTATGAGGCACAGTAGCGTGAGCGTGGCACGAAGTTCGAGACGATTGGAATTCACGGGTTCGAGGTAGAACCGATCGGCGGATTTACGATGTCCAAATCTTTGAGGGCGCGCGCAGCCTGTTCTCGATAGGTGCGATCGGTTGGGTTGGTATAGGTATTGACCACCCGTTGATAGGTCGCACGGGCCTGCGGGTATTGCTTCTTGATCGCAAAGTATTGGCCGAGCGCAAGCCAGTTAGCAGCAGCTGCCTCGTTGGCGGTCTTCATGAGAGCGAATTCTCGTTCTGCTTGAGTGGTGCCTTGTTGAGCGGCCCGTTTTTTGACGGTCTGTGCCATCTCACTGGCCATGGCTTCAA
>JAWOMO010000046.1:0-31819 GCA_033852435.1 Nitrospira sp.
TGGATTGGAGGCATGGTCTTCCTCTCTTTGGTCTTGACGCCTGTTGTGAGGAACCGCAATGCGACGCCCGAGATCGTCGCGTTGTTTCGGGCTGCGGCATTGCGCTTTCGACTGGTTGTGTGGGGTGCGATGGCGGTGCTCCTCGCGACCGGGCCGCTTCTGCTGTCGCAGCGAGAAATAGCCATCACCAATCCAGCCGCTTGGCCGGAGATCCTGGTTGTGAAACTGGGACTTGTGGCAGGCCTCCTCTTGTCCACCTTTTTGCATGATCTTTTCCTCGGGCCAAAGCTCAGCCGGATCGCGGCCATCCCGGAATCCAGAAGAACAG
Organism: Nitrospira sp.; assembly: GCA_033852435.1. Taxonomy (GTDB): domain Bacteria; phylum Nitrospirota; class Nitrospiria; order Nitrospirales; family Nitrospiraceae; genus Nitrospira_C. Next base: position 329 of record JAWOMO010000046.1, read on the forward strand.
CATGGGAGCGGACGCTTGTCAAAACTGCCCGCTGGTTGCCGCGCCTGTCGCTCCTCATTGCGGTGGCAGTGATGGTTGCCGCGGTGATGCTGGCGCGCTCTTAGCCAACTTTCATTCACCCGGGCTCGTTCCGTGACTCTGTCGCGTTCTGCGACAGTGGCAAATTCCTCTCTGTAGCGTGCTTCCACTGCGTTCGGCTGGGCGCTGGTGCTCCTCACATCGAACTAGTCAATTTTGTTACTGAAATATCGTAAAAGGAGGTATCTTCTTCGAGGTTTCCTCCTTGCAACCATGCCATTGGGATCCTTGAAGCAGGAGATGAACCATGCACCCGATTCATCCTATGGCCGTTCACTTCCCGATCGCCCTGTTATCCGCAAGTGTACTGTTCGATCTTTTATGGAGTCGTTGGCAGTCGGACGGACTTCGGGCGGCAGGCTGGTACACGTTGGTTCTTGGTTTGGGGGGAGCACTCGTTGCCGTCATCAGCGGGTCCATTGCCGAGGAAGCGGTCGAGCACAGCGGCGTACCGAAGCGGGTCTTGGAAATTCATGAAACGTTGGGCTTTGCCACACTCTGGATCTTCGCGGGGTTGTTGGGGCTGCGCATTGCCGAATGGCTGGGGTGGATTCGCGAACGACTTGCTCTGAGAATTGTCCTTGGGTTGGGCGCGGTCGCGTTGCTGTTCATTGCCAGTTTTTACGGGGGTAGCCTGGTCTATGAGTTCGGTGCGGGGGTCGCGCTGCCGCGGTAGGCAGAATGCCAATTCGAGGAGACAAGATGAATCGAGGCCTATGCGTCACAGTTGCGGCACTGTGGGTCGTCACGGTCATAGCCGCCGGGTGGTTCTTCGTGAAGGGATGGACAACCAAGGGGGCTGACGGCCGCATCGAAATCGTATTGGCGATGGCTGAGCGGGATCAAATTCTTGCAGAGATGCGACAACTCTTGAAGGCGGTGGACAGTGTCGTCAGAGGGCTCGGTGAACCTCAGCCGGATCTGAGGATGATGGAAGAAGCCGCCAGAAATGCCGGAATGACGATGGCTGCCGATGTGAATCCGGCGATCATGGCGAAGTTGCCGCTGCCGTTCAAACAGATGGGGATATCGATTCATAAGGACATGGATGCACTGGCGGATGCGGCGGTGCAGCAAGAGACGCCGCAACAGCTCTTACAACGGCTATCGAGCATGACAGCTCGTTGTACAGCTTGTCATGATTTGTATCGCTTTTCCCTCGAGCGTTGATGGCAGCCATTCTCCGTGGTGAATGAGTCCAATAAACCACGGGGGACTCATACAGGGCAGAGATCCGAAGCGTAGTCGTCTTCAGGAGTTACAAAGGAGGACACCATGGCACGCGTAGTGATCATCGGAGCGTCGATCGGGGGATTGCCTGCTGCCTACGAGGCCCGTGCGTTACTGGACAAGAAACATAAGGTGACGGTGATTTCGAACGTGGACTCGTTCCACTTCGTGCCATCGAACCCGTGGGTGGCGGTCGGTTGGCGTAAGCGGAAGGATATCAGCTTTGCCCTGGGACCCGTGTTGGAGAAGAAAGGCATCGAATTCATCCATGCCGCCGCAGATCGAATCGAACCGGAACAGAACTGCGTCATCACGGCGAAGGGTGGGGTGCCCTACGATTACTTGATCATCGCCACCGGCCCGAAACTGAATTTTGGCGCAGTACCCGGGCTTGGCCCAAGCGGCTATACCCAGTCGGTTTGTAACGTCGACCACGCTGAACAGGCGTGGGGAGCCTATCAGAGTTTTCTGAGAGATCCGGGCCCTATTGTGGTAGGCGCCGCGCAAGGCGCTTCTTGTTTCGGGCCAGCCTACGAGATGGCCTTCATCATCGATGCCGATTTGCGCAAGAAGAAACTGAGAAAGAAGGTGCCGATCTATTTTGTGACACCAGAGCCATACATTGGGCATATGGGACTCGCCGGCGTTGGCAAGTCACGCAGGTTGATGGAGGATGAATTTGCCGAACACTCCATCAAGCCCATCTACAATACCGCGATCAAGGAGGTACAGCCGGGGAAGATGATTCTGGAGGACGCCCAGGAAGTGCCCTTCCGCTATTCGATGATTATCCCGCCGTTTGCCGGCGTGGATGCAGTCGCAGGGACGCCGGGGCTTTGCAATCCGAAAGGCTTCGTCAACATCGACGCCTATCAGGCCAATCCCAAATACAAGAACATCTATGCGGTAGGAGTCTGCGTGGCGATTCCACCGGTCGAACAAACGCCGGTTCCGACCGGCGCCCCGAAGACGGGCTACATGATTGAATCGATGGTGTCGGCATCTGTGCATAACATCAAGGCCGACATCGAGAACAACGACAAGAAGGAAACGGCGACCTGGAACGCGATCTGTCTTGCCGATATGGGGGATACGGGGATGGCGTTTGTCGCACTACCACAGATGGCGCCACGGAATGTCACCTGGGCGAAGAAAGGCAAGTGGGTGCATCTCGCGAAGATTGCGCTGGAGAAATACTTTCTGATGAAAATGAAGCGTGGCGTCAGCGAGCCTTTCTTCGAGAAGGCGATTCTCAAGGCGATGGGTATCAACAAGCTTGAAAAGGCTGGCTAAGTTGATAGGCCATCCGCCGCGAATCTTTTTGCTCCGCCTCTGCCTCCCATAACCAAGAAGAAGGGAGGGGAATAGATGAAACTCAACGAACTCTTGCGGTTGATAGCGGGGATGTTTGTGCTGCTTGCCATCTTCCTGGGTGCGACGGTCCATCCCTATTGGAATTATTTCGCTGCGTTTGTGGGCCTCAACCTCATACAGTCGGCCTTCACCGGCTGGTGTCCGATGATGGCCCTCTTGCGTAAGCTAGGCGTCCAGGAGTAGCGGTGGCGGCTCGGTCACTCCCCTATACCGGTGGAATGCGTACCCTCAGAAGGGCCTTGTTGGGCGCACGCAGTCGGGGACTCATGCACGCGAGGATTGCTCCAGCGACACGATGGCTCATTGTTGCGTGCCTTTTACTGCCGATTGGGTGCGGGTCCAAGGAGGAACCGACAACGTCGGGCCTGTCGGCCGCGCCGCGAGCAACTATTCAAGTAGCGGTAGTGGAGATCAAGACTGTCCAGGTTCCCGTCCGAGTGGAAGTGACTGGTCAAGTCGCGACTGTCTATCAAGCGACTTTATCCAGCCGCATCCAAGGGACGATTGATAAGCTGCTTGTAAGAGAAGGCAGCCAAGTTTCTAAAGGACAAACGCTCGTTCAGTTGGATAGTCGCGATGTCCAGGCGGATCTGGCACGCGCCTCAGCGGAGGTCGAGAATGCGAGAGCGCATTTCAACCGGATGAAAGCCTTGCTGAGTGATCAGGCCGTCTCAACCCAAGAAGTTGAAAACGCCACTCGTGAACTCAAGGTGGCGGAGGCGAATCGAAAGGCCGTGCTGGCTCAACTCAGCTACACGGTGGTGAAAGCGCCCTTTGACGGGGTCATTACCGAAAAGAAAGTGGAAGCAGGGGAACTGGCCTCCCCTGGGCAGCCGCTGCTTAAGATGGAGGATCCTCGGCAACTGCGGCTTGAAGCAACAGTGGCCGAAGGCGACCTCAAAGCCATTTCTCGAGGGGATAAGATCTCAGTGATCATCGACGCGCTGGGACCACAGGCCTTGCGCGGAATCGTCAGTCAGATTCTTCCGGCTGGCGATCCCCAAACCCACACCTTCATGGTCAAGGTGGATTTGCCGAGCACTCCAGGGCTCAAGACCGGCATGTTCGGCCGGTTTCAGCTCGATAAAGGAACGGCTCAGACCATTCTTGTTCCTTCTTCGGCCATCGTTGAGCGCGGCGAACTGACCACCTTGTTCGTTGTCGGCACGGACCAGGTTGCCCGACTCCGCTGGGTCAAGGTGGGACGACGCTTCGAGAAGCAGATCGAAATTCTGTCAGGCGTGAACGTGGAGGAACGCGTGTTAGTGGACGGCAGCCGCGGTGTCGACGGCGCTTCGGTGCAGATTGTCAACACCGTTACAGTCCCAGCCGTTCCCTAGCGACTTATCATGGATCAGTATCGCCCAGGGTTGAGCGGTCGGATTGCCGCTCTGTTCATCGGCAGCAAGCTGACGCCGCTCATCATGTTGGGCGCATTGCTGCTCGGACTGTTCGCGATTGTCGTCACTCCACGCGAGGAAGAACCCCAAATCATCGTTCCGATGGCCGATGTGTGGCTGCCCTTTCCCGGCGCGTCTGCCAAGATTGTCGAAGAGCAACTGACCAAGCCGTTCGAGCGCAAGTTTTCCGAGATCAAGGGCGTGGAGTATGTGTACTCCATTTCACGGCCTGGCGGCGCGTTGATCATCGTACGGTATTACGTTGGCCAACCATTGGAGCAGAGCCTGGTCGATCTCTACGATAAATTGATGTCGAACCAGGATCTACTGCCGCCTGGTGCCGAGTCCTTTCTGGTCAAGCCGAAGGATGTGAACGATGTCCCGATCGTGACGGTGACGCTGTCGAGCGAACGGTACGGCGAATATGATCTGTATCAGTTGGCCGAACAGGTCTTGGAGGAGGCCAAGAAAGTTCCGGGGACGTCAGCCGGTTTTATCGTCAGCGGCCAGGCGCGGGAATTACGGGTTCGGATTGATCCCGCCAGGTTGAAGGCCTATGGGCTCACGCCGCTGCAAATCGCAGGGGTGATTCGTGCAGAGAATCGGGCGTTGCCGACAGGGCGGTTCGACAGCCGCAATCAGAGCTATCTCGTTGAGACAGGCCGGTTCATTCGATCACGAGAAGATCTGGAAGGGCTGGTCGTCGGTGTGCACGAACAGCGGCCGGTCTATCTCCGGCAAGTCGCCGATGTCACCGATGGACCGCGCGAATCGAATCAATATGTCTGGTTCGGGCTGGGGCTCGGAGGCGCCAGCGAAGGGGCAGGGGCAAGGGGTGAGGGAAAGGCTTCCGGTGCCGCGCCGGATACTTCACGCCTGATGTCTCACGAGAGTCCGGCCGTGACCGTAGCCATTGCCAAACAAGGCGGGACCAATGCGGTGACGGTGGCGAGCGAGGTTATCCGGAAAGTCGAGGGTATGAAGGGCGTGACGATTCCGGCCGATGTGCGCGTCACGGTGACGCGAGACTACGGAGAGTCGGCGCAGGAGAAGGCCAACGAATTGCTGTGGCATCTGCTCATCGCCGTCGTCGCGGTGGTGGGTTTTCTCGGCGTCGCGTTGGGGCTACGCCCAGCCATCGTGGTCTCGATCGCGATCCCGCTCACGCTGGCCTTGACCCTCTTCACATCGATGCTGATTGGATACACGATCAATCGGGTGACGCTTTTTGCACTCATCTTCTCCATCGGGATTTTGGTGGATGATGCGATCGTCGTCGTCGAGAACACGTATCGGCATTTGACGCTACGGCTGAAACCTCATCACGAGGCCTCGATCATTGCGGTGGATGAAGTCGGGAATCCGACGATCTTAGCCACCTTTACGGTTATTGCCGCGCTGCTGCCGATGGCCTTCGTTTCCGGGTTGATGGGGCCCTATATGAGGCCGATTCCCGTCAATGCCTCCATTGCGATGTTCTTTTCACTCCTGGTCTCGTTCGTCGTGATCCCCTGGTTTTGCCAGACTTGTTATCGAACGCTGGGCGGGAACTCAGCACTCAGCACTCAGCACTCTGACCTTGACGAGCGTGGTCTGACGGCGCGGGTCTACCGACGAGTCGTCTCGCCTTTGCTGGCTCATTCCCTCCTTGCCTTCGCATTCTTTGGGATCGTCGTGCTGTTGCTCCTAGGATCGGCTGCATTGTTCTACACTCGCCATGTCGTGGTGAAAATGCTCCCCTTCGACAACAAAAGCGAATTGCAACTGGTTGTGGATATGCCGGAAGGCACGACGCTGGAAGAAACGGCGCGAGTGACGCAGGCGCTGGGACGGTACGTGACGACTCTGCCCGAAGTGCGGGACTATCAGGCATATGTCGGCACAGCTTCGCCGTTCAACTTTAATGGATTGGTGCGCCACTATTATTTGCGGGAACAGCCTCATGAGGCCGATATCCAAATCAATCTGGTCCCGAAACGTGAACGCGCTGCCCAGAGTCACGAAATGGCACAGCGGATTCGTCCTCAGGTCCAGGAGATTGCCAAGCAGTACAGGGCCAATGTGAAAGTTGTCGAAGTACCGCCTGGCCCTCCTGTGCAATCGGTGTTGGTGGGGGAAATATACGGGCCCGATTACGGGCGGCAGATCGCCGTCGCGCGGGAGGTTCGAGCATTATTTGAATCCACCCCCGGTGTCGTTGATGTCGACGATTACATTGAAGCCGATCAGGTGAAATACATCTTCACCGTCGATCGGGCGAAGGCCGCACTGGCAGGCATTCCGACTGAGGACGTGGTGAAGACGCTGCGCATGGCGCTGGAGGGCACGAAAATCGGGCTAGTCCATATTCCAGAGGAAAAAAGTCCTGTGCAGATCGTGCTACGCCTTCCGCTTGCAGAACGAACCGGACTTGGGAGCATCGGCGAGATCGGTCTGCGGACAAATACAGGCGGTATGGTGCAACTGTCCGAACTCCTCACAGTCGAACAGACGATCCAGGACAAGGCGATTTACCACAAGAATCAGAAGCCGGTGGTCTACATCGTTGCCGACGTCGGCGGGCCCGGTGCGGAGAAAGCGGAGAGTCCTGTCTATGGGGTGTTAGGTGTCGGGAAAAAGCTGGAAGGTTTCCGTCCGGCCGAGGGGTATCAGATCGAGCAATACTATGCCTTGCAGCCCTGGTCGGAAGACAAGTTTGGCATGAAGTGGGATGGGGAATGGCACATCACCTATGAGACGTTCCGCGACATGGGAATTGCCTTTGCTGTGGCGATGCTGCTGATCTATCTGCTGATCGTTGGGCAATTTCAATCGTTCCTCACTCCGTTGATCATCATGGCTCCGATCCCGCTCACGCTCATCGGTATCCTGCCGGGTCATTGGCTGACCGGTTCCTACTTTACCGCCACCTCGATGATCGGGTTCATTGCCCTGGCCGGCATCATCGTTCGGAACTCGATCCTCCTTGTGGATTTCATTCAGTTGCAAGAACAAGCAGGCGTTTCGTTATCGGATGCTGTCATCAAAGCTGGCGCCATCCGCACGAGACCAATTCTTTTGACTGCTGCGGCGCTCATGGTCGGCGCCTTCGTCATCATCCTGGATCCCATCTTTCAAGGCCTGGCGGTGTCGTTGCTCTTTGGGGTCGGCGCCTCAACGCTGCTGACGTTGATCGTCATTCCGGTGGCCTACTATCACGTGATGGGGAGAAGGACGATCTCCTGACCGTTGTTTGATCCCTTCACGAAACCATAAAATATAGCCCCCCTGAATCGCAAGCTGAGAAATACAGTTAGCAGATTGTTTCAAGACGATCGACTATATTGGTGGGCTACGGCGTCCCTACACAAGATTTTGTGGCTTGGAAACCCTAAGGAAATGGACTAGCATGCCTCCGCAATCCCTCCCAGTTTGTTAGAGGTGTTTGATGCCTTATCAAACGACCGAAGTTGTTTCGTCCCCTGCAAGTCCACCGGCAGCCTGTTGCATCCATAGCCGTCTCATTGATGATGTCGTAGGCAAAGACGGGAAACGCACGGGCCAGGTTCGCTGTCTCGAATGTCGCGAAGTCTTCGAGGACCCCGACCAAGGGTCTGAATAACTCGGGCGACTATGTCCGAAAAATAACATCGCACCCTTGGTGCGTTCTGCGACAGCGACGTATTTCTCCCTGTAGCAAGACTCCCCTATCCGGTGGCAAGTAGCTGTCTTGGTTTCATCAAACAAGTCATTTTTCCTGCCGAAATGTCCCGACGTCGAGACGCCGGACCATGGTTCCCTCCTTGCACTTCTGCTGTTACCAGCAGGCGGAAGGCTGCTATGCCTGAGGCGAAAAAAAAGGATGGTTCGCCGATTCCGTCGTGTCATGATTACCAGGGCCCTCATCGCCGCAATCGTCCTCTGCGCGCCACTCGATGAAAGGTTGGCTGCAAATGAAGCCGGGATCTCCGCTCCGGAGTGAAGGCTGAGTTTGCGGGATGCAATTCATACGGCGATAGAGAGCAATGTCCGCCTCTTGAAAGAGCGGATTGCTGCGGCATAAGCTCAGGCCGAGACCAGTCTGGGTGCGATGCTGCCGAACGTATCCGTTTAGCTGAACGGCAGAAATCACACGGTGAATTTCGCCGCCTTGGGAGCTCCTCAAGATAGGCTTGGTCGTCTAGGGCTAAGGGGTGGTGTCTTCGATCCCTTCAACCCTTATGACGCGGGGGTCAGGCTGTCGGCGAGTATCGAAGTTACGAAGGCGCAGACAGCGGGGGCACGCGCTTGCGACAATCAGAGTGAAGCGTTGTTCCGATTCAATGCTTCGCCCATCATTCCACCCGGGCGAAGCGGCAAATCGAAAATATCTTTTGAGCGGACCGAATCAATGATGCATCCCCTCTGTTATTTGAGATGAGGAATCCCAAGCGCGATGCCCTCGTAGTCACGGGGTTGGTTGCCTTGCTTGGCGGGGGCTACCTGGTCGCGTGGACCGGTTTTTGGAACCGCGGATTACCGGAAGGCTTGATTCAGGCCAACGGCCGCATGGAGGGCGATCACCTGACCATTGCCAGTAAGTTTCCCGGGCGTATTCAAGAACTGCTTGTCCGCGAGGGGGACAATGTCACGACGGGTCAAATCATGATTCGAATTGACGATGTCCAGACCCGCGCCAGGGTTGATCAGACCCAGCAAGCCTTCAATGCGATCGAGGCGCAAGTACAAGCAGCGCATACATCTCTAGCTGTTCTCAATCTGGAGGTGCCCTTAGCGATCGAGTCGGCCCAGTCTCACGTCGATGAGGATCGGGCGGAGTTGGAGAAGGCGAAGACGGTCGAGCGGGAAGCCCGCCTAGACGAGCAGCGTTTCCACAACCTGCTTCCCGAACAAGCGGTGACGCAACAACAGTATGAGCAAGCGCTTGCTCGATGGAACGTGGCGAGGAGCCAAGTGGTGGCCGCACGGTCGGCACTCGCGAAAGCAACGAAGGAACTTGCGGTAGCGGAATTGGGGTGGAAACGGATTCGCGCCAAGGAGGATGAGGTTGCCGCGCTGGAGCGGCAGCGGGACCAGGCCGAAGCGGCTTTGAGTGAAACAGAGAGCGTTCTGGCCGATCTGACGATTCGTGCGCCGGCGAACGGAACCATAACGACGCGAATGGTGGATATTGGTGAAGTCGTCACCCCCGGGGCGCCACTCTTTGAGGTCGTGGATCTGGATCGCTTGTATCTCAAAGTCTATGTGCCGGAGGTCCAAATCGGAAAAATTCGATTGAATCTGCAGGCCCGTATCTACACTGATGCCTTTCCCGATCGGCCGTTCGAGGCGACGGTGCGATACATCGCCTCAAAAGCGGAATTCACGCCAAAAGAAATTCAAACCCCGGATGAGCGCGTGAAGCTCATCTATGCCGTGAAGCTCTATGTGAAAGAAAATCCAGATCATCAACTGACTCCTGGTCTCCCAGCCGATGCGGTCATTCGCTGGAAGGAAGATGTCGCGTGGGAGAAGCCGCGATGAAAGGATTGAGTGGTGAGGACTGAAAACTGAGTTAAGCCGCGCGCACAAGGGAGTTCGTTTATGGTTCGACCTTCACCTCAGTCCCCAGCACTCAGTTCTCAGCACCTGGACACCATTGTCAGAGTGTCCGGCTTTGTAAAGCGCTACAAGAAGCATGTGGCGGTGAATGGTGTGGATCTCACGATCCAGAAAGGTGAGATCTATGGCCTGATCGGTCCGGACGGCGCAGGCAAGAGCAGTCTGATGAAGGCGATCGCCGGTGTGCTGACCTATGAAAACGGCGCAGTGGAGGTGTTCGGGACGCTGGTCGATTCGGAACGCGCGGCTGAGCGAGTGAAGCCACGAATTGGTTTCCTGCCACAAGGCCTTGGACTGAATTTGTACCCTGACCTCTCGGTCGAAGAGAACATCAATTTTTTTGCGCAGCTCAGGTTGGTGCCCGAGCACGAATTGGCCGAGCGGAAGGCTCGATTTCTGGCCATGACGAGACTCGACAAATTTCGAGATCGGGCCATGAAGAACCTGTCCGGCGGCATGAAACAGAAACTGGGTTTAATCTGCACGCTCATCCACGAGCCGGAACTCGCCATTTTGGACGAACCGACAACAGGGGTGGATCCGGTATCGCGACGGGACTTCTGGGCAATCCTGGCAGAGTTGATTCACGAAAAAGGTATGACCGCGCTGGTGTCAACCGCCTATATGGACGAGGCCGCGCGGTTCCATCATTTGTCGTTTTTCTCTCACGGGATGGTCCTGGCGGCGGGGACCCCTGCGGAAGTACAGGCGTTAGCTCCAGGATCGATCGTGACGTTCGAAGCGACTCCTCAATTAAAAGCCATTGCCCACCTGAAGCAGAGGTACAAGCAGATCGAGGCGTTGGGTTCCAGGCTGCATGTGTTTACGGACGAGACTGACCGTGAACACACGGTGAAGAGTCTCGAGGCGAGCCTTGGCGACATCAAGCCGGAACGGGTGCAGGTGAGCGAGCCGGAATTGGAAGATGTGTTTGTTGCGCTGTTGCTCCGGCAGGCCACGGGACAAGATGTTCCCGCCTTGCCGGCGACTCCGGGGCAGGTGCCGAATTCAGGGCTTGCCATTGAAGCAAGAGAACTCATTCGGGATTTTGGAAGATTTCGGGCGGTGGATCGCATCAGTTTTCGGGTCAAGCCGGGTGAAATCTTCGGCCTGCTCGGTGCAAACGGTGCGGGGAAAACGACCGTGATCAAGATGCTGAACGGCATCTTGCCACCGTCAGGAGGGGAGGGGTGGGTAGCCGGTGCCGATATGCACAAAGCCGGAGGTGCGATTAAGGAGCGGATCGGCTACATGTCCCAGGCCTTTTCGCTGTACTTAGACCTGACTGTGGAGGAGAACATCCGGCTCTTCGCCGGGATTTACGGGCTCGATCGGCGAGCGACGAACGAGAGGCTTGACTGGATCGTGTCGATGGGAGGATTGAAAGGATATGAGTCGAGCCTGACGGGTCGTCTGCCGATGGGAGTCCGCCAGCGGCTCGCGTTAGGCTGTGCATTGGTCCATCGACCACGCGTGCTCTTTCTCGATGAGCCGACTTCCGGCGTCGATCCGATCGGACGGCGGCATTTTTGGGACATTCTGTCACGCCTGGCTCGCGAGGAGGGTGTCGCGATTCTGATCACCACTCACTATATGAGCGAAGCCGAGCATTGCGATCACCTCGCATTGATGTATGCCGGTCGAATTGTGGCGGAAGGATCTCCTGATGCCATGAAGGCCCAGGTCGAACATGAAGCTGGCCGCCTTCTCGAAGTGGCGACGGATCAACCGGGGGCGGCGCTCCGACAATTGACGCAAGCGGGATTCGCCGGCGCGACCCTCTTTGGAACAAAGATTCACCTGCTGTCGCAGGACCCCTCTCACGACGAAGCGCGACTGCGGGAAGCGCTATCCTCCACCGCTGTTCAGGTACAGGCCATCGCGTTGCGTCCATTGAGCCTCGAGGACGTTTTTGTTCATCGCGTCATGGCGCTCGAGCGACAGGAACGACAGGCAACCACGGGAGTGGCTGCATGAACCTCCAGCGTATCGCAGCCGTCGCGTCGAAGGAATGGCGCGAGACCATTCGGGACCGGATGTTTGTGCTTCTCGCCTTCATCCTGCCGATCGTATGGATGCTCGTCTTCGGCTACGGGCTTGTGCTGGATGTGGAGAACATCCCATTCGCAGTGGTCGATCGGGATCATAGTGCCCTGAGCCGTGATTATCTCTATCGTTTTGTCGAGTCGCGCTATTTCAGCTTTCAGGGCTATGTCCCGAGTGAGAATGGGGCCGATGCCCTGCTCCAGAGCGACAAGATTAGAGTCGCCATCATTGTTCCAGAGAAATTCGAGGAATGGTTACTCGCGGGGCAATCGGTGAGTGTTCAGACGCTCATTGATGGGACCTTTCCGCTCCGGGCGGATATTGTGAAAGGTTATGTGATCGCCATCAATAGCGCCTTCAGCGAAGAGCGACTCGTCGAGTATCTCTCCCGTTGGAGCGGGATTTCCGTCGAACAAGCAGAGGCTCAGGCGCGGCCCATCAAACTAGAGGTGCGATATCTCTACAATGAAGAGGTTCGGAGCACCTGGTCCATGGTGCCGGCGCTCGTGATGTTTACCTTGATGGTTTCGTCTCCTTTGCTGACCGCGCTGGGGATCGTCCGAGAGAAAGAGACAGGTTCCATCTATAACATCTACAGTTCAACGGTCACCCGGTTCGAATTTCTCGCTGGCAAGCTACTTCCCTATGTGATGATCTCGTCGGTCAATGCCGGGGTTCTGTGGATCATGGCCACCCAATGGTTCAACGTCCCCTTTAAGGGCAGCCTGCCGTTCTTTCTCGCCGCCTCGTTCGTGTTTGTGTTGAGCAGTACCGGTATCGGCCTGCTCGTATCGCTTCTGGTGCGCACCCAAATAGCCGCCCTGGTCATCACAATGGTCGTGAGCATGGTCCCAACAATCCTATACTCTGGCCTGATCGTCCCCGTCTCCTCCCTGAGTCCCGGCTCAATGTTCCAGGCCCATTTGTTTCCAGGCATGTACTACACCAACATCGTTCGCGGAGCGTTTTTGAAGGGAGTAGGTCTCGAGGTGTTATGGACGGACGTATTAGCCCTGGCCCTGTACGCCGCCGTTTTGCGAACTGTCGGGTATCGACTCTTTACCAAGAGGCCGCGATCATGAAGTTCGTGTGGAGACCCGGTTCGCAACGCGCCGTTATCTGGTGGCGTCGTTTGCTCGTCATGACTCGAAAGGAGATGCTGCAGTTGTCTCGAGACGTCCCGATCCTGCTGCTCCTTGTGTACTCCTTCACGCTGGCGGTATACCTCACAGGGAACGGCATCAAGTCGCAACTGCATAACGCTAGTCTGCTGGTACAGGACGCCGATCACAGCTTCTCGTCGCGTGAACTCATCCACAAGTTCCAAGCTCCCTTCTTTCGCTTGGAAGGGGAGACCGCCGATCCTCAAGAAGGTCTTCGCTGGCTGGACCAGGGCAAGGCGATGGTGGTTTTGGAGATCCCGCCGCGTTTTCATGAGCAACTCATGACAGGCGAGCCCACGGCATTGCAACTGTTAGTGGACACGACAAACTCCCCACAAGGTCTCTCCGCTGCGAGCTATGCTGCGCGCATCGTCGCACAATTCGGACAGGAGGCTGCGCTGTCGCGGGCCGGGGACACTGAGGAATCTTCACAGAACCTGCCGGTTATCGTGAGCGAACATCGAGTCTGGTACAACCAAGACCAGAATGACACCTGGTTCGAGTCGATTTCACACCTCCTCCGCCAGATCACGATCTTTGCGATTCTGCTACCTGCCGCCGCCATGGTTCGGGAGAAAGAGCGGGGCACGGTCGAGCAGCTATTGGTCTCACCGTTGACGCCGTTTCAGATCATGTTGCCCAAGGTGCTGGCGATGACGGTGGTGATTCTCTGTGCCACGGCGGTAGCGTTGTTTGGCGTCATACGGCCTGCGTTCGGGGTGCCGATCAGGGGAAGCGTCGTGTTGTTCTTCGGCCTCACGGCCCTGTTCGTCTTTACCACTTCCGGCATGGGCTTGGCTGCTGCGGCGCTGACGAGGAATCAAGCGCAGGTGGGGATGTTGACGCTGCTCGTGGTCGCTCCAATGTTGTTGCTGTCCGGCCTGGTGGCACCGATGGAGGCCATGCCAGCTTGGGCGAATAACCTCATGATCCTGTCCCCACTTCGATATTTCGTCGAGATCGCGCAAGGTATTCTATTGAAAGGGGTCGGTTTGAGCATCCTATGGAAATCGGTACTTGCGATGGCATTGCTTGGGGGCGGGCTGTTCGGCTTCGGCATGTGGCGGTTTCGGAGGCAATTTCAGTGAAGGAGAGGCAGAACCGCAGGGTGACGGACTCGTCTCTGAGGGGGGGGACATGAATAAGAAGGTCTCGTTTTCCATCTGGTACGTCATTCTGGCGATCTGGGCGGTGATCCTGGTTCATGACTTTATTCATGCCGTGCAGAAGATCGAAGAGTTCCCCTATAGCGAGTTCAAGACGTTGGTGGCGGCCGGAAAAGTCGCAGAGGTGTCGATGAGCAGCCACATCCTGACGGGGAAGCTGAAGCCGGAAGGAGAGTCCAAAGAGCAGAAACAGTTCACCTCAATTCGTGTGGAGGATCCGGAGCTTGTCCGGGACCTCGAACAACATGGCGTGAAATTTACAGGAGTGATCGAGACGACGTTCTGGCGCGACCTCTTATCATGGCTCCTGCCGGTTCTTGTCTTCGTCGGTATCTGGTTCTTCATCTTCCGTCGACTGGGCCAGGCTCAGGGCGGGTTCATGCAGGTGGGCCAATCCAAAGCCAAGATTTACATGGAGAAGGACATCAAGGTCACGTTTGCCGATGTCGCCGGGGTGGACGAAGCGAAAGAAGAACTGCGCGAGGTGATCGAGTTCCTCAAGACTCCGGACAAGTTCACCAAGCTGGGTGGAAAGATTCCGAAGGGGATCTTGCTGGTCGGCCCGCCAGGAACCGGCAAGACGCTCCTGGCCCGTGCCGTGGCAGGCGAGGCTGGGGTGCCGTTCTTTAGCATCAGCGGTTCGGAGTTCGTCGAAATGTTCGTGGGAGTCGGCGCGGCACGCGTGCGCGATCTGTTTGAGCAGGCCAAGCTCAGGGCGCCATGCATCATCTTTATCGATGAGCTGGACGCGCTTGGGAAAGCGCGCGGCATGGGCCCCATGGCGCACGAGGAACGAGAGCAAACGCTCAATCAGTTGCTCGTCGAGATGGACGGGTTCGACCCCCGCATCGGCGTGATTCTCATGGCGGCGACCAACAGACCGGAAATTCTGGACCCGGCACTCCTGCGAGCGGGCAGGTTCGATCGGCACGTGCTGGTCGATCGTCCGGATAAAACCGGCCGCCTCGCCATCTTGCGTGTGCACGGCGGCAAGGTGGCGCTTGGCCCCGACGCCGATCTTGAAACGATTGCAGGGATGACACCGGGATTCTCGGGTGCCGACTTGGCCAACGTCATTAACGAGGCGGCCCTCTTGGCGGTTCGTCGCGGTAAAGATCAGGTCGGGATCGCGGAATTGCAGGAGGCGGTCGAGCGGGTGATCGCGGGTTTGGAAAAGAAAAATCGTGTCCTGAACAAGATGGAGAAGGAGCGTGTGGCCTACCATGAAACCGGCCATGCCCTCGTGGCGATGTCCCTGCCGGGATCCGATCAGGTGCAGAAGATTTCAATCATTCCGCGCGGCATTGCCGCACTCGGGTACACGCTTCAGCTCCCGACCGAAGACCGCTTCTTGATGACGAAATCCGAATTGGAGAACAAGGTCGCCGTGTTGCTCGGTGGGCGCATCGCGGAGGAACTGATTTTCGGTGAAGCTTCAACCGGAGCGCAAAACGATTTGGTGAAGGCCACCGACATTGCAAAAAGCATGGTGAAAGCTTATGGAATGAGCGAGAAGCTGGGGACGATCACGCTTGAACGTGAACGCCAGCCGCAGTTCGTCCAGATTCAGGTTGCGTCTGAAAAAGGCGACTATTCCGAAGAAACCGCCCGTGAGATTGATTGCGAAGTGCGGCGGATCGTCGATGATCAGTATGCTCGGGTGAGCCGGCTGCTTGGTGACAAGAAAGCGGCGCTTCAGGCCGGCGCGAAGCTGCTGCTGGAACGTGAAGTTATCAGCGGGGCGGAGCTGAAAGCGATCATGGAGAAGAGCTGAAGGCGTCAGCTGCAATGGTCCCTATCAAGATCGACAGCATGATGCTTAACCAAGCACGTGGGTGCGTCCGGAGCTGTCTTCGACAAGCTCACGAACGCGGTCGGTGAGCAGGCGATTCGAGTGACGGTTGGACAGGAAAGGGGAACAGATGACTCGCACATACCTGCATGTCGTCTCCGGACTGATGATCGTCTGCTGGCTGGCGGTTCCCATCGCAGGGCTCACTCAGACCGAACGGAATCTCCCGCGAGGGAAGAAGTTGTATGAGAAATATTGTATGGGCTGTCATGGGCCGCAGGGTAAAGGGGATGGGACCACGCAGTTTGATCCGCCGGTTGCAGATCTGACGTCGAGCGAGGTGCTCACGAAGCCGGATTCGCGGCTGCTGAAGAGCATTCACGAGGGACGGCCGAACAGTGCCATGGATGCCTGGAAATTAGCCATGTCCGAAGAGGCCATCCGGGACGTCCTGGCCTATGTTCTCACCTTTCCGCGGTAAGCCATGCGAGAGGAAGCATGAAATCGTCCTGGAAAACCGGGCTCAGTTTTGGACTGACGTCCGGCGTGATTACGACGTTGGGGTTGATGGTAGGTCTGCATGCGGGAACCCATTCGCGGGTCGTGGTGCTCGGCGGGATTTTCACGATCGCTGTGGCCGATGCGCTTTCGGATGCGATGGGGATCCATCTGGCCGAAGAGTCCAAGAACAGCGGACCGGCGCGTCATATTTGGGAATCAACCGCCGCCACGTTTCTCGCGAAGCTGTGTATTGCCCTGACGTTTGCCGTGCCGGTATTTCTGGTTCCGCTTCAGACCGCGATCGTCATCAGTGTCCTGTGGGGACTCTTGCTGCTCGCGCTCCTCAGCTATCGTCTCGCGCGGGCGCAGCAGATCGCGCCCTGGAAGGTTATCGGCGAGCACGTGCTGATCGCCTTGTGCGTCGTGACGATTTCTCATTACGTCGGCGACTGGGTTAAGGAGTTGAAGGAATGATCCGAGAGCACCACACCAATGGATGACAAGACGATGACGATACATGAATCGCCTCATCTTCGCGGGACCTATGATCGCCTGCTGACCCTGTGGACGTCGGGCGTTCGCGATTATCACTCGATGCTCTCCGACTACCTGACGGCCAACTCCATTTTTGTCGCGGTCATCGGCCTGACTGTGTCAAGGGAGTCGCCGGCCTTGTCCTTGACCGTGCTGATTCTCCTCCTGTGCGTCTTTGGAATTCTCCTCTGTCTCCAAATGGCGATCGTCCTCGGTCGTTTTTCAGGCCAGAACGCACTGTGGGAGTGGCAGTTGAGGGGGATTGAACAGGCTCCTGAATGGGATGAGCAGAAACTTATCACCGGCCTCTATCGGCTGCATGAAACCCGACAGCCGATCGAGGATCAACGAAACGACCCGCCGGTGTTCGTACCCAATTGGGCGTTTCGCCAGCACCGGCAGTGGTGGGCCCATCGCGCCGTCAGCTTTCCCTGGTTCTTCGGGTGTGTGTACGGTGTGTTCCTACTCTGGGCCTTGACCCAGTTGGTTCGACAGCTAACCGGCGAATCATCCTAGCTAGCCTCGCGAGAGGATTGTCACATGTGGAAGAGGATTGTCACGGCAGCTTGTATGGTTGCGATGGTGATGGTCATTCCGTCAGTGCAGGCTGAGGAGTTCCCGGACAAAAGAGGAGTCGACAGGCCTCATCGTGTCGTGATGCATCTGAATTCTGGCGACGAAAAGATGCAAAAGGGCACATTGAACAATATCCGTCATCTTTATCAGGAATTGGGGCGTGAGCGGCTCCAGCTCGAATTGGTGGTGCACGGAGCTGGGCTCTCCTTGTTCACGAAAAACGCGACCACTCTCGGACAAGAACTAGCCAAATTGAAAGCGGACTACGGAGTTCATTACACTGCTTGTTCCAACACGATGAAGGTTATGAAGATAACCCGAGATGATTTGATCGGTGAGGTTGGGGATACAGTGCCGGCGATGGTCCGGCTGATGGAACGGCAGGAGCAGGGCTGGGTTTACATCAAACCATGAGGCGTGAATCGTGCGTATCTTGCCGTAGCTGAGCGGGCCGGATTGGCGGCCGCTCCTTAAAGACAGAGGTGACAGTCTCTCCAACGACTTCATGGGCGATTGGTGGCGGAACTTAAAGAGGTGTCTATTGTCTCAGTTCATGAAGACTGCTATTCTCTAGCCACATTGCCTCTCGGTAGTAATCAAAGCCCTTTTTCTAAGTACTGGCATGCGGACTTTGCGCAGGATCAATAAGCGCATCGGCTCCCTCTTTCTCTGCGGTCCATTTCCACGGATCTTGGTCCTTCGAGGAATAGGTCTCTTCCCGAGCCTGCCTTCGCCCTGGTCAGATATGCGCCACGTCATTTTATTCACCGGTGCCGATAGACCTTTCCGTTCTGCCTCAACAGGAAGCGGATTGAAGGCGTAAGGAGACCGAGAACGCTTGATTGGACTCTCGGCACGTATCAGACCATGAATCCAACCAAATACGGTCGCATTCTCCCCGCAGTGCTTCTCTTGTGCTTTGCGATTGCTGTTGGGCTTGGCCTCCATGCACTGGGAGTATTGCGAACTGTGCTGGTCAGTGAACGAGGCGCTGATCTGGCGAGAGCGGCGGCACAGGCCGCGGACACGCTTGACCGCGTGCTCTTTGAACGATTTGGTGACATCCAGTTGTTTGCCAACGACCGAATACTGCTCCAAGGAAGCCGGGACGAGAAAGAGAGAAGATTACAAGAATACACAAGGCTCTACTGGTATTACTCCTGGATAGGGGTTGCCGACGCTTCCGGACGACTCGTCGCGGCCACCGATTCATCCGTCGCGCGAGGCAAGAATGTGGAACGGGATGAGAGTTCTGGGTCAGGCGCGCCCGCCGATCAACGAGACTGGTTTGAAATCGTGCGACAGACTGGAAAGGTCCATCTCGCGGAGGCGCGACCGTCACGGGAGTCGGGTGGAGTCATGGCTGTTGGGTTCTCAGCCCCGATCCTCGGGCCACACGGTGAATTTCAAGGAGCGGTGGCGACCCAGGTACCGCTTGAGAACCTACGGGCCATTCTTCAGCAGGAGGGAGCGCTGCGATACAGGGAAGAAACGTTCGACTGGCTGCTGCTGGATGGTCGAGGGGTCATCATCAGTGAGAAGGAACAAGAGAATGGCATGACCGGCGGTACTCTGAAGGAGCCGCTGCCTTCCGTGGTCAGGGCAGCAATGGACCGCAGCCAGTCCGGTTTTGTGGAAGAACTACATCAGCGCCGGCAGGTTCCTGTGGTAACTGGATACGCCAGAACGCGAGGCTATAACAAGTTTCCCGGCTTCGACTGGACGCTCCTGGTACGGTTGGAACGGGATCGGGCCTATGCCCCGATCAACCGATTAATCTGGACAGTCGGAGGAGTCGGGCTCTTGTTGGTGGCTCCATTGACGGGGTTCGGGATATGGGCGGCGCGCAAAGTGGCTCAAGAACAACGTGACCTGCTTGTCGCACAGGGGGAACTGGCGGAGTCCATGCAACTCAGCGAGGAGCGGGCGAGGGCCCTCCACTCCCTTGTCGGGGCGGTTCGGGAGGTGACGGCCAGCCCAGAGCTGGACCGCCTTCTCGAGCAGATCCTTCAGGGGGCGAGGGAAGTGACAGGAGCTCGCTATGCCGCGCTGGGAATTGCTGATGAGGCGCAGGGGAAGCTTGCTCGATTTATCACTTCGGGGATGGATGAGGCAACCAAAAGCGCAATCGGATCTCTGCCGACGGGGCAAGGCATTTTAGGCCTGTTATCCCATCAAGAAAACGCGCTTCGGCTCAAGAACCTCATGGAACACCCGGCTTCCGTCGGATTTCCATCGCATCATCCGGCGATGCGTTCCTTCCTGGGCGTCTCCATAAGGACCCATGAGCGAGTCTTTGGACGGATTTACCTGACGGAGAAGCAGGGCGCCGACGAGTTTACTCAACTTGACGAGGAAATGATCATCGCTCTGGCCTCTCATGCAGGCAAGGCCATTGACCAGACGTTGCTATTGCAGCAGGTTCAACGAGCCGAGAATCAACTGCGGCAGTTGAATAAGGAGTTGATCCGATCGAATGCCGATCTGCAGCAATTCGCCTATGTCGCGTCCCATGACTTGCAAGAGCCGCTACGCATGGTGGCGAGTTATACGCAGCTGCTTGCAAGGCGCTATAAAGGCAAACTCGATTCCGATGCGGACGAATTCATCGGCTATGCGGTAGACGGCGCCACCCGTATGCAGCGGCTGATCAATGACCTCTTGGCCTACTCGCGGGTGACCAGCCAAGGGAAAGCCTTTGAGTTGGTCGACTGCAATCAGCTGCTGGAGGATGTGCTGAGGACGTTACGGCTGGCCATCGAGGAGAGCCGCGCCGTCGTAACCCACGATGCTCTTCCCAAGGTGATGGCCGACAGTGGACAATTGGCGCAGCTCTTTCAGAACCTGGTCAGCAACGGCATCAAGTTCCATGGAGCAGAGCTTCCCAGGGTTCACGTTTCGGCTGAACGCCGGAACCATGAATGGTTATTCTCGGTCCGTGATAACGGCATCGGGGTGGACCCTCAGTTCGCAGACCGTATCTTTGTCATCTTTCAGCGCCTGCATGACAGAGAAGAATATCCCGGTACCGGAATCGGCCTGGCGCTGTGCAAGAAGATTGTGGAACGCCATGGCGGAAATATCTGGGTGGAATCACAACCGGGCCGAGGAGCAACCTTCTTTTTTACTATCCCAATCGAACAGAGGAGAGACAGCATGAGTTGACCGGGGCGCAATCGATTTGAGGTTCCCGTTTCTCAATCGCATAACCGTTCTCATAAATACAGAGGAGGCACAGCAACATGACCGTGAGTGAATTTGTGAAACCGATCGAGATTCTCTTAATTGAAGACAATCCCGGCGATGTGCGCTTGACCATGGAAGCGCTCAAAGAGACTAAGGTGATCAATAAACTGACCGTGATGAAGAACGGCCTCGAAGCGATGGCCTTCCTACGCCGGCAGGGCTCTCATGCCAATGCGGCTCGTCCGCACCTGATCCTGCTTGACCTGAACCTTCCGATAAAAGATGGCCGTGAAGTGCTGGCCGAGATCAAGGCCGATGAGAGCCTGAGGCGTATCCCGGTGGTCGTTCTCACGACGTCGAAAGACGAACAGGATGTGCTGAAAAGCTATCATCTCCATGCCAACTGTTACATCACCAAGCCCGTTGATTTGGACCAGTTTATCACGGTGGTGAAGTCGATTGAGGACTTCTGGCTCGGGATTGTCGTGTTGCCGAAGAACGGGAAGCACAGATCAGTGTAAGGGATCTCCATGCGAATTCTGCTTGTCGAGGACAATCCCGGTGACATTCGCCTGCTGCAGGAATACCTTCTGAAAGATTGCAGCACCGCCGGCGGGTTTCAGATCGTGCACGCGGACCGGCTCGAGAAGGGGCTTACGCTTGTGGCGGAAGCCGGCTTTGATGCGATCCTGTTGGATCTCTCACTTCCCGATAGCCATGGGATGGATACGCTGGTTCGCATGCGTTCTGCGGCGAAGGGTATCCCGATCGTCGTCCTCACCAGCATCGAGGATGATGCGCTGGGGATGCAGTTGATCCAGGCCGGTGCGCAGGACTATCTCGTCAAAGGGCAGGTGACCGGCCATCTGTTGATGCGCTCCCTGCGGTACGCGGCTGAACGAAATCGGACGGAAGCAGCCCTCCGTGACTCCGAAGAACGATACCGCACTCTGGTCGAAGGGGCACGGGACGTCATCTTCACGCTCTCCAAAGAGGGAGTCATCACCTCCCTGAACCCGGCGTTTGAAAGAATTACACAATGGACCAGTGATGCCTGGATCGGCCGACCCTTTGGGGGACTCATTCACCCTGAGGATCTGCCTCTCGCGATAGATATCTTTCGACACATTGTGGAGACAGGAGAGGCGCTCACCTGTGTCCTGCGCATCCGCTCACAGGATCGCGGCTATGTCGTGGGAGAATTCGTCGGGGTGCCGCACATCCAGAGCGGACGGCCTTGCGGCGTATTGGGAATTGCGCGTGATATTACTGAACGAAAACGGGTGGAGGAGGCCCTCGAGAGGCTCCGGCATCGCTACGTCCTTCTATTGACCTCAGCCCATGATGGGATTTACGGGATCGATATGCAGGGACATGCGATATTCGTGAACCCCGCCGCTGCGCGAATGCTCGGGTCTTCAAGCGAGGAACTGGTCGGCCGTTACATGCACGACATCGTGCACCATACGAAACAGGATGGGGGAGCGTACTCCGTAGAAGAATGCCCGATCCACCGGACGATTCGTGATGGAACGGTTCAGTACCTGACCGATGATGTGTTCTGGAGAAAGGATGGCACAAGTTTCCCGGTTGAGTACAGCAGCACTCCGATCATAGAGCGAGGCGAGATGGTCGGCGCGGTGGTGATGTTCAGAGATATCAGTGAACGTCAACGGACCGAGCGAGCACTCCGAGAAAGCGAAGCGCGACTCCGGGCCATTCTCGATAACAGCCCGAACCTCGTGTTTCTGAAAGACACGCAGGGCCGCTACCTGGATGTCAATCGCCAATTCGAGCGCACCTTCCATATCAGCCGTGAGGCAATCGCGGGCAAAACTGACGAGGAAGTCTTCCCATCAGAGCACGCGGCCGCTTTTCGCGCCAATGATCTCATGGTTCTTCGAGCGGGGATTCCGCTGCAGTTCGAAGAGGTCGCGCTGCAGGATGATGGTCCTCATACGAGCATTGTGTTTAAGTTTCCGCTGCACAATGGAAACGGGAAAATTTACGCCATTTGCGGTATTACCGCCGACATCACCGAGCGGAAGCGGGCAGACGAGGAGCGTCGGAAGTTGTTGAACGACAGGTTGTTGCTGTTGGAGTCAACGAGCGATGGCATCTACGGACTTGATCTGAATGGCCGATGCACCTTCATCAATACCGCGGCAGCAAAGATGCTGGGCTATCAACCCGAGGAAGTCGTCGGAAAAAATATGCATGATTTGATTCATCATCATCGTGCTGATGGCACACCGTACCCTATGAACGAGTGTCAAATTTTCCAGGCGTTTCGAAGTGGCCAGGCCAGTCATCTTGATGGGGAAGTGTTCTGGCGCAAGGACTTGTCCTGCTTCCCAGTTGACTATTCCTCCTCTGCGATCGTCGAGGAGGGCGTAATCAAAGGCGCAGTGGTGTCCTTTACGGATATCTCGCAGCACAAACAGGCAGAAGAAGCGATCAGACAAGCCGAGGAACGGTATCGGAGCATCTTTGAAAATGCGGTGGAAGGGATCTTCCGCACCACAATCGACGGGAGATATCTGGTTGTGAATCCCGCGCTCGCACGTCTGTATGGATACGAGTCGCCTGAGGAAATGATATCCGCCGTCACCGACATCGCGAAACAAGTCTATGTCGAACCCAGGCGGCGAGAGGAGTTTCTTTGTCGGATGCATGAGGAGGAGATGGTAATCGGGTTCGAATCGCAAGCCCGTCGTAAGGACGGTGGTGTGATATGGGTTTCAGAGAACGTGCGCGTCGTACGCGATCGAAACGGAGCGATTGTCGGATATGAAGGCACGGTGGAAAACATCAGCCAGCGTAAGGAAGCGGAAGAGCAACTGCAGCAGTCATTGGACCGCTTGCGTACCTTGTCGGGCCGTCTGGAAGTGGTCCGAGAGGAAGAACGCGCTCGCATTGCCCGCGAGTTACACGATGAACTGGGGGTCGGGCTCACGTGTCTCAAGATCGACCTCTCTCAAGCGAACACGATTGTAAGTGAGGTAGAAGGTGTAAGGCTTCGCCGCAAACTCAGTGAGAAGATTCGGACCATGATCGAACAAGTCGAGGGTACCATTACCGATGTGCAACGGATTGTCAGCGAGCTGAGGCCCGGGGTGTTGGATGATCTTGGGTTGGTGGCGGCGATTGAATGGCAGAGTCAAGAGTTTCAGCGCCTGACCGGCATCCCCTGTACCTGTACCGCCACCGCAGAGGACATCGAGGTTGAGCCGGAGCGAGCGACCGCGGTGTTCCGCATTTGCCAGGAAGCGCTTACCAACGTGGCGCGTCACGCGCACGCGACCGCCGTGCGCGTCTCCTTACAAGAGCAAGGCGGCTTTCTCCTCCTGTCAGTGAGTGATAACGGGAAAGGCATTCCTGATCAGAGAATCAGCGATCCGCGGTCATTCGGCCTGCTTGGGATGAGAGAGCGAGCGGCTCTGTTAGGCGGGGAAGTCACAATCACGGTAAGTCCGGAGAAGGGTACGACCATTACGATGCGGCTACCCGTCCGGGCGTCAGCGGCGTAAGGGCTTGGGAGTTCTCCCATGTTAAGAATCCTTGTCGTGGATGATCACCCTTTCTTTCGTCGAGGGGTGAAGGATATCCTGGTTGAGGGGTTTGGCACCGTGAAGTTCGGCGAGGGTGGCAATGCGCACGAGATGCTCGAATTAGCCAGACAAAAGAAATGGGATATCGTGGTGATGGACATCAGTATGCCAGGGAGAAGCGGACCGGACGCGCTCAAACAGTTAAAAGCCGAACACCCGAAGCTTCCCGTTCTCGTGATGAGCATGCACCCGGAAGACCAATATGCGATCCGTATGTTCAAGGCAGGCGCCGACGGTTATCTGACAAAAGCCAGCGCGCCTGAGGAATTAGTCCGGGCCGTGAAGAAGGTGCTGGAAGGCGGACAGTACGTGAGTCCGTCTCTGGGAGAAAAGTTGGCTCTCAGGATGAAAGTCGGAGAGGCCGGCGCGCCGCATGAGCACCTGTCTGATCGTGAGTACGAAGTCCTGTGTTTGATCGCCTCAGGGAAAACCGTTTCCGAGATTGCCGGCGCGGTGAATCTCAGCGTCACGACCATCAGCACGTACCGGACGCGTATTCTCGAAAAAATGAACATGAAGAATAATGCTGAATTGACGCGCTACGCCCTTCAACGTGGGCTCGTTTCCTGACGTTCCCCCCTCATTCGCTTGTCCGCTCTTTGTCTTGTAGTGCAAACCACGACAATAAGACCATTTGAGAGTTCGATGACAAAATCGGACCATGACCGATAGCGGAGCTTCGCCTCGTCAGGTAGAAATGCCATCCATGAGACCTGAGGCAGCTGTGAAGACATCGTTCATGCGCGGAAATCTTGCATCTGCACGAACCATCAGCGCAGTGCGCTGGGGAGGTGGCCATGGCAATCGCAGGTGAGGTCGAAAAGGACATTCTGCAGGATTTAGAACGTCGGGGGCCCTGTTCCTTCGAGGAGATCGTCACCCATTTACCTGCCTATACGTGGAACCAGGTATTCAGCGCCGTTGACCGGCTCAGCCGGAATGCCAAGGTCACACTGCAGCATCCTTCCCGGTTCGGGTACCAGATTGCGCTGGCGAAGGCTCATCGGCCGAGTGCTCCCGTCACCAGTACAACAAGTGGTCACCGTTCAGCCGACCGCGTCGATCGTGCCCACGCGACTGTCAGAGGAACTGCATCATGAACTGTGCCCGCTGTGAAGGGCTCATGCACGCCGAGGAGTTTCAGGACTGGCAATGTGGGATGAAGGCGGACCGGTTTCGCGCCTTTCGCTGCCTGGTCTGCGGAGACATCGTGGATCCCGTGATCGTACAAAATCGAATGAACAACCCACAGGGGAAGGTTCTCCCATGTGGGCGGGGCGTCAGTCGCAGGGTGTCGATCCTTGCAGTCAGCACGCATCGTCCTTCGATGAGACGCAGGCCGGTCATGGGGAGATTCAATTGATGAACTGTCGGATGGAGGGACACATGAAACAGATACTGCCCGTTTGCTGCTTCTGCCAAAAGGTTCGAGATGACACCGGGACCGAGGCCGGCCGAGGGCTGTGGCAGGAGTTCAGAATTTACATGGTGGCGCACAAGGTGAGGCCTGAAGACATCAACTTCTCCCACACGTACTGTCATGATTGCCTGAAGGATGACCCGCGAGCGATTTCCCTTCGAGCAGAATCCAGACAGCCAGTCTCGTCCGGGCTTGGCAACGGGTGATCTATGGAGTGGTCGCTTGTCGCGTCTGGGCGCCACAGGTAATCAGCAGGCTCTGACGAGGTCATCGAGGTGAGGCGAACACTAGAGGAGGCTATTCGTGATGGATCAAGAGGGAGGCGATCGAATGGCTGGGCGCGTGACGGACTTGAGCCGGCGGTGGTCCATTGTCATGGCCGGAAGTGAGGCGGAATGCGTTCCGCCGTTCATCCTACGATGGTTAGGTCACTCGAGACCAAAGCAGTATTGCACCTTCGTCGGCACGCGGTCGCCGTTCCAGCATACGTTAGATCGAGCGGCCAGACTCAGCCGTCCGGAGCATATTGTCACAGTGATTCCGCGTGAACACAGACCAGAAGCATGGTCTCAGCTTGAAGGACGGGCGGTCGGGACTGTGCTCTTTCATCCGAAGAACCGGGACACAGCCGCGGGAATCTTTTTATCTCTGACGTACATTAGAGCCCGCGATCCTCAGGCGATCGTCGTGATCTATCCATCAGACCATTTTGTGTATCCTGAGGAACGATTTCTCGAATTGGTCCAGCGTGCCGCCTGGACTGCCGAATGGCTCCCAGACCGCCTGGTCTTCCTCGGTGGTTCCCCGGATGGTCTCGAATTGGAATATGGATGGATTATACCGGGTGAAAAGCTCGATGGATCGCCCAAGTATCAGATCCGGGCTGTCGACTCGTTCTTGCCGCAACCGAGCGCAGCTCAGGCTGACGCGGCGTTGACCAGAGGAGCTTTGTGGAACTCGTCTGTAGTGGTAGCCAAGGCCGCATTATTGTGGGAGCTGGGATGGAAGTGTTTTCCAGCCATCATGCCGCATTTCGAACGACTTAGTCATTCTATCGGAACTCCCCAGGAGGTGCGGACCCTCGATGAGATTTATCGGGACATGCCGGCTCATCACTTCTCGTCCGAGTTGCTTCAACGTGTGCCTGACCAAGCTGCAGTCATTGAGATGAGTGGAGTGCTCTGGAGTAGTTGGGGTAAGCCAGAACGGATCGTCCACACCCTTCGCCAGATTGGCCGTCAACCGGCTTTCCCGCTGACCTGCCTGAATCGGCCCTTTGCGCCGATCTCACAGGTCAGTTCCGATAACAGTGTGCTGGCCGAGATATAACATAAGGAGAAACCGGCTATGAAACTCAGTACCAGACCGCAGAAGTTCCGTGAGGCCCCTTTAGGGCACGGTGCGAAGACAGCAAGAGTCGGAGCCTCCCGCCCGTCCGGGACGGACTCATCCGACGGCGTTTATGCCCGTATCGCTTTGCTGGCCTACCAGTTCTACGAACAGCGTGGTCGCGTGGACGGTCATGATATGGATGACTGGATTCGCGCAGAGCAAACAATTCTTGCCGCCAAGTGATGAGTGCGTCGTGGCATGACGAAAGACAACAGGATTGGTTCTTTGGTGGGCCCCTGACACAAGGAGGACCGTGCAAGAGCATGCACGGGTTAGGTAAGATGATATCGATGCTGTCGGTCTGTTGCTTCTGTGACAAAGTCCGAGACGACACAAGGAGCGAGGCTGTTCAAGGACTTTGGCAGGATTTGCAGATCTATATGGGTTTGCGCAAGCTGAGGCGAGAGGACATTGTCTTTGCCTATACTTGCTGCCGTGATTGCATGAATGATGACCCAGGCGCGACCGCCTTCCGAGCAAGGTGGAGCCAGTCGAGCGTATCCATTCTGCAAAACGGGTCATCATCTGGATGATCGATTGTCATGCCTGAACGCCACCGCCGCCAAATTATGATGACTGTGGTAAAGGTCGATTGAAATGACCTCGGGTGACCGTACAGAACAGCAAAACGGTATGACACAAGACCTTGCGTTTGTGCTCCCCAATCTGGTTCAAGTTAGGACACGCAATGCGCATCTATTGCGGCATGGGGAGGTGATGACTGTGCCAGAGAACGAAGTTGATCCCGCACAACCCGTCCAGGTTGCGACGAGACGGCAGGCTGACTCGGGAATCATGGTGCTCTCTTCAGCCTGCAAGGTGTTGTACGCGAATAAGGCTGCGCATCATTTCTTCATGCGACTGAATCGGAAGGAGAACGGTCATTTGACTGATGGCGCATTTCCGGTTTCAGTCGCTGATCTCTTCGACAAGATTCTGAAATCGCTCGAAACTCGAACTACGCATCGCGATCAAGTGCGACTTGAGGTGAAGCGGCTGGTCGTGGAACAAGAGCAGCAGGTGTTGGTGCAGGGATTCGGGATACCTGATCAACTGGATATCCAGCGATCGCGCGTTGTCCTCACGATTCAGGAGATTGCTCCCTCCATGGAATCGTGACCATGTAAGGCTGGACAATCGCTTTCTCGCTCTTTTCTCGCTTCTGCTTTATAGCACCAGAGAACTGCTTGGCTGCCCACCTGTAGCATCTTGCGCCAGTGAGTTAATTCTTGTTGGCGCGTTTCTCTCCACATTCCAAGACTGCGTTTCCTTTCTCATTTCTAACCAATTGTTAAATCACGCGGTTTTCGCTTGTTTTCGTGTGATAACTGCACGGCATAAGGCTGGCACTTAGTCAGGTAAAGGTAGAGGAAAGGGGTGACACCATGTCTCGAGATGCTCTCTCAATCGCAGGAACCATTCTGCTCGTCGGATTAGGATGGGCCTGGTCTTTGCCGTCGCAGGCCGGCGATCTCTCGAGAGGGAAGAACGTCTACATGGACGTCTGCATGGTGTGCCATGGCCTGGATGGAAGAGGTGCTGCATCGGTGAAGCTCAATCCTCCTCCCGCAGACCTCACGAGCGCCGCTGTACAAGGGAAGTTGGATGCAGGCCTCTTCAAGTCGATTCATGATGGACGAAAAAACACTGCCATGGGTTCGTGGAAGTATGCGCTGTCCGATGAAGAGATTCACGATGTGATTGCGTACGTCCGCACCTTGGGTGGGGGGGCTGGCTCCCTTCCAAAGCCCTAGCGAATAGCCATGGAAAGTTCCGGTTTACTCCAGGAGTCTTTCCATGGGCGAATGCCTCATATCGATTGAGGCAACCAACAGGGAGGTGGAACGATGACATGCAATGTAGGCGGGATTGAACGACCGATTCGGATCGTCGCAGGTATCGGCCTTTTGGGTGTTGGGGCGTTTGCGGGACTGTCGGTTGAAGCGACTGCAGCCGCGTTTCTGTTTGGAACGGTTGCGCTGGTGACGGGGGCGATCGGGTACTGTCCAGTGTGGACGCTCTTTGGTGTGAACACCTGTCCAACAGCACCGCCCGGGAAACACTAACGTCACGGAGTTGACTGTTTTGCTCAGGCAGTCGAGGGAGTAAGGGATGGATATGAAACGGGCAATGGGCTTGTGCCTCCTGACGGGTGGGCTCTGGTGGTTTCAGGCGCAACCAGGAGCATCCTCGCAGGACGAATCACCGGCTGGAAACCAAGCGGGAGAGACGGCGATTGATGCGGTGTTTACTCCTCCGTCTCCTGAGACTATTCCTGCCGGTCTGGCTGGGGAACAGATTCGATTAGGGTATGAAATTGTGGTGCATACACAGCAGTATGCAAAGAAGTATGTCGGTAACAAGCTCAATTGCACCAACTGCCATCTTGATGCGGGCCTGAACCCGAACGCCGCATCATTTGTCGGACTGGCTGCCGTTTATCCGGAGTACCGGGCTCGCGCCGATCGGACCATGACGCTGGCGGATCGGATCAATGAATGTTTCGAGCGCAGTATGAACGGAAAAGCGCTTCCGCCTGACAGTTCGAAGCTGCGGGCTGTGGTGTCGTATATCGAGTGGCTCTCGAAGGACGTGCCGCGTGGGAGCAAGGTGGCCTGGCGCGGGATACCGAGAATTAATCCGAGCCGGCAGCCGGATCCTAGCGAGGGCAAGAACGTGTTCATGAAGAAATGCTCATTCTGTCACGGGACTGACGGGCAAGGAACGATGGCGGCCCCTCCGGTCTGGGGGCCGAACTCTTACAACATTGCAGCCGGTATGGCGAGAGTGAGTATCGCGGCCTCGTTTATCAAAGGCAATATGCCGCGTGGGTGGGGTTGGTCTGTGTCCGACGACGAGGCGTTCAACGTGGCGGCCTATATCAATAGTCAATCCCATCCCGATTTTCCCGCCAAGAAGTTTGATTGGCCCAAGGGTGGGAAACCAGCGGATGTGCCGTACTGACCCGCGACGCTGAGGCCAGAACTGTGAAGGCAGAAGCGACCGCTCCACACCATGCCATCCCAGTGATTCCCTGGTGGGCCGGCGGCCTGGGAATCGGGTTTGTGTTGATCGTGGCAGTAGGGCTGGTCCATCCGATCGGCGTATCAACACAATACGTCGTTCTTGATGGAATTGTACTGCACTCTCTCTTGCCGACCGTCGCCGCGCGAAGCCCGTACTTGGCGGATACGGCCCGGGGGTGGACGTTGGCCACCTATGAATTCTTGTTCGTGGTCGGCATTCCGATCGGGGCCTTTGCCTCTGCATGGGTAACCGGCCGGTTCACGAGACGAATGGTTCCTGTGGAATGGGAACGGCGGTTCGGGCCGACGCCGGGAACCAGGCTGGTGTGGTCATTCATCGGAGGGTTTCTGCTCCTGTTCGGGGCGCGCTTCGGAGGCGGGTGCACTTCCGGTCACATGATCAGCGGGATTTCCCAACTGGCCGTCAGTTCGTTTCTGTTTTCAGCAGCGGTCTTCGCAAGCGGAATCGTCACGGCCCGCTGGCTGTATCGTGAGAGGGAGTGAGGATGACGCTGGCCCTGGGACTGGTCTTGGGTGCCCTGTTCGGTGCGGTGCTGCAATTAGCCGGCGCGTCCAGTCATCAGAAGATGACCAATGCGCTCAGATTGAAAGATTTGACTATGATCAAACTGATCGTGATGGCGATCGGGGTTGGCCTCATCGGCGTGCATCTGCTCGACGCCTTCGGGGTAGCGAATATGAAAGTCAAAGACCTGTTCCTCCCCGGTGTTGTCATCGCCGGAGCAATCTTCGGCGTTGGTTTTGCGGTGGCGGGGTATTGTCCGGGGACGGCATTAGCAGCTGCTGCAGAGGGAAAACCCGATGCATGGACGACGATTCTTGGCGGACTGCTTGGAGCGCTCATGTTTGCCTTTATGTTTCCCGAATTGGAAGAGTCCTTGCTGCGAATCGGTCGGTACGGGCCGCTGACGGTTCCGGGAGCGCTGGGCCTGCCGGGGATCATCATTGCGGCGCCGCTCGGCGCACTCTGTATCTGGTTGGCGTTTCGACTGCCTGAGCCAGGAGGTGGGCGATGAAACTCCAGGTGGCGTTTCATGGCGGCACGCGTTATGACATCACGAGCGGCAAGCACCGGGTCGTCACCGATCAACCGTTTGAAGAGGGCGGGCAGGATGCCGGGATGAGTCCGGTCGAGTTATTCGTTGGCTCCTTGGCTGGTTGTGTGGGGTATTTTGTCGGCCGATTCTGCGCGCGGCACGACATTCCTCGCGATGGATTGACGGTAGAAGCAGAATGGGCCATGGCCGAGGGCCCGCATCGTGTCGGCCAGATCAATCTGGTGATTCATCTCCCGCATCGCATGACGCCGGAGCAAAAAGAGAAATTGCTGAAAGTCGCGCATGGCTGCACGGTGCATCAATCGATCGCGGCGCCCCCGACGGTGGCCATCAAATT
>JAWOMO010000102.1:0-13248 GCA_033852435.1 Nitrospira sp.
GTGTCCACGGGTGGGATTACTGAAGAGATCATGCGACGGTATGTGGCCCGGCAAGGGAAGGAAGACGCGGGACAAGCGCAGCTTGAATTCTGAGAGCACCCCGCCTGTAAAGGCGGGGGAATCTATCGCATTCCAAGAGGTCTGCTCTATCTTTCGACGGATCTCATCGCGAAGTAAATGTGTTGACAGAGGCGCGGCTGGAAGTAAATCTATTTACAGAGGTTCGTGCCCATCTATAATGAGGACCAGCATTCCGTGATCCTCAGAATACAAACACCTATCATTCTTGCGTGGTTCACTGTACTCCTCATCGGCTGTGCACCGAAGGACAAATATCTCAACGAGGCTACAGGAAAGGCGACTCAAGAAGAGATCATGCAGAAGTGGGGAACGCCGAGGGACCAGCGCACGCTGAGCACAGGGGAATCAGTCTGGGTGTATCGAGAACTATGGAACCTCGGTCACGGAGCAGGGGACGAGTGCCATGAATACGAGGTAACATTTGACATGCAAAAGGTGCTTAAGCGATGGAGGAGTATTTCTTGCTAAGATCTTCGCATGCTTGACCGACCCTCCAGCGGCCTGCCTCCTAACATACAGGTCGGATCCGGTTAAGGGGGGCCGGGCACTCCAATATTAACAATAAATGAAGTACAAGAAGTGGCAGGACTTTCCTGGCAGGTGAAGAATGAAGTTCGATCATCATCGCATCTGAGTTTACATTCCTCAGCAAGTGGTCCCAGTCGGATGCAAAGTGTGCGATTCGACACGTTGCACTCGTTGTCGAGTCGCTCGTGGTGAAGTTGTTCTCCCTGATAAAAGAGAAGCCTATAGGCTTACGGCAACACGATCAAAGCAATTTTAACCTCGCGTCTCTACAGCTCTTTCAATCCCGTCCAGCACACCAGCATTGTCTACAGTATCTCGACAGGTACAGTGATTGCCTTCCGATTAGCATCGCAGTGGTGTTCCGCTCAGTGATAGGTGAACAGATGCCTGCTGAGAACTATCACCCGCAGCGGAGTTCTCTACTCCTAAACAGATGCTTATGACTCAGGCAGATCGTTGTTGCCGCGCATCGTTCGAAGTCATCACTGTCCTGAATTCGTAGCGCGAAATGCGAAAGCTCTGGCAAGCATCCACCGGATGTATCAACGAAGTCGTTCCGTGGGAACAAGCCAGGATTCTAATGTATGCGCCCAAGCATTACAGATCTCGGTTGTACGGTTTGGAGCATTCGCCTCAAATCCGGTCGTGGTCCTTTGCGATTGGAATCGAATACCGACACAGAACACACAATGGCAGCTCGTGATGCGGGCAGACAATAGCTTTGTCACTCACCAGCGCTATTTGGAACACATAGGTTGTTACCACCGAGTGGGCTAGGGTGTTTTGTGATCACAAGATGAATGAGACCATGAGATCCACGAATCAACTACAAACACAGAATTTGGCGGTAAACGAGACGAGCGCCTATGGGAGGGGATGTAGAGGTGGCGATTCTTCACCTGGTGAGCCAGCGTGGAGCTTGCACGCTCGATGAACTGCTGCGCACGCTGGGCGATTTTACCTTCTGCCAGATCTTTTGTGCCGTAGATCGTCTCAGTCGAGAAGGCAAAGTGAGCCTCCGGCATCCTGGACGAGTTGGCTATCTCGTTTCAGCATTGGGATTCGGCACTCAGAACGGGCTTCGGCCTCAAGGAAAATAGGCAAAACCGGTGATCATGAATGTCCGATGGGCCGGGTTAGCCTTCCGCTGAAATAAGGCTGATGCCTGCCCCTTTCGACGTCCACTGATCTGGCATTTCAGCGTGGGTCTCTCAAATGGAGAATTGGCACATCAAGGTGCTCGGGCTTCTGTTGCTCGCGATGACTGTGGAATTCAGCGGATGTAACGTCATGTTGTCATTCAACGGAGCGACTTCCTCGTTGGACAATACCCAGTTTATGAACTTATGGAGGATGTATTCGCATTGTCGTTTAGGTTCGGATCCTGAAGAAATGCTTGCAGACGCTGAACGATTAGGCCGAGCGGCACAGGCCATCACTCAGAACACTCAAGGATCTACCTTTCTGCCGGTTGTCATGCAAAACCTTGTCTCAGAGCCTCCTTCCCGTCTGGCTGTTGACCCCAAAACCATGCTTGTGGCCTGTACCTTGTATGCCGGTCAAGCCGCACAATCGTTAGGACAACGTCGGCTCGCTGCAGCAATATTCAACTCCATCATCCGCACAAAAGCGGAACCGGAATTTGCCTCCTATGTGCATCAGGCTAGCCGTGGCCTGGAGCAACTGGATCTGAATGGTTCCTTCGTGGAGGGAACGACCAAAGAGGCTTTCGAAGCTTCTTCCAGACGATCGGATCCTGATGGGTCGTAGATGGCTCGTCATGAGCGAAGTAAAGACCCGTATGATCAACAACAGCTAAGATTCTCGTCCGAGGGACGGGGCCACAGCTTCGAATAGGATAATGGGGATGGGTTTAGATAAGCTAGCCCCTGCCCCTCCCCGCGAAAGTAGACCGAGAGGAATTTGAGGATGTGGCCTGCGCGTGATCGGTTGAAGCCGCCTCTGCGGCGATGCGAACCTCGCATAGCTCACGTGAGTGCCACCAGTAAGTCCTTGGCGTCCTGGCCAGTCGGTGTGATCGCCGCAATCCACTCGGCGACAAAAGATGCCGGCGCATGATCCTCCAGTGCACTATGGGGTCGAACCAGATTGTAGTCCCGCTGCCAGCGGGTGAGCTTCTCGCGCACATCCGCGAGGGTAAAGAACACCTCGACATTCAGACACTCATCCCGGAGCCGTCCATTGAAACTCTCGATGAAGCCATTCTCAGCAAGCTTATCTGACCGAATACAATCCAACTGAATCTTATGGCGATAGGCTCCGGCATCCATGACGCGACTGGTACATTCGCTGCCGTTGTCGACGGTGATCGTCCGCGGTGCGCCGAATGGTGGTGTTGAAGGAGTTGCTTGATCAACGCATTGCCAGGAGATTCGCCTGAATATCCGAATGGTCTCGCTGACCATGGCGATAAGGCCTCTCCCGCAGATGCCCCATCGTTTCTTCTGTTTGTTTTCTCTCTCTGCTACTCTCTCATTGTTATTGTTCCTATGACAAGATGGTGCTGTCGAATTTCGACAAATAAATCCCACGTCGCCGGATAGTCGAGGCGCATCACTGCCCGTAAGCTGAATGTACCGTGCAGATCGTCCCCATGACCTTCACGACGCCAAGGCCGTCTCCAGGTGCAGGGGGGAGGGCGCCGACGAGTCTTGGAACTTGATCACAATTTGTCAACAGGTCCAGCGGAGAGCCGTGATCCAATATTCAGTGAGCGGGAGCACGTTGCCGGCTGTGCAACGCAGCCCATTGTGCAATTGAGTGAGTGGACCGGAATGATCGTCATGCCACACAGAATCCAGTATGTGAATCTCTCTGTGGGCACTGCCTTCCGTCACTGGATCCGAGGACCAGATTGCGCACTGGAATGCCTCTGGTGGTCCATTCTCATCTTCGCGTTGCTCGGAGGTTCGGTCGTCGTAGCAGGGGCTTCCGAAAGAGTCAGGTTCTGACGCAGCAGAGCGGAAGGGGATGAAAACAAAGCGGTAGGTGATCTGGGGCCCTACTCAGAACTTCCCGCATAGGCCCTTGGTTGTGACGAAGAAGCCAAACAGAAGCGCTCATCGTCAGGAAACGCATCCAGCTGGATTGTGCGGGGTTCGTGAACCAGACGACTTTCACCTTCACGTTGCACTGTCAGCTAGATCAAAGCTTGACGGTTCCGAGATAGCTAGTCATGGCTCCACTCACGCGGAGTGTTGTGGATGCGTCGATGCCGGCATGCGATCTCCATGTTCCTGCTTGGCTCTTTCTGGGCCATGACAGCGTGTATGCTGGGTGACCTAAGCTCGGGGCACCTCGCAACGTACGTTCAGTCACCGGAAGGCGCCGCCGAATGGAAGCGGAGCGAAGAGCAACTGGCCCGAGCCGCCGCCGCCAAGGCATACCGGCGCGTCCAAACAATCGATGCACTGCAAGCCTATGAAATAGCCGCACGGGCGTACCTCGACCACAGTTTTCTTCTCTACCGAGCCCTCGATGCCTCCTCTTCCGAGTTCCCGAAGGGATTCCGACGGTTCCTTGAACGTCGTGCGCTGGAATCGCGTGCGCTGGAATTGATGGCCATTGCCGACGAGTACCTGAAGCGAGGCGTGAGTGACATCCTCGCCGTTGACATCGCCAGAGCGGTGATTCACAAGTACAGCGTGGGAAGGATGGATCGCGCTCAGCTTCGAGCCGAAGGCATTTTGTTGCACTACCGCTACCAGGGTGACTACTAACTGCCCCATTCGTGTCGGTTCACAATGAACTATTGTGGGGAAAGCGTAGTCTGGCAGTTAGCATCAGTCGAAATCTGAAGAAGATACGGGCGTCTAGGTCGTTGGACATATTTGAGGCAAAACAAATCACAAGAAGCGTTCTCGTTGGATCTTTACTCTGCTCGCCGGTATTTGTAGCGGAATCAACTCGTGCATCCCTAAATGCTAGAGATTTGTGCCATTCAGAGCAGAGGGTCACAGAGCCCCAGACGGGAAGTTCAACAGAGATGGCTTGAGGAAACACGGTGTGGACCTCATCACTGAATCCGATACTCGCCAGGTCCCACTGACACTGGTTCAGTTACTCCTGAATTGGGAGATCTTCTGGCCAGCTCGACTAGCTTCGGCTCTACTGTTTTACACTTGCCCTCAGACCCCTAGAAGCCGATGGCTGAGAAACCCGATCCCCAACCGGCAAAGCGATGTCTATCGTCAACACGGGGCGATCGCTCAAGTTCGTGGTGACAGGGCCTCTGCCGAAGGGGAACCCCCACGATCAGACTCACGAGAGGAGGACTGATTGACTCCATTTCGATCTGGGTCTCACTGGGCCGTTGATCGTCTTCCTCACCATTGTTTACACCATCGCAGCGAAATTCGGACTCCAGTTGTCCTCATCAGCTGTCCTCAATTGCATGGAGCATTCTTGTGTCATAAAAAGTAGTCGGTGTCCAATCCTTCCATGGAATGCCGCGTTCATACGCTCCACACCTAGTCTTCAATTTGTGGTCCAATCCCGACCCGGGTTTGCACAAGAGAGAAGTTCGGCGATCCGGTCGGCGGGAGGATCGCTCCATCCACCTGCACTATCCACGTCGTGATCACGTGTCCTGTTTTATAGGACAAGGGGATTCGTGGCAACTTCGACCTCGGAATCAGGCTTCCGCTAGTACCGACCTTCAGAATGTTCCTATAAAAGTGAGTTCAGCATAACAGCTTTCAATCCGTGGCACTTAGGCCACGAGGCTACGCATGTGTGTCGTTACGATCGTCATGCCTACCGAGAGATCGACACTGAAGAGAAATACTTTCGAATGACTGTAGCGATTGCCGAACCAGTTCGACCGAATACGACATGTCATAGACTTTGCTGTGAATGAATCTGAAAACGGATTCGAGGAGATCCTGAGTCGTAGCCTTAGAGTGTCGTCTCTCCTTCGGATCATCAAAATCATACTCCCGTTCCATTCCGTGGGAGTCAAATATGAGCCATTTCTTGGACCGTCTCTTGTTCTTCCGTGAAAACCTCGACACGTTTTCGGGGACGCATGGGGTCGTCAAGCGAGAGGATCGCACCTGGGAGAATGCCTATCGCGATCGCTGGAATCACGACAAGGTGGTGCGGTCCACACATGGGGTCAACTGTACCGGTTCGTGTAGTTGGAAAATCTATGTCAAGAACGGGTTGATCACCTGGGAGACGCAGCAGACGGACTATCCCCGGACACGCGCCGACCTGCCGAATCATGAACCTCGCGGATGTCCTCGTGGGGCGAGCTATTCCTGGTATGTCTACAGCGCGCAGCGCATCAAGTACCCCTTGGTGCGGGCACGCTTGATGGCGTTGTGGCGTGAAGCTCGGAAGACGCTGGTGCCGGTCGAAGCCTGGGCCTCGATCGTTGAAGATGCGCAGAAACGCCAGCACTACATGTCGATTCGAGGGCAGGGAGGCTTCGTGCGTGCGACGTGGGACGAGGTCACGGAGCTGATCGCGGCGGCCAATGTCTATACGATCCAGCGGTACGGTCCGGACCGCATCGCCGGGTTTTCTCCCATCCCGGCGATGTCGATGGTGAGTTTTGCGGCGGGCAGCCGGTATCTCTCGTTGATCGGAGGCGTCATCCCGTCATTTTACGACTGGTACGCCGACTTGCCGCCGTCTTCACCACAGGTCTGGGGCGAGCAGACCGACGTGTGCGAGGCTGCCGACTGGTACAACTCCTCTTACATTGTCGTCTGGGGATCGAATATTCCGCAGACCCGGACCCCCGATGCGCATTTCTACACGGCTGCGCGATACAAGGGCGCCAAAACCGTCGCCGTAGCCCCGGACTATGCAGAATACGTCAAATTCGCGGATCTCTGGCTGGCGCCCCGCCGAGGTACGGATGCCGCCCTGGCCCTGGCGCTCGGGCATGTCATCCTGAAGGAGTTTCATCTGACCGCCCGCAGTCCTTACTTCTTGGATTATTGCCGCCAGTATAGCGACATGCCCATGTTGGTCTTCCTGCGCCCCGCCGGAGAGGGATATGAGCCAGACTGCTATGTGCGGGCATCCGACTTCGACGACCAACTGGGCGAAACCAACAATCCGGATTGGAAGACGGTAATTTTTGACGAGGCGACCGGGCACCTGTGCGTGCCTCACGGCAGCATCGGCTTTCGGTGGCGCGAGAAAGGACGCTGGAATCTCGATCTGATCGATGCGTCGACCGGCCGCAGGATCACGCCCGCGTTAAGCGGGCTGCCGCAAGCCGAGGAGATCGTGCCGGTCGCCTTTCCCTACTTTGCGGACGATCACGCGCCGGTCCTGCGCCGTCTGGTTCCGGCCCGACGGCTCAGCACCGTCCACGGCGACAGGCTCGTGGTCACGGCCTATGACCTCCTGCTGGCCAGTTACGGCCTCGATCGAGGGCTTGGAGACGATCAGGCGGCGCAGGACTATGATCAGGACATTCCCTCTACGCCAGCATGGGCCG
Source organism: Nitrospira sp. (assembly GCA_033852435.1). GTDB lineage: Bacteria > Nitrospirota > Nitrospiria > Nitrospirales > Nitrospiraceae > Nitrospira_C. The sequence continues at coordinate 7,088 of JAWOMO010000102.1, forward strand.
AAAAACATACGGGTGTCCGTCGCCATCAGATCATTCGTCTCGCCCGTGAGTTCGCAGAGAATGCTGAGAAGACACGAGGCCGTTCGTTGGTTATCGTCGGAAACGGGATCAACCAGTGGTACCACACTGACATGATCTACCGCGCAATCATCAACGTCCTGGTCATGTGCGGATGCGTCGGGCGATCGGGCGGGGGGTGGGCTCATTATGTTGGGCAAGAAAAAGTGCGGCCGCTTGCCGGCTGGACGACCGTGGCGTTTGGGCTCGATTGGGTCCGCCCACCTCGGCACATGAACGGCACCTCCTTCTTTTACGCGCACACCGATCAGTGGCGATATGAAAGCCTGCGGCCGGCCGACATCCTCTCACCGACCGCCAAGGACGATCCGGAGGCGGATGTGACCCATCTCATTGATTGGAACGTGCGAGCCGAACGCAGAGGCTGGCTCCCTTCCGCGCCTCAGCTCAACAGAAATCCACTTGATGTAGTGAGCGAAGCGGAAGCGGCGGGGACACACCCGATCGATTACACGGTCCAACAGCTCAAAAGCGGCAAGCTTGCGATCGCCTCAGAAGATCCCGATCACCCCAATAATTTTATCCGGAACCTGTTCATCTGGCGTTCTAACTTGGTCGGCTCCAGCGCAAAGGGACATGAATACTTTTTGAAACATCTGCTCGGTGCTCCCCACGGCGTCCTGGCTCCCGATCTCAAGGAACAGGGGGCACCGCTCCCGCGCGAGGTGGTCTGGCGGGATGAGGCTCCCACAGGAAAACTCGATCTGCTGGTGACGCTCGATTTTCGCATGTCCTCGACCTGCCTTTACTCCGATGTCGTGCTCCCCAGTGCAACCTGGTATGAAAAGGACGATCTGAACACGTCGGACATGCACCCGTTCATTCATCCGTTGTGCGAGGCCGTGAATCCCCTCTGGGAGAGCAAGGCTGATTGGGACATTTATAAGGAGATCGCCAGGAAGTTCTCCGAACTCGCCGGACCTGTTCTGGGCGCGCGGAAGGATCTCGTCCTGACGCCTCTGTTGCACGATACACCGAGTGAGCTCGCTCAACCAACGACGGCGGGTGACTGGATACGCGGCGAGTGTGAGGGGGTCCCGGGCAAGACCATGCCGACCATGACGGTCGTGACCCGGGCCTATGGCGACACCTACACTCGATTCATCGCCCTGGGGCCGCTGACGCGAGAGCTGGGGATTGGAGCAAAGGGCATCGTGTGGGACAGTAAAGAGGAGGTTGCAGCGCTGCGCCGGGTCAACGGCGAGGCGAGCCTGGACAATCGAGAGCCCTGTCCGAAGCTGGACACGGCGCGGCATGCGGCGCAAGCCATCCTGACGTTGGCGCCGGAGACGAACGGCCACGTCGCGGTCAAAGCCTGGGACGCCCTCGCCGAGCGGACCGGCCGATCCCACCGGCATCTGGCCGAGGGACGAGCCGAGGAATGGTTCACATTCGATGACCTGATTGCGCAGCCCAGGAAGGTCATCGCCTCTCCCACCTGGAGCGGCATCGAGTCGGAACAGGTCACCTACACCGGGAGCTATACCAACGTCGAGGAGCTTATCCCGTGGCGCACCCTGACCGGACGGCAGCAACTCTACCAAGATCACCCGTGGATGCGGCTCTTCGGCGAACAGGTCTGCGTGTACAAGCCTCCAATAGATACTCGATCCGTTGAAGCGCTGCGTCGTCGCAGGGGAGACATCGAAAGAAACTTCCTCATCGTCAGTTGGATCACCCCTCACCAGAAATGGGGGATCCATACGACCTACAGCGAGACCAGTCCAATGCTCACCTTGTCCCGGGGCGGTCCGATCGTGTGGCTATCGGAGGCGGAGGCAAAAGGAGCGGGCATCCGGGACAACGATTGGATCGAGGTCGTCAATGGCAATGGCGCACTCGTGGCGCGGGCGATTCTCAGCCAGCGGATACCGTGCGGAGTGGCGATGATGTACCACGCGCAAGACAAGATCATCAACATGCCGCTGGCTCCTGCCACGGGCCGACGCGGAGGCATTCACAACAGTCTGACAAGGATTGTCTTGAAGCCGACCCACATGATCGGGGGGTACGCGCACCTGGCCTATGGCTATAACTATTATGGAACAGTCGGGACGAACCGCGACGAGATGGTCATGGTACGGAAGCTCGACCGCGTCACATGGAGCGCCGACCCCGTTGGGGCCAAACCGTAGCGATCGAGCGATCGGAGACGTTCGCGAATGGAGGTCGTATGAAAGTTCGTGCGCAGGTGGCTATGGTCATGAACCTCGATAAATGTATCGGCTGCCACACCTGCTCCATCACCTGCAAGAACGTGTGGACCTCGCGAGAAGGTATGGAATACGTCTGGTTCAACAATGTCGAGACCAAGCCAGGCCTCGGCTATCCGCGCGAGTGGGAAAACCAGGAACGCTGGAACGGCGGCTGGCGGCGAAAACAGAACGGCACGATCGAACCGAAGCAGGGCGCCCGCTGGCGAATCCTGACCAACATTTTTTCGAATCCCAACCTGCCGCAACTCGACGATTATTACGAACCGTTTTCGTTCGACTATGAGACGCTCCAGCGCGCACCCGAGGGTCCGATGGTACCCACCGGCCGACCATTATCCATCATCACCGGGGAGGTCAAGGACAAGATCGAGTGGGGGCCGAATTGGGAGGACGATCTCGGCGGCGAGTCGGCGGAGCGGTGTAAAGATGTGAATGTCGAGGGAATTGACCGGGACCTCCTGGCCGCATTCGAAAACACCTTTCTGTTCTATCTGCCGCGGCTCTGTGAGCACTGTTTGAATCCCACCTGCGTCGCCTCGTGCCCCTCCGGGTCGATCTATAAACGCGAAGAAGACGGCATTGTGCTCGTGGATCAGGACAAGTGTCGCGGCTGGCGGATGTGCGTCAGCGGGTGTCCGTATAAGAAGATGTATTATAACTGGCACACCGGCAAGGCCGAGAAATGTACCTTTTGCTACCCGCGCATCGAATCAGGCCAGCCCACAATTTGCTCGGAAACGTGCGTCGGTCGCCTCCGATACCTGGGCGTCATTCTCTACGATGCGGACCGCATTGAACAAACGGCCAGCGTCGAGGCCGAACAGGATCTGTATGAGGCCCAGCTGAGCCTCTTTCTCGATCCAGAGGATCCGGCTGTGCAGGCACAGGCGAAGCAGGACGGGATTCCCGACAATTGGCTGGAGGCGGCCAAGCGATCTCCAGTCTATAAGATGGCGGTCGACTGGCGTCTGGCATTTCCTCTCCATCCCGAATACCGGACATTGCCCATGGTGTGGTACATTCCGCCGCTCTCACCGGTCGCGAATTCACTCGAGATCGCACCTTTGGACACCGAGGCGATTCCGGATACCTCTTCCCTCCGGATTCCTGTGCGGTACCTCGCCCATCTCCTGACCGCGGGAAACGAGGAGCCGATTGCCCGCGCGCTGGATCGGTTGCTCGCCATGCGTCGGTACATGCGAAAGAAAGACCTGGAGGGGAAAGCTGATGGGTCACTGCTCCAGAAAGTGGGTCTGACCCAAGCCCAGGTCGAGGAAATGTACCACTACCTCGCGATTGCTGATTATGAAGACCGGTATGTCATTCCAACCAGCCATCAAGAGGCCGTGTCACGTAGCTTCGACGACCAGGGCTCCTGCGGCTTTTCCGCTGACAGCCGATTTTCCGAAGGGGTGACGGGCGCGAGTGTGTTTGCCGGTAAGGAGCGGGCAAAGGCGCAATTCATCAGCGTGAATGAGATCCGGAGAGGGCCCCACAGGCCATGAGGCTCTTTAAGATCATCGCTCTGCTCTTGACGTATCCCGAGCACGAGTGGCTGCAGGCGATCGGGGAGATGCGGGCGACTGTGTCCGCTGAAACCGGACGAGACCAGCATGCGGGACGCCAGCTCGACCGGTTGTTGACCTATCTCGAACGTGGGCCATTGCTCACTTTGCAGGAAGCCTATGTCGAGACGTTCGATCGAAATACGGCCCATTCGCTGTCGATCTTCGAACATACCATGGGGGAATCCCGCGACCGCGGTGACGCGATGGTTCGTCTTGTTGAGGAGTACCGTCAGTCCGGCCTAGAAGTGACGAGCCGGGAGTTGCCTGATTTTCTGCCGATGTTCCTCGAGTTCCTTTCCCTGCTCCCGCGGGAAGAGGCACAACGGCGACTCGCCGGCATCGGAGATGTTGTGGAGACCCTGCATAGCCGGCTCGTGGATACCGGCTCCCCCTATGCCGGAGCCTTCGAGGCCCTTACGGCGCTGACTCCCGGCTCCGCGTTGTTCGGAACCTCATCCCCGATTCGTACAATGAAGCGCTTTCTTCGGCAGAAGCAGTCCGGGATCCGAATGGGAGTGCCGGGAACGTTGACGGAAGAATCGCCTGGCGATGACGGACACCGTGAGACCTGACACGATTCGAGACGATGGGGGTCCAACATGGCTGATGTGCACGAGCTCTTCTTTCAGATTTACCCGTATATAGTTGGCTCCGTGTTTCTCTTGGGCAGTTTGCTGCGCTTCGAACGAGGCCAATATACCTGGACTACCGATTCGAGCGAATTGCTCAGGCGTGGAACGCTCCGGCTCGGCAGCAACCTCTTCCATGTCGGCGTGTTGTTCCTCTTCGTGGGACACTGTGTCGGCCTCCTCGTGCCGGAGGTGTTTGGGATCATGGGGATCGGTCTCCGTGGGCACCAGTTGGTGGCCATGATCAGCGGTGGACTCTTCGGATTCGCGTGCTTGATGGGTCTCGTCCTGCTCATTCATCGGCGGGTGACGGATCCGAGGATCCGTGCAACGACTCGCATGATGGATATGGTGGTGCTTGTCTGGATTCTCCTGACCCTGTCCTTTGGGTTATCCACTTTGTATTTTTCCGCTCGCGAGTTGTCGGGAGGCTACTTGGTTCCCTTATCTCAATGGGCCCGCCATATCATCACGTTCCGCGGTGGCGCTACGGCTTTCGTCGAGAACGTGCCGCTGGTCTATCAAGTGCATCTCGTCTTAGGGATGACGCTGTTTGCACTGATTCCCTTTAGCAGGCTGGTCCACATCTGGAGCGGATTTGCGTTGCTGAGCTACCTGCTGCGGCCGTATCAGGTGGTGCGTCCAGGATGGCGTCACCGGTAACGCGGTAAGAATGGGACGAAACATGAAGGCAGTCATGCAGGACATACTCGTGATCGGCGCCGGGATCGCCGGGGTGCCTGCCGCCTATGAGCTCAAACAACGACTTGGCGCAGGTGTCCGCATTACCGTCATATCAGACCGGGAGTATTTCCACTTCGTTCCGTCAAACCCGGCACTGGCGGTGGGTTGGCGCATGGAGTCCGACCTCTCCTTTCCGATCAACCCTTATTTCGAGGGCCGCGGAATCGGTTTCGTCCATGGATCGGTGACCGCCATTGACGCTGATCGCAGTTGCATTGTGGTCGGCGAAGCCCAGGAGATCCCCTACGATTCCATCATGGTCGCCTGCGGCGCCGTTCCTCGATGGCACGAAATTCCAGGGCTGGCGAAGCTCCATTCCGTGCTCGCTCTCGAACAGGCGCTGGCGACCCGGCACGCCTACGAACGGTTTGCGAGCCGGCCCGGATCCATTGTGATCGGCGCCGCGCCAGGCGCGTCGATCTTGGGCTCCCTCTACGAGTATGCGTTTCTCGTCGATGCCGATCTTCGCAGACGCGGGATCAGGCGCCGCGCGCCAATCACCATCATCACTCCGGAACCGTACCCGGGGCATCTGGGCATCGGCGGCTCAACCCTGCGAGAGTCCCTGGCCCGCGCCTTAGCAGCCCATGACATTCAGTGGATCGCAAACGCTGAAACGATCGGCGCGGCGGAGGACGCCATCCACGTGGTGAGACACGCGGATAATGGGAGCACGAAGAAAGAGCACATCCCGTATGTGTTCGGCGTCTACTGGCCGCGATTCGGCGGTATCCCTGCAATCACCAATAGCACGCTTCCGACAGATGCTCATGGGTTGCTCAAGGTGGATCACTACTTGCGAAGCGAGCGATACGAGAAGGTATTCGCGGCGGGGATCTGCATCACACCCGGCCAGGCTGCCGCGACCCATGTGGAGGTCGGTCTCCCCCAAACGGTCGATGCGATCCAGGAAGAAGTGCGCCTCG
>JAWOMO010000107.1:0-3437 GCA_033852435.1 Nitrospira sp.
CACCCGGTAGAGCAGGTTGGTGCGTGGCCGCGTCACAAAAAAGACGCCGCTGGCCGTCCACCGGCTGTACAAGGCGTAATCCAAATAGCCGCGGTCGATGGCGACGATGGTGCCGGGGGCAAACGTCCGCGTCTGCGCGACGCGGACGTCATGGGTGTCGCCATCGGTCATCAACGCCCAACACGGCAAACACCCATGATGGTCCAATGGCAGGTGCAGCTTGACGGCGCCTTTGGTCCGCTGAAATCGCGCCCAGTCGAACACCGCAGCACACAGCTCAATGATCGTCGTATCCAACGTGCGAAGTGGGGGCTTGAAACGGAACCGCCGTCGCTTGGTCGCCGCCAGGGCCTGGCACCGTTGCAGGAGGGTGTAGCACACGCTCTCATACAGCTGCCAGGGCCGATGCGCATGGGCATACGCCAACGTGGAACGCGTGGGGGCCTGGCGCAGGCCCAGATGGACGAGCTGACCCATCGCCGTGGCCAGCCCGCCGCAGATCTCCCGCAGCGAGTGGGCCGCTCCCATCTGACAGAACAGCATGGCCACGAACGGCTCCCAACAGCTAAAGCCCTTCGAGGCACGTTCGGCCCCGTGCTGCCGGACCGCCTGGGCGAAGGCGGCGCGATCGATCAAGGTCAACCATTGCGAACAGCAACTGGCGACAGCTACCATCGAGCACCTCCGGCTTGTGAGTGGCCACGGCGCAAGCACGCCGTGTGATGGTGACTTGGTCGCACCATGCTACTCCAAGCCGGAGGTTTTTTGAGAAGCTGTTTTGGACAAGAGTGGGCCTGACACCTTTTATTTCCCTTCTTGAATATTCACTTTCTCGAGGAACCCGCCGAGGTTTGGATTGGCGTAGAGACCATAGGCATCCGCAATGATCCCTTTAAGTCCACCTTCAACTTCTATGGCATAGACGACAGACATGTCATCCGGATCACTTGCTCCCTCGAATCGATAGTGCTCCACGATTGTCAGCTCGTCAGCCTTGAAGGTCCTCCCGCTGTCCACATCCCGGAACGCGTGATTGAGAAACTCGAAATTTGCGGTAAACCCTCTTTTCTTCAGCTCTTGAATGGCTTCGACCATATTCGTGTAAAGCTTCACGCTCATGGAACTCCCTCAAGAAATACAGACTCAACTTCATTCTACTCCTTTGTCGTGCTGCATTCTCATCGCGTCTGATCTCGACGGCGGCTGCTGTCTTATGGGAGTCTTGCTTTAAAGCGGACAGGCTGCGAAAGGAGCCGCCTCACCACGCGCCGGAAATTCAGAATGTCCTCATTGGTTTCGCCTGATTGTCTGCCGCATGACTCGCAAATTCCGAGAAGAGAAGCTGGACATGAGCCGTTTCAGTTCAATCGAAAGCCTCAATGTCTGGTTGTGGTAATCGGGGGTAGCTCATTCTGCCCCTTTTCTTGTCCTTCGCGTTTTCCGTGTGACACGACATTTATTGCTCTATTCGAGTAAGAACAGACTGGTGGATCAAAATTCGAGCGAAACTGCACATCGCGCACGCATGAAAAATCCTCAGGGAAGGTCGCCATTTTTTCTCGCGGTGCTATACTCTCATGCATGGGACATCATTACACCACACGAAGATGGAATCTTAGTTGGTTGATCCCAGTGGTCTTGGTTACCAGCCTGTTCGCAACGTTCTCATGGGCTGGTAATGTGGTGAAGATCAGCTCCTTGCTCTCCAATCCGGAGTCGTATCAATCGCGGATTGTCCGCGTCACAGGAGTCGTGATTGACGATCCCCAGGTGAAACGTCTCAAAAGATGGACAGACAATGTGAATAAATGTGTTCAGTTCTTCACAGTGCAAGATGAGACCGGCTCCATTCTGGCCGCATACGAGGTGAGTTGCTCAGGGGCGATGGATCTCCTGCGTATACGTGATAGCGTGACCTTGGAAGCTCGTTTAGAACGGAAAGCCGGAGGGGCGGGACAGCTAAATGTGCTGGAGGTGGTGAGCAAAATGGCCAAATCCTAAGTGGGAGCTCTTTGGGAAGGTGAGCCCGCGCACCGCATGACGCTCCAGATACTGCTTCATCGCCGGCACCGGGGCGCCCTTATCCCAGAATGCCCCACCTTTTTGATACTTCTCATCCCAGTCCATTGCCCCATGTAACCTGTCGTCAGCGCGATCTCAATGAAGATGTGACGTCTCCCCAGAAAACGACGGCAGCTCAAAACTAGAATAAGTTACTGGTAAAGAAAACGGGACAGGCTGAGCTGGTCCGCCACACGTCGCGAAATGGTTCTGGCGTAATTTATTCTGCCAGCCCGTAGCGCCGGCTACTCCACTGCCGCTTCCAGCAACCTACCAACCGGATCGAGTTTCGATGTGAGCTCAGCTGGCACACCGTGTCGTTCGTGCAGGAGCTCGGGCGAGTTATACGTGAGCCACACATTCCCATCCTCGTCTTCCCATGCCAAGGCTTTCATGGGGAGGTCAATGGCAGCGGTAGGCTTGGCCACCATGAGAGCGGTCCCGCCCTTCGGGTTACCAAAGATGAGCAATTCGGTTGGCCTCATGGCCAATCCCACTTTCTTCGCCTCTGCGCCGTGATCAATCCGAGCAAAGATCTGCATCCCCTTCGCCGTGACCACCCTCTCGATCCGGCCGATTGTTTCGGAGACAGAATATTTGCTGGGTTTCGTCACCACAGTACTACCACCGGCTAGAGCTGTACCTCCGGATAAGGCCGCGACTGCCAGGCTTGTGCATAGAAGACTTTTGAGGAGCTCATGAAGAGGTTTCATGGTCACTCTCTTTTTTGAGTGGGTGAGGAGATGGACAGTCTAACCACTCCACCGGATCGTGTCCAGATTGAGGTTCAGCCATGCGAAGAAGGTGGGTGGGAAAGGCGCCGGCCCGCACGCGCTGCAAAATGTTGAATTGCAAGACCGGACCATCAATCTGGGATTCAGGGCAATGGTTAACGCTCGGCATCAGCGGCGCGAAGCGTCGTCCATTGCATGCCGTTTTTAGGCCGCTCCTGACTCAAGCGATGACCCGTTGGGCACAAGCACGATCTTGCCTGTGACCCCTCCCGTCCCGAGCAGCTCGTGCGCGTGTCTTGCCTCGGAAAGAGGCAAGCGCTGTGCGATGAGCGGCTTGATCTTTTGCTGTTGAAGGAGGTCGAACAGGGCGATCAAATCCTGTCGAAACAGTGCCGGCCTCAGACGCTTGAGCCACTGGATGCTGTAGGGGACCACCCGTTTTCGGCCTGGGAACAACCAGCCGCCGGCGATGTACAGCGCGAAAATGGGGATTCCATGCAAGCGATTGCGGCGACCTGGACGACCTGAAGTCAGCCCTTTCCCGCGTAGCGACATCGTATTGCCATAGCCCACCACGCTCCCGCCAGGACGCAGAGCCTCGCGCGAATGCCAGAGGTGGGCCCCTCCGATGGGGTCGAATAC
>JAWOMO010000146.1:0-4769 GCA_033852435.1 Nitrospira sp.
CGATGTGGGGGGTAGGGGCGAGCGTGAATGCCGATGCCTCGTTGAAGGTGATGCTGACTAAACAGTTAGCGCTCACCGGTGGATATCGTATTTGGTGGAATCGAACGTATACGGGAACGTTGGAAATTCATCCGGTCGGTGCCCCTTCGGAGAGTGTTCCCTTGAAGGAACTGCAGACCTTTCGACACGGTGCGACCCTGGGTCTCACGGCCTTCTTCTGATTCTTTCACGTCACGTAACGATTAGCGGCGGCGCCCCGACGGCATGGTTTCATCCTCGTATCGGGTGAACAGCCGTTTGGCTTCCGGATGCCAGTGACCGGGATGTCCATGAGGGATGCCGATTGTGCGGAAGAGCGGGGTGAGTTTGCCGTCCGGGTGTAGATAGCCCGCGCGCAGCGGCACGGTTCGCTTGCTGTGTTTGATCAGATGGCAGGGCGTCGAGCGAATCGAGGTAAGCCAGTCGGCGATATCATGCGGATTGCCGATCGAGGCGGAGAGCAGAAGGAGCCTGGCTTGGGACGGGCAAAAAATGATGGTCTCTTCCCACACGACGCCTCGCTCAGGATCTGCCAAGTATTGGGACTCATCCATAATGACCAGCCCCAAAGTATCCAGACGGACATCGATCTCGCCGCCCGCTGCATCGTAGAGCAGGTTTCTGAGAATCTCCGTTGTCATGATCAAAAGAGGTGCCTGTCCATTGTCGCGGCGATCGCCCGTCAAAATCCCGACTCGCTCTGCGCCAAAGATTCGAGAGAATTCTGTGAACTTGGTGTTGGAGAGCGCTTTTAACGGAGATGTGTAAATGACGGTTCGATTCTCTTCCATCGCCCGCCTGGCTGCCTCTACCGCGACGTAGGTTTTCCCGCTTCCAGTCGGTACGCTGACGATCACGTCTCCCGTTTGCAATTTGGCCAGAGCATTCTCCTGCCAGGCATCTGGGATAAAGGGCTGCGGGGGAGGGACGCCGATTCCCTCGAGCCAGCTCGACAGGGTTACGGGTGGTTCATGATGCTCCAGTTCATGCTGAATCGACGAGGCACGCCGCGGTGTCTCGGAATGCACAGTTCGCCGGTTCGGCTGATGTTGCGGTGGCGGCGCAGCGGGTGGTTTCTTGCGTTCGCCAATCAGGGCCAGGAGATCCGATTCGAATCCCGCTCGGTTCTCTGCAGAATGGCGGAGCAAGAGCTCAATCAGGCGCCGCTTGCCTGCGCGAAAATGCCGGTGAACGCGGCCACGTGCCAGGCGATGTAAGAGCGCAATCGGCTGCTGCGCCAGCAGTTGTTCGAGTTCTTCCGTCGTCACGGCAATTCCTCCAGGACCCCTCGGCGTAAGATCGCGATCGCTTGTGACGCGCAATCCGCTAAGGCCGGATGGGTGCCCTTGAGCGTGTGGAGTTGCGACAGAAACTCCAACGTGCGTGCAAGCAAGCGATAGATATCACCTTCAGCCATCGTGGTTTTTTTGCAGAGGCCGATCCACGTGAGCGTTGGATCGGCAATCCATTGTTCTGTCACTGCAGCAATGTCCGCGCGCAAGAGTGGCGGATCTTCATAAGGTGAGAGCGACTCCGCTAATTTCCGCACTTGACCGAGTAGAGAACTCAAGCCGGCGCTGATGCGGGGAAAGGCTCCCGGTCGGTCGTCGTCATGCGCGATGCTCGACAGCACGGCGGCGAGGAGGGCCGGCGACGCTCCGGTAAATGCTTCCGCCCGAATCAACTCCGTAATGAGGAGAGAATGATCGATTCGGATCAGCCTGGCCCATTCTCCGGCTTCGGTTAGATGGCTGGTGGGCGACAGGTAGCCGAAATGTTGCAACGCATCGATCTTTTCCTGGAAGCGATGCCAGAGGCTGGTGCGAAGAGCTTGGATTGTCTTAATGTGGCGATGCTGCTCCTGGCGCAGCTTTGACGCAAGGGCGTGATCTTTTTGGCAGGCCGAACGGGATGGACAAGTCGGACAGGAAAAATCGCCCAGGGTCTGCACGATCGCATCAGGAAGCGCTTCCCGATCTTTTGGCACCAGGATTGGGAGAACGGGAAGGCGTGTCGGAAGCTCCTCCAGTTCTCTCATGAGCGTTTCAAGACTTTCCGATGTGGTCCAGGGATAGACGGGTGCTTCCGTACAGTCCAATACGCGGTCGTAGACTTCCGTCACGATCGCCGCGGGGCACTCAGTGATTGCTCCCCCCGAGCGGAGGAGTGTCACCATCGGACTCTTTTGGCCTTTGCTGCGGTACTGTCTGAGTACAACGCCACGATTCTTCACGAGGCCTGCGATACGTCCCGGCGTCAAGAAATGAAAACGTGCCGCCACTTCCGGAGGTTCGTGCTTTCTCAGGGGGGCTCGATGGGATTTCTGGCGACGGACTTGGTCGAACAGGTGCCATTGGCTGATCCAGTCCGTGCAGACGCGCGGACCGTAAGGTTCCATCTGCTGATGCAGGTCATCGAGTTTTCGTTCGAGGATTTCGGCCCGCTGATTGAGCTGAAACTGCGCAAAGCTTTTCGCCAGGATGGGCTGCATCTGGTCCAGCGGATGCGCCTTGAGGAGATTCAGCACCATCGGGTAGCTGATGACAAACTGGCTATTGATCGCTTCGGGATGACCGGTGAAGCCTCTCGTGAGGACTCCAAGATCAATATAAGGAGAAGGGGTGACGATGGCGAAACCCACCAGGTCTTTTCCTCGGCGGCCGGCGCGGCCGGCGATCTGCTGGACTTCTCCGATCGTCAAATCAGTAAAATCCCTGGCCTTACGAATACTCGATTGCGTAATGATGACCGTGCGTGCGGGAAAATCGACGCCGGCGGCCAGCGTCGTTGTGGCGAACACGGCGTCGAGGCAACCGTGGCGCATGAGTTCTTCGACGGCAATTTTCCATGAGGGCAGGTGACCCGCGTGGTGGGCCGCCACGCCGATTCGTTGAACCGTGGGAATCAGAGGATGTTCCGCGATGCTCGGATATTGTGCGATCACTTGCTCCAGGACTTTGGCGATCGCCTCTTGGCGGGCTGGCGGGAGAATAGAATTTATATGGTCGAACGAGTCCATCGCTTCATCGCAGGCGCGGCGCGACGTCAAGAACACGATGGCCGGGGTCAGGTGCTTCTGCCGAAGGGCGGTGATGAGGTCAACCGGATGTATCGAGGGAGGCATTCAATTTCATTCCCTTCGAAATGACGACCAGGCCGGATTCAGTGACAGTGAATCGCTGGGCGTCGGCTTCGCGGTCATAGCCGATTTCCGATTTAGGCGGGATGATCACATCCTTATCGATGATCGCCCGCCTGATGCGGCAATGCTCACCGATGACCACGTTTTCCATGATGACGGATTCGCGCACGTCGGCATGATCTTGCACGCGGACGTTGGGCGAAAGAACGGATGTTTGCACGCGGCCGCCGGAGATGATGCAACCTCCGCACACGATGGAGTCGAGCGCCACTCCCATGCGTCCGCCCTGGTAATCCTGAGCAAACACGAATTTAGCAGGCGGGAACTGCCCTTGATAAGTACGGATCGGCCATTGCTGGTCATAGAGATTGAAGAGGGGATCGACCGCGACCAGGTCCAAATTGGCTTCCCAGTAGGCGTCGAGCGTCCCGATGTCACGCCAATACTTTACGGCTTTCTTATTGGCGTCCTGGAATTTGAAGGTAAAGACTCGGCGCGTGCGGATCATGCGCGGGATGATGTTTTTGCCGAAGTCGTGGGCGGTACCTTCCTGGGAGTCGGCCATCAACTCTTCCCGGAGGCTCTGGGTACGGAACAGATAGATGCCCATTGAAGCGAAGGCTTTGCTGGGATCTCCCGGGATCGGAGTCGGGCTGGCCGGTTTTTCGTTGAATTCCGTGACCCGGAGCTCTTCGTCCACGCTCATTACGCCGAATCGACTCGCTTCTTCGATTGGAATGTCGAGGGCGCCGACTACGACGTCCGCGTTCTTGGCGACGAGCCAGTGGAACATTTCCATGTAATTCATCTTGTAGATGTGGTCGCCGGCGAGAACGAGGACGTAATCAGCCTGCTCATTGTCGAGGAGAAACAGGTTCTGGTATACGGCATCGGCGGTGCCACGATACCACTCTTCGCTGATGCGCTGTTGGGGGGGGATCGACGCGATGTATTCGCCGAGTTCGGCGTTCAACACATCCCAGCCGGCACGGATATGCCGATCGAGCGAATGGGATTTGTATTGAATAAGGACGGCGACTTTGCGGAGCCCCGAGTTGAGACAGTTGCTCAATGTAAAATCAATAATACGGTACTTTCCCCCGAAAGGAACGGCCGGTTTGGCCCGGTGTTCCGTCAGGGGATGGAGCCGTTCGCCTCGGCCTCCCGCCAGCACCATCGTAAAAATGTTGTTCATGGGCGGGATTTTAACAGGACCCCCGGGAAATAGAAAGAAAGCGTATCCGTTGACTTCCGAGAGGAGGCAGCCGATACTACGGGTAAACTTGAGAGAGAATTGGAGAGCGTCATCAAAGGAGTGGGTATGAAGCAGGACGTCGTAGTTTCCTCGTTGGCAAAGAAGAGCGTCATGTTGCCCAAGAAGAAGGCCGCTCCAGAGTCTCAAGAGGCCCTGTTATGGCGATTGGAGCATCTGGAGTCCCAGATGCAAAAACTATCGGAATTAGTCCGCGATCATGCGGAAGACGTCGATCGCCTGGTCCGGATCGTCGCCGAAGATCGCAATGCCATCCGGCAACAACTTCTGCGCAAGCATCATGAGCAGGTACGGGTTCGGAAACACCTTCGCGCG
>JAWOMO010000007.1:0-4532 GCA_033852435.1 Nitrospira sp.
CGCGTCTTGTCCGGATGCAGCGTGAGGCCGAACCGGCCAAGCCGCTTCCCCAACACGTCCATGACCCGCTTTGCGTCGTGGTAGGTCTCAAAGGTCATCACGAAGTCATCAGCGAACCTTACCAGGGTCGCCTTCCCCTTCAGGCGTGGCCGCACCACGTCCTCGAACCATTTATCCAGCACGTGGTGCAGGAAAATGTTCGAGAGCATTGGTGAGATGACACCACCTTGCGGGGTTCCTTCAGTCGTGTGGTGCAGGTTTCCTGCTTCCAGGACTCCTGCATTCAGCCATTTGTCGATCATTCGCCGGATGACACCATCCGTGACTCGCTGGTCGAGGATTTCGCGCAGGTGTGAGTATGGGATCGAGTCGAAGTACTTGCGCACGTCGACGTCGAGTACCCAGCGCTGTCTACGCACCGTCATGGCGCCTGACAATTGGCTCAGCGCCTGGTGCGCCGACCGCCCTGGCCTGAAGCCGTACGAGCATGACAGAAAGTCCTGCTCATAGACAGCCTCCAGCACCATCGCGATTGCTCGCTGTGCGACCTTGTCTTCGAATGTCGGCACGGTTACTTCGAACTGCACATTGGCCCGGTCAACCTTTGGGATCGGCCGAGATAACCCACCCCTTTCATCCCCTCCGAGGTCATCAGTTTGTTGTGCTGAAGATCAGGAAGGTCTCAGGCGTAGAGACGTTGAGCCTGCGCCATGCCGAGAGGGGCTCGTTTGGAGTCCCGCGCGAATGGACTGACTGGGCACCTCCTGGCACTCCGAGTGAGCCTATCAATGGCCAACAGCCATTGCACTTCGATGCGGTCGGCGCGCTGGCGTTTAGCGAACTCGTCTGTTCGTTGAGACACAAGAAGTGAGGCTTGACCCATGACTCGATTTCTGAATCACTCGGACATAGTATTGATTCGGTCCGACAAACATGAAGAACTCTTCGTCCGCGGCTCTACGCAGACGCCGCCACCAACTGGTGCGGGCGCTGCCACCAATCGAGCAGGTGATACGTGGGTCACTGATCGAGACCTACAAGCGTTGTGGCCGCCCCAATTGTCATTGCATCGACGGGCCTGGACATGGACCCAAGCGATACTTGTCCACGGTCGCCCGAACCGGCGAACGTCCGCGCCTCGGCTATGTGCCAAACGCAACGTACCCCCAAGTCGCCGCGTTTCTCGCCAATTACCGCAAACTACAGGAGATGCTCAACGAGATTTGCGCGATCAATGCCGAGCTTCTGCGTCGCCGCGAGAGTCTCGACTAAATGGATCCGGCGGTCGCAACGCTCGATTTTGCCGAGGCGGGCGCCATCATCGCCAACATGATCGAATCCTATCTCGCTGCAGGCGCCCCGCCGTTCAATGCGGAAGGAGCCGATCATGCTGAATCCGAAGATTGCCGATCATCATCTGATGCGAAGCGCCTGCATCTACATTCGTCAGTCGACGATGGCGCAAGTGCGATTCAATCAGGAGAGCACAGAGCGCCAGTACAATCTAGCGGACCAAGCAAAGTCGCTTGGCTGGATGCCGGAGCAGATCCGAATCCTCGATGGGGATCTTGCCCAGTCGGGAGAACTGACGACCAAACGCGACGACTTCAAGACCCTTGTAAGCGATGTGGCGATGGGACAAGTCGGTGCGATTTTCTCTCTGGAGTCCTCGCGCTTGGCACGCTCGAACAAGGACTGGCATCGGTTACTGGAACTGTGCGCTGTCACCAAGACATTGGTGTTCGACGGAGATGGCTGCTACGATCCGTCCGACTTCAACGACAGCCTTGTCCTCGGCATGAAAGGCACGTTCGCGCAAGCAGAACTGCACATCATTCGCGCGCGCCTCCATGGCGCCAAACTCAACAGAGCGCAGAAAGGTGAGTTGCGTTTTCCATTGCCAGTTGGTTTGGTATTTGACGGCGACAAGATCGTTCTCGATCCCGACCAGGAAGTGCAAGGCGCCGTCAGGGCGGTCTTCACGCTGTTCGAGCAAGAGAACAGCGCCTACGCTGTGGTTCAACGCTTCCAACAACTCGGCCTTCTCTTTCCGCGTCGCTCGTACGGCGGTGTGTGGGATGGCAAACTCATCTGGGGTCGGTTGACCCATTCACGGGTGATCGGCGTTCTAGCGAATCCATCTTACGCCGGCACCTACGTGTTTGGTCGGTATCAATCTTGCAAGAAGATCGGCCCCACCGGCGAGATCTGTACTCAATCGCGCCAGATGCCACAGGATCAGTGGCGTGTTGTTATTCCGGACCACCATCCGGGTTACATCACCTGGGATCAATTCCTCGCCAATCGCAGTCGCCTCGCAGCGAACCGGACCAACAGCGAGGTCCTCGCTGGGCCTGCTCGCGAGGGACTCTGCTTGCTGCAAGGCGTGTTGCTTTGTGGCATTTGCGGGCGGCGCCTGAGTACACGCTATACCGGCAATGGCGGTCTTTACCCGAGCTATGACTGCAACTCGAGAAGTCGGGACGCATCGCCGCTTCGCCACTGCATGTCTTTGCCGGCAAAACCGCTGGATGACGCCATTGCGGCGCGTTTGTTGACCGCCGTTACGCCACTGACAATCAAACTTGCACTCGAAGCGCTGACCAACTTGGAAGCGCGCGACAAAGCGATTTCTGCGCAATGGCGCCGAAGGATCGAGCGGGCCCGCTACGATGCTGACTTGGCAGAACGCCGCTATGAGGAGGCCGACCCCAGCAATCGCCTGGTGGCCAGCACGCTCGAAAAGCGCTGGAACGACGCAATGCAGCGGATGATCGAACTCGAGGCGGAGATCGCCAACTTTGAGCGTCAAGCAATGCGCAGTCTCACCCCTGAACAAAAGCAGCAAATTTTACAGCTCGGCAAAGACTTTCCTCGACTCTGGAAGGCACCAACCACTTCAGCTTGCGACCGCAAGCGAATGCTGCGTTTGTTGATCCGCGATATCACGGTCGTCAAGGGTGCAGAACCCAAGCTGTTGCACTTGCAAATTCGCTGGCAAGGCGGGGCGACCGAAACTATCGATGTCCGCCGCCAGCCAAACCGCGCCGAGGCAACCCGTTATCCCGACACCTTCGTTGCTAAAATCCGCACGATGGCGGAAAAATACGATGATGAAGAGATCGTTCGACGGCTCAATGGCGAAGGCCTGACAAGCTCGACCGGCAAGCCCTTCACGGTCAGCATCGTACGTTGGATTCGGTTCAAGCATCGCATTCCCGGCCCGTCGCTTCCTACCGGAACGCTTACGGTCAGCCAAGTTTGTGAGAGATATGGCGTCAGCCTGTGGGTCGTCCATTACTGGATCGAGCGCGGCGTTGTCTCAGCGGTGCAACGCAAACCAAACACGCCATACGCCATTGCGATTGACAACGCTGTTGATCGACGTCTGCGAAAATGGGTGGCAAGCTCCGGGCATCTTCATCCATCATCCCCAACGCAAACTGTATGAGGTGTATTATGCGTGGTACATCGGGATGCCGAGTGGCCGTTGCGAACCATCAGCCTTGGGGATGTAGACTCGGCGCACTGGTGGCGCTTGATAGCGTCCGGATTTGATGCGTTCCAGGAGGTCCCTAAGGTTGGCCTCGAGGTTCGCCTCATATTCCTGCGCCGTTGCGCCGTCGATGCCCGTTGCCCCATCCTTGCGGGTTCGTATGTAGGCTTCTCGCATCCATTCGAAGTCGATAACGTGGTTGAGCGAGTACAGCACCTGTCCCGGCTTTCTCCTCGCCAGTTCGACTATCCAGTGCCGTTTCGTTAACAGGTTCGCAGGGTCCATCGTCCCTTCCCGTGTGTCCCATCACTGGTTCTCTCCGCGCGACGCCCCCCTTCCCTCCTTCGGGTCCCGGTGAGCCCGGTTCCCCGCTCTCGGCGGTACTATGAGGGCGCTACGACTTCCCATCCGCGCATCCACGGTCGCTTATGTTTTCGCTCCCGCGGTCCATGGCTCCCTCCTGCTTGGTGTTCGCCGCAGCGCTCCCGAAAGGTCGGAGGTGCCTTCCAGGCCAGGGCCTTGCTGTACCGGTTGCCCAGCTTCCCGGCTTCCGTCCATGGACGCGAATGGGATCTCTCAGGTCTTCAGGCGATCCTTCCTGTGCCTTTGCTCCGTTCCACGACCCCGGTCGAACCGGCGTGCCCTCGCCATAGCGGTCACGCCGATGCTGCCCCCGCTTTGCGCACAGCGAAGGCTTCGGGCGATAGCTGATTTCGGGGCTGACTCCCGCAGCTTCGGCACCTGCTGTCCTACGCTTCGTGTTTTGCGTTGCCGCTCACACGCAAGGCTTGCTTCCGGCTGGCCGGCTCGGCCTTTGCCGGGAGGGAGTCGAACCCTCTGGACCGCTGCGAGAGGTTTCAGCTCGTGTTGACGATCATCCTCCCCTCCTGCTCTCCTGACGCTAGCGCAATGCGCTGCGCTTATTGCGCCCTACGGCTTCGAGAGGCGTGACGAGTAAGTCAAGGGCGGCGGTCAAGCTCCTTGACGGCGCGGCGCACCGCATTCACCAGCGAGGGCATGGAATAGGGCTTTTGCA
>JAWOMO010000098.1:0-4604 GCA_033852435.1 Nitrospira sp.
GGAGGCGGGTCCAGAGAGCTTGGGGGTTTGCTTGAGATCTTGGAGGGGTTTTAGGCTTCCCGCTCGATCCTGGCGGGCCTGCTCACCGCCCCTACACCTGACCTCGACATCCTCGAGTGTTCCTCTCACCGAGGCCTCCGCTCACACTCAAGATAACGCTCTTTCGCCCCCGATCAAGGACGGAAGCTGGGATGGAGCACTCCGGAAGAGACAGGTTTAGTCAGTTATCTGCTTCTGCGTGAATCTATGCGATCTGTGCTGAATCCATCCGACAGATCCTGGCTCTAAATGAATAACTAGGAAATATTGTTCACACCCACATGGAGAAGAACGCCGTGACGACAGATGCCC
Organism: Nitrospira sp.; assembly: GCA_033852435.1. Classification (GTDB taxonomy): domain Bacteria; phylum Nitrospirota; class Nitrospiria; order Nitrospirales; family Nitrospiraceae; genus Nitrospira_C. The sequence continues at coordinate 352 of JAWOMO010000098.1, forward strand.
CACTCACCCATGACGAACGCAAAGCTGCCGAAGCCGCGTTTCGTGGTCTCCCTCTGGACCCCAAATGGTCACACAGGGCCCAGCATATCTATCTCGGGATTCTCGCTGTGACCAACGGTCGGAACATTGTCACGGACATGGAGGAATCACCCGTGGCTGTCGGAGCCTAACTCGGGTCACGAACCATCACCGCAACGATTGATTGTTGGAGCATGGTGACTACCTGGGAGATGGATGGCTAGAGGTGACTGCTGCTCTTATGCTGAGCCACAACAAGCGTGGTGGGGGTGCCGCTCTTATTACTCCGGTGTGACGTCCAAGAGATGCGTGCTGAAATCCGATGCCGACAGGCATGGCCTCACCTTGGAGAGGCCATGAGACTGGCACGCAGGGTCGCCAATCGTGACGGTTGTGGTTGAGCGGCCGAACGACGCATCGCAAGTTGGTAAGCCCGACGCCCCTCATAAGAGCAGCGGGTTTGGACGTGGCGTGCTGACAATACGGGGGACGAAGGCCGGTCATATGCAGCACGAGCCGCTCAATGCCGAGGCGAAGTATCTGTTAGAACGGCTGCACGCGGTTGCCGAAGCTCGGGCGATTGCAACCCCTATCCTGTGTTCGCTGTGGGTCCTCCTTCCTGTGAGAATCCGGCACAACCCGTTGATGCCTGCAACTTCTACCGGCGGCACTCTCTCAGGGCTGTGAAGGATGCTCGCCTAGCCGGCGTGACATTGCACACATTGCCGCATACCTTCGCCTCTCGCCTTGCCATGAGTGGAGTGACCGAGTACGACATAGCTTCCTGCCTTCGACACGCACGGACCGCCTTATTTCGACGGTATGCCCATCTCAGCCCCACCCATTTACGCTTCGTGGTAGAGCGAGTTTCTAGCTATGGGGAAGGGGGAGTGGTGGCAGCGGAGACGACCACGCCCGAGCCAGTTAATTCGAGGGTAATTTCAAGTGGAACCGTGACAGGAACCGGAAATGCGTTAAGTGAGCCGGTCAGCCCATCTGCGGAAGTCATTGAGAAGTAATGGAGCCGGCGACCCGGAGTGAACGGGCGACCTGCGGTATACGAATGGCCTAAACAGGACAGATGAAAGGCTCGGTGTTTCAAATGGTTTCCCCTTTTATTTGAATGCCGGGGCTTAGGAGCGTTCCAGTGACTGAACTGATTTCATTGGTTCTCGTCTATCTGGACAACTTTTAGCACAAATTAGCACAGGAAGATGGGGTGAACCCCTCGGCTGAGACACGAGAATTAGCACACTTCTGTTGGTTGGATGTTCTGCTTCACACTGTTTGCTCCCTCAGGAACAGAGTCCTCTGCTGGCCGGAACCACTGCATCGTCGCCGCAGCGGATGAAGTGACGGGCGCCACTGCGTGCTCGAATTCTTCCGGCGGACGGTAGCCCAGCGCGGAATGGAGTCGGGTCCGGTTGTAGTACTCATCGATAAAGGCCGCCATATTCCTGCGCAGGTGGCCGAGATCCCGATACCGGTTGGCGTAAATCTCCTCCCGTTTGAGCGTCTTCATAAAACTCTCACAGCTGGCGTTGTCGTACGGGTTGGCCGGCCGGCTCATGCTCGGAATCATGTGGTGCGTCCGCAGGAGGGTCACATACTCCTCGGATGCATACTGCACGCCACGATCGGAATGATGGACCAACCCAGGTGGGGGATGCCGCTCCACGAGTGCGTGCTCCAGCGCTGCCATCGGCAACCGGGCGGCCAACGTGCGGTCCAGCGCCCAGCCCACGACCTTGCGCGAATACCCATCGAGAATCACCGCCAGGTACACGAACTCATGCTTCAGCCGAAGGTAGGTGATGTCCGCCACCCAGAGCTGATTGATCCCCGTCAATGTCAGGCGGCGGGCCAGGTTGAGGGCGACCTCTAACTCATGATCGGACTCCGTCGTGACCACGAAGGCCCGCGGCTGGACGGCCAACAGATTGTCTTCCCGCATGAGCCGTAATACTCGCTTCTGGTTCACCAGCAGGCCGCGCCGCCGCAGCTCGGCCGTGATCCGCCGATAGCCGTACCGGCGCCGATGCTCTAGCACGATCTGCTGAATCGTCGAGCGTACCTCCATGTCCTCTTCCTCAGGGTGGTGCTCCAAAAGCGAGCGATAAAAGCCTGCCCGACTCACCTGGGCCAACTGACACATCCGCTCGATCCCCAACCCGCCTTGCCTCGACATCATCGCCCGGATCTGGGCGTAGATGCCCGCGCGCCAGAGTTGCCGCTCTGCTGGCGTCGCGCCTCGACGTGCTGCAAGGCACCTTTGAAAAAATCGACTTCCAACATCTTCTCGGCCAACACCCGCTTGAGCTGGCTGACCTCGTGCCGGAGCGTGGCCTCCCGTGAGTTCGCGGGCGGGCCTTCCCCGCTCGCGGTTGGCTCGAGCTGCTCGCGCCAGGTATACAACAGGCGCCGACTGATCCCGAGTTCCTTCGCGAGGGCCACAATGTTCTCGCACTGATTCAGCCGGTCCACGGCCATCTGCCGAAAGGCTTTCGGAAACTTGCCCACGCGCTTTTTTGCCACTGGCCACCTCCGCTACTGTGACAAGTGTGCTAATTTTTTCTGTCTCAGTCTAGGGGTGCAGTCCACGGCTCCTCGCGTCCTCGCCCTCTCCACAATTTAAGCGGGGCACAGCAACACTTCGCCGAAGACGGCGACTGGTTTAATGCAGGTTGACTCTCCACCCCACAGTCCTGTACTTTCCCGCCCTGGGTTGGTTTGAGGCGGAGAGAAATGAACCGTTTCCGTGCAAAACGTGCACTCGCAGGTCTGTTGATCCTCTGCATCCTTGTGATCGGCGGTCTCGCTTCGACACAGTCAATTACCCATGAATCGCACCACGCCCACCATCAGAAAACCACCCACGGCACCGTGCTCTGTTCCTGGATGTGTGCGGCCGGCCAAGTGCTTGACAGCATCGCGGATCCGACCCTCCTCGAACAGTTGCCTGTGGCTCGTGCGGAACAGCCCACGTTCCTCTTAGTCCCACGACTGACACTCGATAGCCCAACCTCCCGCGGTCCTCCTTCGATCTCCATCATCTAGTCGAATCTGCTCGCTACATTCGAGTGCAGAACGCGGAGCCCTGCGTTCGGGTTTCTGCATCGTTGCGCCTCAGATTTTTCACCATCATGAGGGAGATTGCACACATGCGGTTCGTTAACCACGTATCGCAAAAAGAAGGAGGAGTGTCCAGTCATGCCACACCTGAGCATTCGTGTCAGATTCACCTCGGCCATGGCCCTGATCATAATGATCGGGACGATCGCACCCATTCCCAGGGCTGAAGCATCCTGTGGCGCGGTGTCGTGCTTTGTCACGATCGGATCCCAGCAACAGGTCTCGATGGAAGGGATACTGACGGTAAATGGTATTTACAATTACACGCCGATGCGCGTGCTCCCTGGAACTTCTGGAGTGATCCCGGGCGTCGACACGACTGTGAAGCAGCTGATCCTGAATCATCACCAGGAGACCCGGACCATCACCCAGACAACAAGCCTTGACCTCAATTATGGCATGACGGAACGGTTGGGTCTGGAAATTACGATTCCCTATTTGTTGCGGACCCATCATCACATCGATGGCCTCGGAGAAGACGGTGCGAATGGCGAAGGACAGTCGACCACGTTCTCCTCCGACGGACTTGGGGATATGCGGGTAGGCCTGAAATACAATGTCCTGCCCACCCTGAGGAGCATGGTGGTCGTTGGCTTTGGCGTGTACCTGCCAACCGGCACCACCAACGCGGTGGACAGCACTGGGGCCTTGATGGAGCCGACCTCTCAGCTCGGACGGAAGCAGTTCGGCGTGAATCCCACGGTCTATCAAACATACGAATTGATCCCCCATCGGCTAAACCAGTTCGCCTTTGCGAGCTATCGGCACACCTTCAAAAACAGTGAGGGCTACCAGTTCGGGGACATGTGGGAATTTAACGGTGGGTTCAATCTCGTGACGGTGCCGTGGCTGGTGCTCTCCACGCAGTTCAATTACCGGTATATCGTGCACGATACATTCGAGAGTTCGCTGTTACGCTCCGCCACCCCTGCCGATGCACCAGACTTTCCTGGTGAACCAATCATGATTGACCCAACCGTGAAAAACCGGCCGGTACCGACCACTGGCTCGACGTTCCTCGGCTTCACACCGGGCTTTCAGCTTAGCCTGGACGGGATATTCGACTCGCCTTGGACGAGAGCGACCTCACTGTATTTCTACTC
>JAWOMO010000022.1:0-191729 GCA_033852435.1 Nitrospira sp.
CCCGTTTAATTTTTTGCGCTTTGTTCACGAGCATGAAGGACAGGGCATTGCCCGACACCGCGGCAGCGCCAAGCGCGAGCGGCACCCAGGCCGATTCACTCCCGGCGGCTTGGATGAACGCCCCGACAGCGATGCCGCCGAAGATAGCCATGTGCACGACGTTGTCCATAGCAATGTCGAGCCAGGCACCGAAGGGGGATTCCGTGAACGTCAGCCGCGCGACCTCTCCATCGCAACAATCGATCACAGCCGCCAGCTGGAAGAGCAAGGCTGCCGCGATTCCCGCGCTGTAGGTGCTGAGCCCGAACCCCGCCGCCGCCAGGAGACCGATCACAGACGCAACCATGGTGATCGCGTTGGGGGAGAGCCCGAGGGCGAGAAAGACCCGCGTAAACCAGCGCGAAACTTTTCGATTAAAAAAACGATCGACGAAACCTTCGAACTCTCCCTTGAGCGATGCAAAGAGCTGGCGTTCGGCGGCCCGGATATCTGCCGCATCGCGCACGGCTTGGTACCACCTCGAGGAATCCGTACCGACGGTGACTGTCTGCACGCGACCATCAGCCGCCGCACGTTCCAGCCACCGACGGACCGGCACAGAACCGGGCTCTCCGGGTACTCGTCCGGCCGCGCTGAGCATGGAAGCAGGAAGCACGACCAGATCGGCCGCTACGGAACTGCCGGATTCGAACGACACCGAATCAAACAGCGGCAATCGGGTAGCAACCTTCGAGCGGCTCGAATTGCCTGTGCCGGATTCTCGAGCCACGACGATGGCCTGCCCTTCTTGAACTTCCTGCCGCAGTTGTTCGATGAGGGAACGTGAAAACACTCCGCCGACACTGGACAGCAGGCAGAACCCGCGCACTTCCGCCGCAAGCGTTTCCCATGTCCGGGGATCGCCCAACGGGAATTCCCGAATCGGCATCCAGCGAACCGGAATGCTGACGCGCGGCCCTTTTCCCATCGCCTGTTTCAACTGGTCTTCTTCGGGACCTACCAGGACGATGAGTTGCCGGATGCCGGCGCGCTGAAGTGTCAATACGGTCCTCGGGAACAATCCGATTCCGACCACCTGTGTCAATGGTCCGACGGCCTTTCGCGCCGACGCACCGAAGAGATCAGCAGAGGGCAGGAGTATTGCCGTCGACAGTCCCTGCAGGTCTGCTTGCTTATGAATGAGGCTCTCACTCATCGTTGATCTCGCGTCTCTCGCAGAATCGGCAGAATCGTCAGCGCATCACAGCGACGCATCATCTACGACGTCGTCACAACTTCGGCAAGATCTCCCGTTCCGCCTTCTCGACGTCTTCGGGAAAATCGATTTCGGTCCAGGGCAGCCCGCCGATGACTTCATGACCGACTTTGACCTCGCGGAAAAATTCGACCAGCGCATCTTCGTATTCCATCTGCCAGGCTTCTCGGTCCACGAAGGTCCGGAGGGACGAGACGACGTGCGGCGTATCGGCATGCCGGACTTTCAAGAACCCGACCCCCTCGCCGGCATAATCATATCGCGGCGGCATCTTCTTCGTCAGCGCGATGACGCGCCCCCCCTCAACGACGACCATGCACTCCTCGCCGGTTTGCTTCACCGTATCGTCCATCAACAAAGCGTTGGGATAGGGAGACTGCACCAGCCGGCGCAGAATTTCACGATGAAAGAGCACGTCGGCATCCATGACGACGACGTCGTCGTCGAGAGCCGTACGCGCAATCCAGAGCGAGGAAATGCTCCCCCGGTGGAACTGCTCGTTGACCAGAAGCTTCACGCGGACGCCGCAGGCATTCGCCTCAACCGCCGCGCGGATCATCTCCTGCTTATACCCGACCACGATGTCGGCACGCTGGATGCCCAGACTCGCGAGGGCTTCGAGATAACGATGCAGCAGAGTCTTCCCGCCGATTTCGATCAGGCACTTGGGACGGTGCTGCGTGACCGGCCAAAGGCGCTTGCCCACGCCGGCGGCGAGGATGATGGCTTTCATGCTGGCTTGCAGGAATGTTCGAACGCGTCGAGAAAGCCGTTGAATTGTGCTTCGGTCAGGGCACCCATGTTGGCAACGCGGAAGATCTTGTTTTCGAGGTTCCCTTGGCCGGCATAGATGACGTAGCCCTGTTTCTTTAATCGATCATGCAGCGACTGATAGGTGAGCTCTTCCGGCAGATAGTACGCGGTGATGGAATTGGACTGCCGTTCAGGCGTGAGCACCGACTTAATTCCCAGCTTCGCCATCCGCTCGCGAATCAACGTCGCCATCTTTTTATAGCGGAGGATGCGCTTCGCGACGCCTTCTTCCAAGAGTTCGCTCAGCGCTTCGTCGAACGCGTTGTAGACCTGCACGGCCGGCGTGAAGGGAATCGTCCCTTCTCCCTGATCGTTGACGTAATGCGTGAGGTGCAAATACCAGGAACGCTTGGGGTAGTTCCGCATCCGTTCGAGAAACCCCTTGCGCACGAGGACGAACGAGACACCGGGAAATCCCTGGATGCACTTGCCCGCCGTGCCGGCCACCATATACATGTGGGATCCGGCGATATCGATGGTTTCGCCTGCGAGCGCGCTGACCGCGTCCACGATAAACACGCGATTTTGGCTGTCGACGACTTCGGCGATGTCTTTCACCGGGTTGAGCAATCCTGTCGTCGTTTCATGGTGGACCATCGCCACGCCGTGCACTTCCGGATGCTGTCTCAGAGCCAGACGCAACCGCTCAGGATCAGGCTTGACCGTCCAGTCATACTTGAGTTCGGAAACCCCCAATCGATGGAGGCCGACCATTTGCGAGAGCCGCTCGCCGTAGACGCCGTTGTTAAGGATAAGAATGCGGCGACCGTGCGGGAGGGAGGACATGAGCGCCGACTCGACCGCGGCCGTTCCAGAGCCCGTGATGATCACGGCCGCGTACTCCGCTTCCGCACCAGGCACGAAGGCCTTAAGGAGCTTCTCTTTTATGCGTTGCAGCAATTCGGTAAATTCGGATTCGCGATGACAGATATCAGGCCGCAAGAGCGCCTGGCGCACTCGCTCCGACACGTTGACTGGTCCTGGGTTCAGCAACATCATAATTATTACTCAATCGCTTTCATGAAACGTTTTGTGATGTCCGGCGGCTCAAGGAGCACCCGCCCGGCGTCTTCGGCAAACTCGTTCACCTTGATCAACAACATGCTGGGCCCGTCTTTCTTCAGCATGTCTTTGAACTCATAGACCAGATCGTCCCGATCGAGCACCCGCTCGACATTCACATAACCTGCAGCCTTGGCCACCTTCTCCAGCGGAACCACGTTCGAAATCGTCGGCTGGTTGCCCGTCGTTCCGTAGACTTCGTTGTCGAAGACCACATGGATAAAATTCTTCGGTTTCAGCGCGCCGACGGTCGCAAGCGTTCCCATGCCCATCAACACATTGCCGTCTCCGTCGAATACGACCACCTGCTTGTTCGGTTTGGCGAGCGCGACACCGAGCGCAATCGCGGGGGCATTTCCCATAGATCCGATCATGTAGAAATGGGTGGGCCGATCGGAAACCTTGTGCGCCTCGCGCGAAGGGAAGCCGTTGCAAATCACCACGGGCTGGTCTGTGAGCAACTCCAGCAGGGCGGCAATGGCTTGTGCACGGCTGATCAACGTGCCCTGTTCCGGCCTCATGGATGCAATCCTTTTACTACGCCCTTTGTAATGAACAGCGCAACTGGAATCCGTTGCTTCATGAAGGTCTCCGCTACCCATTTAAAATCGTCGATGGCGGTCTTTTCAGTCAACGTCCGATGCGGAATCTTCATCGTGTCAAGAAACTGTGGCATGACCTCGCCCATTACCAGATGCTCGGGCGCGTCCTTCCCCCCCTGGCCGCGCCAGGAGACGATGAGGATGCAGGGTTGCCGATAGATCATATTCAGCGAAATCAACGTATTGAGCGAGGTGCCGAGACCGGAGTTCTGCATCAGCACCGCCGGGACTTTTCCAGCCATGTATGCGCCGGCCGCCATGGCCACCGCCTCATCCTCCCGAACCGCCGGAGTATAGAGACGTCGGTCCATGAGTTCCGCAATAATCCCTCCAAGGATCGAGTCGGGCACTCCCGTAAAGAAGTTCACCCCCATATCCTGCATCGCCTGCACAAAAACATCGCTGTCGATCATGATTACCGTCTTCCTTCAATCGATACGTCGGTCGCAGAAAAGTGCGCCGCATTATAAGCCATGCTTTGATACGTTCTCAAGGAAACAGCGCCCTGGACTTTTCGGCAACCGGCCAGTTGCGCCTCGCATTGCAGCATGGTAGCGTGCCAGGATGCGACGGGTTCTCGCATGGCTCGGCCTCCTCCTTCTCCTCCTCATCCAGCCGTCCATCTCTCACGCAGTCGCGATGTCGAACGATCCCGGCGGCTTTCACAATATCCCCTGGGGAGTTTCGCTGAAATCCAGGCCAGATGTAGAGATCACGCGGGAAGGCCCCCACATTATTGAGTATCAATTGAAAGATGCCGCGCCCGTATTCGCCGAAATTCCGGTGGACAGCGTTCGCCTTGCAACCGTAGATGAACAATTCGCCCGCGTCACGATCCGCTACCATGGCGATGGGACCCATAAACAGATCATGACCTATCTTGAACGGCAGTTCGGTCCGATCGAGCGTATTCCAGGGCAGATGATGCGCGGCCTCAATCAGCAGTATAATTGGCGGGGCAGCGATTCGGAGATCAATCTGACCTATCAGGCTAATACAGAGCGCGGATTCATTTTTCTCGACAGCCGGACGTTGGCTCCGCGATTTAACGATCACATTGCCGATTCGGCGGAATAGCACGATGGCGTATCAGGCACCCACTGGACCTTTTCAACTTTGGTCGTTCCTGGCAGGCAGCATGCTTGCCGTCCCCCTTATGTGCAACGCCGTTCTCGCAGTCCCGATGATAGAAGATCCGAACGGATTCGAAGGGATTCCTTGGGGGGCCACGTTGTCCGAATCAGAGGCTTTTGGAAAGGTTGAGGACGCGGGCCGTTTCAAAACCTACGAGCTCAAGGCCAGCTCACCAACGCTCGGACCGGCCAAGGTCGTATCGATGAAATTCATCACCATCGACGACAAGTTTGCACGCGTGACGGTGCGCTACCAAGGCAAGGAAGCGCATGAAAAGATTTTGGCATGGTTACAAACCCGCTTTGGACCACTCGATCGCACGCTGGGGCAATTTTCCGTTGGGCCCGTGAAATTTTACGCTTGGCAGGGTTTCGAGACAGACATCACCATGCGCTACGAAGCACAGACGGACCGCGGCATCATTTTTTTCGAGAGCCAAATCCTGCGCAATAAAGTATCGGAAGGCAATTCCGCCACGGTCTTTTAGCCACATCCAGCCGGCCCCCGAAACTTTTCATTGACAAGCCGCCATGCGGTTTCGCATCATGCGAATTTATGCATCAAGCCACTAAGCTTCGCGCCCTGCTGAAAAAGCCCGGAGCAATCAGAATCGTCGGAGCGCATGACGCGCTCAGTGCCAAGCTCATCGAGCGAGCCGGCTTCGACGGCGTATGGGCCAGCGGGTTCGCTATTTCTGCCTCACTCAAGTGCATCCCGGATGCGAGTTTCATCGACTCCAGTGAGCAATTGGGCGTGGAGCGTCGGATGGCGGAAACCATCGACATTCCCATTATCGCGGATTGCGACACCGGCTACGGCAATGCGTTGAATGTCATGCGGACGGTCAACGACCGCGAACGGGCCGGCATCGCGGCCATCTGCATCGAGGACAACATCTATCCCAAGCGCTGCAGTTTTTATGCAGGCGTGCGGCGGGAATTGATTCCGATCGACGAACATTGTGGAAAGATCAAAGCGGCGAAGGCCGCGCAAACCGTCCCGGACTTCATGATTATCGCCCGGACCGAAGCGTTGATTGCCGGATGGGGCAAAGAAGAAGCGCTCAGACGAGCGGAAGCCTATGCCGAAGCCGGTGCCGATGCAGTGCTCATCCATTCCAAATCGAGGACCTTCGACGAGCTCAAGTCGGTCTACAAGGCCTTCTCAGGCCGCGTGCCGATTGTCGTGGTCCCGACCATTTTCGACCAGACGACCGCGGCGGAGATGGAAGACGCCGGCGTCAAGATCATCATCTACGCGAATCAGCCGGTACGCGCGGCGATCCGCGGCATGCGCGAAACACTAGAGCTGATTAAGAAGGATACGCGCCCTGGCGCCGCCAATGACCGCATCGTGACACTCCCCGAGGTGTACGACATCGTCGGGGTTCCGCAGATGGAGAGAGATGAACAGGCGTTTCTCCCCGTCGGCAGCGAGAAGATTACCGCCGTCATTGCCGCCGCCGGATTTGAAAAGCAATTGCTGCCCTTGATTGAGGACAAGCCAAAATGTCTGCTCGATATAAAGGGCAAGACCATCCTCGAACGTCAGGTCGCCGCCTTGAACGAGTGCAACATCAAGGAAATCGCCCTCGTCAGGGGCTACAAGAAAGAGGCGATTACGCTCCCGAACATCCGGTACTACGACAACGATCGCTATGAAGAAACCGGCGAGCTGTTTTCGATCTTCTGCGCGGAAACAGAGATGAAGGGCCGGACCATTCTTCTGTACGGCGACATCATCTTCGACAATACGATCCTTGAGAAGCTGCTCAAGAGTCCGGCCGATATCTCGTTGGTAGTGGATCTGGCCTGGCACGACCGGCAGCATCTCGGCGCGCAGACGAGGCATCTCAATCCGGACCTCGTCTCCTTCGCCGAGCCTCCCGGCAAGAGTTATCACTCGCGGTTCGTAATGCCGGAGGGCGAACACCGGATCGTGAAAATCGGCCAACAGCTGTCGCCTGAGCAGGCTCATGGCGAATTCATCGGCATGGCCATGTTCTCCGAAAAAGGTATCAAGGCGTTCCGCGGCTGTTATCGGGCCTCCCTCGATACGTATAAATCCAAGGGGTTCCATGAGGCCGGTACGCTGGTCAAAGCTGGGTTCACGGACCTCGTTCAGGAACTCATCGATCAGGGCCACCGGATCGATGCCGTGCCAATCTTCAAAGGCTGGATGGAGGTGGACTCCTTCGAGGAGTACCAAAAAGCCTGGGCCAAGATCCGCCAGTAAGCACCAAGTACCACCACGTAATCCTCATCGTATCCGGCCAAAAACCGCCCAAAGTAGGTCCTTGCTCCGCCTCATGACAGGTCTCAATTCATTGCTCTTGGCTGATCCCCCTCTTCTGGTGGGGATCAAACCCCCTCCCCTTAGGGATGGTCGAAGCGTCAGACTGCGGTAGTCTCAAGTTGTTGCTAGGGCCCAATGCCAGCAATCGAACGCAGGGAGGAAACCACGATGAAAACCAGCGTCCTTGACTACAATCTCACCTCAAAAAGCGCTCACGCCCCATTGGACCGACGATACGCGGAGCGCGTGCCCATCAACTATCGGGTCACCTATACAGGGGCGGATGGCGCTAGGCTGGTCAAGACGGAAGGATCATTACGGGATCTGTCCAAGACTGGATGTAAGGTCTTGGGAACGATTCTGCCCGTCACGGGCAGCACACTGACTCTCACGCTTTATCTGGAAGATGGGCAGGCACCCTTATGCCTGGGCGATGCCACAGTCTCCTGGATCAGAGGCAGTGTCTTTGCAATTCGATTCCCGAAGCTGACTGCCAACGAGCGCAAGGGCATTCAGGAAGTTATCTGGAAGCACGTCACCTTATCTCCATCCGAGAATCACCGAGCGGCATTTCGCATTGTTTCCTAAGAGTGAATCGAGGAGCGGTAGCGTCATCATTTCGGAGGACAGGCGATGAGAATGCAGACCGTCGAGCAGGCCGGTCGAGCAGCGGATCACGTGAATCAACGACTGACGGAACGGGTACCGACCCAGTTCAATCTCATGTACTCCGGGATGCACGAGGGACAGATGCTGATCGGTAATGGGATGGTGACCAATCTGTCGGTGGCAGGAATCGGCATCAGGGGAAACCATATCATCAAGATAGGAATGGAGCTGGCGCTCTTTATCGACCTGCCCGGCATCGAGGAACCGGTTTGTGTTGCGCAGAGCCGCGTCTCCTGGGTCTCGGGGCTCCGCTTCGGCGTCGAGATGATCGCCCCCGAAGCCGAAGCGCTGAACCAACTGCGGTTTTACGTGTGGAACCACTTATTCCGTCCGCCGAACAGGTAACCCTGCCCAAGAGATCAAAGGAGGACAGACGATGAGACACTCCAGAGTCCGCTCCGCGAAATCACCGCACCATAGTTACCAGGTCTGCAACCGGAGAGTCGATTCCCGCACTCACGCCGAGTTCGGGTTGATGTATTCGGCCATGGACGAATACGGGGCACTGATCATGGGTGACGGCATGGTTGTCGATTTGTCGAACAAGGGCTTGGGTATCCGCGGCAACATGCCGGTCAATCCGGGATTGGAGATGACCCTGTTTCTGTACCTGCCCGATGGCCAGGACCCCCTCTTTGTGATGGAGGCCCGCGTCGCCTGGTCGACCGGCAGCCGATTCGGCGTGGTGATTCAGAAGATGAACCTCCGCGAACGGAATCGACTTCGGTACTTCTTAACCTCTAATCTCTATCACCAATAGGGTCGTAACCGGCATTGGGAAGGACGCAGACCCGCGACAAAGTTCGCGCACCTGAGCGCACTTATGTGATTGATACGCCCAAGTTCCTGCTGCTGGCCAGCGGCGAGCACCTCCCACTCCCTCAATTATCCATCACATCGGTTTTGACCTCACGCACCAATCACCCACTCTTGCTTTTCTTCTGACATTTTCGCCCTTCCGAAAAAGCAACCCTTCGTTGTCAGAGCAAATGGATTCATGATAGGTTGAGCGGTGAGTAATTACTCACTCACTTATTTACGCTCATGACGGCACGATCCAAACAGAGACGCTCAACCAGCCAAGAACGCCAAGCAGGCCTGATCACCGCGGCTGCGTCGCTCTTCGCGGCCAAAGGGTTCAACGGAACGACGACGAAAGAAATCGCCAGGGCCGCCGGAGTGAGCGAAGCCCTGGTGTTTAAGCATTTCCCGACCAAACGCGCGCTCTACGGGGCGATCCTCGCCGAAAAGGTCACCGTCAATGAACTCTTGGAAGCCGTCGAAGAATCAGCCAAGAAGCGGGACGACCGCCGGGTTTTTACCCTAATCGCCAGTTTCCGGATCCGACCCGGAGCGGATTCAACTCTGCTGCGGTTGCTGCTGTTCAGCGCGCTCGAGGGTCATGAACTCTCCGCGATGTTCTTCGGCAAACACCATCGGGTGTTCTACGATCACCTGGCCACGTACATCGAAACAAGAATCGTCGAGGGGGCGTTCCGGAAGGTTGATCCCCTCCTTGCGGCCCGCGCATTCATCGGGATGGTCGTGCATCACCGCCTACTGCACGAGATTTTCGGCGTACCAATGCACCGATCCCACGACGAAACGGTAACGACATATGTCGATCTCTTCCTGGCCGGACTCGTCCACGAGCCGAAAGCGCCGGCGCAGCGGAGGCGTTCACGATGAATCCGGTCAGGCAACACCCCATCGTGACCCTCGGAGTCATCATCTTCTTTGCCGTGACGGCTCTGGTTGTCTTTCGTCTCAGCAGCGGGGCGAAGGTCGATCAAAAAAAATCGCGGGTCATCACGGTTGGAACGGTTACGCCGTTGAAACAGGACCTCGAGATCCGCCTCACATACACCGCTGATATTACGCCCAATCAACTGGTCAACATTTTTTCTCGGGTCGACGGTTATATCGCAAAGCTGTATGTCGACAAGGGAGATTTTGTGAAAGCCAATCAATTGCTTGTGGAAATCGACCACCAGGATTATCTCCATGCGGTCAACCAGGCCAAAGCCAACTTGGCGGCGGCCCGCGCCAAGGTTACCCAGCAGGCCGCTTCCGTACGCAGCGCGAAGTTGACCCTCGATCGGATGCAGGCCCTGATTAAAGACCAGTTCGTCTCGCAGCAAGACCTGGACAACGCCCAGGTCAATTCGGATGCCGCCATCGCCGCGCTAGAATCGCTCAGAGCGCAGGTCAAACAGATGGAAGTGGCGCTGGCTCAAGCCGAAACCAATCTGGCCTACTCCTACATTCGTGCGCCCTTCTCGGGGTACGTCGCTGAGCGGAATCTCGATCTTGGCGCTTACGTCACCGGAGCCGCAACCAGTAACTCGACGACCGCCCGCGGCATTGTAAGTCTGCACGATATCGACATCGTCCGCACGCTCATCGAAGTAGTCGAAAAGGATGTGCCGTTGGTGCAGATCGGACAGAAGGCGGAGGTCCGTGCCGAAGCGTACCCCGACCGTGCCTTCGAAGGAACGGTCACCCGAGTCGTTCAAGCCTTGAACCGCGCGACCCGCACCATGACGGTCGAAGTAGATCTCCCTAACAAAGACCGCCTGTTGAAAGGTGGGATGTTTGCGCGAGTCGAGGTGTTGGTGGGCAAACATCAGAACGCGGTGCAAATCCCGATCGATGCCGTCAGCCGGCTGGAGGATGCCCAGTACGTCTATGTCGTTCGGGAGGGGAAAGCCGAACGAGTGCCGGTCGAAATCGGTGTGCGCGATGAAAGCCGCGTCGAAATCACCAAGGGATTGGATGGCTCCGAACAGGTCATCGTTTCCGGAAAAGACCTCGTTCACGACGGCACGCCGGTGCAAACGCAACCGCTCGAGCCGGTGAAGCGTGAAGGGTAAGGGGTGAACAGGCCGTATCTCCCAGCGCTTCTAACCCAAGCGATCGTTTTTCATTTGTTACACCTTATTCCTCGCTCTTGATTAATTATGTGGTTAACCCTCCTGGCACTCAGAAACCGCATCGGCATTTTGATGCTGTCGCTCGCCATGGTCGTCCTCGGTGCGACGTCCCTCAATCGACTGCCGGTCGACCTGTTTCCGAACATCCAAGTTCCCGTGGCCTTCGTCGGCGTCATTTATAAAGGCGCCCCGCCCCTTGATATCGAACAAAGCGTCGTCTATCCCATCGAGAAAGCGGTGAGTTCCGCCTCCAACGTGGAGCATGTGGAATCGTTCGCAAAGCAGGGCATCGGCGCCGTGCAGATCTGGTTTAACTGGGGCGCCGACATTAATGTCGGCCAGATGGAGGTGATGCAGCGCATCACGCAGATCCTTAACAATCTCCCGCCTGGCATTCTCCAGCCCTTTATCGTCAAGTTCGACGTGTCGAACATTCCCGTGTCCTTTGTCACAGTGTCGAGCGACGATCTGGATGAACGAGCCCTTTATGACCTGGCCTTTAACACGATCGCTCCGCAGATCGAGCAGATCGCCAATGTTGCCGCCGCGACGGTTGAAGGGGGAAAAATCCGCCAGATCAACATCAACCTCGATCCAGCGCTGCTGAACGCAAGAGGACTCTCGATTCTCGACGTGGTGAAGTCGGTGAAGGCGGCAAATCTGATCCTGCCCTCGGGCGACATCAAGGCCGGCAACCTCGATTACAACGTCTTCACGAACAATCAATTCCGTACCGTCGAACCGATTCAAGACGTCATCGTCAAGGTCAATCAACAAGGAAGCCCGGTCCGCGTACGAGATCTCGGCACCGTCACCGATTCCTCCGATATTCAAACCAATATCGTCCGCACGGATGGAGCGCGAGCCGTGTATCTGCGGGTGAACAAACAGCCCATCGCCAATACCGTCGAGGTGGTTGACGCATTGCGCGCGGCCATTCCAAAAATGATCGGCATCCCGCCCAGCGTCAAGCTCGGCATCTCGTTCGATCAATCGGTATACATTCGCCAGTCGATCAGCAACCTCATTGAACAGGCCCTGCACGGTTCAATCCTAGCCGCAGCGGTCATTCTGATCTTCCTTAGAAACCTCACGAGCACCCTGATCATTTCGGTCGCCATTCCTCTCTCGATCATGGTGACCTTCATTGTGCTCTACTTCACGGGCCAGACCTTGAATGTGTTCACGTTAGGAGGGCTGGCGCTCGGCATCGGTCGATTGGTCGACGATTCGATCGTCGAATTGGAAAACATCCAACGTCACCTCAATTCGAACCAACGGCGGTGGGACGCAATTCTCGAAGCCGCCCGGGAAGTGGCTATGCCGATTTTTGCCTCGACCGTCACGACCGTCGTCGTCTTCCTGCCGATCTTCTTCGTCGTCGGGATCGCCCGCTTACTCCTGATTCCGTTGACACTGACGATCGCGATTGCGCTCTTCACCTCGTTCTTCGTGTCGCGCACCGTCACCCCGGCACTCTGTTTTAAGTTTCTCAAACCGGAACAGGAGGCGCACCGCACGATGCCCCGTTGGTACGTACGCATCATGGATTGGAGCCGTAGGCGCTACGAATCGCTGGATCGCGGATTCGAAGACTCGCTTCGCTGGATCCTCGCCCATCGCAAATTGTTTATAGCAGGGATCGTGCTCATCTTCGTCGCCTCGCTCACCTTGATTCCAAAAATCGGAACGGAGTTTCTGCCGGTCTCTGACGAAAGCCAGTTCCGCATTGTCCTGCGGGCCCCAGTCGGCCAGCGCGTGGAGAAAACGGAGCAGCAGGTCGCCGAGGTCGAGCGGGTGATCCGGGCGACGATCCCGGCGGAAGAATTGGAAACGATGGTGTCGAGTACCGGCGTGTTGTCCCAGGGCCGTTCCTCCTTATTTAATCCCAACACAGGTCCCCACACTTCAGTCATTTCCGTATACCTGGTTTCGCCGGACAAGCGGAAACGGAACCAGGTGCAGATTATGAACGAGGTTCGTCCGAAAGTCCTGAAGCTTTTCCCGGGGGTGGCCATGTTCTTCGATCCGGGCGGTCTAGTGAAGCGCGTGACCAGCTTCGGCTCGCAAAAAGCCGTTGACGTGGAGATCTATGGCTATGATTTCGAGAAGGCCCGAGGCGTTATCCGACAGGTTGAGAACGTGATGCACCAGGTCCAGGGCCTGGCGGACATTGAGGTCAGCCGCGAGGAGAATTACCCCGAAGTCAATGTGGTCGTCGATCGTGAAAAAGCCGCCCTGCTCGGGATCAGCGAATCGGACGTGGCCAACGCCGTGCTCTTTTCACTCAACGGCAACGGCCAGACCGATCCGATCATTTACACCGATCCGCAGAACGGCAACGAGTATTATATCAGCGCCTGGCTGGCCGAGGAACACCGCGAGGATTTGACTGATATCGACAACATCATCCTGACGGCGAAAAACGGCGAGCCCGTGCTGCTCAAGAACGTGGCATCGCTGAAATTAAATGCCGGTCCGGTGAAGATCGACCGCAAATACTTCCAGCGGGTCATTCACATCACGGCGAATCCCGTCAACCGCGATCTCGGCGCTATCGCCGACGATCTCGAAGCTGCATTCGCCCAGCTTCAGCTGCCGACGGGCTTCAGCATCAAGTTGGCCGGGCAAATTCAGCAGCAACGCGAAACTTTCAGCGGCCTCCTCTTCGCCACCGTCCTGGCGCTGATCCTGGTCTATATGGTGATGGCGGCGCAGTTTAAGTCGCTGGTCGATCCCTTCATCATCATGTTCTCGGTCCCGATGGGCTTCCCCGGCGTGATCCTGATCCTATTTTTAACCGATACCACCCTGTCGACCACGTCCATGATGGGCATCATTATGATGCTTGGCATCGTCGTCTCGAACGGCGTGCTGCTGGTCGACTACACCAATGTCCTGCGACGAAAGGGTCGACGGCTCCATGATGCGGTGGTGACGGCAGCGCGCACGAGGCTCCGGCCTATCTTGATGACCTCGCTCGCCACTGTGTTCGGTTTGCTACCCATGGCCATCGGCTTGGGAACCGGCGGCGAGACTAACGCACCTCTGGCGCGGGCAGTCGTCGGCGGGCTGAGCCTCTCGACGCTCTTGACCCTCTTTCTCGTACCGACGATGTATCTGATCTTGGAAGAGCGCTTTCCGAGGAAGTGGGAAGAGGAAGCTGAGGCAGCGTCGCCAACGCCTGAACCGGCCATGGCCCTTCGCTAAACTCCCGACCGTTCAGCCGATCGTCGGGAACAACGACGGCAGCTGCATCGCCAGGCCGATATCGCCGCTGACTTTAATTCGCCCCGACATGACCGCCGCTTGGCCACTGAGCTGGCCGTTCAATACCTTAATACAATCTTCTCCCGCCATCATTAAGATTACGTGCGGATCGTCGTGCGTACCTTCCGTTACCTTGCACAGGCCTTGACGAACCGTCAGGACGTACTGCCCCCCCTGCGCCCCGCTCAAGTCAAACTGGTACACCGCATCGACCTCTTCGGCGGCACCGGCATCGAGCTTGCCGGGGAGCAACTCGAAGAACTCTTTGACGCTGATCGGTTTCATGATCTGTGTGGACAGCGGATGGGATAGGGACCGGGTGCCGCGTGCCTGCGGCTCCCGGTCGAGGCACGATCAATAGCGAAGCGTCACTGTTGCAGTCGATCGTCTGGCGCCGAAGAACTTCTTCGAGAAATCTTCGACGACGGCAGGGTCATAGCCCTTGCAGCTGAAAATGTCCAGGTACGCGTTGTTCGTGTCATTGGCAAAATGGCCGCTGATCAGAGAAGTCGAGATCAGCTGGACCATGGAATAGCCAGCGACGCGTCCTGAGCCGAAATCGACGACCTGGCATTCGCCGAATCGCTTCATGTCGATGAGCTCGCAGAGCTCCACGACATAGCGGCGAATATGGTCGGCATTGCGGATCAGGTCGGGATGACAATCTTGGAGGTCAACAGCAGTACAGAGTCCCCACGCTTTCCCCTCTCCCACCATCTCCTTAGCCGAGACAGAGGAAGTCGTTGGGGCACTCGATGGCAAAATCGTCTCTTCGGAACCAACCGGGGCGCTCATATGGCGTCCGCCTTTCTGTGTGAGGGTGAAAAACCAACTGCGTGGATTTTTTTGCACTATAACACGATTTTTCCCAGATGCTATGAGGAAGCGAAAAAAAGTTTTGTCCTCTGGTTCCGCCACCGCTCAAGCGGTTGACAAGTTTCGCGACCCTCGGTGACAATGCGCCCATGACGGCGCCGCATTCACATGCTGCCCCATCCTCCGCCGCACCCCCGGACCGGCTCTGCACCTGGTGCAACGTGCCGATGAAGAAACGGCTCGTGGCGAGCGGCCAGTTCGTCCATTACACCTGCCCTAAATGCGTCTTCCAGCACACGACCAGGCTGGGTCCCAAGCCGTCATCGCCGGCTCATTGAACGGCATGACGCCTCGCGCCACCACTTAGGGCATCGGCTTCTTAAGAAGCCCCTTCCTCCTTCTTCCTGCCTGCCAATTCACCCCGACCAAGACCTATGAGAACGGGTCTCGAACGAGAACGCGAGGGCACAGGCCCAGCTTGCACTGAAGAAAGTGACGAGGTTCGTGGTTTCCCCGAAGGGAAAAGAGTTCCAGCAAACCAACATGATCTTTCACTGGTACGAATTTGAAGAATTCGAAGCCTACCGACATCTGGGCTATCTGATGGGCTGGGCTTGCCTTTCGAACCTTCAGTTTACTGACGCAGAACTAGTCCCTGTCTCGGCCTGCAAAACGCTGTAGACAGATACCTGAAACGCTACTGCCCGGAGTACATACGCTGAATGCGGTCATCGAACATGTGGGAGAGTCGTTCTTGGTCAGCTTCGGTGATCGAGGTGATCCGCGCACCAAATCGAGGAGCGCGGACATAAACCGGCTGAATCGTACAGGAGAGCGTTTGGCCGAGATCGAGATCGATGACAAGCCGTAGGGTCTCGCCCGTCTTGACGAACAGCCGGCTTTCGATCCGCACACCGGACTCACTGACGTCCAGAACCGTGCAGGCAGCGGAGAGAGACCCGCGCAGGATCCGACCCTTCCGGCCAACCTCAATGCGAGAGTGTTTTCGTTTGAATCCCATGAGCGCTCCGCTTAGTGAGACACTATAGCAAGCGAATCACCTCGCTGCCAGGTAAATGCTCGAATCCTGCCGGAATGGAACAATCCCCTGAGAGGCTAGATCCTGCCATCCACCAAAACGCGGATCTCTTCCATTCGCCGACGATTCACCCCCAGATCGCCATACCCGGTTCGGGAAGCGGAACGGAAATGGATAGTTTTGGTCTCGTCGTCGAACAGAAATTCAACATCGTCGACAAAGCGTAACAACAGGCTGGTGAATTCGTAATGCAGGTAGGCCTCGTCTTCCTCGACGAGTTTCGTGCGCGGCAATGTCGCGAGTGCGGCTTTTAACGCCTCCCTCGCCTCAGCCCGCGACTTCCGATAGGAGAACGGCGGGATGACATGCCGGGTATCCTGCGCCGGCGCCAAGGTCGACACGCAATTGGGGCTGCCGGGACAAGGAGCTAACGCTCTCGGACTCACCTGCCCTCCGTTTCATTTAGCCTGTCTTTCAGCCCCAGGCACAATGTGGCGCAACCAGATCTCGCAAATCAACACCGCTTCTGGAGGAATAAGGAGCGGGATGCCCTTTTCTCGATAGGCGAGGTGCGGACTGATGCGGACCTTGCGATACCCACCCACTTTCATGCCCGTTAACGCGTGTTCGACGCTGGCGATCGCTTGGCGACTTCCCAGGACGGTCGAGTGATCGACGAAGGTGACGCCTTCTTCGACTCGAATCATGTCTTGCGGAAGATGGGGCGTTTGCTTAGCATTCAACGGAACCTCATCACCCTGCTTCAAGAACAGTCTTGCGTTGTAGACGACGCGGTCGCCCTTTTGCGCCGGTCGCCCCTCACCTTCCCGTTCCTCGAGCAATCTGATGCCGCTGATTCGTGTCATCGGATGACCTCAGTACATCAGCGTCGTCAACGCCGGCTGGGCCTCGCCCTGCTCCTCAACTGCGAGCGACACGCGTCCGATGATCCGGCCGTCTTCGGCTTCGACGTCCACGCGCCAATCGCCGGGATCGAGCCGTTGCTTGAAGGTGTAGGCTCGGTAGCCGCCTTCGCGTCCGCCGGAGATGTTGAGCGCGATCTTGTCAGCATGGGCAAAGGGCTTGCTGCTGTTCGGCCGAAAATACCAATGGTGATACACGGTCGTCTTTAAGGCGACCGGCGCAAAGATCGCCGTGAAGCAGTAGATCGGCTCGCTGGCCGTGAACACGTTGTCGGAGCGCTTCCAGGCCTCGTACCATTTTTTTTCATAGGAAAGCTCGAAACGCTCGCCGCTTCTTTTCACCTCGTGATACATCCCGCCGAATTTCATCGAGAGCGGCACGGGAGGAATCCAATTGAGAAAGTAGAAGCCGACCAGCAGACCGATCAACCCAAAAGCAGGGGCGGTGACGCCGACTGCTTCACGACGTGATCGATCGGGATTGTTGCGATAGACCAGATGCACGACACGCAAGGTCACCACCGCGCTGAGCCCGGCCCCTGCCAGAAACATCAGCGTATTCATGTGGCCGGTGATCACTGGCAGGAAGAACGTGAAGAACCCAAAACAAACCAGCGCATACAGACTCACCAGCAGCCGCAGGTTCGACAGCCGGTCCCGGAGAACTTCGTTGCCCACCAACAGGACGACCAACAACGCGAAGAAGACGGCCGTGCTGGTGAGCGTCGCGCTGCGGGAATAGAAAATCGCGTAGGCGCTGAACAGCCCGCCGAGCAGAAACTGGCTGGCCATCGGATAGTAGGGCCTGCTCTTAAGCACCCACCAAGCGAAGGGTGACAGGGTGGCCAATTGATCGCGATCGGGTACCGGATCGATGCCAAGCCGGCCGGTCAGCACGATCAACACTCCCAAGAGCAGCAGATAGATCAGTAGAAGGAGGTTATCTTGAAGCCGATCAATCCGTGTGAGCGTCAGGGTGTCGTAGGTCACTCCGGAGAGAAAAAACAGCGCCGGCATGAACCGCTTCGCGAGAACCGATTGGACTCTGGCAAACGGACTCATGCTCCCACTGTGCGGAATCAGCAGAGTTTGTTCAACGAAAAATTGGTTCTCAGGCTGGGCAATTCAGCAGTCTGCTAAACAAACGCGGGCAGCGGGGAATATATAACCGGATATCCGATCAGGCGTTCCAACCACCCTGCCATAAGTTCTTCGCGAAGCGGCGCCTTATTCAACCGGGCTTCGATGGCGAAACCGGCGCTGGAGGCGACCACACCGATGATGGCCGAGGCATCTCCCGCTTCCGGAATCAACTCCTGGCTCTGGAACTCGCACAGCGTGGCATAGAGACGTCCGTCCGGTTCGATTGCCGTTCTGATTTCCGGCAGATCGTCCAGCGAGCAATGGATGGAGCAGCGATACGCGAATCGGGCCGGAGGTTCGATCGCCTGAAACTCGCCGAGAGCTTCCTCAGAAAACCCTGTCAGATAGGCACGCACACCGGCCGGCTCCGGCGCATGGGTCGCCGCGAGTTGGCTGGCGGGAACGAGAAACTCATACGCGTCTGCCGTGTTGTATTCAAATTGGCAGGGGCCGAACGCATCCGGCCAGGAGCAAAAGAACGGAACCGAGGGATCGGTCGGGCGGAGTATCAACTGCTGTTTTTCAATGGCAGTCTCAATCGGCAGTCCCACAGTCGTAATGGCTTCAAGAAACGCGGTGCGCCGTTCTTCCAGCCATTGCTCCCTCTGAGCATCCCCTCGCGTCTCGCCGGGTGTGATGACTTCGATGGTTTGCAGTCGCACCCGAAGAAACGAATGGGCATGGCGAAAGCCGAGCCAGAGCATGCTCCGGTTCTCGTGCAGTTTCATGGGTTCGCGAATACGCCAGGGATGGCTGATCGAGCAGTAGGTGCCGACGTCCTGATGCCGTTGGTACGCGGTGTGATAGGCTCCGGCGAGGAGAAAGAAATCCCCGCGCCAGCCTTCCCGCACATGCACCAGTGTCACGTCCTCGGTCGCCCAGGCGTCAAGACCGTCAAAATCCTCGGGCGATTCGACGGTCCATTCTTCGACGTAGCAGATGACATCCTTGGCCGGCACGGCCGGCTTGAGCCCCAAGGCCGCCAGCCTCTCACCCACCGCCAGCACCTGTCCAAACGTCATCGGTATGGGAGTTTCCCACCGGCGCTCACGCACGGACTCTGCCTCCCGAATGGCTCATTGCCGGGCCGGCCGCAACGCTCGCTGAGCTATCGTCGTGTCCGAAAGATAGCGGTCGAGGGTGTCTTTCACCGTGGAGGCCAGCAACTTCTGAACGTCCTCCTCGGCAAACCAGATTACGGTATCGGTTTGCGCACCTTCCAAGCTCCGGCTGGTACTGCTACCATCCGCCTTGTTCCGCGCCGTAATGGTCAGCCGATTGGCCGTCGTCAAATAGGTCGAGAAGAGTCGGCTCTTCGCATTGGCGGCAAACTCGAAAATCTGCCCGCTGATGACAATATCCGCGTCCGTGACGGTGCCGGCCGGCGCCACCCGCACGTTCCAGGCTCGATCGTTCCAGCCTTTGACCTTCAACCGATCGGCCAGCGCTTGAGCGTAGACCTCACCGGGTTTCTCGCCGGCTACATTAAAATAGGTAACACCACCCCACAGGTGAGTGCGCATCCCGACGCGGTTTTTCTCCGCCCTCCGATCTTCAAACGGTTCGATGACGATATTGATGGGCTCCGCCTCAATCAACGGCCCCGGCTGCTGCTTGGGGATCACATCAAAATAAAACGTCTGTCCCGTTCCCCCGCAGCCGGATCCGGCCAACAGTCCAACCGACAACATCATTATTCCTGCGACTACGTGTACCAGCCGTTTCTTCACGATTCCCTCCTTACGGATCGACGCCCTCACAATAACGTTGAAGCCCTCGACAATGAACAACGCGCGCTAGTCTACCGAAATCCTTTTGCCTTCACAATTGAGGAGATTCACGGCAACAGCATCGGCTGCATCGCCAGGAATGCCTCTCGACCGAGATCTGCAAGTTCTCCCGCCCGAATCTTCGGATCATCCAAAGGGACAAAACGGGCCAGCTTGAGGAACGATCGTTCCGTCACAACCGCAGCCACCTGTGCCTTCCGATCGTGGGTGATCGGCAAGGTATAGCCTTCGCCGCGCTTCCATTCCCATAGCGTCGGCGCCGTGGACAAGTCCAAGCCTTCTCCAGCCAGGCGATGGAACCGATCAAACAGATTCTTCTTGTACTGTTTCACGAGCGGCCCTTCGAGGAGCCAGGCAAAGACCACATGGTGTCCCCACCAGAAGAGGGTGCGGAACGTGCACTTCTCACTCCCCTGAAAATGCTTGGGACAATCGAGGTACTGGTACGGAAACGACTCCAGATGCTCGCCCTTCACATATTGCACTCGAGCCGGGTCGAAAGCGGGCGGGGTCACGAGCGTGGCTCGGTGGAGTTCTGCCTTCAAGGCTTCGTGGACAGTCTCCAGCTGGCTGCGGATCTTCTTGGTAATCCTGGCCTTCTTGCGGAAGAATTGCGCATCGGCAACCAGCGCGAGTTCGTCATCCGTAAATGAAAGTGGAGCGTTCATGGTGGGGAGACTACTCTCTGGTCGAGGAACCAACCAAGAAATACGCTATTTCTCAGATTGTCCTTGGAGTTGGAGAATGGCGAGAACGCCCTTCCAGCAAGGCCGCAGCAAGCGAAAGGCTGAGGCGTACTCCACACCGTACGTTGAAGCCTTAAGCGATGCGAGAACGCAGCTGGAGGGCTTTGGCGACATTCTCATTTCTGGTGTGTTTCGAAGGATGACACGGTCAACGCATAGTGCCGGCGGCATTCCGCGCAGCGCACCAGTGCCGCGTCCTCAAATACATCCATCTCGCGCAACGACAACGCAGGAGCGTGGACATCAAGGCAACCGAGGAGCTGATCCTGCCCACCCCGCGCGGTCATATGATCGCCCGACTCGTCCAACACCGCCGAGGCCCGGACCACGACGGAAGCCAGGGTCAATTGATGCACGAACCGGCAAGACGTACAGGCGAGAATCAGCTGGTTGCCGTGAGCCATCCGCTTGACGGCTATGCAAAGTGGATGAACTGACCAACATTGCTGGAGAAAAGCCCCGCTGCGAAAGATCTGCGCCATTGTCCTTCCTCTCCAGCAGAGCGAGCACGACTAGAACTTCCAGAGCGCAAACATGAGGGCGATACCAATCACATAGGGGATGAGACATGAATAGAGCACCGCCGCGCGGGCCTGCTCTCCCGAACCGGTTCTGGTCCGCTGCTCTTTGTAGACAAACTCATACGAAAGGACGAGCAGCGTCAGTGTGAGCGCCAGGACTCGGCTGGTGCGCGGCCAGGTGTATTGGCCGCTGATCATGAAGTTGGCTGTAAAGAAACCGCTGAACAAGAGGATCAGCGGCGCAAGCGCATAGCGGATGATTTGCGCCAACAGATGATGCCAACCGGTGTGGGCCTGAAGGAACCTGGAGTTGGGATCGGACGTCACGAGCCTAGGCTGCCGGAGTGTCCGCCTGGACAGCAGAGGGGGCCGGCATCCCTGTTTGAGCAGCGCGACAGCTCTTGCAGACACGAGGCCGAGCCTTGAGGAACGACACCTTCCCGCTGGCTAGGCAACTGTAGTGGACGAATTCATCGCACACCGTGCAACGGGACCAGCCACCGGAGAGGAACGTCTTGTTGCGGTAGAGCCCTTCCTTGCAGACCTTGCAGTTTCGGGGCTCAATCCCCAACAGCATCGGCTCCCAGTCACCGCCGGCTTTTCTGATGCTCATCGTGCAGGAAGTATAGCGAAGCGTTCGCCGGAAATACAAGAAGCCGGATCACGGATCGGCAGTCGTGACACGAGAAGAACTCTCGCGGTTTCTGTGTATGGTATTCGTCAACGTCAGGACACAGCGCATCCGAGTTCTTCCCGGTTTGACAGCCTTCCAGACCATTTGTTACTCTCCGCGCCGGTTCAGAGCCTGTCGCGGCAACGTCATTTATCCCATGAATATCAAGGACTATCTCGAACACAACAGAATTGCGGTGGATCGTTTTCTTGACGAGGTGACTCCGCCGGCTGCCACGCCTCCCACCACCCTGCACGAGAGCATGCGCTATAGTCTCATGGCGGGAGGGAAACGGATCCGGCCCATTTTGACGATCGCAGCGGCGGATGCGGTCGGGACCACCCCGCCCGGCTTGATGGCCGTAGCCTGCTCACTAGAGTTCATTCACACCTATTCATTAATTCACGACGACCTCCCTTCCATGGACAACGACGACTTCCGCCGCGGGAAACCGACCAATCACAAGGTCTACGGTGAAGCGATGGCGATCCTCGCGGGCGATGCGTTACTAACGATGGCCTTTGATCTTTGCAGCCGTCCCGATTTGATGAAGGGTTGCGATCCGGCCAGGCAAGTGCGGTTGATTCAAGAGCTGGCCTACGGCTCCGGCAACATGGGAATGGTCGGCGGGCAGGTCTTCGACATCCAAGCCGAGAACAAGGACATCGATCTCCCCACCCTCCAAAACATTCACAAGCACAAGACCGGTATGCTGATCAGAGCCGCTGTGCGCATGGGTGCCATCGCTGCCGGCGCCACGGATCACCAGTTGGATGATGTGACGGGGTATGCCGAAGGCATCGGGCTGGCCTTTCAAATTGCCGACGATGTGTTGAACGTCACAGGCACCCGCGAGGAGCTGGGCAAGAATCCCAACACCGATGTAGAACGCGGCAAGAAGACCTACCCGACGTTCTACGGCGTCGACGGCGCAAAGAAACTTGCCGATGATTGCGTCACCCGCGCAATCGACCGGCTTCAGTCATTCGGCCCCTCCGCCGATCCACTGCGAGAGATCGCGCGGTACATCACCTCACGGAAGAACTGACTGGTAAGGGGTGAGGAGAGACGCCCTGATGAACCGACGGTTAGAATTAAGTTTCACCCAACCCCCTACCCCTAACGCCTCACGCTCCACCTCCTCATGAAGGCTCTCGTCACAGGCGCCACCGGGTTTGTCGGAGGTGCGGTCGCACGAGCGCTCGTCCGTGCCGACATCGAAGTTCGCGTGCTCGCCCGTCCCGACTCGGATCTCCAGAATCTCGAAGGTCTGGCCGTCGAACGAGTGGCAGGCGACTTGCGCGATCCGGCCTCCCTCCGCGCGGCCCTGACCGGCTGCCGGCAGCTCTACCATATTGCTGCGCACTATGCGCTTTGGGCCCCGGAACCGTCGATCTTCTACGACATCAATGTCACCGGCACCAGGATGATTCTGGAGGCAGCCCTCGCTGTCGGAATCGAACGGACGGTGTATTGCAGCACGATCGGCGCGATCGGCCTCCCGCCAGGCGGAGGGCTTGGGACCGAAGAGACCCCCGTCTCGCTCGATCAGATGGCGGGGCATTACAAGCGATCAAAATATCTGGCTGAACAAGAAGTGCTGAGGCTTGCACGCGAGGGCTTACCGGTTGTAATTGTGAACCCAAGCGCGCCGGTCGGTGCCGGGGATGTCAAACCAACCCCGACCGGGCAGATTATCGTGGATTTCATGAAAGGTCGTATGCCGGCCTACATTGAAACCGGCATGAACATTATCGATGTCGATGACGTCGCCGTCGGCCATCTGCTCGCTATGCAAAAAGGCCGCGTGGGCGAACGCTATATTCTCGGCAACAAAAATTTAATGTTGCGCGAAGTGTTCGAGATCCTCAGCCGGCTGACCGGAGTCAAAGCGCCATCGATCAAGTTGCCCAGAATGGCAATTCTCCCGCTAGCCTATCTCAATCACTGGATCGCGAATCTCACAGGTCGGCCGCCGCGCATTCCGCTGGAAGGCGTAAAGATGGCCAAGTACAAGATGCACTATGACTGCAGCAAGGCGATCAGAGAACTCGGCCTGCCGCAAACACCGCCGGAGGTCGCGCTGGAAAAAGCGGTGCGCTGGTTTCGTGAACACAAGTACGCGTAACGACAAAGTGAACATCGCTGAATGATAAATTAGGAGCTTTTGCGAGGAGACGCTCACGGCTCAGAGCCGATGGAACTCTTCAGTCTTTTCCTCAACACTGTTGTCTTGCGTCCTTACATCTTCGTGTTCCTCTGCACCTTTCTCCTGTTCGCCATTCAGCTCATCGGCTGGCCTAGGACCTGGCGCTTCTGGTTGATCAGCTGGGGTACAGCCATCATCTGTGAGTTCTCATCAACTCGCACCGGCATTCCATTTGGCTGATACCACTACAATGGCTCGACCGTCGGCCAAGAGCTGTACATCTCCAACATTCCCTTCATGGCTTCGATCTCCTTTAGCTTTCTGCTGTACGCGGCCTACAGCGTGACCCTTTGTGTCCTTCTCCCGATCGATCGCACTTCAACTCCTGGCCATCCTCCTCTGATACCCCTCCACTTCGATCCGGCCTCCCGCTCCAGTCGACGCGTTCTCGTATCGACCGCCCTCTTCTTCGCACTGTTGGACATGGTGATCGATCCGTTGGCGCTGCGCGGAGATCGTTGGTTCATTGGCAGCATCTACCTCTATGCTGACCCTGGGATCCATTTCGGCGTGCCGCTCACGAACTATCTTTGGATGGGTCGTGGTCGGGTTGATTTCCCTCTCCATCCTATTTTCGCTTCGACCGCCGACTCCCTGACCAGCCACATCACACCCACTGGTCCGCCACGCATCGGCTCCTTCCGGGTGTGGGGCTCTACTATGCCGTGCTGGCCTTTAACCTTGGCCTGACCTTCTGGATCGGAGAATGGCACATGGGGGTCAGCGGCGTGCTGATGTGCCTCTCGATAACCGTCTGGCTCGCTCTCCGCCTGACCGGCTCCATCCGCCCGCTCGAATCCTATGCGATGGAACGTTCGACCAGGCCCGGTAGTAATCAGGGCAGAGACTTTGTATAGTGATTGACCAGTATGAAGGCAAAACTAATCGGCCTCATCGTCATCATGGTGTTGGGTACCCTGGGCGCGTTTGGCTGGGTGGGCTACCAATTGTTCACGACCGGCTTCAGCGCCAAAACCGAGCCACACATACTGGAAGTGATGATGGCTCGCCAGATACGCCATTTGGCGATTCCGATCGAGCATCGGAATAGGCCGAATCCCGTTCCGTTCAGCCCAGCCGTGCTGAAGGAAGGGCTCGCGCACTTCGCCGACCATTGTGCAACCTGTCATTCCAATGACGGAAGCGGTCGGACACCGATCGGCAAGAACGTCTACCCGAAAGCCCCGGACCTGCGATTGACCGATACGCAATCCCTGTCGGACGGCGAACTCTTCTGGGTGATTCATCACGGCATTCGCTTTACCGCTATGCCAGCCTGGGGCGAAGGTGAGCCGGACAAGGACTTCGACAGTTGGAAGCTCGTCCACTTCATCCGTCACCTGCCTCAGTTGACACAGGATGAACTCGAAGAAATGAAGACTCTGAATCCAAAGACAAGGCATGAGATCGAAGAAGCTGCGGCTTTCGAGAAATTTCTGCAAGGAGATGATACCGCGGCAGGTCAAACCGGCAGTCATCATCATTGAGTCATCTTTCGTCTAAAAGGAGATCTGATTTACCATGGTTCAATATGTGATCCTGGCATTTGTATTCTTCTTCACCGGAGCCACAGCCTTTGCTCATGGAGCCGGCCAACATGTCCTCGGCACCGTCACCGCCATCGACAGCACGCATCTGGCGATCAAAACACCGAAGGGTGCAATGGTGGACGTGCAAATAAATAAGGAGACGCGGTTCAAGGAAAAGGGCAACCCGAAGGGCACCAATCTGCCGGCGGTGGGCGACCGAGTGGTGATCGAGGCCACGAAGGACAACAAAGTCCTGACGGCGACCGAGGTGCATTTTTCCGCGGCCAAACGCGTAATGCCCGCAGCCCCCGCTCCAGCTCAACCAGCGCCGGCACCAGCAAACTAGACCGGAAGGATTGACTCGTGCGGATCGTTCACTTTTCGCAGCAGATGCAGGCCTCCCCGTTCAGCGGCGGGTTACAGGCGGCGGCTGTTCGGATCCTCATCACCGGGATTGCGGTATTTCTTGCCGTGGCCACCGTGCCGGGCCTTGAGGCCGACAGTTTCGGCTCGGGACTGGCAGCCGTGCTCGTCCTCACGATTCTGAACCTGATTCTCCGACCCATTCTCCTACTCTTGACCCTGCCCTTAATCGTTCTGTCATTGGGACTCTTCCTGGTGATCCTGAACGCCTTACTGCTCGAATTCACCGCCTATCTGGTCAAGGGGTTTACCGTATCCGGATTCTGGTCCGCAGTCGGCGGCGCGCTGGTAATCAGCATCGTCACTGCCATTCTCAATTTGATGACGGCCGACCGCCGCCAGGACGAGATTCACAGTAGCGATCCGCGCCAGCCGAAAATCATCAATCCGTCCGGGTAGCTCTGCCTTTTCGTTGAATTGCGATGCGCGCATTGCTACAATGCGCGCATCGCATTCCAACGCCGATTGATGACACCCACAGCTCCGCACAGCAAACCAGCCCCTGAAACACAGCTCCAACGGACGCTGACGACGGTGCTGAACGAATTGCCCGTCGATTCTGCGCTGGCCGCGATCTTTCATCGCGAAAACGGTCCGCTGACCGGCCATGCGGCTCGCGGCTTTACGCCCCGCGACATACAAGCGATCCTCCGGACACTGTCCGCCCCAGCCCTCGTGGCGGCCGGAGCCTCTCATGATCAAGAGGGCGGCAAAACCATGCGGCTGCGTTTGATCACCCCCGGCGCGAAATCTCTGCTGGGGGTACCCCTCAAATACAGGAATCGTACGTATGGTTTCTTGGTCATCGGGCGCAAAGAAGGCGCCGCCTTTACGAAAAAAGAAAAGGGCCTGATGGATCAGGCCAGCGACGACGTCACCAAAGCGCTGGACCGTGATGGCCTCTTCGATTTGAACGCCGTCCTGAGCAGACCCCTCGTCACCTCCGAACCGGTTCCCGCTGCCCCTTCCGCTGCAGAAATGTTTGCCGCCCCGGTGTCGCAGCTGACCCCGCAGCTCCAAGAGCAGATCACGGCCGTGCTGACGGACGCCAACCAGACCGTCCCCTATGACCGTGCATGGGTGTGCCACTACGATCCCATCGCGGGCAACGTCGAAGTGTTGGGGATGGCAGGCGACCTCAAGGGCGACCAAAAAGATAGCAAGAAAGACATGAAGCCCGGCCATCGCCTCACGCTGGATAGCTCCGCCGCAGGGTGGGCAATCCGGCACCGCAAGCCCAGGGTAGACCACGATTTGGCCTCGACCCAAGGCCGCTTTCTCGACCATAAACAGCTTTTCAAGGATCGGTTTCAATCCTCGCTGGTTTTCCCATTTTTCGTCAGGGGCCAAGTCGGCGGAACGCTCACCTTGGCGTCGAGGGAAGCCGGACGGTACCAACCGACGGACGCGCGGACACTCGAACCGACGATTCTGAAGCTTGCCGATCTCCTTCAGGCGCCCATGCCGGCGGCGACAACCCCGGCACCAGCGGTCGACGCCGGCGGAGTTCCATCCCCGTCCGAGACGCAAGCCGCGGTCCCTCTGGAACCCATTATCCGGAAGCAGGAACGCCAGGCAGCCATCGGCGAATTCAGTGCCTTTCTGGCCACCGAGGTCCGTGAGCCTCTCGGCTCGATTCGTTCACAGTTAGAAGAGGTGACCGGAGAAGGCATTCTCGATTTCGATCCGCAGACGCGCGTGGAGAACGCCATGCGCGATTTGATCCGCGTTGAAGCAATCCTCAACGAAATTCTCGACTTTGCTAAACCGCTGGAGCTCAACCGGCGGCTGGTGCGGATCCCCGAAGTGATCGAAAGCGCGCTGACCGTGGTGGCGACCGATCTTGAGGTGACAAGGATTCACGTCGCCAAAGAATATGCCCCGATCCTCGCGCCGGTCCGCGGCGATGAAGCCAAACTCCAGCAGGTGTTCTTAAGCATTTTCAAGAACGCGGGCGAGGCAATGACGCCGGGCGGAACGCTGACCATTCATGTGACCCAGCATCGAGCAGGCCGTGGCGTCGAGGATCAGATTCTCATCAAGAACGACGGGGCGCCCATCCCACCTGAAATTGTCGACAAGGTCTTTGAACCCTTCTTTACGACGAAGAAAGCGGGAACCGGTCTGGGTCTCGCCACCGTGAAAAAGATCGTTGAAGAACACGGAGGCTCCATTGCCATCGCGAGCGCACCCGGCGAAGGCACATCGGTGACCATCCGCCTCCCAGGTGTCAGCCGCGGTCCGGCCTTCCGACACCGTGGACGGGGCCGCCGGCCTCCTCGCCGCGGCAACTAACCATCCATTCTACTGATTTTATTTGAGTTTTCCCGCGCGACTGGCTTACTGCCGGAGACCGGTGCGGCTGTATCGGCTCGGAAGATTGAACCTTGACACAGATGGCCTCTAATGGCTATGATCCCGGCCACTTGATTCGGATTTATTTACAATCGCAATTCACGGCAATTCTTCAGCCACCTTTATTCACAAAGGAGTACGGTATGAAGCTCGTATTCGGCACTGTTGCAACGGTCTCCGGTGTCCTGTTTGCGCTGTCCATGGCCTCCGCCAATCCGGCGCTGCTTCCGAAGCATGAGGGCTACCCAATGAAGAATAGCGGAAGCCCGGTCACTGGCCAGCCGACGGCGAACGATCCAGGTCAGTCTGATGCTCGCGGCGAGTCCACGCTGCTCAAGTCGGCTGCCTTCGACGATAAGCATGCCAAGCAAGAGCTCAAGAAGACCGATAATGAGCGGATCACGGCAAATGAGGGAGCCGGTCGGCTTCCGAAAGTCCAGGGACCTCAGATTCAGATTGCGCCGCCGGTCACATCAGCCACCAAGATCACCGGCGATCGTAAGATCGAATAGTTCGTTTTTTTGCCGGATCTACAAACAAGGGGAAGCCGTGCTTCGCACGGCTTCCCCTTGTTATTTCTGCTCGTGAACCCTCTTCACTTCGTAGGGCGCCGGAGCCCTCGTTGACTCAATCGAAACCTCCAGGGCTTCATTGCCCACACGCCAGCATAATCCACACCGATTCTCGGATATGTTCCAATCATGCCGCGAGATATCTTCTCTCCACGATCCTCGAACCAGAGGTGTACCCCACTGGTCAGATCGATCCGATTCAATGATCGATCAATGTCCAGCGCGCGGCAGAGGCGACCTGGCCCATCAATCAACAAGCCGTCAATCTCAAGCGCCCTGATCAAAACGGCAGCCGGAAACTCGGATCGTTCCGTCACCACGTTTAAACAATGGTGCATGCCGTAAATGAGATAGACATAGGAAATTCCTGGGGGGCCGAAGAGCACATCGGTCCTGGCTGTCCGTCCCTTTGACGCATGGCAGGCTTTGTCCTGAGGCCCGATGTAGGCCTCAACCTCAATGATTTTCCCGGCAACGATCCCCTTCCCATTCTCACGCACGAGGTACTTTCCCACGAGTGAGCGGGCGACGGTCAACGTTGAGCGACTGAAGTAGGTTTGAGGAAGGATGGCTCTCAATTACGCCTCTCTCTTTAATATCCTCTTAGGGCCTCCTCATAATAACCATCCGGCAAGACCGCAGGAAGCGAGGTCGTCTGAAGCACACTCTTTCCGGACATCGAGGAGATCGAGCGGCCGAGAACGAAGCTGGAGGTCATTTTCAGGAGGCGATTAAAAATACCATGCGAGGCCACCCATGACAAACCGCGGATTCCCCGGCACGAAATGGATATCCGTGACTCCTCCAGCCGGTTCGCCTGGCAGACGGGATTGAAAAGCAAACGTGGCCTGCTCCCATTGCGTGTCAAAGAGATTCTGGACGAACAGGAATGCCTCGAAGCGTCCATAAGAGAGCTTGACCGGAAGTTGATACCGTTCGGTCAAGTCAAAGTCGATCCACGATGGCGCGTTGATCGTCCGATCCTCGGTCAAGGGTCTGACTCCAAGGTAAGTCATTTGCAGTTGCGAGGAAAGCCCCTCTGGCCATCGCAGGAGTAGTGCGGCATAGGCGGTTAACTCAGGCGCGAGAGGAATGGCCAAGCCAGTATCTTTGAATTCAGCATGGGTCCAGGTGAAGCTGCCGTTAAAGTACAGCGGTCCATAAATCTGCCCTCGTGCACCCACCTCCGCGCCATACCGTCTCGTGGGCCCGCGGGCTTCGGTGGTTCCGGCATCTCCCACAAATACGAGTTCGGATTTCAAATCCAGCCCCCAGACGGTTGCGGTCAATTCCATTCGATCTTGTCCCCAGGGTCTGGACCGAAGGCCGACTTCTATGCCCTGCGCCCTCGCCAGAGGAGAACTGTCATCGGCGATCGTCGATCGCGCATCGTTGCTGTGAAAGCCAGTGCCATAGTTCACAAAAAACTCCGTGTTGAACCACGGGCCGAGAATCAGATTGCCCTTCGGACTGATTTGGCCAGAATCTTTTCTTCCGGCCGGCTGTTCAGGACAGGTATCGCAGAGATTACGGACATCGAAGGTGAAATAGTCAGCGCGGACACCGCCGGCCAGCCGCATCCACGGCATTGGCTGCAACTCAAGCTTCATATAAGGTGAGTAAGACGCTTCCTGCACAGCGTTTTGTACGATGATACCGGTCGACGTACGCTTCGTCTGCGTTCCAAGGCGGATATTGGAAATGCTGTCGTTGCGGACCTGAAACCAGGCGGTCGCGGCACTGTGAATCCCAAAGATTTCCCCTGTCTGTCGGTATCCAAGATTCCCGCCATACATGTAGCGTTGATCCTGCTGATTGATGCCGTCGCCATTCACCGGGTTATCCAGAAAAAAGGTGAAATTCGTAAAGAGGTCCAGCTTGTAATACATCCCATAAGCATCGGCGAAGAACTGTCCGCCGGAGGGCATGTCATCGTGATATTGTGTTCGCCCGGTCGCACGCTGCGTCTTCCCTCCTTCGGATGGATCAATCGAACCGAATCGATCGTGCCGTCCGTCACCGCCCGAAAGGGAATTTCTCCTGACGCGTTCCAATTCGACTTCTGGTAGCTCCCTGTTACGCTGAGTTCCGAGCGAACCGTCGGGTTCACGGTGGCCTTGCCCATCAGATTGAAGCGAAAGTAGCGATTGTCATTCTCGAACGGCCCGTTCGTGTAATAGCCCTCCGCAGCAATCAACGTCCGCACCTTGTCCTTGCTAGGAGACAGCATCAACAGATAGCGCTGTGTGTCGAATTGACCACCGGCTTCTTGCACCACATTTTCTTGCAAGACCTCACGGGTCTTGAATGTCACTGCGCCGGCCGTAGCAAAGTCGCCAAACTCGGCATGGTAGGTCCCCTTCACCACGTCGATGTCTTGAATTGTCTCAGGAATGATGAAATTGAGGTCGGTATAGCCCTGGCCGTGCCCGTGGGTGCGCAAATTAATCGGCATGTTGTCGATAAAGAACGCGACATCTGTTCCGTGATCGGCATCGAATCCTCTCAAGAAATACTGGTCTGCCTTCCCGGCGCCTCCGGAATGCTCAACGGCGATGAACCCTGGAATCAAACGTAGAACCTGGGCTGGTCGGCCTTGGGGCTGGAGAAGAATTTCCTTATCCGGGATGAACTGTTGGGAAGAGGCGGCTACCGGGCGTTCACCGACAACCGATACTTCAGGGACTTCGATGTCCGGAGCATCCGGATCGTGGGCTACCGATAAGGAAGGACTATGAAGGACCCACCATAGAAGAATGGCAGCGCTAACAATTCGGGGCATACCAGGACTCAGCTGAGTCCCTTGCCAGTTGTGGTCATCGTCAGCTTGCCATGCTTCACGCCTTTGACGCTGACTAACGCGTCGGCGACTTGCCTGATCTGTGAGACCTTGCCTTTGACCACCAGCACTTCAAGGCAATGGTCATGATCAAAATGCACATGCATCCCGGCCATGATGTGTCCTTGAAAATTGTGCTGGATGTGCGTGAGTTTCCTGGTCAGATCGCGCACGTGATGGTCATACACAAACGTGATCGTCGCCACGGCTTGCCCATTACCATCACTACTCCATTCCTGGCTCACCAGCTGATCGCGAATGAGGTCGCGAAGCGCCTCTGAGCGAGTCGCATATTTGCGACGCCGCACGACTTTATCGAAGTCGTCGAGGAGGTGGTGGTCTAACGAGACGCCGAACCGAACAAGTTTCCTCATCGTATTGATACTACGATTATTAAATTCGTGCTACGAACTATAGCGATGCGGCGCGCGCGGGTCAACACGCGCATGACCTCTGGGGACAGCACAAGGAAAGACCAGAGAGGGATTATTTACTCGCCGCGCACCGGTATGTAGAGGACGGTACCCTGCCGGTTGACGAGCAAGAGCGCGAGATCGGTGGGTTTCATGGGGTCGGCAATCCGCTGGAACGTTGAAAAGTTCGGGACGGGCTGACGGTTGAGTTCCAAAATGACGTCGCCTGGTTGAAGGCCGGAGGATTCGGCCAAACTGCCTTCTTCGATGTCGGTGACGACCACGCCGCTGTTCACCGCCAAATCCATTTGGCGTGCCAACGGTGGCGTGACATCGTCGAACACAACTCCGGCCAGAGGATGAGCGGTCGATACTGCGGCTGCCGCCTGACTCTTTTTGGCCCGCTCACGCGGAGCTTCCTGGACCATCAGCTCGACCTGAATGGTTTTGCCATCCCGCACAACATCGAGCCGGTGTTTGCTGCCGATAGCGGACGCGGCGATCAAATTACGAAGGTGCCCGCTGTCCATCACATCGCGCCCGTCGAACCGCTCGACGACATCGCCCCGTTTCAGGCCGGCTTTTTCCGCAGATCCCTTCGCCTGGAGGTCGGTCACGATGGCACCCTTCACATCGGGCAGCCGGAATATTTTACCCAATAGCGGCGTGACGTCCTGCGTCGAGGCTCCGAGAAATCCCCGCACGACACGGCCGGTCTTGATCAGGCTTTGCATCGCCGCGCGCGCCATATTGCTGGGGATCGCAAAGCCCACGCCGACACTCCCCCCTGTTGGGCTCGCAATCGCGGTATTGATGCCGACGAGTTCCCCGTTGATATTCACCAGTGCGCCACCGGAGTTGCCGGGGTTGATCGGCGCATCCGTCTGAATGAAGTCTTCGAAATCAGCCACGCCGACGTCCGCGCGCCCGACCGCGCTCACAATTCCAAACGTCACTGTTCGGCTCAATCCAAGCGGGTTTCCGATGGCCAGGACGAAATCGCCGACGGCCAAATTGCTGGAGTCTCCCCACGCAACCGTCGGCAGATTCGTGCCTTGAATCTTCACGACCGCCACGTCGGTCTTGGGATCGGTGGCA
This sequence comes from Nitrospira sp., assembly GCA_033852435.1. Taxonomy (GTDB): domain Bacteria; phylum Nitrospirota; class Nitrospiria; order Nitrospirales; family Nitrospiraceae; genus Nitrospira_C. The sequence continues at coordinate 33,123 of JAWOMO010000022.1, forward strand.
ACGACTTTCCCCTTATACTGCCGGCGGTCGGCGAGAATCACTTCCACGTCGACTGCATCGGCCACGACGTGATTGTTCGTAATGATATACCCATCGGGCGAGACGATGACCCCGGACCCCTGCCCATACTGGCGACGCGCCGGAGGTTCTTTGAAAAGACCGAACGGAAGGGTTTCGTCGCTGAATGCTTGGTCGCGCACCATTACCGTGGAGGCGATGCTCACGACCGCCGGGATCACCTTCGATGCCGTGGCTTTGACTTGACTTTGAAGGTCAGCCCCGCCGGAAACGGGAATCAGTCGACCGGAAGCCCATGCCCCACCAGCAATTGATAGCGTCAAGAAGCACAGTCCCGCAAACAGAATACGACGAACCACCTGGCGATCCTTTCGACAATAGACCTAATGTACCGGGTCAGAAACTTCTGTAGCCTAGCATGCGTGCAAAAAGGGCGCACTCATAATTCTACATGCCGCAAGCGAAGCGCATTTGAAATCACCGATAGAGAACTGAACGTCATGGCAGCACTCGCAATCATCGGGCTTAGGAGCAGTCCCCACAGCGGATAGAGCACTCCGGCCGCAATCGGCACGCCCATCATATTATAGACAAAGGCGAAGAACAGGTTTTGCCGGATGTTTCGCATCGTGGCCTGACTCAGGCGCCGAGCCCGAACAAGCGCCCGCAGATCGCCCTTTACAAGGGTGACCCCAGCACTCTCCATCGCAATGTCGGTCCCCGTTCCCATGGCAATTCCCACATCAGCCAGCGCCAGAGCCGGTGCATCATTGATGCCATCGCCGGCCATCGCGACGACGCGACCTTGCGACTTCAAGTGCGAAATGATCCGTCCCTTTTGGTCCGGCATCACCGACGCATGTACCTCGGAAATCCCCAACCGCCTGGCGACCGCTTCAGCCGTGTGCACATGATCGCCGGTCACCATCACCAGTCGAATCCCTTGAGCGCCTAATATTCGGACGGCCTCCGGCGTCGTTGACTTGACGGGATCCGCCACTCCAAGAAGGCCTGCAATCTTGCCGTCAATAGCCACGAACACCGTTGTTTGGCCTTCCTGCCTCAATCGCATCGCCTCTTCCTCAAGTGCGGCTAACCCTTGGTCGGTCACCGCCGCTTGTTCTCTGAGCAATGCGGGTGTGCCAACGGCAACCTGGTGCTGTTCTACAACGCCGGACACTCCGTAGCCTGTCACCGAACGAAACTCTTGGACCGGACTCAGCAGCAGGTGGCGCTTTTCCGCAGAGGCCACGACTGCGGAAGCGACCGGATGTTCGCTTTTGCGTTCCACGCTGCCGGCAAAACGGAGCACATCGGCCTCGTTCCAGGGAGGCACGAATCGAATCGCGACAAGCCTTGGCTTGCCTTCGGTCAAGGTGCCGGTCTTGTCGAATACAAGAGTGTCCACCTTCCCGAGCACCTCGAGCGCTTCGGCCTTCCGTACCAAAACTCCTACCATGGCCCCGCGCCCAGTCCCCACCATGATCGACATGGGTGTCGCAAGCCCTAACGCACAGGGACAGGCAATAATCAAGACCGCCACCGCATTCACCAGTGCATAGGCCAGCCTCGGTTCAGGCCCCCAGACCGCCCAGGCGACCGCCGTGACAAAAGATGCCGCCACAACAAGCGGAACGAAGTAGCCCGCTGCCACATCGGCGACTCGTTGAATCGGAGCACGGCTCCGTTGCGCTTCACTGACCATCTGAACGATGCGAGCCAGCAACGTCTCTCGACCCACCCGCTGCGCCTGCATGAGTATGCTGCCGGTCCCGTTGATGGAGCCGCCGGTCACCGCGGCGCCGACCGATTTTTCCACCGGCAAGGATTCACCCGTGACCATCGATTCATCGACGGATGTCGCGCCCTCGACGACCACGCCGTCAACCGGAACCCGCTCACCGGGACGAACGAGAAGGCGGTCTCCGACGCGCACCTGTTCGATTGGCACATCGACCTCCCTGCCATCTGACTCCAACCGTTTGGCGGTTTTCGGAGCCAACCGGAGCAAGGCCTTCATGGCCGAGGTAGTCTGACTCCGCGCACGCAACTCCAAGACTTGTCCCAGTAAGACCAGCACCGTGATCACGGCCGCCGCCTCAAAGTAGACGGCGATCGAGCCGTCATGTTGGCGAAACGAAGCCGGCAGGAGATCCGAAATGCTCGTGGCCACGGCGCTGTAAAGATAGGCGGCGCCGGTCCCGATCCCGATCAGTGTAAACATGTTCGGCGCTCTGTTCAGAATCGACCTCCAGGCCCGCTCGAAAAACGGCCACCCGCCCCACAAGACAACCGGCGTCGCCAGCAGCCATTGAATCCGGTTCAGGTGCGAGCCGCCGAGAAGGCCCTTCAGGGGTTGCCCTGGAATCATGTCGGACATCGCAAGGACCATAACGAGGAGGGCGGGACCGAGGCTGACCCAAAAACGTCTCGCCATATCGTCGAGCTCACTGTTCGGACCTTCCTCCAAGGACACGATTTTCGGCTCGAGCGCCATCCCGCAGATCGGACAAGCGCCTGGCTTCGACTCCAGGACCTCGGGATCCATTGGGCAGATGTATTCGATCGTCGCACCGGATGGAACGGTCACAGGCTCGGGAACTCGTTGGGACGGCGGAGTCAGGTAATGAGTTGGATCCTTCCGAAACTTCTCCAGACAGCTCTGCGAGCAAAAATAGTACGTCTTGCCGGCGTGCACGTGAGAACCAGCAGCCGAGGTTGGTTGGACCGTCATTCCGCAGACAGGATCGACGGCTCCGCCCCCGCCAACGGCCGGAGCCGGCATCATCATGGGAAGAGATTTCTTGGATCCTAGTGTGATGAGGCCGGCTGAGGCCGGTCGTAACGTGCCTTCGGGATCAGCCTTGAACGTTTCGAGGCAGGACCGCGCGCAGAAATAATACGTCGTTCCCTTGTACTCATAGCGCCCCGCAGCCATCGTGGGATCGACGGTCATTCCACAGACGGGATCGATCGCCATCGCTCCTCACTCCTCACCGGTTACTTCTTGCTGTCCGACTCCAGAATGCTGCGGATGACGGTGATGATATTTTCCGTCTTCATGTTATCGCCCTCGATCTTGATATTTCCGTCCAATAACAACGTTGGAGTATATTGCACCTTGATTCTTTCGCCCCACTGTCGTCCCTCATCAAAAGCCTTGGCCGGTTTTCCGGTGGCCATCCCTTCTTCAAACGATTTGGGATCGAGCCCGACTTCTTTGATTAATGCCTCGCGCAATGAGCGATCCAACACCCCGGTCATCTTATCCTGGTGAATCGTCCGGAAGAGGACCTTCTTCATCTCGTTTCCCTTCCCCATCATCTTCGCCTGCTCATACATGTCGAACGGAGTCGGGAGTTTGTTACGGAACACGGGAAAGCCCACCATGGTCGCTTCGAGTTTGTTGCCGAATTCTTTTTGAATCAGCGGAAGACCGGCTTCTTCAAAATGATGGCAGTGCGGACAATAAAAATCTGCGAACTCGACGAGCTTCACTTTGCCCGGCGAATGGGTGGACTTTTCGTCTTTCAAAATCTCGAACTTGCCTTTTAACTCCGGGGAAGCGGCATGAACCGGCACCATCCCCATGAACAGCCCGACCAAGAGCACCCATGATCCGATGGCCATCCGCCTCGTTGACGCACTCTTCTCCATATCCTCTCCTTTCCTCAGGTCAATCGCACCGAGCTCATTATAATATCGAATACTGGAACTCGCAGCGCTTTGTTATAATCAGGCCATGCGTCTACGGTCGTATCTTTTTTCCTTTGTCCTCCTATTCATAGGCACGGGCTGTGCGTCGACACAAGGGGCGGGAGACGGCTCAGCGGCGAACCAGATCACGTTTTCTCAGGTCAAGGAGGCACCTGACTCGTTCAAGGGACAAACGGTCATGTTCGGGGGTCAGGTGCTCAATGCGCGACGTCTGAAGGAAGGTACTCGGATAGAGATCCTTCAGCTTCCACTCGACCGCTCCGGCCAGCCCGGCTATGATCTCACGCAATCGCAAGGCCGGTTCGTCGCCATGCACCGCGACTTTCTTGATCCCGCCACACTTCCTTACGGCACCCTGGTGACCGTTACCGGTCAGGTTGCGGGATCAATTACACTTCCGCTGGATGAAACGGAGTATACCCACCCCATTATCGACATCGCAGATCTCCGTGTATGGATACACGCCCAAGATATCGCGCCCTGCATGCGTCCCTGCACCTGGCCAGGTCCGTACTGGGGACCTTACTGGGGTCCGTATTCGGGTCCCTGGCCATACCGCTGGTGAGCCGGAGACTCGAAGACAGTTTCAGGTTAAAGCTAAGATGGAGCGATGCATACTCACGTCACCCCCTTGGCCTCGGCCTTACCCTGCCGAAATTATCGTCCGCTTGAGCCGATGATCCGTTCCACACGATCGTCACGCCCGCCCAGGTTCCTGTACTTGTGATACTGGGCCAATGCGCGCGGCATGTCCTTACGGTGCAGTTCATAGAAGACCCCGAGATTATAGTGGGCCTCGGCATAATCGGGCTTCAACTCCACGGCTTTCTCGTATTCTTGCTCGGCATCCTCCAGTTTATTCATGCTGGTATAGATGACACCCAGATTCATGTGCGCCTCGGCATACTCGGGCCGATAACGGATCACTTCCAGAAACTCCTTCTCCGCTTCACCGGGTTTGTTTTGACTCCGCATGATAAACCCGAGGTTGTAGTGGGCATCGACGAGATCCGGCTTAGCCGCGATTGCCTGTCGGTAGGCGTAGGCCGCCTCGATCAGATCGTTGCCTCGCTCTGCTAGACGACCGACTTGATACCAGGCGTCGGCGTGTTTGGGATTCGACTTAGTCAACCGTTCCAGCATGTCATGAGCCGCTTTGTTGTCGCCCTGCTTCTCGTACAACATGGCCAATCCGAAGAGTGCGTCAGGGTGCGTCGGTCGAATCGCCAGCAGACTCTTATAGGTCTTCATCGATGCGGACACATCATGGCGGCTCTCGTAGAGTTTGGCCAGATCCTCATACGAATCCTCGTGTTGAGGATCGAGGTCGATCGCGCGTTTGAGAGCCTGTTCCGCTTCCGCGGTTTTTCCCTGCGCCAGATACACTTCCGCCAAATCGTTCAATGCATCCGGATAGGCCGGCTTCAGCTTGAGGGCATGGTTGAGCGCCTCAGCGGCTTCATGCGGTTTCTTTTTCCCCTTGAAATAAATCTGTCCGAGGAGTCGATAGGCTTCGGCAGAGGGGGGAGCATGTTCCGCACCTTTGGTCAGCAAGGCAATGGCTCCGTCCGCGTCGCCGGACTTGAACATGTCCGACGCCCGCTCGACCGCCCGCTTAGACGCGTCCGTGGAGGAGGCCGACAGAGTCGACACGAGAGAAAACAGCCCCAGGCAGACTCCGATTACGACAATGAAGTGTGGCCGCCCAAGTGCCTTCAAATGGTCGCTCCCGGCAAGACAGGAAATTGGCCCAACTATACGGTGGGCGCGAATCGAAATCAACGCGGGGAATGGGGTAGAAAACGGAGGCTCAGAAGATCTGAGCCTCCGTCTCTCGAGATCGTTGGGAGATAACTCGGCTTGCTATAATTTGCCGCCAAGCTGGAAATATTTGGTGATGCCGAACGTCTAGCTCGTCTCTTGGGCCAGATTGTTGTTCGCGTCTCTGGCAAACGGCACCTGCGCAAAAAAGTAGGCTTACCAGGTATCGGCAAAACTCACCAAGATCCCGGGAGCCGCGCCAAGCCATGTGGAACCGCTATTCGGAACCGTCCGGTCAATGATGGGCGTTGTACCCGGAGAGATAGAAGCACTCATGACATCGTGAACGAGATAGCGGTAATTCTATTGCCCCGTAAATGCGAGCCATTTAAGAGTTTCCAGCGGAACCATTTGAGGCCAGCATTCAGAATGTATTCGTCGGCGAACTGATACCCGTCGTTGTTCTTGAACATATGCCTGTAGCTTGCGTAGACAAATTGGTTCAACCGATGTGGGATCAATTCGTAAGCTTGGTGCATCGAGCCGACTAGCCCAACCTGGCCGCGCCCCAATTGTCCTGAAGGCTCCAATACTTGTCCTTGATTGTCGATGTGGTTGGTATCACCAGTTGGGAGTTCCCCGCCGAACCCCAGTACCATCATGCTCCGAATGGAAGGAAGCACGTTGTATTTCGTCGTTATACGAATATCATCGATCTCTTTATCAGAGAATTGACTCAGGTCAGCATCTTGGCCACCATGAACTTGCTAGTGTTCGTGTTTGCGCGTTAGGTAAGATAACGTCAGCTCAACACCAAGTCGATCAGTGATCCCGTAATTCAGATCTAATGTATGGCTGTTCGTAATGGTCGACAGCTCCCGATGATGGTTGGGAATAATTCGACGAGTAGTCTGATCCGCCTCAGCGATGATCCCGTTAGACCCGCTGGGCAATGTCATCGGGGTATAGCTATAGATAAAGTTCGTTGTAAGCAACCCTTCCTGCGGCACTTGCTGTTGTGAACCGATCGTAACGAAACAACTGACAGCGCCGCAGGCGGCTTCAACAGCAGAAGCCGATGCGGTCAGAAGCCATCCCGAGGCCACGACACTGATGATGATTTGTCTGGGCCAAACACTCATGAAACGTCCTTTCTCTTGCATGCTGGGCTTGAGTCAAAGTCGTCTCCGCAGGTGCACATCAGTCGGCTCTGTAACCTCCGACAGACGGAGACGTACAACGACCTCAAGCGAGTTCGCCTGAACTTTTACGAACGTTGAATGACTGTGAGCGCTATGCGGATGGAGGCGCGCGAGAGGGAGGCCGTTGACTGAGAAGCTTTTCGACCTGTGTGCTGAGGAGTCGACATGCTAAGAAGCCCGACTGCCAGACAGGGGCAAGGTCGACCGGGGCACCTTCGATAGCATCGGCTGCGATACAGAGCCACGAACAGAGCGCGGTGCCATGAGCCGATGCGTTGTGATGGGCATGCTGTAGGACATGCGCGACAAGCTGAGGATAGACAAGGCCGCTGAGCAGCACCAGCCACACGGCCAGCACTCCAACGGCAAATCGTTGCATCACAAAGGGCATGGCTCTTTTACGACGGGTTCAGCATCTGGAACGAGCGCGTGAGCCCAAAGATATAACTGGTTCCCTGCGCCAGACTGTTGTTGGAATCCCGCGCCACCGGGATCTGGGAATAGAAATAGACTGAGGTCATCCTCGTCCAAGGCGAGTCGATCATCCCGTCCAGGCTAAGTTGAAAGCCCGGCGTGAAGGCGAGGAACGTCGACCCAGTGGTGGGTACCGCCCGGTTTTTCACGTTTGGATCTATCACGACAGGTTCACCAGGAAAGTCTGGTGCATCTGCAGACGTTGCGGAGCGTAACAGCGAACTACTAAAATTATCGTGAACCATGTACCGGTAATTGAACTGCGTGGTCAGCACCAACCAAGGAACCGTCACGAGATTGAACCCACCATTCAGATCCCACTGATCCCCGAACTGGTACCCCACATTGTTTCGGAAAGTGTGTCGATAACCTGCAAAAGCAAACTGGCTCAGCCGATGGGGAATCAATTCGTATGTTTGATAGATCGTCGGATTCAACCCGACTTGCCCACGTCCGAGTTGGGTAGTCGCTTCCATCAACGTGCCAGTGCTGTCATTCGCATTGGTGACACCGGTTGGCAGGTACACTCCGAACCCCAATACGACCATGCTTCTCAGGGTGGGCAAGACATTGTATTTCAGGCCTACCCGCATATCCCCAAGTCCGTCGGATGAGAACGTGGTCGACTGTCCTTCGCCATTCGGACCGTCTTCACCCAACCCATCGATATGATGGTGCGTCCGCCACATATACGGAATCGTAATTTCTAACCCCAACCGTTCCGTGATTCCATAATTGAGGTCAAGGGTTGCCATCTGAGTAATAGTTCTCGTCTCCTGATGGTGGTCCAGTATCAGCTGCCGCTGATTCGTGTCGATACCGGGGATTACTCCAGAAGTTCCACTCAACAAACGCATCGGAGTATAGTTATAAATACCATTCACTGTCAGTATCCCGGCCATAGCGACCTGCTGCTGGGAGCCGATTGTCACAAAGCAAGATACCGCTCCACAGGAGGCGCCGACTGGAGAAACAAATGCCATCAGACCGATGAACCAGGCGAAAACAACCATCGCCATGAATTTGTTTAATAAATTCATATCAGTCTTGTCTTTCTCTTATCATTCCGTGCATGGAGCACAGAACTGGCACGTGATTATTGAGTGTTCCCGAACCTGGCTACAGAGTCGGATCAGTTACTGACCGGAGGGCGACCAGTTCCAGTTTAGGATCGAATCATAGAGCCAAGCAGAGCACGCTTGTCATGAAGCAATGGAAGCGGGAGGGCCCCGAAGGAACGTCAAGGAGGAGAAGGAGCGGGCATACTGGTCGACGTGAAAACACAAGACCCGGTAGACCAAACGCAGTGTCGATTCCAGACTGACAGAAGAAGTTTCAATTCCCTGGCCGGCGGCACAGAGCCAAGCACAAAGCCCGGTGGTATGCGTTCCGGCTTGATGGCTCCCGTGCTTGGCCGCATGGGCGACGCTTGGCGCGGCCATGAACCAGTTCACCAGAACGAGACACAGCACCAGCGACCAGACCAGTCCGGATCGTTTCAATGCGACCATAACAGTCTTCTAGCGCAGCGACGCGGCCTTTACCGGCTCTTGTTTCTGGATGCGTGCGACGACATCGTAAATCTTCTGTTCGGTCAGGAGTCCGCCTTTGATGTACTCCTGCACGATACCCTCTTCATCGATGAATACGCTGACTGGCAACCCGAATACCCCGAACTGATTGGCGACTTTGTTGTCGCGATCCATCAGGACAGGAAACGTATGCTTGTATTGCGCGATATGCCCTCGCACTTTCGCATCGTTTTCCAACTCATTGACGGCCAGCACAACAAACCCCTTGTCTCGCAACCTGTCGTATGTCGTCTGCATGGCGGGCATTTCCGTCGTGCAGGGCTTGCACCATGTTGCCCAAAAGTTCAGAAGGACGATCTTGCCTCGATGCTGGCTAAGACTCTGCGTATTCCCGCTCAGATCGACAAGTTGAAAATCCTCCGCCGGCGTTCCGACCACCGGCACGCGCGATCCCATGCTCCAGGCCATTCCGGTCGAGAGTGCCACCAGCGACACCGCGAGCACGAGGCTCAGCCTGATGTTGCTCACATATCTTAGGAAAGTATTCATCGACAGCCTCTCCATCAAAAAAATGATAAACTACGGGATGCTCGACTCAGCTGTTTTGCTTGAAGCGACGGAACTCCCCCTCTTCGGAGATAGAGACCGTACGCGAGAGTAGAATCAAATAAATGTTATTGAACAGGAGGGGCGCGGGTGGCGAGGATACCGGAGAAAATCGTTGGAACCTGATCGGTGGATGTGAACTCGACGAAGTCGTGAGGTATCAGCGCGACAGGAACGAACTGGACTGCTGCTTCACCAGCTTGTCCCGCGGCGCACATCCAGGAACAGAGCACCGTGCCGTGCGTGGCTTTTTGATGGTGCGAATGTTGGGATTCGTGGGTGATCGATTGGGCGGAGGCCAATCCGCCGATCACGAGGACGCAGAGCACCAAGAGACAGGCGAGAGCACGCTGGATCAGTACTGATTTCATAACCTGCACACAATACGGACCGGCCCGCAAATGGTACTGGACCGCCGGATAGGGAGTCAAGGGTGCCGCGTCGGTGAAACCTTCGCCTTCCCGATAGGATTAGCACTACGTTTCCGGTATACTGTCATGATATCTTTCTGCGGTATGGGTGTCACAACCCGGCCCTTTCTTAGGAACCACGCATGCTCACACAACTCCTGAATCTGGTCTTCGGTAGCAAGAACGACCGTGAAATCAAGGCCTTGATGCCGATCGTCCAGCGCATAAACAGCCTGGAGCCCAGCCTGACTCCCCTGTCCGACCAGGCCTTAGCTGACAAGACTCAAGAGTTCAAGAAGCGGCTGTCGGCTGGTGAGACCCTCGACGATATCCTGCCAGAGGCCTTCTCCGTTTGCCGGCAAATGTCCAGGCGCAAGCTCAATATGCGGCACTTCGATGTGCAGCTGATCGGCGGGATGATTCTGCATAAAGGCCGAATTGCCGAAATGAAAACCGGCGAAGGGAAAACGCTGGTTGCGACCCTTCCGATTTATCTCAATGCCCTCGAAGGGAAAGGCGCGCATCTGGTCACGGTCAACGACTACCTGGCCAAACGCGACGCGCAATGGATGGGTCAGCTCTATCATGCCCTGGGCCTCTCCACCGGTATCATCCAACACGATGCGTCCTTCATCTTCGATCCGACCTACGACGCATCTGACCGACGCTTGCAGAATCTCCGCCCCTGCACGAGGCCCGAAGCCTATCGCGCCGATATTACCTATGGGACGAACAACGAATACGGGTTTGATTATCTCCGCGACAATCTGGTCGTCACGGATTTGAATCAGTGCGTGCAGCGCGATCTGAACTTCGCCATCGTCGATGAAGTCGATAGCATCCTCATTGACGAAGCCAGGACACCGCTGATCATCTCCGGTCCGACGGATCAAACGACCGACCTCTACTACCGGATCAACGCGATCATCCCGCAGCTCAAGGCCGAGCAGGACTACACGATCGAAGAGAAGACCAAGACGGCTTCGCTGACGGAAGACGGTAACGTCCGTGTGGAAAAGCTGCTCGGCGTCGACAACCTGTACGATCCGGCCAACATGGATCTCGTCCACCACGTGGTGAAGGCGCTGCAAGCCTACGCCCTCTACAAGCGCGATGTGGACTACGTCGTGAAAGACGGCGAGGTGATCATTGTCGACGAATTCACCGGCCGGCTGATGCCGGGACGCCGCTGGAGCGACGGCCTCCACCAGGCCGTCGAGGCGAAAGAGGGTGTGAAGATCGCCAACGAGAATCAGACGCTGGCCTCGGTGACCTTCCAGAATTACTTCCGCATGTACAAGAAGCTCGGCGGCATGACCGGCACGGCCGATACGGAAGCTGCGGAGTTTGCCAAGATCTATAATCTCGACGTCAACGTGGTCCCGACCAACCGCAAGATGGTCCGGCTGGACTACGCCGACGTGGTCTATCGCACGGAGAAGGAAAAATTTGCGGCCATCGCCGAAGAAATCAAGGAGTGCCACGAACGAGGTCAGCCGGTGCTCGTCGGCACGATCTCCATTGAGAAGTCCGAAAAGCTTGCCGGGATACTGAGCCGAAACGGCATCAAACACAACGTGCTCAACGCCAAACAGCACGAGCGCGAAGCTGAAATTGTCGCGCAAGCCGGCCGCAAAGGCGCGGTGACCATCGCGACGAACATGGCCGGCCGCGGCACAGATATTCTGTTGGGCGGCAATCCCGATTTTATGTACAAGCAGATCTTGTATCGGGAAGAGAACCTTCCGGACTCCCGCAAACTCGAAGTCTTCGAGGAGATCCGCTCCGACTGCGAAAAGAACAAACAGGAGGTCGTCGCCCTCGGTGGACTTCACATTCTGGGCACCGAACGGCACGAAAGCCGCCGGATCGACAACCAGCTTCGCGGCCGTGCCGGCCGCCAGGGCGATCCGGGCACGTCGCGGTTTTATCTGTCGCTCGAAGACGACCTGATGCGGATCTTTGCGTCCGAGCGGGTCTCACAACTGATGCTCAAGCTCGGCATGGAAGAAGGCGTGCCGATCGAGCACGGCATGGTCACCCGCGCGATTGCCAACGCGCAAAAGAAAGTCGAAGCCCACAACTTTGAGATTCGCAAACAGTTGCTCGAATACGACGATGTCATGAACAAGCAGCGCGAGGTCATCTACCAGCACCGCCGCGCCGTCCTCGCAGGAGCCAATCTCACCGAGGACGTCTACGATATGATGACGGGTCTGGTGGAGTCATCGCTCAACGTCTACTGCCCTGCAGAGCAATATCCGGAAGAATGGGATATGAAAGGCCTCACAGAGATGATGCACGGCCAATTCGGCGTCGACATCACGCAAGGCAAGCACGACGGAGGGGAATCCCTTCGCGACATGGGGCGCGATGCGCTGCTTGAAGATCTGAAAGCGCAAGTCCGCGACGCCTATGGACGAAAAGAACAAGAGCTCGGCTCGGACCTGATGCGGTTCCTGGAAAAGAACTTCATGCTTCAGGTCATCGATCACCATTGGAAGGACCATCTCCTCGGCATGGATCATCTACGCGACGGGATAGGACTTCGCGGGTACGGCCAGAAAGACCCGTTGATCGAATACAAGCGCGAAGGGTTCGAGCTGTTCGCCGGCATGATGGAGCGCATCAAATCCGACACGCTCGACCGGCTGTTTCGTGTCCAGGCAGTCCGGAACGAGGGCGAAGCAGCCGCTCCGCCACCACCCCCTATCATTTCACGTCCTCAGCCCAAGCTCACGCTTAATCGCGGCGACGAGCCGGTCGCGGCTCAGACGGTCCACCGTAGCGACGACAAAGTCGGCCGTAACGACCCCTGCCCCTGCGGTAGCGGGAAGAAATATAAGAAGTGTCACGGAACTTGAGTAGAATAAAATCGCTGCGGCTCTTTCTCCCACACATCAAGAATTCGGCCATTCTAATTCACACCACTCCGATGGGATTTTCCTTCTGATTCCACCTTGACTTAGCGCGATCCCCAAGGCTACTCTACGCCACTTTTGGCCCGCCAACGGGCAGAGGTGAGGTATTCCCTCCGTCCTTGGCCGCCTGTTCTATGTTTTGTCAGCGACAAAGGGAACTGTTCATGACGCTTGGGCACCCTGAACTCGTTGCCGCCATCGCTTCCGAGATCACCTCCTCGGGCCCGATTCCCTTTGTCCGGTTTATGGAACTCGCCCTCTACCATCCGCAGTATGGCTATTACATGCGTCCACCGGAATCCGGTACCGAACGGATCGGTTGGTCAGGGGATTTCTATACCAGTTCAGACGTTCACCCGATTCTTGGACAGGCCCTCGCGAAGCAAGCAGCACAAATCGATGCCCGGCTGGGGTCTCCAGATCCATTTACTGTCGTCGAGATGGGTCCAGGCAAAGGCCTCTTGGCTCGCGATTTCCTGAAAACCATCGACAGTCAGTACGGTGAACTGAGCCGGCGGCTACGATACGTGCTGATCGAACGCAGTCCGGCCATGCGCACCCTGCAGCAGCAACAGTTCGAACCCTGGTTGAATCAACCGGGGCGTCTTACCTGGCTTGAAGACCTGAGGAGCCTCGCACCGGCCAGCGTGACCGGTCTGCTGTTCAGCAATGAATTGCCGGATGCCTTCCCTGTTCATCGCATTCAGATGGTGGGGAAAGAGCCACAGGAAATCTTCGTGGACTATCAAGACGGGCGATTTGTGGAATGTCTTAAGCCGCTCTCGCAGTTGGCGCTTCGAAACCATTTTCAACGGCTCCGCCTCGAACTGCCGGATGGTTATCGAACTGAGATCAATCTGCAGGCCCTTTCCTGGATGCAGCAGGTGGCGCAGAGTCTGGCTCGTGGCGTCGTCATTACCATCGATTACGGCCATTCTGCGCAAGATCTCTATGGCCCGGATCGATCCAAGGGGACCTTCCTCTGTTACTACTCGCAGATGGCGTCGGATGACCCCTATGTCCGCATTGGCCAGCAAGACATGACTGCGCATGTCGATTTCACGAGTCTGGCGACGGTGGGTGAAGAGGGCGGTTTATCTGTGACGGGGTTCACCAATCAAATGAGTTTCCTGATGGGCCTCGGCATCGAAGAGATGATCAGCCTGCTCGACCCGGAAAGCCCGCAATTTCGAGCGGCGATCCACTTGTTGAAGCCGGAGGGGATGGGCCGCACGTTCAAGATTCTGGTCCAACATAAAGGCATCGAGCGGCCGGAACTCGACGGATTGGCCTTCAAGCCCTTTTTCGGCTCAGCGCTGAGCCTACATGTGGCGGCGTAACGCACAAGGAGCGTCATGGGGAGCGAAGCGGTTCCGCTGAATTATCTGCCGATTCTCCTGTTCATCGGCATCGCGATCGTCTTCGGGGCGATCTCGCTCCTGGCCGGCTGGTTCGTCAGGCCCAGCCGCCCGTATCGCGCCAAGTTGAATCCGTACGAGAGCGGCAGTCCGCTCTTTTCCGATGCCCGCATCCAGTTCCCGATGCGGTACTACATCATCGCGATGCTCTTTGTCATTTTCGACATCGAAGTGATCTTTATCATTCCCTGGGCGGTCCGATTTCAATCACTCGGCCTGTTGGGCCTCGTCGAGATGCTGGTGTTCATCGCAATCTTATTGGTGGGGCTCTGGTATGCGTGGAAGAAAGGGGCGTTAGAATGGGACTAACAGATCGCAAGGCGTTAGGCGTGAAACGTGGGGGTCTCCCATCTCACCTTACGCCTTACGCTTTACCCCTCACGTGAGGCAACCATGAGCTTTTTGGAAAGACAGTTTGAGGCAAACATCATCACGACGAATTTGGATGCGGTCGTGAACTGGGCACGCAAGTCGGCCTTGTGGCCGATGACGTTCGGCCTGGCCTGCTGCGCCATCGAAATGATCGCCAGCGTATCGTCGCGTTACGACCTCGACCGTTTCGGCGCCGGTGTGTTCCGCGCCTCGCCTCGGCAGTCGGACCTGATGATCGTGGCAGGAACCGTCTCCCGCAAGATGGCTCCGGTGATCCGCCGGATCTATGATCAGATGCCGGAACCGCGCTACGTGATTTCGATGGGATCCTGCGCGACATCGGGAAACCACTACAACAGCTATGCGGTGGTGCAGGGCGTCGATCAGATCGTCCCGGTCGATGTCTATGTGCCGGGCTGCCCGCCTCGGCCCGAAGCGTTGATGGACGGCTTGCTGAAGTTGCAGGAAAAAATCCAGCGCGAAAAGGTATTTGTGAAATAGCCGCGAGACGAGCGAGGGGGGGGAAGTGGGCAGCTGACACCTCTCCCGTTTCTCGCAATACGACACTATGCAACCTCTGATCGAAACATTGATGTCCAGGTTTCCCAAGGCCGTGATGTCCGTCGAGGCGGACACTGCCCGTTCCGAAGTGTCGATCCTCGTCGCAGCTGAACACCTGGTGGAGTTGGCCACGTACCTCCACGATGCGCCCGAAGCGTCGTTCAACCATCTGACCGACATTTGTTCGGTTGACTACCCGGAAGACTTGCAGCGCTTCGAAGTGGTCTATCACCTCCATTCACTCCTTCATCGCCGACGCCTGCGACTGAAGGCCCGCTTGTCTGAAGACAACCCGACGATCGCATCGGTCACCGGCATTTGGAAGGGTGCCGAGTTCCTGGAGCGCGAAGTCTACGACATGATGGGCATTACGTTTTCCGGCCACCCGGATCTCCGGCGAATCTTGATGCCGGAGGATTATGCAGAAGGCTACCCTCTGCGAAAGGACTTCCCGACGGAAGGCCGCGGCTGGCGCAGCCAGTTCGACTTTATCCCCCGTTTGGACGAGCCGCCGGGGGAAGCCGCAGGGAGCGAAATCCCCGAGGAACAGAAACAGGCGTTTCGGGCTGAACCGTCAGGTTCCCGCCGCCGCGAGGAACTTCTCCTCAACATGGGACCACAGCACCCCAGTACCCACGGCGTGCTGCGCGTCGTACTCGAACTCGACGGTGAACGAATCGTGAAGGCGACGCCCGACCTCGGTTACCTGCATCGAGGTGTGGAAAAACTTTCCGAGGGCCTGGCCTACATGCAGATCATCCCCCACACGGACCGGCTCGACTACGTCTGCGCGATGGCCAACAACTACGCCTATGTGCGCGCAGTCGAAAAGTTGCTGGGTATCACGATCCCGGAACGGGCCGAGTACATCCGGACGATCGTCGCGGAGATGCAGCGGATTATCGGTCATCTTTTCTGGCTGGGGACCCAGGCCTTGGACATCGGCGCGATGACGGTGTTCTTCTGGACATTCCGTGAACGGGAAATCCTGCTCGACATGTTCGAGAAACTCTGCGGGGCGCGACTGACGTTGAATTACTACCGCATCGGAGGTGTCGACAGCGACTTCACGTCCGACCTGGTCCTCCGCCTCAAAACATTCCTCGACACCTTCTCCGATAAGGTGAAGGAGTATGACTCGCTGATCGCCTCGAATCGGATCTGGCTCGGCCGCACCAAGAACGTCGCGGTCATCTCGGCCGAGGATGCCATCAATTTCGGCTGCACCGGACCGGTTTTGCGTGGTTCAGGCGTGGCTTACGACATACGCAAAGAGGAACCGTACGGGGTCTATGACAAGATCGACTGGGAAGTGCCGGTCGGCAAGAACGGAGACACCTACGATCGCTATTGGATTCGCATGGAGGAGATGCGGCAAAGCGCCCGGATCATCAAACAATGCCTGGATCAGATGCCTCAGGGCCCCATCATTGCGGATGCGCCCCAGTATATTCCTCCGCCGAAGCAGCATGTCATGCGCGATATGGAAAGTCTGATTCACCATTTCATTATTTTCACCCAGGGCCTGAAGCCGCCGAAGGCGGAAACCTACTGCGCAACCGAGGCCCCGAAAGGCGAGTTAGGATTCTTCATTGTCAGTGACGGTAGCGCCCGTCCTTATCGATTGAAGATCCGCTCACCTTCGTTCGTCCACATGGGCGCCTTCGATCATATGGCCAGGGGCTATTTGATCTCGGACATCATCACGATCTTCGGCACATACGACATCGTGATGGGGGAATGTGACCGATGAAGCCTAGGAGCCAGGTGTCCGCAGTGCTCGCGGAACGCGCGCCTCAGAAGGCCTCGTTCGACGCTCGCACATTGGGACACACTGGCTCGAGCCTCATCATTTTGGGCTAACGAGGAAAATGCTGAAAGAAAAGTATCAGAAAGAAATCGACGAATTACTGTGCCGTTATCCGGTGAAGCGGTCGGCATTGATTCCACTGCTCTATCTGGCGCAGCAGGAGAACGGCTATATCACCGAAGCGGCGATGATTGAGATCGCCGGCCTCCTGAAGTTGACGCCGCCTCAGGTCTACGAGACCGCAACCTTTTACACGATGCTGAATCTCAAGAAGGTGGGCCGGTTTCACATCCAGGTGTGCAAGTCGCTGATGTGCGCGCTGGTGGGATCAGACACCGTCATCAGTTGGATCAAGACCAAGATCGGCATCGGCCCAGGAGAGACCACCCCGGAAGGGCTCTTTACGCTGACGGCGGTGGAATGCCTCGCGGCCTGCGGCACCGGCCCTATGATGCAGATCAACGACGATTATTACGAGCGGCTGACGGAAGAGAAAGTCGACCGGATTCTGGCCGACCTCAAGTCGACGGGAACCAGCTCGCTGAAGTCGGGCCCGTTTATGTGGCCAGAACCGGCAAAGGGTAAGGTGTAAGGACAAGATGCCGAAGCACGAACCGGTACTTCTCAAGAATATGTCGCAGCCTGGTTATACTGGCTCGCTCGCGGATTACGAGAAAACGGGCGGCTACCAGGCCTTGCGGAAGGTCCTGGGCAAGATTGCCCCGGGCGATGTCACGCAATTGGTTATCAAGTCGGGGCTTCGGGGCCGCGGGGGCGCCGGCTTCCCGACCGGCGTGAAGTGGGGATTCCTCCCCAAAGATTATCAGGGCCCCCGCTACCTCTGCTGTAATGCAGACGAGAGCGAACCTGGCACGTTCAAAGACCGCCAACTCATCGAGCGGGATCCCCATCAGATGCTCGAAGGGATCGTATTGGCTTGCTATGCCATCGGAGCAGAATCCGCCTACATCTATATTCGCGGCGAATTCGTACTGGGCGCACAAATTCTGGACCGAGCCATCGGCGAAGCACGCGCGACAGGCTATATCGGGAAGAACATTCTCGGGACCGGCGTCAACGTGGAGGTATGGGTCCACCGCGGAGCCGGCGCCTATATATGCGGAGAAGAAACAGCCCTGTTGGAATCGCTCGAAGGCAAACGCGGACTTCCTCGCGTAAAGCCGCCGTTTCCCGCCACGCACGGCCTCTATAACAAGCCGACGGTGGTGAACAACGTTGAAACGCTCGCGAACCTCCCCCACATTATCAGCGGGGGCCCCGAATGGTTCGCCGCGATCGGGTCCCCGCCCAAGAGCACCGGGACGCGCATCTTTTGTGTGAGCGGGCACGTCAAGCGGCCCGGGAATTATGAAGTGCCGATGGGCATTCCTTTCCGGGAATTGATCTATGAGCATGCCGGCGGCATGCGGGGGGAGAAGCCGTTGAAGGCCTTCATTCCCGGCGGTGCCTCGGCGCCGTTCCTGACGCCGGATCATCTGGACGTGAAATTGGATTTCGAATCGGTCGCGGCGGCCGGTTCGATGCTGGGATCTGGCGGTGTGACGGTGATGGAAGAAGGCACGAGCATGGTCTGGGCGGCACTGCGCCTGATGGAATTTTTCTACCACGAGTCGTGCGGGAAATGCACCCCATGTCGTGAGGGCACCTCCTGGCTTGTGCAGACCATGCGTCGGATCGTGGCCAAGCGAGGCCAGGCGCAAGACCTTGAAACACTGACCGATCTATGCAAGAACATCGCGGGCCGGACGGTTTGCGCATTCGGTGACGCCGCGATCGCCCCGATCCAGAGCACACTGAAACATTGGCGGCACGAATACATTGCACTGATTCACGAGGCGGAAGCAGCCAATCTGCTCCGTCCTGAACCGGCGTTGAAGCGACATTGACCATGGCAGACAGCACGGGCGAAACGGTACGTTTGACGATCGATGGCATTCCGATCACGGTGCCGAAAGGCACGCTCGTGATCGAAGCGGCCCGACGCGTCGGTGTCATGATCCCGCATTTCTGTTACCACCCGAAACTGAAGCCGGACGCCAACTGCCGCATGTGCCTGGTTGAAGTCGAGAAGATGCCGAAGCTCCAGACCTCTTGCAGCACCGTAGCAACTGAAGGCATGGCGATTCGAACCGCGACGACGGTGGTGGATGACGCCCACAAGTCGGTGCTCGAGTTTATTCTGGCCAACCATCCGTTGGATTGCCCCGTCTGCGATCAAGGTGGCCGTTGCGACCTGCAGGATTTTTCACATCAATATACCCCGACCACCAGCCGCTTCGTCGAAACGAAACGCATTTTTCAGAAAGAGTACTTCAGCGCCCTCATCGAAACGCAGATGAACCGTTGCGTGCAATGCCTGCGCTGCGTCCGCTACTGCGATGAAGTGATGGACGTGAAGGCCCTGGCGCCGGCAGGCCGCGGCACGATGACCGAGATCAAGCACTTCACAACACACCAATTGGACTGTGAATTCTGCGGAGGCTGCATCCAGATCTGCCCTGTTGGAGCCATCACCAGCCGCTTGGACATGTACGAGTACCGGCCATGGATGCTGAAACGTGCCGACACGGTCTGCCAGTATTGCGGCGACGGTTGCCAGATCACGGTCCAAACGAAGGATAACGAGCTGATCGAAGTCATGTCAGCTCAGGGAACCGGACGGAACAACGGGGACCTGTGCGCAAGGGGATTCTTTGGGTACCACGCCGCCGCCCATCCGGATCGCTTGACCAAACCACTCATCAGGCGCAACGGCACCCTTGTGGAAGCGACCTGGGAAGAAGCATTGGAATACACCGCGCAGCAGATCGCCAGGCTCAAAACCAGCCATGGCGGCCAGGCCTTGGGCGGATTGATCTCCAGCCGATGCACGAACGAAGATCTGTATCTGTTCCAAAAACTCATGCGCACCGCCATCGGAACGAACAACCTCGACAGCAGCGCGCGTTACGGACACCTGAACGCGGTGCAGGCGATGCGACGCATACAGGGGACGCATCGCTGGACCGTCACGTTCGAAGACATCACCCGAGCCGATGTCCTCTTATTGGTAGGGACCAACATCACTGAAGCCAATCCCATTGCCGGACTCAAAGTCAAAGAGGCCGTCAAGAAACATCGGGCGCGCCTCTTCACCATTGAATCGATCCAGCCGGCCGTCGACACGATCAGCAATATCACCAACCTGGCCGCGCTGCATGTCTGCGTCCCGCCGGCACAATACGATCGTGCAATCTTGGGATTGCTCAAAGCTGTCGTCGAAGGCCAGCAGGTTGATCAGACAGTCCAGAAGCACTCGTCCGAATTCGTGACAGCAGTCTCGCAAGCCATTGCACAGTTGTCTTGGCCGGATATCGAGGCCGTTACAGGTACCACTCGTGAGATCTTCGTTCAGATGGCTGCCGGGATCGCCAAGTGCCAGCACGTTGTCATGCTCGCCGGCCAAGACCTCTTGCGAAGCGCCGGCGGTTATGGCATCTGTCTCAACCTTCTCGACCTTCTGCTGCTCACGGGAAAATTGACAGAGTCCGGCTGCGGCTTCGCCCCCCTGACGGAAGAAAATAACGAACAAGGCGCCGTGGAAATGGGTGCCGTAGCGGAACTCCTTCCCGGCGCCTTGGATGTCACGAACCAGGAAGCCCGCGCGCAGATGGGCCGCGCCTGGAAAACCGACCTTCCTCTAGCAGCAGGCGCCACGCTCGTCGAGATGATTGATCGTGCCCATTCAGGTCTCCTGAAGGGGATGCTTGTGGTCGGAGAAAACCCGGTTGGAAGCTTGCCGCCTCACCTGGAAGTCGGCGAGGCTCTTCGGAAGCTGGAATTCTTGGTCTGCCAGGAGTTATTCCTCACCGAGACCGCTTCCTTGGCCCATGTCGTCCTCCCTGCTGCCTCTTCGCTGGAGAAGGCCGGAACCTTCACCAATGAAGAAGGCCATGTTCAGGCCGTTCGCCCCCCGATCGAACCGATTGGAGAAAGTCGACCTGACTGGGAAATCCTCTCAGCCATCTCGATGCTCTTGGGTGCTCCACGCGATTATGGGGATGCGAAGGAACTCCTTACTGAGATCCGCAGCGTGGTCCCCGGATACGGATTGCTCGGACCGGCACCGAATCCGCCGAAAGTCGATCGGGCTGCGATCGAGCGTTATGTCACAGGGGGGTATCGCCAGGGCCTCGCCGCTCGCTATACTCTGGCCACTCAAGCCATGCCCGCAGAGGGAACGCTGGGTTTGAGATTGGTCCAGAGCCTGTTCCATTCGGGGAAGTTCTCGACCCGTTCGAAAGGCTTGATTCAGATCGAAGCGAAGGGCGCCTTGCGAATCAATCCCGTGGATGCGGCACGCTTGACGCTCGTCGACGGCGATCGAGTCCGGCTCTCCAATCAGCGCGGCGCCCTGATGACGACGGTGAAGCTGCTGGAACGGGTACCGCAAGGGGTGCTCTGGTTTCCCGATCACTTTGCACAGGAGGCGGCCAACCTCTTTGAATGTGCGATTGACCCTCACACGAAAGTGCCGTCGATACGAGCGACGGCGGTGTCCATCGTCAAGATCACATGAGCCAATGGCTACACATCCACCATTCACTTGTTATCCGGGAGCGTTGTCGTGACTGAATTAAGCTTGCGACTTGCAGTGTCACTCGCCCAAATTGCGGCAGTCATGGGCGTTGTGATGTTGACGGTCATGATCCTGACCCTCGCCGAGCGAAAGGTCCTCGGCTGGATGCAGGACCGCATGGGCCCGATGGAGGTCGGTCCCTACGGCATCCTGCAGCCGATCGCCGACGGCTTGAAATTGTTTTTCAAGGAAGACATCGTCCCGTCGGGCGCGAATAAGTTCATGTTCAGCCTGGCGCCGATCCTCGCGATGGTCCCGGCCCTGATCGGATTTGCCGTCATCCCCTTCGGACCGAGTCACAAGTTCGAGGCCTTCGGAATCACGGTCGAACCGTTCGTGATCAGCGATATCAATATCGGCGTCCTCTACATCCTGGCCTTCGCCTCCATCGGTGCGTACGGCATCATCCTCGGCGGCTGGGCTTCGAACAGCAAGTACTCATTGTTGGGAGGCCTGCGTTCCGCAGCTCAAGTCATTAGCTACGAATTGAACGTGGGCCTGGCTATTGTCGGCGTGCTGATCCTGGCCGGCTCGCTCAGCCTCGTGAAGATCACCGAGGCCCAATCCGGCGGATTCTGGCATTGGTACGTCTTTGCATTACCGGCCCCTCAAATCTTTGCCTTTGTCGTCTATGTGATTTCCGCGGTCGCCGAAACCAACCGTGTCCCGTTCGATTTGCCGGAAGCGGAAAGCGAATTGGTCGCCGGCTTCTTTACAGAATATAGCGGCATGCGCTTCGCGTTCTTCTTCATCGCCGAATACGCCAACATGGTGCTGGTCTCCTGCGTGGCCGCCGCATTGTTCCTGGGCGGATGGAACGCCCCCTATCCGGGAACGCTGCTGGAACATATCGGGCTGGAGCAACTCGCGTGGGTCGAGAACATCGCCTGGTTCACGGTAAAGGCTTATCTCTTCCTGTTCTTGTTTTTCTGGCTGCGCGCCACGTTACCCCGTCTTCGATACGACCAGCTGATGAAGTTCGGGTGGAAGGTCATGTTGCCCATCGCCTTGGGCAACATCGTGGTGACGTCGATCGCCGCCTACTTGTTCCCAAGGTAACCTAGGACAGGGATCGACGAAGGATTGGTTATGCAGCGCCTCACAGCATGGCTGAAAACAATCGTCTTCTACGAATTGCTCGTCGGGATGAAGGCGACGATGTCCCATTTGCTCCGGTACAGACCCATTACGCTGCAGTATCCCCATGAGAAGCGAACGCTGCCGGATAATTATCGCGGAATGCTGGCCTTGCTCCGCTACGACGATGGAACGGAAAAATGCGTCGGCTGCGACCTCTGCGAGGCGGCCTGCCCGTCACGCGTCATCCGCGTCGTCAGCGCCGAAGTGCCGGGCGAACCGATCAAGCGCTACTCCAAAGAATATTATATGGACATGACCCGCTGTCTGTTCTGCGGGATGTGCGTCGACGCCTGTCCCGTGGACGCGCTAGGCATGACCCGAGAATTCGAGTGGGCCGTGTACGACAAACGCCAGCTGCATTTGAACAAACAGCAGTTGCTCGCGATCGGCGACCGTTCGTTCCCCGTTCACGAAAAGCGGCTGGAACTGCAACATCCGAACGTGGCCTTCTTCAACGTCGCTTTCGGTCATGTACCACAGAAACCGAACTGAACGTGGCAAAACCGCCCGGCCGGCCATTGAGGCAGCCGACCGGGAAAAGGACTGCCTTCGATCTGGAACGACATAGCACCCCGGAATGATGGAACAGGTCTTCTTTTTTTATTTTGCTCTCGTCATCGCAGTTTCCTCGATGCTGGTCGTCGCGTTGCGAAACCCTATCTACAGCGCGCTCTCGCTCCTGATCATGTTCTTTCACGTGGCCGGTCTCTACATCACCCTCCACGCTGAGTTTCTCGCCGCCGTCCAGGTGATCGTCTACGCCGGAGCAATTCTCGTGCTGTACCTGTTCGTCGTGATGCTGCTCAACCTCCATCAGGACGACCGCTACCACCAGCAATGGCCTGTCGCGGGAGTGATTGGGCTGACACTGGTCGTCGAAGCCGTCATGCTCTCGCTCGTGAAGGGACGGGCGATCCCGCCCGCTCCGGCCAATACCGAGACCGCCGTCGAGGGTATAGGCAATACGGAAGCTTTGGGGGACGTGCTGTACTCCACTTACCTGTTTCCGTTTGAAGTTGCCTCGCTGATTCTCCTCGTGGCCATGATCGGGGCCATCATTCTCGCGAAGCGAGACCTGCTGGAGCCGAAGGAATCATGACCATTTCCTTGTCCTACTATCTTGTTCTGAGTGCCATTGTGTTCCTGATCGGCGTAGTCGGCGTGCTCATTAGACGCAACATTATTATCATTCTCCTGTCAGTGGAATTGATGTTGAATGCGACGAACATCAACTTCGTCGCATTTTCTGAGTATTTCCACAACGTCGCCGGACAGGTCTTCGTTTTCTTCGCCCTCACAGTCGCAGCCGCCGAAGTCGCCGTCGGATTGGCGATCATCATTGCACTGCACCGAGCCAAGTCCACCATCAACGTGGACGATTTCCAGTTGTTGAAATGGTAAGCATGGAGCATATGGCCTATAGCTCATGGCGCATAGCACAGGCGAGGAGCAAACGCTTGTGCCATTCGCTATCAGCTTTACGCTCCTAGAATTTTATGACCTACGAACTCATTCCTCTGCTTCCGTTGGCTTCTGCCCTGATCCTCGGGCTCTTTGGCCATTGGATCAAAGACAAGGCTCATATCGTGGCAGTGCCTGCCGTCATACTGTCTTTTCTTTTCTCCATCTTCGCCCTTATCGATGTCGCGGATGGACACCATACGACGTTTCGCCTCTATACCTGGCTCACCTCCGGCAAACTCGACATTCATATCGGCATGACGATCGACCGGCTTACGGCAGTCATGCTGCTGCTCGTCACAACCGTCAGCGCGCTCGTGCACGTCTATACGGTCGGGTACATGCGTGGAGAACCGGGCTATACCCGCTTCTTCTGCTATATCGCCCTGTTTACCTTCTCCATGTTGATGCTGGTGCTGGCCGACAACTTCCTGCAACTGTTCGTTTTCTGGGAAGCCGTCGGGCTCTGCTCCTATCTACTAATCGGGCATTGGTACGAGCGGCCATCGGCCTGCGCAGCCGCGACCAAAGCTTTCATCGTCAATCGGGTGGGAGACTTTGGGTTTCTCCTTGGTCTCTTGCTGGTCTGGACTACCTTCAATTCACTGGACTACTCGGATGTCTTCGGGAATGTTCATGACGCAGCCGGGCGCATGATCAATGTCCTCGGACCGCTGGGAGGCAGCTGGGATGTGCCGGTCCTTACCGTGATCTGCCTCTTGCTGTTTACCGGCGCGATCGGAAAATCTGCGCAAGTCCCGCTGCACGTCTGGTTGCCGGACGCTATGGAAGGCCCGACGCCGATCTCGGCCCTCATTCACGCGGCAACGATGGTCACCGCCGGCGTCTTCATGGTTGCGCGGTTGGCCCCGCTCTATAATCTCTCTCCGACAGCCATGACCGTTGTGGCGATCGTCGGCGCCCTCACGATGGTGCTCGGTGCCACCATTGCGTTGACGCAAACCGATATCAAACGGGTCGTGGCGTACTCGACGATGAGCCAGCTCGGTTACATGATCATGGCCTGCGGGTTGGGGGCCTATGCCTCCGGGATCTATCACTTATTGACGCATGGGGCATTCAAGGCTCTGCTCTTCTTAGGTTGCGGTTCGGTCATTATCGCCTTGCACCATGAACAGGACATGCGAAAGATGGGCGGCCTGAAAGATAAGCTTCCCGTCACATATTGGACCTTTGTGATCGGCTCCCTAGCGCTGGCAGGCTTTCCCCTGACAGCCGGCTTTTTCAGTAAAGACGAGCTGCTGGTTTCGGCCTGGTCATCCGGCACGCTGGGGCAGGTGTTGACGGTGTTAGGGTTGTTGACGGCTCTCATGACGGCTTTCTATAGCTTCCGGCTCGTCTTCGTCACCTTCTGGGGTCCCTCGCATGTCGATCATCACCATGCGCCGCATGTGCATGAGCCGCCGCTAGACATGACCGTTCCATTGATCGTCCTGGCGGTCCTCAGCATCGTAACCGGCTACCTCGGCATTCCGGAGTTCCTCGAACCGATGTTTGCGAGCGAATCGGGCGGAGGTTCGCATCAAGGGAGTGGCGCAATCTTCATCATGATAGCTGCCACGGCCATGGGATTGCTCGGCATCGCCGGGGCATATTACGCCTATGTCTTGAATCCCTCGCTCCCCGAGCGCTGGGCCAGACAATGGGAAGCGGCCTATCAGCTTTCGCTGAACAAGTGGTACGTAGATGAAGCCTACGATCGAAGCATTGTCCGCCCGACTTTTGACGCGGCAACGGGGCTGTGGAAGGGGATCGATGTCGCGATTATTGACGGCGCGGTGAATGGCGTTGCGCGGGCCATTGCATGGGGAGGTTGGCTTCTGAGGCTCATTCAGAGCGGGCAGACCCAACATTATGCGTTAGGGATGGCGCTGGGCGCCGTCGTGGTTTTAACTCTGTTTATGATGTTCTGAGGACCCATGCAATCCGGCGGATTTCCGTGGCTGACTCTGCTGATCCTCCTGCCGCTGGCAGGGACCGGCGTACTCTATTTTGCCAAGGAATCGTCCGCCCGGCTGATTGCGCTCGCCGTGACCGTCGCCGATTTCCTGTTGGCGCTCCCCCTCTGGTGGCTATTCGATGATTCGTCGAGCCAGATGCAATTTGCCGAGCACGTGAGCTGGATTCACTCGCCGCCGATTCATTACAGCCTGGGGCTCGACGGTATCAGCCTGCCGTTAGTGCTCATGACGGCCGCCCTGATGCCGCTCTGCGTCTTGATCTCGTGGGACGCGATTACGACGAGGATCCGCGGTTTCATGGCCATGCTTCTGCTGATGGAGGCGGCCATGCTGGGTGTCTTCGTCGCCTTGGACTTCGTGCTGTTTTACGTGTTCTGGGAAGCAATGCTGATTCCGATGTATTTACTGATCGGGGTCTGGGGCGGGCCGAATCGATTATACGCCGCCATCAAATTCTTTCTCTATACCCTTGCAGGCAGCGTCCTGCTCCTCGTCGCGATTCTGACCCTCTACTTTTATGGAGGGCATACGTTCGATATTCTCGCGCTCAGCCAGGTCACCTACCCGGCCTCGCTCCAGTTCTGGCTGTTCCTGGCATTCTTTGCCGCCTTTGCCGTCAAGGTTCCCATGTTCCCGTTCCACACCTGGCTTCCGGACGCCCACGTCGAAGCTCCCACTGCCGGCAGCGTGATTCTGGCCAGCGTCCTGTTGAAAATGGGCACCTACGGATTCTTGCGGTTCAGTTTGCCGATGCTGCCGGATGCGAGCCGGGACATGACTCCGGTCATGGCCCTGCTGTCGATCGTGGCGATCATTTACGGCGCCTATATGGCGCTGGCCCAAACCGATTTAAAGAAATTGATCGCGTACTCCAGCGTCAGCCACATGGGATTCGTGACGCTTGGCCTGTTTGTACTCAATCAACAGGGGATCGAAGGGGCGGTTCTGCAGATGGTCAACCACGGGATTACAACCGGCGCCCTCTTTCTCTGTGTGGGCATTATTTATGAGCGCACCCACAGCAGGATGATTGCCGACAACGTCGGGCTTGCCAAGCCGATGCCGCAGTACGCAACGTTGCTCGTCATCTTTGCGCTGTCCTCGCTCGGCCTGCCCGGCACAAACAGTTTTGTCGGTGAATTTCTCGTGCTCATCGGGACATTTCTCTGGAGCAAGACCGCCACGGCCTTTGCCTCGCTGGGCATTATTCTCGCGGCGGCTTATCTTCTCTGGATGGTTCAACGCGTCGCCTTCGGCATTCCCTCGCCGCATCATCTTCCCAACTTAAAAGACTTGAGCCGGCGTGAGTGGGCAACCTTGGCGCCGCTCGTCGTACTCGTGTTTTGGATCGGTGTCTACCCGAATCCCCTCGTCAGCCGGATGCATGCGAGCGTGGCGAAAACATTGGACGCTATGGCTCGGACGAACGTGGCGCCGATATCGCACCCCTCAGCGGCACACCCTCTCCCTGTTGCCGCGACCTCACGTGAACTTCAGATCGAGGAATCCACCAAGCCATGACCTCGTATGGCACGGACCTACTGGTGATTCTTCCCGAGCTGATCGTCGTGGCAGCAGCCTGTCTTGTGCTGGCACTGGATCCTGTGACGCCCTCATCGAGGAAACACCTCCTCGCCTGGCTCAGCCTCGGAGCCCTGGCCCTTTGTATCGGCCTAACCGGGGGACAGATCAGCGTGTTGAACATGCGCGTGTTTGCATTCAGCGATCTCGTCGTGGTCGACGGGTATGCCCGATTCTGGAAACTGCTCCTCTATGGGGTGACGGGCCTGACCATCCTGATGTCGCTCCCCTATCTCAAGGCCGAACGGCTGCATCTCGGAGAATACTATGGATTCATCCTGCTGGCGCTCTCCGGCATGATGGTGATGGTCTCCGGCGCAGATCTCCTCACCATCTATCTGGGCACGGAATTGATGTCGCTGTCGCTCTATGTGATGGCCGGCCTGAAACGGTCCTCGCCGCGCTCGCTGGAGGCCTCGGCCAAGTATTTCGTGTTAGGCGCCTTCTCATCCGGATTGCTGCTCTACGGCATTTCTCTCCTGTACGGCCTCGCCGGCAGCACGAAACTGGTCTCGATCGCCACAGCAGTTGGCACTCGTGGATTCGACGATCCCATGATTTTGATCGCCACGATTCTGTTGGTCGTAGGATTTGGCTTCAAACTTGCCGTCGTTCCCTTCCACATGTGGACGCCGGATGTCTATGAAGGTGCGCCGACCTCGGTCACCGCATTCATGGCCGTCGCATCGAAAGCCGCCAGCTTCGGGGCATTCCTGCGGGTCTTTGTCGAGGGGCTTGGAGGACTCAAAGCGGATTGGTCGAATCTCTTGCTCCTGCTCTGCGTGGTCACCTTGATCCTCGGGAACCTCGTGGCCATCGTCCAGACCAACATCAAACGCATGTTGGCTTACTCGAGCATTGCTCACGCTGGTTATGCGTTGATCGGCCTCGTCGCAGCAGGCCGCGGCACGGGCGAATCAGCAGGCGTGTCGGGACTGGCAAGCGTCATGCTGTACCTCGCCTTCTATGCGTTCATGACCCTCGGCGCGTTCGCCGTCATTGGGATGTTCCGCAAAGGAGGCTTGGAGGGAGAGGAAATCGAAGACTTCTCTGGTTTGGCCAAACGACAGCCGATCGCGGCATTTTTGATGTTGGTCTTTATGGTCTCGCTGGCCGGCATCCCCCCGACGGCTGGGTTCATCGGCAAGTTCTACGTGTTCATGGCGGCAGTCGAGGCGGGGCTGGCCTGGCTGGCTGTTGTCGCACTGGTCTTCGCCGCGGTCTCCGCCTACTACTACATGCGGGTGGTTATGGTGATGTACATGCGTGAGCCGGACGCGGCGGTTGTGGATCCGCCACAATTGGTGGCCTCGCCTGCGCTTTCTGTCGTACTGGCTTGCGCGGTTGCCGGAGTCATCATCTTCGGTCTCTTTCCCAATCCCCTCGTGAGCCTCGCGCTTCAGTCGGTCCTCTCTCTCAAATAGCTTCTTCGACTCGTTGCCATTCGTGCAGGAATGGCCGATTCATGCTAGGCTAGTTTTGCCGTCACTTATGCCGACACTCATGTCATTTTGGCGTCTCCTTCTGGATTTGGCCAAGTCCTTCTTGCGCCATGGGTGCGGCAGCTTGGCCGCCTCGCTCGCGTTTTTCTCCTTACTCTCGCTGTTTCCACTCGTGTTTCTCTTACTCTACGGCGTCAGTTTTATCGTCAGTCATGATGTGATTGGCGGACAGGTGCTGCTCAGCTTCCTGAAGGGATTTCTTCCCAGCTTGGGAGAAGGATTGGCGGTGGAATTGCAGCGGATCAGTGAAATGGATACGGTCCGCTGGTTCGTCTTTCTGTCCTTCGCGTGGTTCGGCACGCTGGTGTTCTACGAGCTCGACTATGCACTCAACGTCGTCTTCGACTGCACGTGGAAGCGGCACCCGTTGATCTCGACGGCCATTGCCGTCGCCTCTCAAGGCGCCGTTGTACTGCTGCTCGTCCTGTCCTATGTGGCAACCCAGACGGTGAATGTTCTCATCGCGTATGTCCCCCGCCTCTGGGGACTCGATCTGATGGCGCTCGCCGCGCACGATCTGTTTCTGACCTATACACTTCCTTTCACCATGGCTTTTTTTGCCGTCGGCATTCTCTACCGCTACGTCCCCCGCCGGCGGCCGCAATGGCGCGAAGCCTTGATCGGCTCGCTGACATTCAGCCTCCTTTGGGTGGCAGCCAAGCTGCTCTTTGTGACGTATAACGAATATGCCACCCTCTATACCAAGCTCTATGGATCGCTCCTCGAGATCATTCTTCTCCTCCTGTGGATCTACTATTCGGCTTCGCTGTTCCTCTTCGGCGCCGTGGTGGCCCACGCGCTTCAGCAACGGGCGCAAGCCGTTGCGGCAGGGAACTTGGCCCAGGCAGATATCTCCTCCCCGCCAATGCCCGTCCGTCACTGATTTCCACCCTGTCGGCTTCTAGGCTTTTTCTGGTCGTCCCTCCCCTTCCTCGCTAGAATGGACCACGAAACGGAGGCTTGAATCATGGACGAGATGGGTAAAGAACTCTTGATGCTTGGCGGAGCCATCGTCGGCTTCCTCGGCGCCTTCCTCACGGTTTTGGATAAAATCCTGGACCTACGCACCAAGTTCAAGCCGGATAAAGAACGCAAGACGCCTGCTCCGGTGGAGCGTCCAGCGCCTGCCGCCTCATTACCCATCGATTTCTTTTCCTCGAAGCCGTTGCGCGGATCCTCCTATCTTCTGCTGTATGAAACGAGCGTCATCGTTGCCGCCGGACTCATCCTGAACTATGTCGGCCTGACTCTGAGCCGCCACATGGAGAGTATCCTGTTCCTGGACATGACTGGCACAGCACTGGTCGCCTTTCTCTTAGGCCCCTGGTGGGGCGCTATCTCGGCACTCCTATCGAACTCAGTCGTCAATTGGTTGCTCTTTCCCGAGTCGGGAGCGGATGTGGTGATCTTCCCCTGGTCGCTTGTCAGCATGACCGGCGCCATCTATTGGGGATGGATGGCCCGCCAAGCAGGTTTTCAGAAATATCTTCGCACTGGAAAAAACTCCGCGCTCTCACATGCTTGGTTTCTCTATATTTTCGGCGTCGGAGGCGCGGTCGTCATGAGCATCCCCGGCACCTTTGTCCAAGCCGCCCTGAACGAACATGCCACATTTGCACTCAATCCGGAGTTCGCCGAAACCCTTAGCGCCCGCGTGCTGGAATGGGAAACCTTGGTGCATCAGTGGATGGAATCGATCTTCGGACTCACCTGGGGCGAGCATGTCGGCTGGTGGATTGTGAACTGGTTCCAAAACTGGGTGCGTTATGTTCCGGACAAAACGATGAGCGCCGCCATCGCGTTGGTCGTCTTAAAGTATGGATACCCCCTCTTTGAACGTGAGCTCATCCACGGCGGGCCGGAAGGTGAACGTCCCAAAGACGAACGGATCCTTCCATTGGTCTTAGGGCTGCTCTACGCCCCTTCATTCGCAACGCTCGTCAGCAGCGAGACCTATGGAGGTGCGACCTATTGGCCTCTCTGGGCGATGCCCTGGTGCTTGATTCTGCTCGGATATTTGTATTTACGCTATCGGGGGCCGAACAATTCAACGTTGCAAGAAGCGCGGCTCGGGAGGGCAGAACGCTATGCGCGCGCCCTGAAACCGGTGGGGAAGGAAGCGTCGTATGAATTCTGCCGCCGGCTGACTTTCATGACTCTGATCGCGAGTCTCATCTTTGCTCTCTGCCTTCCGGTCCTATTAATGGACTTCTATCGCGTCACCTTCAAGTTCTTCTGCGTCGTCTACGGATTTCTCCTCGTCGTTCACCTCGTTCGTATCGCCATCGCGCAAAACATTTCCGTCGCCCGCTCAGACGGGTAGGCGTCGGGATCCACGCGCACGACGTGAGTCTTATGCTTTATGGAGTTGAAGAAACTGCGCGATGGCGGACCGTGTGATGAGACCGACCGGCTGACCCTCTTCCACGACCACTAACCGATCCCATCCCTCCTGAACCATGCGGTCCATTGCCAGCATAATGGACCAGTCCGGCGGGATGAACAGTCCCGGAGAGGCAGGGCGCATGACGTCACGGACCGTCCGCCAGGCCCAGATTCCTTGAGGAACCGCTTGCACATTTTCCACCGCGATGAGGCCGACGACCTTTCCCTCATCCGACACTGGAAATCCTCCATACCCATAGGCGACGAAAAACTCGTCAACAGCGGCTTGAAGGGTCAGATGCTGCGGGACCGTCACCACCGCCCGAATCATGACGTCGCGGACCGACGTCGAAGAGAGGGCTGCGCGAAGAGAGACCTGACGCCTGGTGCTCCAGGCCGCAGCAAAGAGGAAGGCTCCGATAAACAAGAGCCAGCCCCCTCTGCTTGCCAACGAAGGATCGAGCATGCCCGAAATCGCCCCGCCGACAAGGAACGCGCCGAATCCGCCGAGCAGAAATCCGAACCCCAGTCCGATAAAGGCGGCTTGACTCGTCGCTTGATGAAAGTTCTTGCTCCAAGCCCAGAGCCCTGCGCGCAACGCCCGCCCGCCGTCCAGGGGAAATCCCGGGATCAGGTTGAACAGCCCCAGCATAATATTGTTCACCCCCAGCAACCCTCCAAGTACGACAAAGCCGCGTCCACCAGAAAGCATGGGCAACGCATCCACCGCCTCAATCGTGCCTAAACAGATCGCTCCCAGAGCAAAGCTGACGATGGGCCCGGCGATGGCAATGAGAAATTCGGCTCTCGGACTCGGCGGTTCCTTCTTCATGTGGGCCACACCGCCGAAGAGGAACAACGTGATCTGGCCAATCGGGATGCGATAGCGCAGCGCGACGTACGAATGCCCGAGCTCGTGTAGGAGGACGGATAGGAATAGCAACAGCGCAGCCACAGCGCCCATGCCCCAGTAGCGCGAGCCGGACAGACCGGGCAGGGCCTCGGGCAAGTATCCAGTTGCCAACGTCCAGGTCATAAAAACAAACACGAGAAACCACGAGGGATGCACGCGGATCGGAATCCCCAAGGCTCGCCCTATTTCCCAGGCCGGCACATTCATGGCAATCACCGTATCAGTGCGTGAATCGGAGCGTCAACCGCCCCTAACCGACTGACTTTTTACAGGACTCGCTCCAGAAGTCTTCGGGTATACTAGAGGGCATGGCTCGCCAACGCTCGCCGCTGATCCCGATCTTGTTGCTCACAGTGCTACCGCTTCAGATGACACCGGAACGGGGTAACGCGCAAGTCATTAAGTCTGGCCCGCCCACTTGCCCCGGCATCGCGCTCACATTCGATCTCTGCCCGGTCCGCAAAAGTCCGGGGTACGACCAAGCTTTGGTGGACTACCTCACCGAACACAAGATTCCCGCGACATTCTTTATGTCAGGGCAATGGATTGCCAAACATGATCCGGAGGTCGAGCAGCTCCTTGGCATCGGCTTCTTCGAAGTCGGCACGCACGGCGAGGTCCATGCCCACCTTCCGATGCATAGTGCCGAGGAGCAACGGAAGGAAATTCTCGGTCCGATCACGATGTTGAGCGAGCACTATGCCCATGAAGCACGGTTGTTTCGCCCGCCCTTTGGAGAATATAACGACGTGACGGTTGACCTGGTCAAATCCCTAGGCCTTCAGTTTATTCAATGGAACATCGAGTCCGGTGATCCGGATCCCACTCTTTCAGCCGATCAGATCCTGGCGCGGATTGAAAAGCGCGCCAGACCGGGAAGCATCGTGGTCTTGCATGCCAACGGCAAGGGAAAGCAGACTCGCCAGGTCATTCAACGGCTCACAACGGAGGTGCTTCCGCGCAAAGGGTTGAAACCGATGACCGTGAGCGAACTCCTGTCCTGCAAGCAACCATATCGATGAACCGTCACGACATCAGAGCCATGCAGCCAGGAGATCGCGAGGCGGTTGTCCAACTCCTGGCTGAATCTGACCCCTGGAAATCACTCGGTTATACGGTGGAAGACTGGGGGCGGATTTTCTGCCCGATCCCGCAAGGGCGGGACAGTTTTGTCTCGGTCGTTGACGGAACCGTCGCCGCAGTCGCGATTGTTCGTCAGAAGTTTCTCCTCGGTGATTATTTGGAACTGCTGGGCGTGGCCGACCGGGTCAGAGGCAAGGGGGTTGGAAAGGAGCTGCTTGCTCACATCGAGTCGCAGGTCTTTTCACGGACTAAGAATCTCTTTGCCTGCGTATCGGATTTCAACAGCGGCGCGCGTGCTTTCTACAAGAAGCAGGGGTACCAGGAAATCGGCCCGATGCCAAACTTCTTGATTCCGGGCAGTGCCGAGATTTTGTTGCGGAAAACCGCTGGGCCGGCACGGGAGAGAAAAGCATAGCTGTCAGCCTCGGGACTGGCATGCTGACCGCTGAGAATGGGCACCATGAAGGTCAAAAAATTCCTGCACACCCGCATGCGAGTCAGCGACATGGACCAAACCATTGCCTTCTACACCCAGGTATTGGGGCTGGAGGTGGTGGAGCGTCATACCTCGCCGAGAGGCTCTCACCTGGCGTTCTTGTGCGTGCCGAACAGCGAAGAACTGATCGAACTCTGCAGCTTTCCTCCCAGCGGTCCCGTTAAGGTTCAGGAGGACCTCGTGCATCTTGCCTTCCAAGTCGATAATCTCGACGAGACGATCTCCGCATTGAACAGCAAAGGCATCAGGATCACCGACGGCCCGACGAAAAGCTCGTCGGGCAGTCGATTCATCTTTATTGATGCACCGGACGGATATGAAGTGGAGCTCATCGAACGGCCGGCCGGCGTCAAGGCCGTCTAGTCTCCACCCTCTTTTCCTACCGATCGTCTTCATGCTACCTTCCCCGCCGGCACAATCGCTTCACCCTCACGGAGTCTGGCATGAAGAACGGGTTTTTTCGCGGACATGGATTAGGTAACGACTACATAGTGATGGATCCCAAGGAGCTGAATTTCAAGCTCACGCCCAAGACCATTCAATTGATCTGTAATCGTAACTGGGGACTGGGCAGCGACGGCATTCTCGCCCTGGCCCCTTCCAAGAAAGCTGACTTTGGTCTTCGTATTTTCAATCCGGACGGGAGCGAGGCGGAAAAATCCGGGAACGGCCTTCGCATCTTCGCCCGCTACCTCCATGCGACAGGCAAGACCAAGAAACGACACTTTACGGTCGAGACAAGAGGCGGCCTGGTGACCATCGATCTCCATGTCGATCGCCATGCCGATGCCAGTGCCGTGACCGTTGAAATGGGCAAAGCGACCTTCAAACCAGCGGCGTTGCCCTGCTCGTTGCCGGTAGAAGAACTGACGCAGCAGCCGATTGAGGCAGCCGGCCGATCGCTGACGTTCACCGGCGTCAGTGTTGGCAACCCCCACTGCGTCATCTTCAAACCGGCCGGCGCATCCTGGTCTCGCGAGGACCTTCTGGCGCTGGGACCGGCACTGGAGAATCACGCCCTCTTTCCAAAGCGCACCAATGTGCAGCTCGCCATCCCAACCGGTCCGAAAGAAATTTCTATCCTGATCTGGGAGCGAGGCGCCGGTGAAACACAAGCGTCCGGTTCCTCCTCCTGCGCGGCGGCCAGCGCAGCCGTGCGGCTCGGGCTGGTCAAGAGCCCCGTCACCGTGAAAATGCCGGGCGGCACCCTCAATATCGAAGTATCTCAAGATTTTAGCCTCACCATGAAAGGCCCCGTCGCTGAAGTGGCGCGAGGCACACTGAGTCCTTCTTTCGTGAGGTCCCTCAAGGCGTAGCGCCCGATCACACCTCGAGTAGTCGACTGGAAGAAATCCTGGCGGCATTCCTGATATCCTGACGATTGATGGATGACGCATGACGAACGACACGTTCCAATCCAAACTCGCTCACCTGCCCGAGCAGCCGGGCGTCTATCTTTTTAAAGACCGCACCGGGGAACTGCTCTACGTCGGGAAAGCGGCCAGACTGGCCGACCGAGTGCGGTCGTATTTCCTCAAGCGTGCCGATCACTCCCCGAAAACCTCCCTGATGGTCAGTCAAATCGCGGATCTGGAAACGATGGTCACGCGGTCCGAGTTGGAAGCGTTGATTCTGGAAAGCAATCTCGTCAAACGCCATCGCCCCCGCTTCAACGTCGTCTTGCGTGACGACAAGCAGTATCCCTATCTGCGCCTGCCGATCAAGGACCAGTTCCCTCGCCTCTCCATCGTGCGTCGCGTCCAAAAGGACGGGGCGCTCTACTATGGTCCCTATACTCCAGCCGGCGCGCTGCGCGATACGCTGAAAGTCATCAAAAAAGTATTCCCCTTGGCTACCTGCACGATCGACATCGACGGCAAGGCCGAGCGCGCTTGTATTGAATTCGAGATCAAGCGTTGCATGGCCCCTTGCACAGGCAACCAGTCGACAGAGGACTACCATCGCATTGTGCAGCAGGTACGCCATTTTCTCGAAGGCCGCGACCGTGAGCTCTTGGGTGAACTGCGCGCCCAGATGGAAATCGCGGCGGAAGGGGAGAATTTCGAAGAAGCAGCCAGATTGAGGGACCGCATGTTTAATATCGAGCGCACACTCGAACGGCAGCGGATTACCCAAACGGCTTCCGTGGATCAGGATGTCGTCGGCATCGCTCGACAAGGCGCAGCCGTTGATCTCCAGTTGTTGTTTGTTCGGGGCGGCCTGCTGATCGGACGGAAAGATTTCTTCTGGCCCCAATCCGCCGATGCAACGGATGAAGAACTCGTCCGGTCGGCGATTGAACAATTCTACAACAAGGAAGGTCAGCCGCCCCGCGAACTCCTCATTCCCGTCGACACCCCAGATGCAGAATTGATCGGCCGTTGGTTGTCAGACAAGCGGGGGGAAACGGTGCGCGTGCTTGCGCCCGAACGAGGCGTCAAACACCAACTCGTCCTCTTGGCGGAAGAAAACGCCGCGGCCGCAGTCGCTGACCACTTGCGCAATGAGGAGCTCGACCGGCAGGCCGGCGAGGAACTGAAACGGCTGCTCCGTCTTGAAAAGATTCCCCGCCGGATCGAAGGCTTTGATATTTCCAATACGATGGGGAATCAATCCGTCGCCTCGATGGTCGTGTGGGAAGATGGCCGAATGAAGAAGGCGGACTATCGGCGATTCAAGATCGAGACCGTCGTGGGCGCAAACGATTTTGCCAGCATGCAGGAAGTCGTCTCGCGACGCTACGGCACAATGGAAGACCTCGCGCGGCCGGATCTCGTATTGATCGACGGGGGGCCGGGCCAATTGACCGCCGCGATGGAGGGGCTCAAACAGGTTGGCGTGAAGGGACTTCCTATTCTGGGCCTGGCCAAGGCCCGCGGTGAAAAGGATGAACGGATTTTTTTGGCAGGCCGAAAGAACCCGCTCCTCCTGAAACCGACGTCACCTGGCACTCACCTGCTGCAACGTGTCCGCGACGAGGCCCACCGGTTTGCCGTCACGTTTCACCGGAAGCTGCGGAGTCGCGCACTCATGACTTCCCGCCTGGACCAAGTCATCGGTATCGGGGAGATCCGCAGGACCACCCTCCTGAACCGGTTCAAGACCCTTGAGGGGATCCTCGCAGCCACGGATACCGAGCTGAAGGAGGCAGGGCTGAGCGCACAGGCCATTCGTGAACTTCGGGCACTCTCCCAAACCGCTCCCTCCGACCAGGTCTCGCCTGACTGATCCGGCCGTCCAGAAGTCTTCCACTACTTAACTTCCCTTACGATCGCCCGGACATCCCCCTAGCTTTTCAGCCCTAGGACATCCTATGCTAGGGGGCCTTCCGCTCTCTACATCCGAGGAGAGGATTATGAGCGCACCGCTTGAGGTTTCGCCGGCTCTCGTGGAGGAACTCCACCAACTCCGGCAGCGTGTGGCGGAACTTGAAGGCCAGCGCACGTCTGATCCGCCCCCGACGGGAACCACCGCTCACCCCTCATCGGAACACTGTCGACTGCTGTATGAAGATACCCCCTCCATGTCGTTTGCCCTTTCTCCAGATGGCACGGTCCTGTCCGTCAACCGATTCGGAGCCGACCAACTGGGATATTCGACTGACACCCTGACAGGCCAATCCGTGCTGGTTGTGTTCGATCCAGCCGACCATCACACGGTTCGCGAGCAACTTCGAGCCTGCACCTCTCATCCGTACAAAATTTTCCAATGGAATATTAAAAAAGTGCGTCGTGACGGGACTCGCCTGTGGGTCAGAGAAACGGCCCGAGCCGTTCGAGACGAGAACGGTACCCTTCTCGTCCTCGTGATCTGCGAGGACATCACGGCCCAGAAAGCAGCAGAAGAGGAGAACCGCACCACTCTTCAGGCGCTCCAGACGCTCGTTCACATGTCACCGCTTGCCGTGATTGCTCTTGATACTACAGGAGAAACCGTCACGCTGTGGAACCAGGCGGCAGAATCCATGTTTGGATGGCGTGCAGACGAGGTGATAGGACATCCTGCCCCATTTCTCACTTCCGACAAACGAGGGGAATCTGATCGCCTATGGGCGCGGCTTCTTCAAGAAGGTTCCCTCTCCACGGTTGAACTCAGGCGTACTCGTCGTGACGGGTCACCCATCGACCTTGCTCTCTGGGCAACCATACTCAGAGACCCTCAGGGCATGATGACCGGCGCACTGGGATTCCTGGCCGACATGACTGCGCGTAAGCGGGCCATCGATGCCTTGCGGGAGAGCGAGCAGAGATCTCGAGCCTTGTATGAGCAAGCGCCGCTCGGCATTGGAATCCTCGATTCGGTCACCGGTCAATTTCAGCAGGTCAACAACAAGTACAGCGAGATCACCGGTTACTCGGAAGAAGAAATGCTCGCCCGCACCTTTCAGATGATCACACACCCCGACGACGTCGAAGCCGACGTCAATAATATGGGGCGGCTCTTGAACGGCGAAATAGACACGTTCCAGATGGACAAACGCTACATCCGCAAAGACGGGTCGACCGTGTGGGTGAACCTAACATGCGTGCCCCTGTGGCTCGATGCCACAGACCGCCGGCTGCATATTGCGATGGTTGAGAACATTACTGAGCGTAAGCAAGCCGAGCAACAACTGCGCATCATCAGGGAACGGCTCCAGCATCTTATGGCATCCAGTCCGACAGTCATTTATTCCGCCAAGACGTTGGGAGATTATGACGCAACCTATGTCAGTGAGAATATTCTCGAGCAACTGGGTTATGAGCCGCACGAGTTCGTGGACGATTCGGGTTTCTGGGTCGATCGTATCCATCCTGACGACAAGGCGCGAGTGCTGGCCGACCTCTCACGTCTGTTCCGAGATGGACACCATGTCGACGAATACCGCTTCTTGCACAAGGACGGGTCGTATCGCTGGATGCACGATCGCTTAAAACTGCTGCGCGATCAGGCCGGCAACCCTCTGGAAATTATCGGGTCATGGATCGATATCACAGATCGGAAACGAGCCGAAGAAGCGCTGCAGAAGAGCGAAGTCCGTTTCCGTCAGATCACGGAGACCATCGAAGAAGTCATCTGGTCCGCCGATCCGGAAATCGGCAGGATGCTGTATATCAGTCCCGCTTATGAGCGGGTATGGGGACGTACCTGCGCCAGTCTGTATGAACACCCGAAGTCCTTCCTCGACGCCATCCACCCTGATGACCGCGCGCATGTCCTGGCTGGCCTTGCCGTAAAGAGGGACGGTCTGCCGTTTGCCCACGAATACCGGGTGGTTCGGCCGGATGGCATGGTCCGGTGGGTGTGGGACCGGGGATTTCCCGTTCGGGATCGCGAGACAGGATGTCTCACTCATTATGTGGGCGTCGCCTTAGACATCACGGAGCGCAAGCAGGCCGAAGAAGCTCTACGAGTTAGTGAAGAACGGTTTGCCAAGGCCTTCCGATCAAGTCCTCACCCGATCATTGTGACAGAGATCGAGACAGGAAGTTGTCTCGAGGCTAATGACGCGTCGCTCCAATTGTTCGGATTTCAGAGGCAAGAAGTCATTGGGCAGAGCACGCTAACGCTAGGGCTATGGCCCAGCCCAGCTGAACGGAAGAGATTTGTTAATCAGTTGAACGCCGAAGGGTCACTCCGCAATCTCGACATGACGTTCTATACAAGAGATCGCACCCCACGACGTTTCTTGGTCTCGTGTGAACTCATCGACCTGAATGGGAAAAAATGCATGGTCACCGTCGGAACTGACATCACCGAGCAGAAACGCGCCGAAGAGGCGTTGCGCCGCAGTGAGCAGGAAGTCCGCCTGGCCTTTGAGGAACGGGAACGTCTCAGCCAGGATCTGCACGATAACTTGCTCCAGTCGCTCTACGCCGTCGGTATGGGGTTGGAGCTGACCAAACAGAAGACTCAACGCCTCTCTCAAACGAACGCAAAGCGGCTCGAGGGAACCATAGGCCAACTCAACGGCGTCATTCGCGAGGTGCGCAATTTTATTCCTCGCGTGCAGCCCCCTCCCGTTCAGGAAGGAACCGTGGCCGATGCCATTCGGTCGCTGGTCAATTCCTTTATCACGACAGGGGCGGGGCCTGTTGCACTGACCATCGATGATCGTGCCGCCGGAGGACTGTCTTCTGAACAAAGCCTGCATGTCCTCGCGATCACAAAGGAGGCGCTCAGCAATAGCGTTCGCCATGCCAAGGCCACGCAACGCTCAGTGATGCTCCGGCAGGAGAGCGGAAAAGTTCGCTTGGAGGTGTCCGATAACGGCCGGGGATTTGAGACAGCTCGCCGGCACAATCAAGGCATGGGATTGAGGAACATGCGGGCAAGGGCTCGCAAACTCCGGGCTCGTTTGACCATCACATCGGCACTCAACAAGGGAAGCAAAATTACCCTCTTTCTGCCATAGTTATGAGCGTATAGTCTCCTTTGGGGTGACCCCACCTCCATCCGAATGCCTCCCGCTGCCCATCCTGAGCGTATGCCTGCTCGCTCATGCCAATTCCACCATCGAATCGAAGAATGCATCCATTCATGCCAGAAACATCCTACGGCACATGACGGATCGATGCTGACAGTAGATATAGAACCGTCGTTTATACTGCCTTCAGTTATCAATCCGTCCCATGCACGCATCCTCCTATCGCCGATGAATATTCTGATTGCCGACCAAGATCCCCTTTTTCGTCAACGCCTCAAACGTCGCCTTGAGAAGATCACCGGTGTTGCTGTCATCGGAGAAACGGCTGAAGCCGAAGCGACCACTGTAATGATTGTCAATCGCAAACCCGACATCATCATTCTCGATATCGATCTCAAGAACGGGAGCGGGATCGAAGTCCTTCGCCACATCAAGCATCTCATTTTTCATCCCACGGTCATCATTGTAACGAATCAACCCTGCCAGGAGTTGCGATCGGCTTGTGCTGTCGCCGGCGAGGACTTTTTCTTCGATAAAGCGATCGAAGACCGCAAAGTCGTGACCACCGTTCGGCTGCTCTGCGTCCCGGGACCGGAACAGGATCTGTCCGACCCTACCGAGGCCCTGCCCGACTGACCAGATCGCTCAGATCAGATTTGACACAGAGGGGCCTCCTATCTAGGATATCGCGCTCGTAAGGGGTTAATTTCAGACAGACGAGAAGGTTCAAACACCGAGGAGTGTCATGTCCGATCAACTTCCAGCTTCAAACTCTCAAGCCGTCGACAATCCGATAGAAAAAGTGTTCGAAACGGTTGTGTTCGCCAGCCGGTGGATTCAAGCTCCGCTCTATGCCGGCCTCATCGTGGCCGAACTGCTCTACGCCTACAAATTCCTGATCGAACTCTGGGAAATGGCTATCCACATTCAGCAGCTGGAAGAAACCAAATTCATGCTGGGGGTGCTCGGATTGATCGATGTGACAATGGTGGCCAACTTATTGACTATGGTCGTCATCGGGGGATATGCGACATTTGTTAGCAAACTCGACCTCGAAACTCACCCAGACCGTCCAGATTGGCTGACGCACGTGGATCCCGGCACCATCAAGATTAAGCTCGCAGCCTCGCTGATCGGCATCTCCAGCATTCACCTGCTCAAATCGTTCGTCGACATTGCCAATGAAGATTACGAACACGTCAAGTGGAAGATCTTCATTCATATGACTTTCCTTGGCTCGGCTATCCTGCTGGCCTGGACCGACAAGATCATGCAGAAGGAGAAGAAACATTGAGTTCGGTATTGGAATCGATACAACTTGTACCTAATGTGATCTATCGGACTCAGTTCCACCTCCCGCATGGACCATGCGTAGACTGATTTCTCTATTGATCTCGCGCAATCATTGTCGGCATACGAGTTGCTTTCACATTTCATCCTTCCGCCACAGGGGTCAGCTGACATTTCTACCTTCGCCCAATTGAGGGGGTGATCTATGCAATGTTGGAATGTCTTGCCTCGAGTTGCCATTGCGATACTCATTTTTCTGGCCGGTTGCGCCTCACCCATCCTGCAGCTGGGCGAACAATCCGCACTCTATGAAAAGGTCAAGGGGAACGCCGAGCTTGCAAAGCAGTTCCTGAGCTGCATTCGGCAGGCCTATGGTGATCAAACAGCCAAAAGTGCGTCTGCCACTCCTTCGATACCCCCCCGTGTGCAAGCTCCATCCGCAGCACCCGCCCTGCCCGCGGTCGAAGCAGCAGTGGCCGACAGTCCTCAACTGAAGGCCGATGAGGACATCCGCGGACTCCTGGACTTAATCCGTGACATGGATAATTCAACGGATAGGAAAGTCGACATCGGCCATCTCGTCCGCATTGCCGAAATGGGGAAACGCCTCCACGCTCGATTCCGGATCGACGAAGAACGATTGGCTCAGGACAACTCTCTGTTTGCCCAACTCCTCCTCGCCTATAACAAGGCGTATTTCGGAGACATTCAATTCCGCACACAGCCCATGCTGACAGGGCCTGGAATCCAAGGAGTGTTCAAAGTGGTGTCAGCCGGGTTCGTCGACCGCAATGGCAACGCATTTGCTTTCCCCGGACTTTCTTCGGAGATCACCGCCTCTATAGACCCAGTGAAGCAGGAGCCGACCGTTCGCTTCCACGCGAGCTCGGTCGACTCACGACGTGTGGCATCCGATCTGGTGAGGATCTTTTTAGAAGCCCTCTTCGACGCCGCCTTCCGAGTCCCGGCTTCTCAGGAGGCTACCGCACTCAAGGTTAAATGGGGTCGCGACGGAGGCTCTTACCCGCGCATCGACCCAGACCATCCATCCATTTCGAACGAGCAGTTTGCGCGTGTCGCGCGTGATGCGATGCTCGCCGAAGCGGTTGTCACATCGGCTGTCGGCAAAGCGGTCCGAGGTGCCGGGGTGTTCGGGACAAATAACGAGACATTAGCTGCCGCCGTGGAAACAGCGGGGGGCGTTCTCGCTAAAAAACTAGCCGAGCACGAAGCCTTCTGTTATTTCCAAGTCACAAAGGGAAAGCTACTAGCCATGGATCTTGATGACACCGAGACCCAGGCACTGGCGGTCCGCGCCGGGAGGCGGTGATACCAAGAACGACTGATCATCGAGCATCAGGGGAGGGCACCATTATGAATGTGCTGTTCGCGCTGATACTGGGACTCTCGTTCGCACTCACCGGCTGCTTTGCGAAAATTCATCAGCTTCCCGCGCATACCGACAAGAATGCCGCAGTATTTGCGCCGCTGGCCGAGCAGGAGACGCTCGTTGGATTGGCGGTATCCGGGGGAGGCAGCAGAGCCGCAACCTTCGCCGCCGGCGCGCTAGAAGCCCTGGCCGAGATCCGCATCACGCGGGATGGGAAGGAGCACAGTGCGTTAGAAACGGTGACCCACATGTCCAGCGTTTCCGGAGGCAGCCTGGCCACGGCCTATTATGCGATGAAGAAACCATCCAAGTCTGAAGCGGTGTTGTCGGGAGAGGGATTGTCTCCCGCCTATCGACAGTTCTTTGCTTCCTTCAAAGAGGACATGCAGAAAAACTTCCAGCTGCGCGCGATCGGGCGGCAATTAGTGAACTTCCGTGTGGCGAATCCCACTAAGTTCGCCTATTCCTTTGCCGATGTGTGGGACGCGAACTTTTTCGAGGGGATGACCTTCGGAGAACTGTATGAGCGGGAGCGGCGCGGGGACGCACCTCAGATCATCTTGAACGGCACGATTTACAACACCGGCCGGCGGTTGGTTCTGACGACGCTGCCGCCTTCAGATTTCGCCTATGATTTCACGCAGGAGTTACGTGCCCAACTGGTGGCGAAAGGACAACAGTTCACCCCGGAAGGGAAGGCCAGTTTTGACAAGAGCGTCGAACGGGCCAAGAATCAATTCCTGCCGCAGACCTTCGAAGATATCCAGATGGACCATCGAGGCCTTCCCGTGTCGCTTGCTGTCGTGACATCAGCCTCCTTTCCTCCGGTGGTCGGACCCGTCACCTATCAGGCTGCCGGAGCGAAGACGTACACCCATGTCGGGGACGGCGGACTCTTCGACAATCTCGGCACCGAATCATTGACGACCCTGTTCCTCAATAAGCTTCGCCCGCAGCGCCCTTCCGCCAAGCGCGGGTTGATCCTGGTCATCGACGCCGCCTTTCCATTCGACGAAGGCGATGCGAGTCTCAACAATAAGGAGAAGGGGTTTGAAGTCTTCGCCGACGATCCATCGCGCATCGTGGGGATCATGGAGGAACGGGCCAATGCCTATCAGGCAATGCTCTG
Source organism: Nitrospira sp. (assembly GCA_033852435.1). GTDB lineage: Bacteria > Nitrospirota > Nitrospiria > Nitrospirales > Nitrospiraceae > Nitrospira_C. The sequence continues at coordinate 77,322 of JAWOMO010000022.1, forward strand.
GCACAGCTTGAGGACCGAAAGCGCGCTGCTCCCGGACTACGATCATCTAAAACTTATCATCCTGCGGCACACGGAAGCCGAGTGGACGAAGGATGATCCGATCCCGCAGGGCTGTCCGAAGACTCTCACGCCCGACGAGATCAAGCGCACCGTACGACAGGTGCCGACTCTGTTCAAGATCGAAGAGCCGTGCCATGCGGCGTTGCTGATCGCCTCAGCCCGCAAGGTGGTCGCCAAGCAGCGCCAACGGATCGTGGATTTTCTCCAGAAATCTTCCTAGCACACGATTTCGCATCCGCATGGTGCGGTGGCTTCGATTGAATCCGATGGAGGGTGACCATGAACGACGCATCGGCTGATCATGGCCCGTTTCCCTTGAGCCAGGTCTTGGCGGACGAATGTGCGGCGCTTCACGGCGCTCAGATCGCCTTCCCCGCAACGGCATCGGAGAGCGAGCGGCTCACGCAGGCCTTCCAATCCTTTCATCAGCTCACACCCACACGCTCCGCACTCTGCTTCTCCGGGGGAGGCATCCGGAGTGCCACATTCGGCCTGGGCGTGCTCCAAGCACTCGCGCGGCTCAACCTGCTCGGCCAATTCGATTACCTCTCAACCGTGTCGGGCGGCGGCTATATCGGGAGTTGGCTCAGCGCGTGGATTCATCGCGAGCATGGGGGCAGCGCGGCGGTGTGCAAGCAATTAGGGCATACAACTCGGCAGGCCCTGGAACCTGAGCCTAAGCCGGTCAACTGGTTGCGTAATTATAGTAATTACCTGAGTCCACGATTGGGACTCCTGTCGGCCGATTCGTGGACCCTCGTTGGAACCTATCTCCGGAACTTGATCCTCAACTGGCTGGTCTTGGTTCCGTTCCTGCTAGCATTGTTGGCGGTTCCGACGTTCTATCGAGCCACGCTTACTGTGCATGCGCCGCCGTATCTCATGGTCGCATTCGCCGCCCTGGGCAGTTTCCTCCTCCTGGTCAGCCTGACGTATTTACACCTGTGCCGCCCAAACCTTTGGAAGTTACGGCCCGGAGAGAAGTGGAAAGAGTTCGAAACGCAGCGTGTGTTCTTGTCAGCCTGCCTCGTGCCGCTCTTAGTCGGGGTGAGTCTGTTGACGATCGCATGGGAATGGTTTCGACTGGCCGGACACCACCTCAGCGATCTTACGCTGTTCGAACTCTCTAACCTCTTTACGTTGGTGCTGGGGGCTGGAACCATGCACGTCACCGCGTGGCTCATCGCTGCATTGGTGCTCCGACGGCCCTGGGGTGATGGATGGCGCTATCTTGAATTGCTGACCATCATTCTGAGTGGCGTGATTGGAGGAGCGTTACTCTGGCTGACGCTGGCGAGACTCACTCCGTATGTTGAGATGTCACATTATGCAGACTGGTATACCTGTGCCGCCGTTCCGGTCTTCCTCTCGCTCTTCCTCTTGGCGGCCACCCTCTTCGTCGGGCTCGCCAGCCGCTCCACCGGTGACGGCGACCGCGAGTGGTGGGCACGGGCCGGAGCCTGGATGTTGATCGGTAGCTTCTGTTGGGCTGGAGCCACTGGGGTGGTCATCGCCGGTCCGTGGGTACTGGGAAAGGTTCCTGGCTGGATCGCATCGGCGGGCGGGCTCACCGGACTGTTCACCCTTCTGTTCGGCTTCAGCGCCAAGACCGCCGCTACCCCCGTTCACGAACAGCCAGTGTGGTGGAAACAGCTCGGCATGAAGCTCTACCTCCTTTTGCTGGCACCGCTTACCGTCATCCTGATCCTGGCCGTGCTGGCACGCGGGAATGCCATGATCCTCAGCGGAGCTTCCTGGTTTGAGGTCGGCGAATTCATTGTTGGGATGTCGCTCCTCAGCGTGCTGATGTCCTTCTTTATCAACATCAACAAATTCTCTCTCCATTCAATGTATCGCAACCGACTCATTCGTGCGTATTTGGGCGCCTCTCGCGGAACACAGCGGACGCCGAACCCGTTTACAGGATTCGATCCGGGCGACAATCTCCAGATGGCCGAGTTGGCGCAGAAGAATGGCCCGATCCAAAAGCCCATGCCGGTGGTGAACATCACGCTCAATCTCGTGCACGGAGGAAACCTTGCCTGGCAACAACGAAAGGCGCAGTCGTTTACCGTCAGCCCGTTGCACTGCGGCAGTTTCTTGAACGAACTCCGCTACCGCCGCTCCTCTGAATACGGAAGGAATCCAGCCGTTGATCAAGCCATCACGATGGGAACCGCTCTAGCCATCTCCGGAGCAGCAGCCAGCCCCAACATGGGCTATCATTCTTCGCCTGCCGTGACGTTTCTGCTCACTCTGTTCAACGTGCGGCTTGGATGGTGGTTGGGCAACCCAGGGGCAGCAGGAGACCAAACCTACACTCGCTCGTGCCCCGAGTTCGCAGTAGGACCGTTGCTCGCAGAAGCCTTCGGGTTCACGGATGCGCAGAAACGGTATGTCTACCTCTCCGACGGAGGACATTTTGAAAACTTAGGACTCTACGAGATGGTGCTGCGCCGGTGTCGGTACATTCTCGTCAGTGACGCCGGATGTGATGAGAAAATGGAGTTTCAGGACTTGGGTAACGCCATTCGGAAGATCCGGATCGATCTTGGCATCGATATCACCATCGATCTTGATCGGCTGAGGCCCCTCGGACAGAACGGGCATGGCAACGGACACTACGCCGTCGGGACCCTCCACTACTCTCGCGTGGACCATGGCACGTCAGACGGCATATTGATCTATCTGAAACCTTCGCTCACCGCCAACGAACCGGTCGATGTCCTGGAATATGCCGCTCACCACAAACAATTCCCTCACGAACCGACCGCGGACCAGTTCTTCGACGAGTCCCAATTCGAATCCTACCGGCGGCTCGGTGAACATATTGCCGATGAAACTTTCTCCACGATAGTGACAGCCTCATGCTCCTCCCTGAGCCAGGTATTCAAGGACCTTCACGACCGCTGCGAGAGTCGGCGGGACTGACGTTCGGTGCTGCGAGTTCTTGATGGCCCTACTAAACCAACGCAGGAATCAAGGCGCCCTTCGTATCACGCCAGTACGGCGTCCAGGCGAGTGCGACGAGCTTGACCGCTATGTTGGCTTTGGTGGGTTTGATGGAGAGGGTATCGAGTTTTTCGTTCAAAGGGTCCATCGCCGCAGCCAACGATTCGCTCTCGGATTTGAATTGCGCTTCGAGATCCGCCAGTTGCTGCTGGAGCACAGCCACATTCTCTTCGGCCTGGCTCACTTCCTTCGATTCTTTCAGAACGCGGCCCGCGCTCCTGATCGCCGTGGTTGCCCGTCCGATATTGGTCGCACTGATAGTTTTTCGTCCCAAGAAGGCCCCAAGAATCGAGGCTCCGACGGAAATCGCCGCCTGCACCTGACTGGAACGTGATTCAGCCTGTTGCTTTTCTTTCTGCTGTTCCGCACGCCTGATCCGATCCTGCAGCAGCGTAATCTTCGGCGCATACTTCTGACGCAAGACTTCCTTCGCCTTATCACGCTGCTCGCGGCCAGACTGTTGCAAACGGACTCGGAAGTCCCGTTCAGACTCACCGGGTTTGGAGATTTCCTTTGTGCTTGGGCTCCTCAATAATTCTAGCTTCTGCGTCCGATAGAGCCACCCGCTGAAGTCTTTGCCGAAAGCTTCATAGGCCTTTGCTTTGCCAGCCATGCTAGGAAGGTTCGCAAACAGCGCTTCCTCGGCAGGATTTTGCTCCAAATCAGACAAATCAAACCCTGCTTCGCTTGAGTGATCCCAATCCACTGCAATAATACCTTCTGATATTGGGGCTATTACTGCCGTGTGTTGGCTAAGATCGATGTTCCATTTGCTATCAACAAATCGAACTTGTGCAGCTCCGAGCAACATTGGCCGATAGACCAAGGTCGCTCCAGGAGGTTTTGCATTTCGAATCGGAACATACTGTTGAGGCACTCCTGGAGGCAGTATAGGTCTCCTGGTCTGTAGTAAAGGCTGATTTCCGAAAGCTTGCTGCTCAGACTCTAATTGCTCAGTTGGTGCTAATGACGTTGTCTTGGCCTTGATAGGCTCCATGAGTGTCTTGATCTGTGTCCTCGTAAGAGGACCGCGCAAATAAGAGAGACACCAGCGGGTTTCGAACACGACAGGCTCGTCTTCGTGCACGTTGTTCATAAGAAAGATCCGGCTACCCAAGCCTGCGAGAATCTCTTCCATCCGAGCTTTATCGAACTTTTTGCCGGAGCTTGCCGAAGCTCCTTCCAGTCCTTCAAGCACGCGCGCTTTATCCCGCTCGGTCTGCAACCGTCCGATGAACCACGTCCCGGTGTTGGCCAATCCTTTATAGTCCAGATCGACTGGATTCTGGGTCGCGAGGAGGACGCCGAGCCCGAACGCCCGCCCTTGTTTCAGCAACGTGAGCAGCGGCTGTTTCGACGGCGGATTGGCGACAGGCGGGAAGTAGCCGAAGATTTCGTCCATGTAGAGGATGGCTCGCAGACTTGTCGTGCCTGATTGCCGTCTCATCCATGCGAGCGTTTGACTAAGCAGCAGGGTAACGAAGAACATCCGTTCGGAATCATTCAGGTGAGCGATCGAGACAATAGAAAGTTTTGGTTTGCCCTCAGCCGTATGAAGTAATGAATTAACATCTAAGGGCACCCCTTGTTTCCAAATTTCAAAGCCAGGCGCAGCGATCAAGTTGTTCAAACGCTTTGCCAATGAGAAGCGACCTTTAGAGGGATCGTCTCTGTGCGTCGGATCTTCGCTAGGGTAGAACGATTCTATATCCAGCACACCCATGCGCTCAAACGGCGGCGTCTGAATCTGTTGAATCAAAGTATTGAGATTAAGATCTTGACCTTTCTTCCATGCCGATTCCAGCACTGAGGAGAGCAGAATATGTGGCGGGCTCTTAAGGGGATCTGCGGAGATCCCTATAAGCCCCAAGAGACTTGTAACGGTGGCACCAATCTGCTCCCTCAATAACTCAATATCGTCAAGCACTTCTTTGGCGGGCACCGAGAACGCCTTCAGGATTGAGATCGGTACTCCCGCGTTGCTTCCCGGAGTATAGATCGCAAAGTCCGCAGCATCGCGCAGGCGCTGAATCCGTGCACCATCCTGCTGCCATTCGGCTAGCCCCTTCGTCCAGAGTTCGGCCTGCGCCTTGGCATAGTCAGCGGACGAGAGGCCTTTTTTTCTCGCGTCGTCTTCGTTGATCCAGGGCTGGAAGTCCTCGCCTTTGAGACCAGGAAAGGTCAAAAGCAAATTCCCCAGATCGCCCTTGGGATCGATGATGATGGCGGGAATGTTGTCGATCGCCGCTTCTTCGAGAAGCGCAAGACAGAGACCAGTCTTGCCGCTTCCCGTCATCCCGACGCAGACCGCGTGCGTGACCAAATCTTTCGAGTCGTACAACAGCCACCCCGGCTTTGCCTGCTTGGCTGCCAGATCGTATGGGCGGCCGAGGTAAAAGACCCCGAGCTTTTCGAAGTCTTCGGCCGTGCTCGCACTCGGGACTTTCCGGGGCTCTTTCGACTTAGCTGACTCTTTTTTCTTCGGTGGCATGGCTCAGCATTCCTTAGCAATCACACAGATGGCGTCAACCATGAGGCCGAAGCCTACACGGTAATCCCATTGAGTTCTACTTTGAGATACAACACTGACAAGATGGAGAACACCACTAGGGTAATCACTTCCTGAATGGTTTTCAATTGGGTGGCGCTGAACTGCTAAGGGTCGATGCGATCTGCCAGAATCTGAACACAATACTCTATGGATACACCCCTCTGGTACTCTGCCTTCGTCTCTGTCGTCACAGCCTGCGATCTGCATGAGGTCATCGTCGCCGAACGTTGTTCAGCGCTACGTATCGGTCCGGTTCGACTGCTTCGCCCTTCCTCAAAAATTGCGTTTCGTTCATGACCGCAGGACGGAGAGGTTCTCGACTCAGGTAGGGTGGTAAGGGGGCCGATGCATGATGTCAATCAACTACAATGCGGCGGTCACAATTGAACCACCTGCGACGGCTACGGGCATGATCGCGTTGCCGGTGTCAATGTGGACCCTCTCTTCGTGTGGGCACAGGACCCAGAGTGGCCGGGCCGAGCGGCATGCCGCCCAGCCCGGTAAACGCACACTTCTACTTGTGGATCCTAGTCTCCAGCGTCTGGGCATCAACGTAAACCTTGTGAGTCCTGTTGTTGTCGATAATCTCGACTTTATACACGGTCCGTCCTTCCTCCTTGCTGAGCTCCGCCTCGACCGCCTGTCCCGGTATAGCCGCTATCGCCGCGAGGACGGCCTTGTCGAGGGTCACGGTCGCGCTCTTCGCAAGTTCCTTGTTGGTCTCGAACAGAGCCCAGGCGGAGGAGCTCATCAGACCTGCCATCAACACAGCTGCAACGAATACCTGCTTCATGATCAAACCCTCCTCATCAAATCACATGATGGAAACTATGGTGGATCTGCCCTACTCCTTCTTGAGCCCTCTCTCGAACTGACTCCATTGTCCCTTGAATTGTTCGCGATTCATTCGAGTTCATCTTTGTAAAAGGTTATCGTGCCTCGTGGCATGAACGCTCCCATGAAACGCACTTTCGCTTTCGTGAGCTGGAAGTATTCTAGCCGGGAGCGATCTAATTCAACCATCCTGCCGAGGCTTGTGCCTGCAGCTCTCGATCGAGAGCCGCTACAAATTTGAGATGTGCCGAGTGATCCTCGGCCAGGTCAGAGGTGAACAGCGTCGAATACCTAGCCTGAAGAAACTCCGCAAACTCCTCCTGTCTGCTGGGTGGAATACTCATCAGCACCGCGAGCGACGTGAGATATTGGCCTTTACCCTGAGCCACATCTTGCCGGAGATTTTCGAATGCCACGCCGACGAACAGATTGACCTTTTGCCTCTGCTCCACCATGCCATCAGCTGTAAACATCGAATCGGGACTCGTGCTCGAGAAGAATTTTACTGTCGTATCGACCGTGGCTTTGGTGGTGTTGCAGCCAGTCACGCTCAACGCCCCGGCCATAATTCCGCATGCTATTAAATATCGGCAACATATGTTCTTCATCACTCCTCCTTTCTGCTTGAACAGGGTTTCATCCCCGTTAAACCGATCAAGACTTTCTGGGCGTTCGTGTTGTCGAGAACTCGCGACTCCTGCAACGAGTCGCTTAACGTCTGTTGCGAAGCCTTCAATTTCTAGGATAAGCAAATGGCGGGCCGGAGATAGTCTTCACGAATGTCTCGCACCGCAGTTTCAACATAGAAACAGCACGTTATTGCCCACCGTGCCGCTGGTTGCTGCCGTTGGTGCGGAGACTGGTCGCTTGAAACATAGGGAGAAGTTGATCCCGTCGGGACAGAATGCACCGATATGATCCTCTCTGACGATCATCCTGCCCCGCACCGTATTCCTCGGCAGAGCAATGTGTCATCGAGAACCAAGCATCGATCAGCCTCAGGAGTTACCGCCGGTGGGATCACGCGATGCCGTGGGAGGGGAGATGAGCAGGCTGTCACCTGCTGCTGGAGGCTCTTGTTAGAATTGGGCGGATGCGGTGAAAGAAGATTTTCCTGACACGAGTTCTGATGATCCTCACCATTCCTTAAAGATGATGAAGACAGCGCCGACCATCATGCCGAAGCCGACGAGGTAATTCCACTTCATCTCTTCCTTCAAGTACATCACGGAGAATACACAGAACACGACCAGCGTGATGACTTCCTGGATCGTCTTGAGTTGGGCCGCGGTGAATTCATAATGGCCGATCCGATTCGCCGGGACTTGGAAACAGTACTCAACGAACGCGATCGCCCAGCTGACCAGAATGACGATCCACAGAGGCTTGTCCTTGTACTTGAGGTGTCCATACCAGGCCATGGTCATGAAGATGTTCGATACAGTCAGCAAGAGAATCGTGCGCATGGGCCTCCTACGAAGCGAGTTTATGGCTAATGGCGTATGGCACAGACTCGGACCTCCTGGAAGCGCTTCTGCTATATGCCACAAGCCATACGCTCTTACGCGACTCCCGCTTCCTTCAGTACCTGCCCTGTATATGACCGCTTCGACTTGGCAATTTCTCTTGGTGATCCTTCCGCCACAATTTCGCCACCTCGATCACCGCCTTCCGGTCCGAGATCGATGATCCAATCGGCGTTCTTGATCACGTCCAGATTGTGCTCGATGACGAGGACGGTGTTGCCGGATTCGACCAGGCGGTCCAACACATCGAGCAATCGCTGCACGTCGGCAAAGTGCAGGCCGGTGGTCGGTTCGTCGAGGATGTACATCGTTCGGCCGGTGGGCCGTTTTGAAAGTTCTCTGGAGAGCTTCACCCGCTGTGCCTCGCCGCCGGACAGAGTGGTCGCAGATTGGCCGAGCTTCACATAGTGCAGTCCGACATCGTGTAGGGTTTGCAGCTTGGTTTTGATCAAAGGAATATGCTCGAAGAATTCGAGCGCATCATCGACGGTCATGTTGAGCACATCGGCAATGCTCTTCCCCTTGTGCAATATCTCGAGCGTCTCCCGGTTGTAGCGTTGTCCCTTGCAGACTTCGCAGGTCACATAGACGTCCGGCAGGAAGTGCATCTCGATCTTGATGAGGCCGTCGCCCTGGCAGGCTTCGCACCGCCCGCCTTTGACATTGAAGCTATAGCGGCCGGGCTTGTAGCCTCGCACGCGAGACTCCGGCAGGTTCGAATAGAGATCGCGGATATACCCGAACAGGCCCGTATAGGTCGCAGGATTCGAGCGAGGGGTCCGGCCGATCGGCGATTGATCGATGTCGATCACCTTGTCGAGTGCCAGCACGCCATGGAGTTCCTTGCATCCATCGATCTTCGGCCTCTTGTGGTAGAGCAATTGCGAGAGTGAGTGGAACAGCACTTCGAGCACGAGTGTGCTCTTGCCTGATCCTGATACCCCCGTCACACAGGTGAGCAGCCCCAGCGGAATTTTCGCCGTCACATTTTTCAGATTGTGTTTCTGCGCACCGACGACAGATAAAAACCCCTTTGGTTTTCGCTGCCGCTGCGGCACCGCCACAGCCTGGACGCCGCGTAAATATTGCCCCGTCAGCGAATTGGCGTCGCCCATGACTTGTTGCGGCGTCCCCTGTGCAATGACGTGCCCCCCATGAGAGCCGGCACCAGGGCCCATGTCGAGAATGTGATCTGCCGCCATCATGGTTTCCGCATCGTGTTCGACGACGACCACTGTGTTACCGAGATCGCGGAGACGGAGCAGCGTCTGAAGCAATCGGCGATTGTCCCGCTGATGCAATCCGATGGACGGCTCGTCGAGAATATATAGAACACCCACGAGGCCGGAGCCGATCTGTGTCGCCAGCCTGATGCGCTGCCCTTCCCCGCCCGAGAGAGTGGCTGCCGCACGATCAAGGGTGAGGTAATCGAGACCGACGTTCACGAGAAATCCCAGGCGCTCCCGAATTTCTTTCAAAATCCGATGCGCGATGACCATCTCACGTTCGGTGAACTTCAAGGAGGAGAAGAAATCGGCCGCAGTCCGCACGGACAACTGCGTGACTTCAGCGATCGACCTCTTGGCAATTTTCACCGAGAGGCTCTCCGGTCTCAGCCGTGCCCCTTTGCAGACCTCACAACGTTCGAGCAGCGTCAAATCCTCCTCCTCGGGACAGCCAGGCGTCATGGCATAGCCGATGCCGTCGCAGGCCGGACAGGCTCCGTGCGGGCTATTGAAGGAGAAGATCCGAGGCGTGACTTCCGGATAACTTACGCCGCAGCGGATGCAGGCCAGTTTCTCACTGTAGAGGGCGGTCTTGCCGTCCTCGGTAAGAACACCCACTAACCCGCCGGCCAGCTTCAGCGATGTTTCGACGGAATCTGCCAGGCGACGCGTCAACGCGTCGCCTGGCTTCATCACTAGCCGATCGACAATAATTTCAATGCTGTGCTTTTTTTGTTTGTCGAGCGCGATGTCGTCGCCGAGATCGACCAGCTTCCCATCGATACGGGCACGGACATAGCCCGCACGACGCATCTCCAACAATTCCTTACGGTACTCACCTTTCCGGCCGCGCACGATCGGGGCCAGGACTTGAAACTTCACTCCTTCAGGCAGCGCTGCGATCGCATCAACCATCTGCTGCACGGTTTGCGCTGTGATCTCCTCGCCGCACTGGAAGCAGGTGGGCCGACCGACACGGGCAAAGAGTAGCCGCAGATAGTCGTAAATCTCGGTGACGGTGCCGACGGTCGAACGGGGATTATGGCTGGTGCTTTTCTGTTCAATGGAGATAGCGGGAGACAGTCCCTCGATCGAATCGACGTCCGGCTTCCCCATCTGCTCGAGAAATTGGCGGGCGTAAGCCGACAGCGACTCGACATACCGCCGCTGGCCTTCGGCATAGATCGTGTCGAAGGCGAGCGAGGATTTCCCCGATCCGCTCAGGCCCGTGATGACGATGAGTTTGTCGCGCGGAATCTCAACGTCGATATTCTTGAGATTATGCTCGCGCGCACCCTTGATGACGATTGTGTTGCCCATAGGTGGCGGATTATACCATCCGGCCTCCTTGCCTTGACAAAACGAGAAAGCAGGTGCTACCACCCTGCCATGGTACGGGCCGAACAACCGCCTATGGCACAGAATTCACCGACTCCGCCCCAAGCCGTCTCAACCTGGTCCGGCCAAGCGCGCGAGCAGGCCGTCCAGCGGATGTTTACCGCGATCGCCCGCTGCTACGACCTCAACAACACCCTGCTGAGTTTCGGTCTTCATTACCGCTGGAAAAAATTGACCGCTTCCTTTGTCCCTGTCGTCGAGCGGGGAATGGCGCTTGACGTCGGCGCCGGGACTGCGGATCTCGCGCTCTTGGTTGAACCTCGCATGGGAGTCAAAGGGCGTGTGGTCGCATCCGATCTCAACCATGCCATGTTGCGGGAAGGGCTGAAGAAGGTCGATAGCAAAGGGCTGACCGGCAAGATTACCTGCCTGCAAGCCAATGCCGAACAGCTGGGGTTTGCCGATAACACCTTCGATGCGGTCACGACCGGCTTCTGCATGCGCAACGTCGGGAACTTGCCGCAGGCTGTCAGTGAAATCCGCCGCGTGATGAAACCGGGCGGGCGATTCGTCTGTCTGGAGTTTTCCCGCCCCGTCTTTGGCTGGCTTCGCGCACTCTATGATTGGTATTCGTTCACGCTACTGCCGTGGATCGGCACGAAAGTCGCGCGAGATACTACCGGAGTCTACGAATATTTGCCTGCATCGATCCGGACATTCCCCGATCAGGAACGGCTCTGCCAGGTCCTCCGTGAGGCCGGGTTTCAACAAGTGTCGTACAAAAATATGACCGGCGGCATCGTGGCAATCCACATGGCAGTGAAATAGCCAGGACGCTGTCCGCACCGAGGCTGATGGCTAATAGCAAGATGGATTCTATTCTCTACATCTTTCTCCCCTGCAAGAAGGTTTATCCTATCGGGATCACCTATTTGGCCGACTTCATTCACCGCCGCAAACCGGAAGTCCGCCAGCGGATCCTGGATTTGTCGCTGTTTCCGGTCTCGAAACGCAGTCAGGCGATCCGCGATACCGCCACCGAATTCAAGCCGGACCTGGTCTGCTTCTCTTGGCGCGACATCCAGATCTTCTCCCCGCACGAAGGGGATTCGTCGCTCGAGCACGCATTCAATTTCTATTTCGCGAGTAATCCGCTCAAGCGCATCGTGGCTTCCTTCGAAGGGGTGAAGCAGCTCTACCGCTATTACAGCCATATCTACACGATCCTGTCCTATCCCTGGCTGATCCGAAAGGAATTCCCCAAAGCCCAGATCATGATCGGCGGCGGCGCATTTACCGCCTTTGCCGATCAATTGATTGAAAAACTGCCAGAGGGCACGATCGGCCTGCTGGGTGAAGGGGAAGATGCCATTCTGAAAGTGATTGAGGGCCGTTCAATTGAGGATGAGCGTTACATCGTCAAAGAAGGAAAGAGGATCAGAAAGGGACAACAGGGTTCACCGGCCCTCCTGGACGCCCTGACGGTGGATCTCCCCTATCTCACCTCGATCTTTCCGCAGTACCGGGAATTCCAGGGCGAAGCGATCGGTGTGCAGACCAAACGTGGCTGCCCATACGACTGTGCCTTTTGCCTCTACCCCTACATTGAGGGCAAGCGGGTACGCTATCGACCGCCCGAGATGGTGGTGAAGGACATTTCCCAGCACTATCACCAATGGGGCACAAGGCGGTTCTGGTTCACGGATGCCCAGTTCATCACGGGAAAGGAAGCCTATCCCCAGTGTACGGAGATCCTTGAGCGAATCATCAGCGAAAAGATGGAGATCGAGTGGGCCGGCTATATCCGCACCTCCTTGATCACGCCCGAACTGGCCAAGCTGATGGTGCGATCAGGTGTAGGGGATCTGGAAGTGGCCATTACTTCCGGTTCGCAGGAAATCCTGAACAATCTCCACATGGGCTTCAAGCTGGAACGGCTCTACGACGGCTGCCGTTATCTGGCGGAAGCGGGCTTCAAGGGTAAAGTTATTCTGAACTATTCGCTCAACAGCCCGAAGGAAACGGAAGAGAGTCTCCTTCAAAGCGTGGAGTCCTACAAAATGGTAGCTTCGATCCTAGGAGAGGAACGGGTATTCCCTCTGATGTTCTTCCTCGGTATCCAGCCGAACACGGACTTGGAACATCGATTGCTTGAAGAAGGGTACCTGTCGGCCGGCTACAACCCTTTGATGTTGACCCCAACGAGCATCCGAAAGCTTCTGTACAACCCTGCCCCCTTAAACAAGATTATCGCGAAGGCTTGCCTCAAGGCCTGGGAGCGGAAAGACGGGAGCCGTGATCCACGAAAGTGGACCGGTTCACTGTCGCAAACCTCCACAGAAAAAGGGACGTACGCTGATGCGAACCTGATTCGTGGGATCGAAGGGAACTCTGGGCGCGATGCCTTACTCTCCTTGGAGGAGATACTACGGACCAGAAAATCACTCAAACCATCAACGGATTCCGAGCAAAAACCGCTGACTAGCTCCGTCGGCTGAACGTTCCAAACCAGCCCGCCGACCTCCTTGCATTCTCAAAGTACCCGATGCTATCATGCCCCTTCTTTTACAGGGGTGAGGTTCGTCAACCGTTTGGTTTTTTTGACAATTATGACGATCTTCCCTGACTGTGAGAGCGCCTGGAGGAGGCATCTCGATGTACAAGACCATTTACGTTCCGGTCGATAATTCTGACCATTCCAATACGGCGGTGGATGTCGGCGTTCACCTAGCCAAGATCTTCGGGTCCAAGATCGTTGGAAGCCACGTCTATGCGGCCAAGATGCATGACAAGCGTTTCAAGCAGATGGAAGCCGGCTTGCCGGAGGAATACCACGACGAGAAGGAACTCGACCGACAACGCCAGATTCACGATTCGCTGATTACCCGCGGCCTCCAGATCATCACCGACTCCTATCTCGATTACGTTGATAAGAAGTGCAACGAAGCCAACCTGCCGGTCGAACGGCGGTCGCTCGAGGGCCGAAACTGGAAGGTCCTGGCTGAAGATATCAATACCAACGCCTATGACCTGGTGATCATGGGAGCGCTGGGCGTCGGCGCCGTGAAAGACAGCGTGATTGGCAGCAATACGGAGCGCGTCGTTCGTCGCGTCCGCAACTCGGATATGCTCATCATCAAGAGCACCCACCCGATAACCAGCGGCAAGATCGTCGTCGCGGTGGATGGCAGTCCCTATTCATTCGGCGGACTCATGACCGGTCTTTCACTCGGTAAGGCGCTGAACATGCCAGTGGAAGCCATTTCGGCGTTCGATCCGTACTTCCATTACGCGGCGTTTCACAGCATTTCCGGTGTCCTCAACGAAGAAGCGGGCAAGGTGTTCCGCTTCAAGGAGCAGGAAAAGCTGCACGAAGAGATCATCGACAGCGGTCTCGCCAAGATCTACCAATCGCATCTGGACATTTCCCGTGAAATCGCTCAGGCCGAACAAACGGACGTGAAAACCACGTTGCTTGACGGCAAAGCCTTTGAAAAAATCATTCAGTATGTCCGCAAGGATGTCCCGGCCCTTCTGATCGTCGGTCGGATCGGCGTCCACAGCGACGAGGATATGGATATCGGCAGCAACACGGAAAATCTGCTTCGCAGTGCGCCCTGTAACGTCCTCGTCTCGAACCGCAAGTACGTGCCGCCGATCGATACGCAAGCCGAATACACGATCGCCTGGACGGAAGAGGCTCTGCGCCGGATGGAAAAGATCCCTGTGTTCGCCCGCGGTGTTGCGAAGACCGCCATTCACCGTTATGCGATCGAAAAGGGCCATACGATCATCAGCAATACGGTTGTGGATGCAGCGGTCGGCCATATCCTGCCCAAAGGCGCCATGGATGCCATGCGCGCGCTCGGTGGCAGTCTAGAGGCGGCCGGCATCGACCGGGACAAGATGCAAGCGGATGACTCCGTGGCGAAGGACCTCATGGGCTCGACGCTCAGCGGCATGATGACCGAAATCGTGGAAGAGAAGCCGACCGTCAGTGCAGGCACTCAGGCCTATTTGGATCGGATGACTCAGAATTACTTCGTCTGTGACGGCTGCGGCTACATCGGCAAGGGCGAGACGCCAGTGAAGTGCCCGGTGTGCGGTGCGGAAGCGGCTCGGTTCAAACAGGTCGACAAGAGCATCTTTGAAGCAGCGGCGAAGGCGGAAGGCGGGGTCGAAACCGATGTAGCCTACGACGATGTGCCGATGCAGTGGACGAAGGACGCGAAGGAAGCGATCCGTGCCGTGCCGGCGGGGTTCCAGCGTCGCCGCGCCAAAGCCAAGATCGAAAAGACGGCACGCAAACTCGGGATGACCACGATCACGCTGGAATATGCCGCCCCCATGATCAAAGAGGCTGCTTCAGAAGACTACCAGCCGATTTTCGCGAACAAGGGTGGCGGAACATCCGCAGAAGCCGAAGCGAAGTTGGCGGCCGTCAACGGCAACGGCACTCATGAGAATGGTAATGGAAGTGGAAACGGCCAGGCTGAAGCCTCCCCCTATACCTGGACCACCGATGCCCAAGCGAGGTTGGATCGTGCACCGGAGGGTTTCATGCGGGATTGCACGAAGGCACTGATCATCAAGCACGCGGACAAGATCGGCACCACCCTCATCACGTTGGAAGTCGCCAACGAAGGGATCGAGCAGGCCAAGGGCTATATGGAAGAGGCCATGAAGACCGGCAACCTCAAGGACATGATCGCCAACCTTACCGGCAAAGCCAAGTCCGGGGCCAGTCACTGATGGGGAAATCGCTGCCGATCCTGAACATCCCGACTTTGCCGGGAGCGCTCGGATCGTTTCAACAACAGATCACGCAGTTCTTTACGCCCACCCCACAGGGCGAAGGCCCTTACGACGGCCGGACCGTCGACGACTTCAAGCCCTATCTCGTCGCGCTGAACCTCACCAAACGTTGCAACCTCAAATGCGACCATTGCTACCTCGACGCAACGACGAAATCCGCCGGAGGAGACGACGAACTCTCGACTGAAGAATGCTACCGGCTCATCAATCAGATCGCTGAGGTCAACAAAGGCTGCTTGCTCGTCATCACCGGCGGTGAGCCCTTGGTGCGACCCGATATCCTGGATATCGCGCGGCATGCCGTGAAGCTCGGTTTCATGGTCGTCTTCGGCACCAACGGTATGTTGATCGACGATCAGATGGCTAAAACCCTGGTGGAGATCGGCGTCATGGGGGTCGGCATCAGCATCGATTCACTCGATCCCGCCAAGCATAACTCCTTCCGCGGCGTCCCCGGAGCCTGGGAAGCAGCTATCGCCGGCATCGAAGCCAGCAAGCGCAATGGCCTCCAGTTCCAAGTCCACTTCAGCGCTCAGCCCATGAATTATCAGGAGCTTCCTTCCGTCGTGGAATGGTCCCATGGCCTCGGCGCCCGTGTCTTGAACGTCTTCTTCATGGTTTGCACAGGCCGTGGCGAAGAGCTGACCGACATCACTCCGGCGCAGTACGAAGAGGTGCTCGGCTACCTCGTCAACTGCCAGGACAATTACAAAGGCATGCTGGTCCGCGCCCGTTGTGCGCCGCATTTCAAGCGGCTGGCCTATGAAAAGGACCCCAACTCCCCGATCACGAAGGCGACGGGCTACATGGGCGGAGGCTGCCTCGCCGGCACTAACTATGCCCGCGTGACGCCGAATGGCGAGCTGACGCCTTGCCCCTACATGCCGCTTTCAGCCGGCAATGTCCGCCAGAATAGTTTTGTCGACCTCTGGGAAAAATCGGATATTTTCAACTCGTTCCGGTATCCTCAGCTCAAAGGTAAATGCGGTGACTGCGAATACACCGATATCTGCGGCGGCTGTCGTGCCCGTCCCTATGTGGACCATGGGGATTGGCTGGATGAAGACCAGTGGTGTCTCTACACACCAAAGGGCGGCGAAAAGATTAAAGTTGCCTTCAATATTCAAGAAGAGACCGAAGTCTCCTGGGACGAGGCCTCAGCTCTGCGGCTCAGCCGCATTCCCTATTTCCTCCGTGCGATGGTCAAGAAGGGCGTGGAAAAGCACGCCCGTGAAAACGGCATTTCGACGGTGACCATCGAGTTGATGGAAGAACTTCGCAAGAAACGGTTTGGGAACGACGCGCCGGTCTTTAAATTTGACAAGCCATGACCGCTATCGGCCGTCAGCTCTCGGCTCGGAGAGCAGACTGACCTCTTGGCTGAACGCTGATTGCTGAAAGCTACTCGCATGGACGCCTTACAGAGCATTGCCACTGATCTCAACACCCTCATCCCGATCCTCAATCATTGGTTTCATCTGTTGTCGGCGGTGATCTGGATCGGCGGGCTGGCCTTCCTCGTCATGGCCGTCACCCCCGGTTTGCAGAAGGCCGTTGCGAAGGAGCAGATCAAGCCCATTACGGACATTTTTTATCGGTACTACAAGAAGGTGGCAGGGATTCTGTTGGTTGTCTTGTTATTTACGGGGGGGATTAATCTCCATTACGTGAATCAGGTTCTCACGTCTCAAACCGGCAGCGGCGTACAGCACCACGCCAAATACCTCACGGTCTTTTTCGTCAAGCTCGCCCTCGTGCTCGGCCTCTTAACCTTGTTCCTCTATACGGTGATCTTTAAATCAGATGACGAGGCGGAAGAGGGCGAGTCTTACGAAGTGATTCCCTTCCAGCGTGCCGCCCTTTGGATGGGTTTCTTCATCATTCTCTGCGCCGCCGCGATGAAGCATCTGCATCAGTAGATCAGTCAGATTCCCTCATTCCCTTCACCCGTCGTAGCCTATTTCCTGACGTATCTCTTCAGATAATGGCAGTATTGTTTCCGATACTGCTGTTCTCGACGCTGATCTTCCCATCTCGACGGCAAACCAACACAAAGTTTTTAAACGCTAGACAGTTCAAGCGCTTGCCTCTTCTCCTTCCTTCTGGCGCGATGAGTTATGACGCTGGTACAGGCGTTGCTGAGAGTACCGCAGCAACTCATTGAGAACCAGACCATGGCGGCGATCACGAGTTGGACTTCCATTGGCAAGGTACGGCGCCGACGGACCCCCATGAGGACAGGGAAGCCTCTGTCGCGATTGTGGGATGACCTCCGGATCATGCCCATCTGGAGCGATGCCGTCGCCACGTATTTCTGCCATCCCGGCCGCGTGTCTGCCCTCAGTCGGCGCTCGGCCTCCCAGCCAATCCAAGAACATCTTCTTTTCTGGGCCTGTGCGTTCCCAAATTCAGGCAAGCCGAGCCCATTTCACCAGATAGTGAAGGAGGTACCTATGACAATGATCTCTCAGGCAACGCCCACTGCCGCAGAGGAAAAACTCCAACGCGCAATGCACCTCAGCGGAACGCCAGTGATCAGAGCTATTGAAGCAAAGCCTCGAATGGTTCGATTGACCGTCAATCTGCCATCGGATCTCGTTGAGAAAATGCGCGACGCGGTCTACTGGACTCCGGGACTCACGCTTGCCTGGATGATTGCACGATCTGTCCGCACATCTCTGGCTGAACTGGAACAGGCTCACCAGGGTCCCTTTCCCAAACGCTCCAAACCGCTCCGTGCCGGTCGGCCTCGATTGGTTGGCCAATCGATGAAGGTCCAGGCTCAACCGTCCAACAGCAGAGGAACATCATCGGGGGACCGCTCCATGCAAGCCCGCGTGGTTTCAGAACCGTTGAAGGAGTGATCTCCCCTCTCGATGGTTTGCTCATCCCTGACAGAGAAAGGACCGATGTGTTGGCCATGCAGAAGGCAGCAGTTGTGACATCCTCTCCCCAGAAGAAGCGGTTCGAGCAGCCTGAGGTCCTGATCGTAGACGACGATCCCGACTTACAGATTATCCTGCATGATCTCCTCGAGTCCGAAGGCTATGCAGTGACTGAGGCCTCGACGTGCCGAGAAGCTTTGCTGCACACTCAGACAAAATCCTTCGACGCTGTGCTGCTTGATATCGGACTACCGGACGGAGATGGCGTATCGGTTCTCAACCATTTGCAGGAAACTAGTCCGTCCCTCTCTGTCATCATGCTCACAGCAGCCACATCGACCGACTTGCGCGCCGATGTGCTCGCTCAAGGCGCCTTCTCCTTCCTCTCGAAACCTTACAGTCATAACGAGCTTCGCCTGTTAGTTCGTCAGGCGATCGGAACGACTGCCAGCGACAGACCCACCGGCAAGCGTACGAGTCATTAGCCGACCAGCTTGGAGGCCAGGCTGAACCGATTACGGTGGTGTCCGCCTGGAATCTCGGACACCACCCATGCAGATGTGAACGTGAAGTGAGGGACAGAGATGTCAGCTGGACCGATGTGAAGCGGACCAGGCTCGCTTGAACACACCTCGAATTCCAAAGTAGGCAAAGGAGTCTTTGAGGTTGGAATAGAGCCGCTTGAACGGTCCCATCTCCGGATTCGTGACATATTCCATGGTCAAGGCAATCCGTTCTTCGCCCTGGCCGAGCGGCGTGACTGCATGCCAGAGTTTATCCCCGTTAAAAATCACCAGATCCCCTGGTTGCGTCACAAGCTCCATCTTTCGTGGTGTCTTCACCGGATCATCTTTGAACAGTTCGCAAACCAGTTTGCATTGAGTGGACTTGTCGACGAGTCCCATGAGGATCGTGTAACGAGCTCCCTTGTAGTAGGAGGTATCATAGTGAAAGCCGATGTGATCGCCCGGTTCAGTGTAGTAGTAGAGCGCGCAGGAATGGGGATCGTTATCGGGGCAAAGCATGAGTTTGGCCTCGACCAACCGGCTGAGGAAATTCAGGAACGCAGGCGAGCGGTATAAATCAAGAAAGAGCGGGGCTTTGTCTTGCACCGTATAGTAGCTGACGCTCCCTCCCTTCTTGTGGCCCGGAATAAAATTGCGATTCAAATCTCCCTTCACCCCCTGGGCTTGCGGGACAAGGGTTGCTTCGACAAACGCGCGCGGAAGAAATTGCGGAATGAACAGGAACTCATTCTGCTCCCAGTACTCTCGATGTAATCGATCAACATCCAACCTGGCAACGGCTTGATCCGTCGCTTCAGCGACCTGGCTCAACACCGCAGTACTCATATCCGCTGCTCCTCCGGCTCTCTTTGGAATATGTCAATGCCCGCTATCATGGCTGGTTCAAGATGGGCGCCTTCACGACTTCGACATCTGCTGGCAGCTTCGGGTTGAAGACGTCGTCGCCAAGCCCAACGTTCGTCTGCAACGAGGAAAACTCGAAATTCGAGACATTACCGCTGATCTCATAGAGAGAGACCGTACGAATGTAATAGGTCTTTGGAAACACTTCCACCACAATCTTCTGAAGGGTTCGGTGCGCCTCACCCTCGTGAGATTTTGGGAGCAGCATCAGGAGTCGGATGCCTCCGACCCCCCGCCCTTTCCCGGGCGTCGGCTCTACATCAAACGACTCTTCCAGCTTCGCCGCGCCCTGCAGGAGTTCCAGCGGGGCTTTCGACGCAGCCATCTGGGTGAGCTTTCCAACTAACACCTGTTTATGCTCGGGCACATAGACTTTGACGTCGTCACCTTGGACGTAGATATCTTCCGTTGAAGGGTCGAGATAGTTCCATCGCAGACGGCCCGGTTTCTTGATATAGACCTTCCCCGAGGAATTCATGGACCGTTCGAATCCCTCGATCGTGGTCTTTTGCGTGAAATCCGCCTGGAGATCTTTGGTTTTCTCATAGCGCGCCTGCAATCGTTTGACCACCTCGCGCACTTCTTTCCGCGCCTGCTCGTCTACCGCATCTTCTGCCAGGGCCACGGAGCCGAAAGTGAGCGCCAGTAGGACGGCGCCATGGATCCAGAAATGTTTCATCCTTGCGCGTCCCCTACCGGTCCACGCCGTCCGATGACTTCTCGACGGCCGTCTCGACCGGCCGCGCCGACGAGCCCATCTGCTTCCATCTGTTCGATCATCCTCGCTGCACGAGGATAGCCGACCCGAAGACGGCGCTGAATCAACGAGGCCGACGCCTGCCCCGTCGACAATACCAAATCCTTGGCCTGTTCATAGACTTCGTCTTGCGCCTCTTCCTCTTTCGCCTCTTCCTGTTTCAAGGACTGCAGCTCTTGGTTGTAACTGGGCAGAGCCTGTTTCTTGATAAACTCGACAACCCGACGGACATCGTCATCGGAGACGAATGAACCGTGCAGCCGCATCAGACGCCCTGTTCCCGAGGCCAGATAGAGCATGTCCCCGCGCCCCAGCAATGCTTCGGCTCCATTGGCATCCAGGATGGTACGGGAGTCTGTCTTTGATGAGACTTGAAACGCGATGCGAGCAGGAAAGTTTGCCTTGATCAACCCGGTCAATACGTCAACCGACGGCCGTTGCGTGGCCAGCACGAGATGGATGCCAGAGGCCCGGGCCATTTGCGCCAAGCGGGCGATCTTGTCTTCGACGTCTTTTGGCGCCACCATCATCAAGTCGGCCAACTCGTCGATCATGATGACGATATAGGGCAAGGGTTCCGGCGGAGTCGGAGGCGGAGCGAACGAGCCTGGACTGCCTTCCGGAATAATCGTCTCACCGGCTGAAAGCCGCTCTTCCTCTGAAAGAAACTGAATCGGCAACTCCGGTTGATCCGGCTTCGTCTCCGTTCCGCTGTCGCCTGATACCCCCTGAGCCCCGGCGACCTTTCGATTATACGAATCGATGTTGCGAACCCCGGCTTCGGCCAGAAGTTTATAGCGACGCTCCATTTCCTGAACCACCCAACTCAAGCCGCGGGCCGCTGATTTCGGATCGGTAATGACAGGACGCAAGAGATGTGGAATGCCGTCATAGGTCTGGAACTCCAGCATCTTCGGATCGATGAGCAGCAATTTCACTTCGTTCGGCCTGGCGGACAGTAAGATGCTGATCAACATCGTATTCAAGCCGACGCTCTTTCCCGCCCCGGTCGCACCAGCAACGAGTAGGTGTGGCATGGTTTTGAGATCGGCGATCACGGGGGCCCCAAAAATATCCTTGCCGAGGGCAAGGGTGAGTTTGGATCGCGCCCTGGAAAAGGCTTCGCTGGTCGCCACTTCTTTCATGGAAACCATTTCACGTTGGGCATTTGGCACTTCGATCCCAACCACAGACTTCCCCGGAATGGGCGCCACGATACGCAGACTGATGGCCTTCATCGCCAATGCCAGGTCGTCGGCTAAATTTACGATGCGCGCCACTTTTGTCCCTGGCGCCGGTTCGAACTCGTACATCGTGACTACAGGACCAGGTCGGACCTCCGTCACCTTGCCCTCGATCCCGAAACTCAACAGCGCCTTGGAGAGAATCTCCGATTGTGCCTTCAACTCCTCATCCGTCACACGGGAAAGTACGCCGGACGGCTCGCTCAGCAGTTCGTCCGGATCCGGCAGTTGATAATCGTCCGGATCTTCGATTTTCCCGCTCACCACTCCTTCAGGCTCAAATTCAGCGACATCCGGCTGTTCAGGCACAGCAACGAGTTGCGGCTGAATGAACGGCTCTACGGCAGGCTGTGCCTCTACCGGCTGTGGAATGACCTCTTCGATGACTGCTCGGATAGACTTCGATTTTTTCGGCTTGGATACTTTCAAAGGCTCCGTGACCGGCTCTTCATTCTTTCGTTCCGGGATCAGCGCACGGGTCGCTTCTAAGAGCTTACGCCCCCACTCGGGCACTTGGATCGCAATTTGCGCCAGCGATAAGGGGGTCGTAAAGAGGAGGGCAACGAGGAACCCTGCGATGATCAAAATATGCGCGCCGGTGCTGGCAAAATACACCCGCAATCCTTCGGCAAGAATTTGCCCGAATAGGCCGCCTGCCTGCCCACGAAACACCAACCCGCTCGACAGTGTCGGCACAGCCATCACTTCCAGATGGAGGAAGGCGCTGAGGAATAACAGAGCTCCAAGAGAGGCCCCAGCATTCCGTAAACGAATAGAAAGGTCGCTCTGGGTAAAACAGCGGATGCCCATCAACCCGAGCAGAATCGGGAACAGATAGGCGGCCCCGCCGATCAACGAAAAGAGCACGGAAGAGAACACGGCCCCGACCGATCCGATCAGATTGTGCGTTGGAGGCGAACCTGTCGACCCCGGTGTGGCCACGACTTTCGGCTCGCCGGGGACAAATGACAGCAAGCTCAGCAGTGTGAGCAGGCTCAGCGCGATCAAGACCACGCCGATGACTTCACGCCTGATGTGGGAAGGGGGAGCAGGGGCGCGGCGGGCCTCGCCCCGCTTGGCCGAGCTGGTTACGCCCATGGAGCGGATGCTAACACAGGGGCAAAGTCAATTCAAACGCGGGGAGCCATCATCCGGCCATCCCGCGCATGCCCTTAAACGGCCAGCCGTTTCGTCAGATCCGTGAACTGATCGAGCGCTAACGTTTCGGCCCGGATCGTGAGGGGAATGCCCATGTCGTTTAGGGCATTGGCGACCAGCCGTTGGTCATAATCTTCATCGCGAAGCGAGTTGACGAGCGTCTTGCGCCGATGGGCAAACGAGGCTTTCACGAGCGCTGTGAAGGCCGGTTCTTCCTCTGCTCGAAGCGGCACCTGCGCTTTGCTGCGTAGGAGGACCACGGCTGAGCCGACCTCCGGGCGAGGCCTGAAACATTGCGCCGAGACCTTGAAGGCCTTGGTGATATCGGCAGCATACTGTGCCATCACCGAAAGAACGCCGTAGTCGGAACTTCCCGGTTTCGCCACAAGACGGTCGGCAACTTCATCTTGCAGCATGAGCACCATCCTGGAAAACCGGGACCGGCAATCGAGCAACCTGAACAAGAGAGGGGTCGAAATATAATAAGGGAGATTGGCGACGACAACTGTGCCGATCGGCAGATTCTCAACCGGATAGACCAACGCATCGCCGCAAACCAATTCGACGTTGGGCCAATCTGCCTGCCATTCTTTCAGCAAGCGGTGGAGGACCGGATCAATTTCGACCGCGACGACCTGCCCCGCTTCACGGGAAAGCGCCTCTGTCAGAATCCCCCTTCCCGGACCAATTTCAAGGACCGACGATTGAGGTGTGAGCTCAGCCAGCGCGATGATCTTGCGGACGATGTTGGGGTCGATGAGGAAATTCTGGCCGAGCCGTTTGTTGGCGGGGGGAAAGGTGGGAGAGGGCACCACTCAGCCTCCGCCGGATGGATGAGGGCCGGCCTGAGACAACTTCTTGGAGAGGGCTGAAAGCGGTGTTTTGAAACAGTCGATGAAGTCGGTGAACTCTTCAACGAGGTCGTTGGTAAACGACGGACCAGGCTGGACACGCGCGAAATCCTGCCCGGCCTGCTGACCGACCGCCTCGGTCAGCAAGGCCACGGTCTGGGCTTTCCACTTGGCGACCCGCTCCATTCCCGCCACTGTATTGAGGGTCTCCATCGTGTCCTGAAAAATCTGGTCCAATTCCTTCAATTGCTGCTGAACGATTACCTGTCCTTTGTTCGTCATCTGCGACATCTTCCCATCCACTCCTGCTAGATAGTCTTCTGTGATTGCCGTTTCGTCGCAAGTTCGGCCGCAAGCGCGACGGCTGCGATCAAGCTGCCGGGATCGGCGATCCCTTTCCCGACGATATCGAATGCGGTGCCGTGATCCACCGAGGTTCGAATGATTGGAAGCCCGACCGTCAGGTTCACGCAGGTTCCGAACGCGAGCAACTTGAGAGGAATCAATCCCTGATCGTGGTAGAGCGCCACGACGCCGTCGTAATCACCCCGGGCCGTTTTCCCAAACAGGGTATCGGCCGGCAGCGGTTCGCTGGCAAGAATCCCCTTCGCTCGAGCTGCGCGTGCCGCCGGAAGGACGACGCGCGCTTCTTCATCTCCAAAGAGCCCGTGCTCACCTGCATGGGGATTCAACGCAGCCACGCCGATTCTCGGGTTCTTGATCCCAAAGAGCGTCGTCAATGCGAGATGCGCCAGCCGGATTCCTCTTTCGATCTTGTCCTGTGTAAGCAGCGACGGAAGATCCTTGATCGCCACATGGGTCGTGACGAACATGATGCGGAGCGGCCCGCCGATGATCATCATGCCCGATTCCTCAGTGTGGGTCAGATCGGCCAGCAGTTCAGTATGACCGGGAAAGTGACAGCCGGCCATGTTGATGGCTTCCTTGTTGATCGGCGCCGTAACCATGCCATCGATACAACCGATTTGAGCCAGGCGAACGGCCCTCTTGATGAAGGCAACTGAGGCCGCCCCTGTTTCAGGAGCCGCAACTCCAACTTTGAATGATCCAAGCGGCTTCTCCAGCGGATCCAACACGGCGATCTGGTTCGCGCGGAGTGCATTGCGGTCATGACCGTCGACTGATCGGACATCAAGTTTCAATCGCAGCCTCTTGACTGTCTGCTGCATGACGGGCAGCGACCCGATGACGAGCGGAAAACAGACACGTCTCAACTTGGTCCCGGACAATGCCTTGGCGATCACTTCCGGGCCGATCCCGGCCGGATCACCCATCGTGATGCCGAGAAGCGGCTTGCTCTTCTGTATCACCCGATTGTTCTTGGTACCCATCAATGCCTACCGGCTGTGGACCGCTGTTCAGGACCCGTACAAATACAACGCATAACCTATATAAAGCACCGCACCGGCGCTCAGCAACCAGGGCCGCCACTGGCCTGCCCAGGCTGTTTGGATGAGCAGACTGCCAGCCGCCACCACGGCAAGCACCATGGTGATCAAGGCGTTGGGAGCCAAGGTCCAATCCGTCCCCAATAACCCGATCGACACAGGAAACATGCCCTGAAACACCATGGCACCGGTCACATTGCCTACTGCTAGGCGATCTTTCTTTTGGTAGAGCCACAAGAAGCTGTTCGACATTTCCGGCAACTCCGTTGCAAGGGGGGCGATGAGCAACGCCAGAATCAAAGGAGAAATTCCGAGAAACTGTGCCGTCGATTCGGCGGCTGTCACAAAGAGATGTGCGCCCAGAGCAAGTCCCGCAAGGCCGGCGATCGCCTGCAACGCGATCAGACCGTAAGAGGGCGTCGCTGCTTTTCGGCCAAAGAATAAAGGATCAAGCTCGCCGCCCTCGCCTTCTTCACCCGAATCGCTGAACTTCAGTTTCACATAGTAGAGATAGCAGGTCATGAGTCCGATCGCCGCAATCACGTGCAGGAGACGAGAAGGGATAAAGGCGCAGGCCATGGCCACCGTGTACCCGAACGCAAAAAACGAGAGATCGACCGTGACATCTTTATAGTTCAGCCGGAACGATCCGCCCCGCTTCCCCAGTCTGGAGAAGAGGAGAAGGAGCAGGGCCAAAATCGGGACCACGAGGGTGCTGAGCATGAACGGTGCTCCGAGGATCGCGCCGACACCCACTTCGGCCTCCTGACGACTGGTTCCGAAGAAAATCGCCACAATAGGGATCGAGGTTTCCGGCAAGGTCGTGCCGATAGCCGCCAAGACGCTGCCGACCGCTCCCTCCGAGAGATTCAGCCGCTTCCCCAGCCATTCAATCGCGTTCGTAAAGAGGGTGCAGGCACCGAGCGTGACGGCGACGGAGGCGATGAACAAGAGACTATAGAGCAGGAGGGTCACGAATGGTCCTTCGCGGGCCAGCGCCCCTTGGCATAGGCGAGCGCTGCTTCCTCGAGAACCGCTTTGACCGGCCGGCCGGTCCGCTCCGCGATGCGTTGACAGTCCGCATATTCGGGGGCGGCTTTCGTTACCGTTTCATCCACTGCCGCGATTTTCATCCGAACCTCACCGCCGCGAATCTTCACCGACGTGAATCGCCGCGGAAGAATGTGCCGTTCCACTTCTTGTATCCGAACACCCAATGCCGTCGTCTCTTCGAACAGCACGTTGAGCAGCGGATGAAGGCCGGTGGGAGCGCCAAGGCAGGTCAGTATGATCCCGGGCCTCCCGCGTTTCATGATGACGGGCGTCAGCGTAACATCGAGCGCCCCGGATCGAAACAGGCGCTCCATAATATGCTCATACGTTTGAGGGTTGAGATCGTCGAGATTCGTCTCGATCTGCAAGACCGTATCGCGCTCCCTGCCCCCTCGCGACGAATCGCGCGAGAGAAACACGCGCAACACATTCGGCCAGCCTGCCGGATTCGCATCACCAGCCCCGTATCCGACAGATGTCGGCCGCAGCAATGGCATGGGCCCGAACTCTGTCGTCAGCGTCTGCAACAGCGCAAGACCGGTCGGCGTCGTCAGTTCGCAGGCTGGACCGGCGCTGTAGATGGGAAGCCCTTTCGCCAAGATGGCCACGGCAGGCCCCGGCGCTGGCAGAATGCCGTGCGCCGATCGAAGCGTCCCCGCCCCTACATTCACGGGAGAAGCGGTCACCCTGGTGACGCCCAACAGTTCGCAGCAGATCAACCCGCCGACGATATCAACGAACGAATCCAAGACGCCGACTTCATGAAAATGCACATGATCCTTCCCAACGCGATGGGCCTTCCCTTCAGCTTCCGCGAGACGTTCGAACACGGCGCGGCTTTGCTCCTTGATCTTCGGTGAAAGGCGACTGGCAGACAGGATCTTGCGAATGCGTGTGAGCGAAAGCGGATGACGCAGGCCGGCCCCAATCACCACATCAACTTTGGTCGCGGAAATCCCGCCGCGCTGGACGCGCCGTTTTCGCAACGTGAATCCTGCCACACCCAGCCGCTTGAGCCCCTTTACCAGATCCGGAAAGGGCGCACCGGCGTCTACAAGCGCGCCAAGCGTCATGTCTCCGCTGATTCCGGAAAAGCAGTCAAAATGGAGATGCAGGCCCATTGATCTTCTTCCTTCGCCTCATTAGGCCGCGCCATCTTACCCAAGGCCGGTCAGAACGGCAATGCATTGACAGCCGGAGAACGCTATGTTATCCCCACTGCGGCAATTGGTTCCTCACGCCTGCTGACAACCGTAAGGCCTCTAGACAGCCGGATGTTCTTCACAACTCTCTCCAGCGTATCGCCATCGACGGATTTCCGCGTTCGACATCTTCATTGGCGATGGACCGTTCCCATCCTGGCTATTGCGCTCCTGCTACCAGCCGCTTCATCAGCAAAGACCAAGCAGAACAGGGCCCCGCGCCCTGAGCCGGAACTGAAGGTTCTGGAACTCAAGGTTAGCCCGAACCCCTATACCGTTTCAGCGGGCTCCCTGGAATTCTCAGCTCTGGTTCAACTCCCGATGGAGTTGAACGGCGCAACACTGTTAGAAGTGTCGTCGCTCGTCTCTTCTCCCTCGAAAACTTCGATCCGTTTCCTCTCAATACGCAAACCACTGGAACCGCATTCCACACCCGAGACCAGCACTGACCGCCCGAAGATCTCCGTCGTCCTGGCATGGGATGGAATGGATCACAAGAAAACACCGGCCGAGGCGGGACTCTACCAGTACGAATTGCGGGCCAAGCTCCTGACGAACGGTGAAAAGGGACCCCGTACACTGATGGTGTCCTGGCCGAAACGCGGAACCTTGGAAGTGAAGTAACTGATAGCTGTCAGCTCTCCGCTCTCCGCTTGATCTTCGTCTTATCCTTCGTCTTTAGTGATCTGTGATGGGTAACGGCTATCCGTCCTCCCAGCACGTTGATGCGGTGTGCAAGACAGCCGGCGCCGAACCCGTTGTCGATGTTCATGACCCCCACCCCAGCCGCACAGGAATTCAGCATCGTCAGCAACGCAGCCAGTCCGCCGAAACTCGCGCCATAGCCTCGACTCGTCGGGACCGCCACCACCGGCACATCCACCAACCCCCCGACGACGCTCGGCAATACCCCGTCCATCCCGGCGACGACCACAATCACGTTGGCCTCGGTCAGTCGATGGTGACGATCCAATAGTCGATGAATGCCGGCAACACCGACATCGTAGAGCGTCTCGACGCGGCTGCCCATGACCGCCGCACTGATTCGCGCCTCTTCTGCGACCGGAACGTCGGAGGTTCCGGCCGTAATCACCAAGACATGCCCTTGAAGCGGTCGCTTGGGATCGCGAATTGCCACGAGCCGTGCGTCTTCGTGGTACTGCGCCCGGCCATCAATCCGTTTGATAACCGAAGCAACCTGGCGTGTGGCTCTCGTGGCCAGAAATGGCCGGTGATGTTTGAGCAGTGCCTTGGCGATCCTTTGTATCTGAGTGAGTGTCTTTCCCTCGCACAAGATCACCTCTGGAAACCCCTGGCGAAGCGACCGGTGATGATCAAGCGACGCAAATCCCAGATCCTCGAAAGGCAGCGAGCGGAGTTGTTCCAAAGCCTTCGTTACTGAGAGGGTGCCGCTCCGCACATTGGTCAGCAAACGTTCGAGGCGCGCCGGATTCATGCCTGCCCTTTCTCCGGCTTGGCAACCCGCTCCATGAGATCGCCGACCGCTTTCCTGCAAGACTTGCCCTCGAAGAGCACCGCGTTGATCTCACGCACGATCGGCATTTCCACCCTGTGACGAAGCGCCAAGCCTGCGGCCGCCCGGCTGGTCCGAATTCCTTCGGCCACAGCATGCATACCGCCGAGTATCGTCTCGAGTGACTCGCCTTTACCGAGACGAACGCCGACGGTATGGTTGCGGCTCAATGCTCCTGTGCAGGTCAGCACCAGATCTCCGACACCTGATAACCCATAGAATGTCCGCGGGTCGGCGCCCATGGCATTTCCGAGACGGACCATTTCGGCCAGACCTCTCGTGATCAACGCGGCGCGTGTGTTGTGCCCGAGCCCCAGCCCATCAACCACTCCCGCCGCCAATGCCATCACATTCTTCAACGCGCCGCCCAATTGCACGCCGATGACATCGCTGTCTGCATAGACTCGCAAGGCCGGCGTCATGAAGACAGTCTGAAACGCTTCGACGAGCGAACCGTCCTTCCCTGCCAGACAGAGGGCCGTCGGTTGTCCCTGGCTGACTTCCGTCGCAAAACTTGGCCCCGATAACACCATCAGTCGATCATGGAGTGGCGGAGGCAGCACATCATCCATCACTTGCGTCATCAGTTTTAACGTGTCTTCTTCGACACCCTTCGTCGCACTCACGATGGGCGTGGAACGTGATAGAAGGGGGGCAACCTGCCGGAGTACCTGACGGGCCACATGCGACGGCACGACGAATAGCAGGCCGTCACAGCCCTCTACGGCTTCGACCAACGTATTCGTGACGACGAGTGCTAACGGAAGGGTGACTCCTGGCAAGAACAACTGGTTCTCCCGTTTGGAGGTGATTGAATCGACCACATCCCGCTCGTAAGCCCAAAGAGTGGTGTGGAAACCTTTCTCCGCCAAATGTTTTGCCAGGGCTGTTCCCCAGGCCCCTGCTCCTATGACTCCTATTCGATGGATGGTCGGCATGGTGTTGTACGAAGAGCTACGTAGAGACGGGGGCCATCAATTCGATACGTAAATGAGTGATCGGGCGGGCGGATTATAGGAAGGGGTACTTTCTTCTGTCAATGAACATGCCTGTGCAGGAACCGTACAATCCCGCTTGCTTGAGTGAGCAGCCGAATGAGTTCAACGCCGAGAAATCGAGAAATAGGCATGCTTTTCCGCATTTCAGGTGGCATATGGCTTGCTCGTCCCCTCTTGGATTTCACAAATCGCTTCGCCCCTGCTTGGAAGGCCGATAGGATAGCAGTGGGTATTTCGCATCGCAGCGGGAGCTAGATAATGAACACAAAACGCACGGTCAACAGAGTCCTGGGAGCCACCTTCCTCACCATCATGCTTCACGCGATCCTATCGCCATCGATGACGCAGGCGGAGTCGTATGTCGCAGGAACATTCGGGGTGACCATGCCTCAAAGCTTGAGCAACGGTGTAGTAACCCAAGATGGATTAGGCGGTCTTGATATTTCAGATCAGTCGCTAAAAAGTTCCGTCAACGTTGGCGCAAAGCTCGGACATTATTTCTCCAAAGCCAGGTGGATAGGGGTGGAAACAGGATTGTCCTATACCACGCCTCATATTAAAGAAGGGTCGCTGACATTTACAGGGCCCGGTGGCTCCCAAACTTCACCCACGTTTTCAGGCATACACCAACGCATCATCATATGGGATGTGGTAACCCTCATGCTGCGTTATCCCGGCAATCGCTTCCAACCCTATGTCGGAGTTGGTCCAGCGCTCTTCTTTGCCAGTCTCAATGGTCCGACAGCCCCTCCCGGGCAATCGGCGACTGCAATAGGACTGAACGCCGAAGCAGGGGCGCGCTATTTTATTACTCGACACTGGGCCCTCTTTGGGGAAGGCGTGTACAATAGAGCCCGGCTGAGTTACAGTTCCAATGATAGTAACCCTGCTGCAGATCCGTTTGGATTTCGCGCGACATACAGCGCTTTCACGGTAAGTATTGGTGTCAGTTATCACTTCTAGCCGGAAGCTTCTCCCCCGTCAGATCTGGTACACTACGCGCCGTTTCGTGTAGCCTAGGCACGGACCGCGTATGAAAATCTGTCCATCCTGTCAGCGTGAACTTCCTGAGATCTATCGTTATTGCACCGAGTGCGGCAGCAGCCTGGATGGCAGATCTCAGCCTACACCCGCTAAATCGGACGCCACCCCGGAGGCGCTTAACCTCCAGATTCTCTACGGCATGGTGGCGATGCTCGTGCTCGCATTGCTGTTCCCGCCGTGGGAAACGCCGCCGTCGCAAGCCCCTGAATTTCTCGGACTGCACTTCATTCTCTCGCCGCCAACTCCCGAGGCCGTCGTCAGCCGGCTCCTGATCACCATCGAACTGGTCACGATCGCCATCGCCGGTCTGTACGGATCGTTTCTCTTTCGAAGTCGCTAGTCGGCTTGGTGCAAGGTCTCTCAATCCAACGCCAGCGTCAGGCACTTTGCCGATCCGCCGGACTTGAGAAATTCATCAAGGGGAACGGCATGGGGCAGGTATCCACGCGAGACAAGCCACGCCTCCGTGTCGGGACAATCAGTCGGCAGCACGACATGCTTCCCGACGCATACTGCATTGCAGGCGAAGGCGAGTGCTTCGCGTTCAGGAACGGCGAGTCGTTGCATCGGGCCGATTCGGTCCGCAATAGCTTCCTGACCATAGCGGTCGAAGGCGGACGGAAAATAGAGCAGTTCGCCACCGCTCAGGGGACAAAAACAGGTGTCCAAGTGGTAGAAGCGGCTATCCACTAGCTCTAGGGGGATGATCTCCCGATGAAACCATTCACTCAGGAGCGGAAAGGCTCGAATGTCCGTCCGCTGCCTATAGCCGCCGAACCAGCAGTCTTGAAATCCCAGCAGATCACCAGCACCCTCGAAAAGATGATCCCGCTCAAGCGTGAGAATCTCATAGCCGTGCAGACGAAACCAATCTTCGAAATGCGCCTCTTCACGCTGCCGCTCGGGATAACGGAATCGGCTCGGTACAGCCTGCGCCCCAACCACCACTCCCGCGTTCGCTGTAAACACGAGGTCCGGCAATCCTTGGACAGGCCTCATCCGTTCAAGGCCCACTCCCACGTCCTGTTCCAAGACCTGCATTAATCGACGCCACTGGTGCGTCGCACGCTCACGATTCACGGCATTGGAGCGATGCATCCATGGATTGATTTCGTATTCGACACCGAAGAAGTCCGGAGGACAGACGAGCAGCCGGCTCATGGCTTCCACCCCAATTCACGCGCGATCTCTCGCAGAAACGACGCGGCGTCCATCACGAGCCCGACCGCTTGAAAACTTCCTCGATCCGCGAGTTTCGTCGGGACCGAGGGATTGATGTCCACACACACGGTCGGGACCGACGCCGGCAACAGGTTTCCGGTCGCTACGGCATGCAACGTCGAGGCAACCAGTAAGGCCAAGCCCGTGCCTGGAATCGCTTTCCGCATGGCTTCTTGAGCCTGAATCGAATCCGTGATCACGCCCGGAAGCGGTCCATCGTCCCTGATCGTTCCCGCCATCACCACTTGCACAGCCTGTCTCACGCAAGCAGCCATGATGCCCTGCTTCACCAGCCCGGATTCCACCGCTTTCTCAATGCTCCCGATTGCGCGGATGCGATTGATCGTTCGCAAGTGATGTTCGTGCCCATGGGGAAGCGGCTGGCCGGCCTGATGCGCATAACCCAGCGATGTGCCGTACAGTTCCATTTCCAGATCATGCGCCGCCAGTGCATTCCCGCAGAACAAAATTTGGACATACTCGTTCTCGATCAGCCAAGCCAAGGCATCCCGACCGCCAGCGTGAACGATCGCCGGCCCCCCTGAGAACAGGATCCGGCAATCAGCTTGCCCTTCGCGATAGCCGGACCGCAGTTGCGTCATTCGTGTGGCGATATCGTGGATCATGTGCCCGTGCGGCCGCTCGACCGACACCTGCGACTCCATGAAGCTGAAGACGTCGCGCTTGCGCGGTCGCTGAAGGGGAATGACCCGCACGCCTTGTCGGCCGATTACAACGGACTCGCCGCACTTTACCGAGGCCATCGGGACGGCTCTGGCCACGCCTCGCTCAGGCTCGACCACGATACCCAGATCCATTTCGATCAGATCCACATTGATCCATGATCCCCGCAGCCGCACCTGTGTCGACAGATGGGTGGTCGCATAAAACTCATCGGGGAAGACCCCGTCCGCCGGTGCCGGCTGGAATCGGCAGTCCGATTCGCGTTCCACCGAAGCGCCATGAGGCTGAATCGCTTCCAGGATTGATTTGAGCTGGGCGGGGGATTCTGTTTGCACCACTATCTTGACCCGAGAGGGATCCTGGCGCGTCTTTCCGATCTGAACCTCTTGCAGGTCGAACGAGCCGCCCATCGAAAGAATCCGATCCAGCACCTTCGCCAAGATCAACGAATCGATGATGTGGCCTTGGAGAAGCACGGTCTCTTGATACACCATGGCACCACCCTCTCAACTCCCGACTGCTAGGTAAATTTTACCACTCCTTTTCCGTAAAGGCCGGGTCGGCAAGGCCTATATTCATTGAGCCGAACAAGGAGATGCGTCTAGCGAACAGATGGTTCAGGGATTTTCATCAATTCCCGCAAGACACTCGTAGCGTACGCGCCTGGCGGCAGAGAAAAAGAGAGGGTAAGGATGGAGCCATCCACTGACCAGTCGAGATCCACTAATGGGACTCGCAGCGATCGCCGCTCTCCGCGGAACCCGCAAGCCTTGGCTGCCTCCGTCAGGCTCTCAGGCGTGGTGCCCGCCTCTGTTGCGACAGCCCGCTCGATCTCGCCCGGTTCTCCGCCAGCCCAGGACACGCGCGACCCAAACAGAATGCCGGTGGGGCTGATTTCGAATCGATCCGCGCGCGGCTGTTCGGCCTCGGCATTGTCGACGAGGAAACAGGCTCCGTTCTCCATCTTCATCGCCCAATCTCCGACCAGAATGCGGTCGATGCGATCGATGCGGCAGGCCAGGATTTGATTGAACAGGTGCGATTGAAAGGCGTTGAGGTACCACATTCGCTTGGCGCGGCTCATCTTGTTTCTGCGATCCGAATCCGTGAGGAGCGCCACCCCGGTCTGATAGTTCTCGCCGGCCCGTCCTTGCCTTTGGGGTCCGAAATAATTTGGCACTCCACGGCGCGTCAAGATATCCAGTACCGAGGGAACCGTTTCCTTGGCGTGGGCGGCCACGTCTCGAATGACAAGCCGGAATCGATTGCCGGCATGGTGTCCGGGGCGCAAGCGATTGCGATGTCGCCCGAGGAGCTCAATCGACAGGATTTGCCCATCCGCTTTCAACCGGGCCAACCGGTCGGGGGTGACCCCATGCAAAGATACCATCTGAGTCGTGACGGCTCTCGCATCCTTGAGCCCGGCTGTTCCAATTCCCTGCGCTTTGACACCCACCGTTGACGAAATCTTCCGAATCAGATCCGGCGTCGACAGTAGCCGTTTGGTGACTTTGATATAGAGATGTTCCCCTTCTCCGCAAGGCAGATACAACGGACGCTCGTCGACCCGGAAATCCTCCGGCTCCACACGCATGTGGCCGCCGATGCCAGGCATGGCGCTCGTGAGATAGGGCTGCATGGTTGGAGTGCGATCCATTATGATGTCGTCTCTGCAATCAGGTACGATCTCAATCTTTCATCGGACGTTGCCCTGCGTCATGGTATACTTTTTCGATGCATGCTGGATTGAATATAGTTGTCGGAACGGTCTTCGTCTTCCTATTGGCCATCGCCCCAGGAGAGGCCAGGAGTGCGGGGCGAATAGACAACGCCGTCTTCTCGTCGTTCACCGGACATATTACCCGTCAAATGGGTCTGGACAAACAGGCCTTCGCCCAGGCCAGCACATGTTTGTCCTGGTTCTACAAAGCCTCCAAGAAGAAACCGCCGCCGCCTGCGGCTCAGGGCATTAATTGGAGGCCGACCGCTGGACCGCTACTCGAAGAAGACTGCCCCAGGATCTATCCGGGCGGCATGGACGCGGCACGAGAGGATTTCGCCAGAACGCAAACGTTGTTATCCGTCTGCCTCACAATCTACGAATTTGCCTTGGTCGCCGATCAAGATGACAATCAATCCTACAGCACCATCGAGTTGAGGGATCTTTTCCAGTCCCTCTCTCTAGCCTACGATGCGGGAGATTCGCCGCGGAATTCCATCAACACCTTGACGGATCGATTCGACAATTGGCATCGCGCCAGAACGCTGGACCCGGTCATGCAGGGCATGAGCACCCTCTACGAGCGAGGGTATCGCGTCACCCCTAACGATCGAGCCGAGTTGGACCGGGTCATGAAATGACGCGACGGCGGATGTCCTGGCCCGATCGGCTCCGTTCCTTTATCGGTTACTGCCTGAGCGAACCGCTTTACCGGCTCTTCAGCCTCGTACCCCATTGGGAATTCGGTCTCTCCAGCCACAGAGTGTCCAGCCTGACTTTTACACACGGAGCGCTGGCCGGTCGCCGCGCCGTGCACTTGAGCGACTTGCATCTCGACCGCTATCACCCGCGCCATGAGCGTGTCGTTGAAGCCGTCGACGAACTCAGTCCCGATTGGATTTTCATCACCGGCGACCTGCTCAACGTGCCGGAAGGACTCCCTCATCTGTTCCGCTTTCTCGCCCGCCTGCGTGACGTGGCTCCCGTCTATATCACCCTCGGCAACCACGATCACTACAGTGGGGTGTCCGTCGAGCAGTATGCCGAGCTCGCCGATCGGCACGGCATCACGCTCCTAGTGAACCAGACTGCGTTTATTCAAACAGGCATGGGGGAACTGGCCCTCGCAGGGGTCGACGATCCTTCATTGCATCGTGCCGATCTCAGCTGCTTACCGCCTCCTGCAGACCGTCGGTTTACGTTACTCCTGGCGCATGCGCCGAATATTCTCGATCAAATGGAGGAGGAGCACGTCGTCGACTTGATTCTCTGCGGACACAGCCACGGCGGGCAGTGGCGCATTCCCGGGATCCCCACATTCTGGCTTCCACCTGGGTGTAACGGCCGCATCGAAGGCGAACATCGGTCTGGTGAACGTACGCTTTACATCAACCGGGGAATGGGATGGTCGTTTCTTCCCTTCCGATGGAATTGCGAGCCGGAAATCGCCGTCATTGATTGGACAAATGAACAGACCCAGGCGCGGACAGCGTAACCCTCAGGTACTCATCCGCTCCAACGCTTCTTTCGCCCGACTTCTCACCGTCTGATCCCAATCTTCCTCCATCAGCACTTTCAATCGCTCCCGCGTTTCCACCGCCCGCAGTCGCCCCAATCCCAAGGCCGCACAAGAGCGGACATAGGCGTGATCGTCTTCCAACGCCTTGACCAGCAACGGCACCACCGTCATATCTTGAAGCACTCCCAGGTGGCTGGCCGCCATGCCGCGAATCCGGTGCTGCTTCTCGCCTACCGCACGCTGCAACGTCGTGACGAACAATTCCTTCATCGCCGGAACTGCGGGCTCTAGTCCCTGCACGCGGTACTCGTTCACTTCGATCAAGGCGAATGCCGTCTTGAGTTTCTTATCCCTCGCGGTTTCTCGTTCAAATGCTGCGAGGAGCTTCGCGCGCTGACTGAGGCGGCGCTTCCGCTTCCTGACAGCTCGCACCACCGTCCACAGCACCGCACAACAGAGCGCGCCCACAAACACCAGGGGAATGGCTTGATCGATGATATATTCCTGCGTCTCGAGGGAAAGCCGCTTCCACACCCACACGGAGGCAATGACCGCCCCCAGAAGGAGGGCAATGGCGGTCAGGTTGGCGTTGCCGGACGAGGGTCGCAGCATAGGGACCGCATCATAGGGAGGCAGCCGCCGCGACGTCAACGGAAAGACGCAATGGGACGGTCGAGATGCCACGGACTTACTGGCAACGAGTAAGAGAAATCTTGACGCGGCCTCTTTGGAGGTTTTCACTTTTATTCCTATAGGGCTGTCTGGTCTCTCCTCGAGTGCGCGCGTCGAACGAGCACCGCCCTTGATGCCACCATTCGATAAGTCTGGCGTGCACCTTCCGCGAGCAGGAGGAGGACCAGGCAGCCCCGCCAGTCGGCTTGACCGGTGGTTCTAGCGCGGACTATTCTCCCCCCTCAGTGGATCTCCCGGATTTCAAAGATGATCCCTATCTGAAAGTGCTTCGACCTCTGGCCGAGGCCTATCTGGCATTCTGGCGCGTCGATAGTCGCCACATTCGATCGATGCGACTGACTCCATCGCAGTTCGACGTGATTGTGACGCTCGGCGACACGAACGGACTCACCTGCTCCGAATTGTCGGCCCAGACGCTCGTGACAAAAGGAACGTTGACCGGAGTGCTGGATCGTCTGGCAAAAAGAGGGTTGATCAGGCGAGAGTCCGTTGCGGCGGACAAGCGGCGCACGAAGATCTGTTTAACGGAAAAAGGCAACGCCCTCTTCAGAAAAGTCTATGCCGCCCACATGGCCTTTACTCGACCATTCTTCGAACGGGCGCTTTCTCAACAGGAAATTGACACCGCACGAAGCCTCCTCCTTCGGATACGGGACAGCTTTCAAAAGGAAGGTCAAGGAGCAGGCTAAGATGAAGATGAGGCAAGACCTCACTGCCGAACGTCGCGCTCGATCACAGCCTCACCCTTGACCGATCTGAACCTATGCGCCTGACGATTCTTGGTTCCGGCACGAACGTCCATCCGACGCGAGCGGCGGCCGGTTACATCGTGCGGACCGATCAGACCTTGCTGCTCGACTTCGGACCCCGAACACTCATGAATCTGATGCGGACCGGCGTGAATCGCCATCGTATCGAGTACATTCTGTTCTCGCATTACCACAGCGACCATTTCGCCGACTTCATTCCTTTCTTTTTCGATGCGGTATTCTATTCGAACTATATCGGGCATAGACCCGATCTCACCCTCATCGGACCACGAGGAACCACACGGCTCTTCCGCACCCTTATAGCCACACTGCCGGGGTTCAAGAAGGCCCGCTTCAAGAGCCGTTTCAGAGAGGTGTCCGATCGAGCATTTCATATCGGGAAGACGTCCATTGTCCCGCGGACTGTCACCCACAGTCCCGGCCTGCATTGCATCGGCTATCGCATCGAGTACGGCGGGCGGGCCATCGCCTATTCCGGCGATGCGCAGTACTGCCACAATCTGGTGCCGCTTTGCGGTGACGTCGATCTTGCCGTGCTGGATTGCTCGTTCCCGGCAAACAAGCCGGGCCCTGGACATCTGCATGCCGGTGAATGCGGGCAAGTGGCAGCGGAGGCAGGAGTCGGCCGCCTGGTACTCTCGCATTTCTATCCGATTGCGGAACGGTACAACGTGAAGGAGCAGGCAGGAGAATCGTTCGGCGGACCGATCACGCTTGCCGGCGATCGAATGACGATCAAAATCTGATACCAGAAGACAAGAGGCCCATCAACGCAGGATGCTCAAAATCGACCCGGGCAAGGCCGCAGCGAGCGAGAAGACGAGGAGGTACATACCAAGCTTTGCTTGAGCCGCTCGCTTCGATCACATGCGAGCGGAGAGGTACTTTCCCTCAACTGACCACTTCCATACGTTGAGTCTTTGAACGATGCGAGAACGCAGCCCGAGGCGATTTTCGGCATCCTGCTAGAGGCCGCCTTCTTTGATTTCACACCCTAAGATCTCCATAAACTTCGTCAGGCGGGCTTTCTTGAGAGGATCGTCGAGCTTGGCATAGATCGCGAGAAGATTCTTGATCATGCGCGAGAGAATGGCGCGCACCGGGCTGTGCTGGAGATATTTCTCGTCAAATCCGTAGCCCGCTTCGGTGAGAAAGCGCTGGCAGTTCTTCTCCGTCAGCAAGGCCCCGCCGTTGAAGCAATCGACGAAAATCTTGTACCGATCCGATTCATACTTGACGAGGAAATGCCCCGGCATGCCGATGCCATGCACCGGAAGACGCAGCCGCTTGCCGATCAGCAGGTAGACCACCGACAGGCTGATCGGAATCCCGGTCCGCCGGTCGATGACGCGATTGATGTAGCTGTTCTCAACCTCGTAATAATTCTTCGTGTTGCCCTTAAACCCCTGCTCCGTAAACAGATAGCGATTGAGCGTCTTGACCGTTTCCTCGCCGGATGCCCGAGGACCGATGCGATCCTGCACCTCCTGCGCCATTTCGTCCAGCAGGCGCGTATAGATCGATACGTCCAGTGAAGGATAGGCGTAGCGGGCGATCAGAAACGCCCCCTGCTCCAAATCCATGCTCTCGTCCGGCATGGCCGCCAACTGAATGAACTCGTCTTCCAGCTTGCCGCCACGGATCTCCTCGAGTACCGAGGCGATCCGCTCCGCCATTTCTGGTTGTTCGATCTCGGCTTCTTGCAGGAGGGGCACGGCTGAGGGACCGAATTCAATCAGCTTGTCGCTGATTGTCTGGACGATTTTTTCGTCCTCATCGGCGAGCAATCGGATGAGGGCCCGAATTTGACTCTCGTTCACGACCATGATGAGCCTCCTGGACAACCCAGGCAATTACCCCATCGCCCGTCGGAACGCTTTAGCGCCGCCATAGAGACAGAGCGCGTCGAAGATCACCATCACGACCACCACCATCCCGACATGCGGAAGCGCCTCACTCCAGCTGCTGAGGATCAGCGGCCGCACCGCGTCGATGGCCCAGGTCATTGGATTGAACCTTGCCAAGAAACTCATCCACCCCGGCATGGCCGCCAACGGCACCAGTGCCGAACTTAAGAATATCATCGGGAGGGAGAGAAAGCCCAGCACGGAGAAGAAATCGCCATGGCTTTTCACGGAGAAGGCCATCGCCATGGAGATCGCCGTAAGCCCCACCCCGAACATCATGCCGATGAGCAGAATCGTCGCAATGCCGAGCAATCCGGTGGTAGGCTGGACACCGAACAGAAAGGCCACGCCGAGAATCACCAGCACTTGGAGGGAGGTAATCGTCATCACGAAGATGAAACGACTCAGGATCACCGAGCTCCGATGGATCGGCGTCGACATTAACCGTTCCAAGAATCCGTTCTCTTTATCGAAGAGCAGATCGACCCCCCCGGCGAGTCCATTATTCAGCACCGTCATCACAACCACACCGGCCGCCAGGAAGCTGATGTAGTTCGGGGCCTGTGTTACCTGCGCATCCGCCGCACGCTGGAACAGATTGCCGAAGAAGATCAGCCAGAACAGCATTGGCTGGACGAGCGTGAACAGCATACTGAACTTCTCGCGGCTCAGCCGCAGCACCCATCGCATCGTCAATGCACTGATTTCCTGCCAGTACTGCGCCACAAGACTCCTTTAGGCCGTTTCGCTCGGTGGAACCGACTCGGTAATCGCACGGCCGGTATGGGCGATAAACACATCGTCCAGCCGCGGCCGGTTGTATTGAATGAATTCCACGCGACAGTTCAGACGATTGGCGGTGTCCAGTATTGCCGGCAAGGCTTTCTCCGGCGACTCGACACGGATATCGAGTCTTTTCTCTGTCGCCCGCACCGCCTTGATGGCCGGTTGCCCCTTCAACGCCGATTCTAATGCCGGCATCCTATCGGTTTCCTTCAACGTCAAGGAGACGATATCGCCGCCGAGCCCGACCTTCAGTTCAACCGGAGACCCGATCGTCTTGATCATTCCTCCGTCGATGATGGCCAGACGATCGCAGAGCTGGTCCGCTTCGTCCAAGTAATTAGTCGTCATGACGACCGTCATCCCCCGCGCCTTCAGCATGCGCACATAGTCCCAGATCCGAAGCCGGCTCTGGACATCCAGACCGAGCGTCGGCTCGTCCAAAAATAGAATCTTGGGGTCGGGCAAGAGGCCGCAGGCAATGTCGAGCTTGCGCTTCATACCGCCCGAGTACGTTTTCGCCGGACGATCAGCGTGGGCTTCAAGTTCGACGAGCTTCAGCAGCTCGCGGATCCGCTTGTTAGCCTCATCTTTGGGGAGATGGTACAGAGCGGCAAGGAGTTCTAGATGCTCTTTGCCGGTCAGAAACCGGTCGATTGCCCGCTCTTGCGGCACATAGCCGATCAGATGACGCACCTTGTCGGCGTCCCGCACGGTATCGTGCCCTAAGACGGTGGCGGTCCCGGAGGAAGGCGTCAGCAGCGTGATGAGCGTGCGGAGCGTGGTGCTTTTCCCCGCGCCGTTCGGACCGAGCAGCCCGAAAATTTCCCCCGCGTAGACCTGAAAGGAAATATCTGCGACAGCGACATGGCCGTCGTAGGCCTTCGAGAGGCGGGAGACTTCGATCGCGATCGCCCGGTCCATCACCCCCAGCCCTTCGCGCCGTGATGATCGTGCATGAGAAATTGGATAAGATCGCTGAGGCGGCGAGCCTGTTGGTGGAGACTATCGGCTTCCAACAGAAATTGCTTTTCCAGCGGCGTGCAGTCCAGATAGGTCGAAAGCGTGTTCACTAAAATATCATCGCTGACGTCTTCGCGGAACCAACTCTGCCAGGTCGGCGGCTCCTGGCGCGAATGGAGATATTCTTCCAACGCGGTCACAAGTCGCTGGCGCACGGCCAGATCCAAACGGCCTTCCGCCTCTCTCATCTTGAGCGTGATCGACGCCTGGCGATAGGGCTTGTCGTACGACTCTTTAGAAATCTCAAATCGTTCCATACCTTGCAAGAGAATATTCGACCGCCCCTCCGCCAGGGGCTGCACGCTGACGAGCCGGCCCACGCACCCCATGGTAAACACCGGAGGATTTCCGTAGTAGCTCGGTTCCCAGCCTTCTTTCAGGAGCGCCATCCCGATACACTGGCCGCCCATCACCGCATCGTCGACCATCTGACGATACCGCGGCTCGAAGATATGGAGGGGAAGATACGTCTTCGGGAACAATACGACATTGGGAAGGGCGAACACCGGAATCGTTGCCGGAATAGGAAGCGGCGTACTCTTGTCGTGCCCGTCTTGTTCGTGATGCTCTCGCTCGCGATCAGTCTGCATGGCTCACGATAGCCGATGGTCGACAAAATTGTCAACGGCGCAAGAGGCCCTAATGAAGCTCCGCGAGATGCGGAAAACCCGTACCAACACAGTCGATTTGTGCCTCGAGGGCTGGCATGCTATAAGCGCGAAAGGAAGTGGTGTCGCGCACGCTGCAGCGACACCAGATTAAATGATCCCAACCGGAGATGACATGCGACGCTCGGCTCTTTTGATGTGCATGCTGTTGACGGTGGGACCCGCGCTCGCCGCCGACAGCCCGTACGAGTTCACACCCGCGACGGAATCCTACCGCTACGAATTCCCGCGTGATCATGGATCGCACGAAACCTTTCGCACCGAGTGGTGGTACTACACCGGCAACCTCACCTCAAAAGACGGCCGCGCGTTTGGCTATCAACTCACATTTTTTCGCCGGGCCATGCCACCCGATCAAGTCAGGACTTTGCCCTCGAAATGGTCTGTCAGCCAGCTCTACTTCGCTCACTTCGCCGTGAGCGACCTCGACAAGAAACAATTCCATTACACAGAAAAACTCAGCCGGGCCGGGCTTGGAAAAGCGGGGGCCGAGACGAATCACTTACAGGTCTGGATCGATGATTGGCGCGCCGAATCACCTTCGGCACAACCAAATCTCCATATCTTGAAGGCTGCGGAGGGGGGCCTGGCCATTCAGATCCAACTCTCGCCGGAGAAAGCACTCGTTGTCCATGGAACCGCCGGGATCAGCCGAAAGGGAGCCGAGCCAGGCCAAGCCTCTCACTATTATTCGTTCACGAGGATGGCAACGGCAGGCCGCCTGACAATCGGGAGCACGTCGTTCGAGGTAACGGGCACTAGCTGGATGGATCATGAATTCGGCTCTGCTGATCTTGGGAAGGATCTGGTTGGATGGGATTGGTTCAGCATACAGCTAGATAATCGGACGGAACTCATGCTCTACCGATTGCGCCGTGCGGATGGATCGGCCGATCCCGCCTCAAGCGGCACCCTCATCGACCATGATGGGCAGGCGCACCATCTCTCGATCGGAGATTTTACGCTGGAACCGATGAGTTATTGGACCAGCCCAGCCAACAAGGCGCGCTACCCCCAACATTGGCGTCTGACCATTCCTTCGAAACAAGTTTCGCTCGACTTCATCCCGCGCCTTGCAGAGCAGGAACTCACCACCACACGCAGCACACAGGTCACCTATTGGGAAGGCGCCATCGAGGCGACCGGCACTGCGCACGGCCGGCCGATCCATGGCCAGGGTTACATGGAACTAACCGGGTATGCTGAGCGCTTTACCAAGAAGTTGTAACGGCCGTGCTCTTCTTGACTCCTCGTCGAATCCTGTGTTTAGGTCACCCGCCATTACACCATGCTGATTCGAACCATCGCTCAATTCGCGTCCGTCACATTGGTGCTCTTCTGTCTTGGTTGCCAGAAGGACAGCGAGGCGATCGTCTCAATCGCGTTGCATCCGACGAACGCGAACATTCTTTACGTCGCCACGAACGACGCGGTCTATAAATCGCGCGACGGCGGCCAGCTCTGGGAAAAATTCCCCAGCTTCAGTGCCAGGCGCGTCACGACGGTGGCGATTGATCCGAAGTTGCCTGCCACGATTTACGCCGGCACGATGGGAGATGCGGTCTATAAGAGCCCTGACGGCGGTCAACATTGGCTGCCGCATAATGTCGGGCTGAAAGAACACGTCTCTTTTGTGAATCAGTTCGTTTTCCACCCGGCGCTGAGCGAGAAGATCTACGCAGCCACGACGGTCGGCGCCTACTACACGAAAGATGCGGGTCGTGAATGGGAAGAACGCATGAACGGCATGAAGGAAGTCCACATCGTGACCTCGATCGCAATCAATCCCAAGGACCCGACGATTCTTTACGGAGGCACCACCGGAGGGATCTACCGCTCGGACGACGCCGCGATGTCCTGGAAGAAAATCAACAATGGACTGATTCCGGACACAGAACTCATGGCGTCGATGGCGTTAGGCGTGAATGCCATTGAGATTGATCGGGTCAACCCCGACATTGTGTATGCCGGGACCACAAAGGGACTATTCCGCACGGCGAACAGGGGGGGACAATGGGAGCGGATCGGGCTATCGCTGCCCGATCCTTTTGTCAGCAGCATAGTCATCCACCCCACGGATCCCTCTGTCCTTTATATTGGAGGTCCCGGAGGCGTTTGGAAAAGTTCCGACAGCGGGAAGACTTGGAATGCGATGAATCAAGGGCTCGCGACACTCAACGTGCGATCCCTGGTTATGGCTCCGAAGAATGCGCAAACACTTTATGCCGGCACGAACGGCAGCGGCCTCTATCGCTCGACCGACGCCGGCGCAACCTGGACGGCAGTCCCCCTCACAGCTGCACCGGCTCAATCTCAGTAACCGCTTTTCGTCCCCGCCGCCCCGGGCTGGTACCGGCTGCTGTATGAGAGCATCTGGTCGGACAGGGCCTTCCACTCATCGGCCGTCATCAACTCCTTCATCTTGAACCGTAAACTGAGG
This sequence comes from Nitrospira sp., assembly GCA_033852435.1. Lineage (GTDB taxonomy): Bacteria > Nitrospirota > Nitrospiria > Nitrospirales > Nitrospiraceae > Nitrospira_C. Next base: position 121,677 of record JAWOMO010000022.1, read on the forward strand.
ATCTTCGCCGACGCCCGCATCCGTTGGTTATTGGCCTCGTCGAGGATCTTCGTAAATTCTTCGGGCGTCGCTTGGTAACTGGCATTCAGCGTATAGAGCTGGCGATGATAGGCACGTTCCTGCTCGCGGCCTGCCTTCAACTCCGTCACGATCTCGCCAACGATGCTCTTCACTTGTTGTGCCTTGGCTTGATCCTTCACGGTCCGCTCGACCAAGCCCTCCATGTCCTGTTGGCCCTTCTGCCAATAGGCATCGCTCTTGCCGCCTTCCATCATTCCATGATGATGATAGGAGGAACAGCCGCCTAGTACCAATAGACTCGCCAACGATAACGCCGCCCACTGCGTGGATCGCATAGATGCCTCCCCTTTATATTGCAGATCTTGTTAAACCAACCACCTGTTGTCACTATCAATCATCATACCGTATCATCCGCTTGATCACGATGCCTGAACCAACTGCTCCATCGTCCGCCGTGATTCAGGACCTGCGCGAAGAGTTTCGATCTCATCTCGAAACATTCTACGCTCAACTGAAGCTCGCGCCTCCTTATGAAAGCGTAGAGAAGGCGATTCGCGCTCTCACGACCTCCGTGCATGCTTTGCCGAAACCAGAGCAAACGCGCATTGCCGCCGATCCTGCCTTGCGGTGGGAGCAATTCCGCCAGGCCTTCGAAGCCTCCGGCTTGAGCAAGAAGCATCGCGGCATCATCGCCGGTCTGGCACGCAATCGCTCGAACCTGGATCTGCCAGCCGAGTACGATCGGTTTCTCAGCCTCTTTAGGTCGTAGCGCCCCCGCCTTCGATCGCCTCGCGCAGTTCCTCGTACACCCTTGTCAGCCGGCTATTCTCCAGGCGATTGGCCATGACCACGGTCACCACTCCTGAAAACAAAAAGATCAGCCCTAATGTCAGAATGCCGGCGCCGATCAGCACCCCGCCAGTTCTGGCCAATCCTCCCTCCATCACGTAGCTGATCAGAGTCACCACCGTCCCGAGTCCCACAATGAGGAACCAGGCTCCGGTGAGAATCGCCGAGCACCAGGGAATGCGTTTTGTGGACGACAGCACGATCGCATCGCCTTCAACCCGTAGATCGATGGTCGCTTTCATTGGCCACAGCCACAGAAATGCCCACAGCGTGTGATAGCGCGGACGCAGAAGAATGCGATTGGGGTCCGAGAATAATCGTGCGACCCCGTGGCGGAGCGCGAGCACTCCCAATCCGTCGAAGCATGCGCGGATCTGCGCGAGGTCCGCGGCATCGACCCGGTCCTCCTGACGACCGACGCGGCAGCCGTACCGGCTGGCCTCGGCCGAGAGTGTGCGAAAATACAATCGATCCCCGACAAGAAGTCCGAGAAGGAGTATGGCGGCAAAGAATCCGGCAAGAACCATGCTCGTACCTATCCCACAGCCGTACTCGCTGAATCAAGCCTGTGCGCCGAACCAGGCCCGGTCAGTCATTGTCCGACCGGAAAACTCCGGAAGATTTTGTTGACTCGCTATCCTGAGTTGGCTATTGTAACGCCTGTTTTGGACTCGGCGGGTCCCTCGGGCCATATCAGGCGCTCCGCCATTACAGATTTTCCCCACTTGAACAAGCCGTCGGTTCATCCCTGCCCATTCGGGATGCGCAGGACGCACGATGTATGGGTTGGAGGTGACATGGATTTACATAAGGTTGAACGGGTCTATACGTCCTACGCCGGTGTCTACGACAGAATTTTCGGGAAAGTGTTTCATGAGGGACGTGAGTCCGCGATCCGAAACCTGAATGTCCAACCGAATGAGCGCATCCTCGAAGTCGGCGTCGGGACAGGGATCGCCCTGCCGATGTATCCCCGTCACTGCCAAATCGTCGCCATTGACTTCTCTGAAGGCATGTTGGAAATCGCCAGGAAGCGGACGGCCGAACACCAAATGGGCCATGTGACGTTGCATCGCATGGATGCCGGCGCCATGGACTTTCCGGACAGCAGTTTCGATACCGTCGTCGCGGCCTACGTCGTCACGGCCGTGCCTGATTACCGCAAAGTGGTGAACGAGATGATCCGTGTCTGCCGTCCGGGGGGACGCATCATCATGCTCAACCATTTCAGCAACGGGAATAAAGTGATCGCGGCGGTGGAAAAGGTCATCTCGCCCTTGACCAAACACCTAGGCTGGCGAACCGACCTATCGTTGGACACCGTGCTGGAAGGGACCGACCTGCATGTGGCCCGCAAGCAGAAGGTAAACCCGCTTCGCCTCTGGGCGCTCGTGGAATGCGTAAATCGCAAGAACGGAAGCGGGACGATGCACAAGAACGGCGTGTCCCATGCCAACGGCACGACCATCTATACGCACAGTGCCAGCGCCCTCGCAGCCGGCCCTACGAGCGAAGAAGCCCTCGCCTAACCACTACTCCTCGACCGGCTCCGCATTCATCCAGCGCTGCTGCTCCAGCGATTTCCAGCTCAGCCATTCTCCTCCAGGAATGATCGTATTGCCGACCAGGCATTGGCCTGAAAACCGACGCACGATCAGATCGGAGGCACAAGACAGGACGCGATTAACCGCCTGCCCTTGCGTCCTTGCGACTTGCAGGACAATGCCGAAGCCGGGCCCATCCAGCGGGCCATAGAGCATGACCTGAACTGCAGCCTGATCGACCGCCTCCGCCCCCTGCGCAGGAACCAACATCCCTTCCCATTGAATCACCGACTGACGCCCCTTCGACCCCTTGGCCTGCTTCCACGTGCAAGGACATCCAGCCCCGTCCAATGCCTCGAGGATCCAGTCCACCGTCGGCCAGTTGGCCATCGGACTCTGGAAAGTCCATTGCGCGATCGGATCGCGTGCGCGATCTTCCGTAAGCGGCATGGCCACTTCATCCAGGATTGCCTCGTCGCAGACGACGTAAAGTTCACCCTGCGGATCAAACCAGAACCGCAGCTTTTCCTCCGTGTGTTCGGCTTGAATGACGCCCAGCGTCGAACAGTCAGCGCCTTCCTGCTCGAAGATCGAAAAATCCGTCACCCCCGCCATCGTCAGTTTTGCAACTCGCGCCATCTGGCGAAGGCGATAACGCATGACCACCGTCACCGTCGTATCGGCCAGGACCTCACGCGCGGAGCCTTCGTCGAACAACCGCCGCTTCGACATTTGGACATCGGTCACATAGCCACCGCTAAACCCGCCCGTATGGCCCAGCAACCAACGCAGATCTTCTTTCGTCTTGATGAGATGTTTCATGAGGGAGATTGTAGCGCAGCAGGATTGGAAACGGCTAGGAGGTCGTGAGAACGAGCAAGCTGAAATGCTTGACAATCACTTGCCAGCCAGTTTCGTAAAAATGTTTCTCATCCCTGGAGAAGCCTCTCGTAGATCGCGAGATCGCCGCGCGAGAAGCAACAGAAGATCACTTCACGAATCGCAGTGAATTCCCGCAAACACCCTCGCACCGTGTCGACGGCAATCCCTGCAGCCTGTTCAATGGGATATCCATAAATGCCGGTGCCGATGCTGGGAAAGGCCAAGGTAGCAATTCCGTTCGCGGCCGCCAGCTCGATAGAACGGCGGTAGCAGGAAGCCAGCAGCTCCGGCTCACCGTTCTTTCCTCCACCCCAGACGGGTCCGACCGTGTGGATGATGTGCCGGGCCGGCAGGCTGTAGCCCTTCGTCAGTTTCGCATCGCCGGTCTGGCAGCCTTCGAGAAGGCGACACTCTTGCTGTAATTCCGGTCCTGCGGCGCGATGGATCGCACCACAAACCCCACCGCCTGGCAGTAAAGAAGAGTTCGCAGCGTTGACGATGGCATCAACAGCGAGCGTGGTGATGTCAGCCCGAACGGCGCGAAGGGTAGGGGACATGATCGTACGGTGCGAGGATGGGTTTAGTTAGCCGGTTAATGCTTAGATCCACCGAGGTTTGGCCACTGATTATAACCAATGAGCGGGTCATTGGACCGGTAGCGTCTGATAAATTCAACTTCCATTTGGGTGACTTCAGATTGAGACGCAGTTTCGGCCTCCCAAAGTATCTCACGACAGACTGCGAAGCTACGTCTCTGCTCGCGAGTGAAATCCCTGGCAATAAGTGCGCTATCGGGGCTGCCGAAATAGTTAATATCATCTGTTCGGTCCTGGCCAATATAGATCTTGCCGTTTGGATAGGTAATCCTATAGATAATGGTCATTGCGCATTTCCCCTGCTTGTCAGCCCGTCAGGCTAATGGGCTTGTTTGATGATCAGATGCCTGCACCTCATATAGAATTCGCATGGAGCCTAGTCAGATCACACCGGAGTGTCAATGCGTGCTGTCTGTCTCCAACATGTTCTCTTTGAACGGCCCGGTGCTTTTGCCACTGCACTCGCGAATCGAGGCGTACGTCTCGAACACTACCTCGTTCCTAAAGGCGGTCTATCGAAAGATGCCGGCGATCTACTGATCATCATGGGCGGACCGATGTCGGTGAACGATTCGGATGGTTGGATCCAGGAGGAGACCGTCTTCATCAGATCCGCGATTCTCGCCGGCAAGCCGGTGATCGGCGTGTGCCTGGGCAGCCAGTTCATGGCGAAAGCGCTGGGAGCTACTGTGCGTCCCGGCAAGGCTCTGGAAATCGGGATGACGCCGGTGCGGCTCACGCTTGAGGCCAAGGACGATCCGGTCTTCAAAACACTGCCCGATTCGTTCGACGTCTTCGAATGGCATGGTGAAGTGTTCGACCTGCCCAACGGCTGCGCGCCGCTGGCAAGTTCCGCTATCGCGCCGCATCAGGCCTTTCGTTACGGTACTCGTGCCTATGGACTGCTGTTCCACCTGGAGATGGAAGAGTCCGGGATTGATTCGCTCTCCCGGGAATGCGCGCCGGATCTCATCAAGGCGCGGCTGACTGCGCAAGAAGTGAAGGCAGCCGCCACCTCGCACCTCCCCGCCCTGCACCAGATTGCCGATCGACTGATCGATCATCTGCTTACATCAAAGCGTTGATTACCAGCTCTGTCCTGAAGTAGCCTAGAAGCTTCGCCTGCCCCTCGGGGCTTATTCCCAGAAAGGAGATTTCTGAATCATGGCCGGTTTCCCGATTGAAGTCGCAACCAGAATCAAGACCCTCCCCCCTTATTTGTTCGCCGCTATCGACAAGATGAAACAAGCCGCGATTGCGCAGGGAGTGGATATCATCAACCTCGGCATTGGCGATCCCGATTTGCCGACGCCCGCGCCGATCATCGAGAGCCTGGCCCAGGCGGCAAAAGACCAGAAGCACCATCAATATCCTTCGTATGAGGGCATGCTGGCATTCAGAAAAGCCGTAGCCGATTGGTACAAGCGTCGCTTCAACGTCACGCTCGATCCAGCTGACGAAGTCTTGACCCTGATCGGCTCGAAAGAAGGGATCGGTCACATCCACCTGGCTTTCGTCGATCCCGGCGATATCGTCCTGGTTCCGAGCCCCGGCTATCCCGTCTATCCGGTCGGCACCAGTTTCTCCGGCGGCATCTCGCACATCATGCCGCTGACGAAGGCCAATGGATTCTTGCCCGATCTGAAGGCGATTCCGAAGGACGTGGCGAAGAAGGCCAAGCTGATGTGGCTGAACTCGCCGAATAACCCGACCTCGGTCATTATGACCAAGGACTACTTCAAGCGGGCAGTCGAATTTGCGCAGGAGAACCAGGTTATCATCTGCCACGACGCAGCCTACTCGGAGATTTACTACGACGGGAAGCGGCCGGCGAGTTTTATGGAAGTCGATGGGGCCAAGGACGTCGGGGTGGAGTTCCACTCACTCTCCAAGACTTACAACATGACCGGCTGGCGCATCGGGTTCGCGGTCGGTAACAAGGAGATCCTCGCCGCGCTCGGGAAGGTGAAGAGCCAATTGGACTCCGGCGTGTTCGAAGCGGTGCAGGCGGCTGGCATTACGGCGCTTGGACTGGAGGATTCCGTGACCGACGGCATCCGGAAGATCTATCAGGAACGGCGCGACACGCTTATTCCAGGACTCAAGAAACTGGGATTGGAAGTCGATGCGCCTCCCGCGGCGTTCTACATCTGGGTGACGGTGCCGAAGGGCTACACATCCGCATCGTTCACCGCTCATTTGCTGGAGAAGGCCGGCATCGTGACGACGCCGGGCAACGGATTCGGCGCGCCGGGTGAAGGCTATATCCGGATGACGGTCTGTACGACGAAGGAGCGGTTGGCGGAAGCGGTGGAGCGGATGAAGAAAGCAGGATTCTAAATACCGTAAGGCGTCAGGCGTTAGGGGGGTGAGGGACCATAACCCGTCCCTCGCCTCACGCCTCACGTTTCACGCCTAACGGAGTCTCATGGAGACGGTCTTCATTGGGTTCGGCTCGAATGTCGGCGATCGGGTGGATTTCTGCGACCGCGCGGTGACGCTCTTGAGCCTGCTGCCACATTCTCAACTGTCGGGGGTTTCCTTGCTCTACGAGACCGAACCGGTTCGTGATGGATCGAACCCCGGCGATGGCTGGTTCCTGAACGGCGTCGTCCAACTCGAAACGGATATCGCCCCCAAGATTCTCTTGAGCATCCTCCGGGAGATTGAACGATCGCTTGGACGCGACGAGGAGAATCGATCGGGCCCTCGAACGATTGATCTTGACATCCTGTTCTATGGCGAGCGGATTATCAACGAACCGGGCCTGACCATTCCACATCCCCGGCTCCATCAGCGCCGATTCGTCTTGATGCCGCTGAGTGAACTCGACCCGCTGTTCGTCCATCCGGTTCGACAACGGTCGGTCAACCAAATGCTGGCCGAGGTCAACGATCCCTCAGAAGTTCGGTTGCTCTTCCCCCAACCTTCGACGCGATACGGCTCTCGCCCGACCTGCAGCCCGCGTTTCGACGTATGAAGATTGTTCATGCCCCTAAGGCCATGACGGCCTGGAGCGAACGGCTCAGGCGGGAAGGTGTGACGATCGGCTTCGTGCCGACGATGGGCGCACTGCATGACGGCCACCGTTCGCTGATTCGAGCGGCTCGACTGCAATGCGACGCCCTCGTGGTCAGCATTTTTGTAAACCCAACACAATTTGCGCCTACGGAGGATCTGGCCAACTATCCGAGGCCCATTGCGAATGATCGCGCGCTCTGCCGCGCGGAAGGCGTGGATATCTGCTTCGAACCCAGCGCATCAGCGATGTATCCAAAAGGATTTCAAACTACGGTCGCTGTTCCGGGCATCGCGAAACGCTGGGAGGGTGAATCGCGCCCCCATCACTTCGGCGGCGTGGCAACGGTCGTCACGAAGCTGTTCGGCATGGTCCGGCCGCATGTCGCGCTGTTTGGGCAGAAGGACTATCAGCAGGCGGCGCTCGTCCAACAGCTTGTTCAAGACTTGAATCTTGGCGTGAGGATTCAGGTGAGGCCGACGGTGAGAGAACGCGACGGCTTAGCCATGAGTTCTCGCAATGTGTACCTCTCACCGGAAGAACGGATGCTCGCGCCGACTTTCTATCGGGCCTTGCAGGCCGGCCGGCAGGCGATTGAAGCTGGAAAGACCGATGGAGATTCGGTGCGTCAGGTCATGCGGCAGGTGATCAGTAAAGAACCGATGATCCAGATCGATTACCTGGCCGTCTGCGATGGCGCAACGCTGGAACCGCTGACCACGATCGAACGGCAAGCGGTCCTGCTTGGCGCCATCCGGATCGGTTCAGTCCGCCTGATCGATAATCTGGTCGTAAAGGTCGGAGGGAAAAAGGGCGGTCGTTGAACGGCTCCATAGCGGGGTTGGAGAAATAGAAGAACGTCCAGCAGGATACTCAAAAAGGCCGTCCGGCAAGGCCGCAACAAGCGAAGGGGCGAGGAGGTACATACCAAGCTTCGCTTGGGCCGCTCGCTTCGATCACATGCGAGCGGATAGTTACTTTGCCTCAAGCTGGATTCTCGGTACGTTGAGCCTCTGAGCGCAGTGAGAACGACGCCGGCGGACTTTTTCAGCATCCTGCTAAGCGGTTGAGACAGACTGGTGCCCCTGGCTCACGAGCAGGCCAAGGACCACTTGGCTGAGACGTCGCTGGTCGGGCAACGGCACTTCGAGAAAGCGCACCCCCACCGAGGAGGGACGGACGGAACAGACCATCGCCGTTTCGATCCGAATGGCCTCGTCCTCCTGCTTGGGCTTCAAAACCAGTCCAAGAAATGTCCCGCGCGGTAACCCTGTCGTCTGCAGCGTACAGCCGTCCATCGAAATATCGGTGATGCGGTTCGTCGCTTGCATCCGATTGTCGGCGAGAAACTGCGCCTCGATTGATGTAGGAAGCCGCTTATATTGGCGGCGATCGAAGGCCTGCATGCTTTGGCGATCCCCTCGGTGGAAGGCGCGGAACTTATTCATGCAGAGCTGGCAACGAAAGGGGAAGAGGTTCAACTGATTCATGACGCGCTCCATCGTGCCATCCTGATAGGTCACGCGCACGAACGGTGTGCCGCAATTCGGACAGTGGACTGTCTTCATGCTCCCGGCTGAACCTCCTCAAGATCGCGTCCGGACTCGACCACTCGTCCATTTCGCTCCGCCTGCTCGATCAGGATAGGCTCGATCGACGCCGGCGAGTAGCTCGCCGGCTTGACCCATTTGCCGTCCTCACGCTTATATCCGCCGACCTTGCTCATGTTGGAACGGTGGACCTCGCGGAAAACAGGATCCATGTCGATCCCGTACGACACGGCTGTGCCATAGACCACGTACAGGAGATCGGCCATTTCCTTTGCGATGCAGGCCAAATCGTTCTTCCCCATCGCCTCCTTGAGCTCTTCGAATTCTTCCTGGATCAACCGTTCACGTAAGGCGCGGGTCCGGTCATCCACCACGGTCGGCGCGTGATGCACGACGATGTCGAACATCCGGTGAAAGGCCGCCACCATAGCTTGGGCCTCTGTCATCACGGGCTCCTTATTCATGGTCATGGGGCAACGCCTTTCGTGACACGACTTCCACCGGACCAAGCGAGGGGATGTCTTTGTCCGACGACACGCCCAGCTCTTTGAACCGGCGCGCAGCCGGAAGAATTCTCGTTTCCAACGATCCGACCGCCTTGTTGTAGGCCACGACGCTCTTCCCTAACGATTGTCCGACATCGTTCAAGTGTTCCGCCAAGATCGCCATCCGCTCGTAGAGCTCTTTCCCCAATCGACCGGCTTCCTCGGCATGCTCGGTCAGCCGTTCCTGCCGCCATCCGTAGGCGACGGCGCGCAACAGGGCCATGAGCGTCGTCGGCGTCGCGAGAACGACGCCCTGCGCAAAGCCGTCCTCGATGAGTCGAGGATCCTGCTCCAATGCCGCTCCCAGAAATTGTTCTCCCGGTAAGAACAGGACCACGAATTCGGGCGCCTGGTCGAATTGACTCCAGTAGGCCTTCAAACTCAACTCATCCATGCGTGAGCGCACCTGAGCCGCATGACGGCGCAGCCCGTTCGTCCGCTCCGCCTCGTTCGTCGCTTCATGGGCCTCCAGATATCCGGCCAACACCGTTTTGGCATCGACGATGATTTGTCGCCCACCCGGCAACTGCACGACCATATCGGGACGTAACCGGCCTTCGTCGACCGTCACTGATTCCTGCTCGTAGAAGTCGCAATGCGCCACCATACCGGCCAGCTCGGCCACGCGCTTCAGCGTGATTTCTCCCCAGCGGCCTCGCACGGCAGGGGCCCGCAGTGCATTGACGAGATTTCCAGTTTCCTGCTGCAACCGTTGCTGTGATTCGGCGAGTGACTTCAGGTGCTGGTCCAAGCCGCCATAGGCCGCCTGACGGGACTGTTCAAGCTGCCGGACCTGCTCGTCGTAGCGATGCAAGGATTCTGACAGCGGCTTCACCAGCTCATCGATAGCCTGTTGTCGCTGGGCGAGCTCGCCTTTGGCTTCTGCCTGCAGGGTTTGGAATGACGTCTTGGCAAGGTTCAAGAAGGCCTCGTTGTTTTGCTTCAGGGCTTCTCCCGACAAAGCCTGGAACGCTTCGGCCAGCTCATGCCGCGCCTGAGCGAGTATCGCCTTCTGTTCTTCCGCATGCTTGCTGGTTTCAATCGCTTGTGTCTCCGCGATGGCGCGCGCCCGCGCCTGCTCGGACAGCTCGCGCCTCATGCGTTCGAGGTCCGCCCGATCACCCTCTCCCTGGCGACGAAGCTCCTCGGCCAAGGTTTCGGCTCGTTGCGCTCGCTCCGCGGCGCTGAAGAGTTGGGAGTGAAATTGCGTGCGCAGGCGAGCCGACAGCCAGAAGCCGGCGATCAGCGCGCCGAGCACGACACCGGCTGTCAGACCCCAACCAAAGGCAGCGCTTTCAATCATGGATTGCAGTCCGCGTCATCATTGCAAGCAGCAAGTGACGACGAAGTTGGGTAACACTCTGACGATGGAAAAGAATATTCGGGAGAATACGTAAACTTTCTATAAACGTCAAGACAAGCGAGCCAGGTCCATTCGGCCCTAGTCTTTTCGTCATCGAATTCGGATCAACGTCGTTCGCATTCCGCACTGGTTGGACGATGCATCTTCCTCGAATCGGATCTCGCCTACTCCGGCATCGAGGTGAACGCGATCGCCTTCCTTCAAGAGGCTCATAACCCCGGCAACGTTAGCAACGGCGGGCAAGCCGTATTCTCGCGCGATGATCGCTCCGTGCGAGAGCGTGCCTCCCATTTCGGCCACGAGTCCCGCGGCGATCCCGAAAAGCGGCGCCATACCAGGATCGATCACGGGAGCGACGAGGATATCCCCCTTGACGACCCTGCACCAATCTTCCATCGATCGCACTAGTCTCACTGGTCCCGTCACACAACCGAGACTGATGGGAATGCCTCTCAAGACTCCCTCGGAGGTTGGGGAGGTGTCATCATGAGAGCGAGTGATCACCTCCTCCCAATCTCGAATCGTATCGGGAACTTGAACCCCGATCCAGCGATCTCGCTCGGCACGGCGCGCCTGCACAAGAGTTGCCCAGTCTCTCGGCGTGCCCGATGACAAATCCCTCCGTTCCTTCAAGGTCAGGAAGAACACATCTTCTCGCACGGCAAAGACCCCCCGCTCAACAACGCGCTCACCGAGACAGAGCAGCAGGTTGCGGACTGCCGTGGAATAGAACATCAGATGATGACGGTTGGCCTCTCGCAAGGAGTAAAACCGGCAGAGACGCCGGTACCACCATTGAAACACCATCCACCGATCAAGCCGCCAGCCGCATCGGCTCCGGATCGCCTCCAATGCCTTCTCTCGAATGCGCCGTTGGCGCTCTGCAATGTCCGCCGGAGTAGAAGCCGGACCGCTCAGTTGAACCCTGATCACATCCAGCAGAGCCTCAGGCTGATCGGCAAATCGAGGAGACATCACATCCGATTCGCCCAGCCCGCGATGGCCGTAGTCCTCAAGGTAGCGATCGAAGGCGACGAGAAAGGGCGTGTCTTGCATCGTCTGGCGGAACGATCCGGAAACGGATCCCTCGCGCAACAACTTGCGAGATGTCGTTTCGTCTGTGCGGGCCATCTGAACTAATTCGGCCAATCGAATAATCTGCTGCGCGCTGATCACTGTCCCCTGCCCTTGCAACGCCGCGTTCAGAAGGCTTCGCCAATCCTCTCCCAGCCAGCGAGGCAGGGTCAGACTGAATGTTTGCAAACACTGTCCCACTCCTGCTGCGATGCCGAACGTAACCTCCCTTCGATCGAACCAGCGGCCGAGTTCGTCGAGACGGGCTCCAAGTTCATCGAAGGAAAAGTGCACGATGCGGTCTCGGCGGTAGGCGGAGGCCAGCTCTTTCATCTCTGCGAACCAGCCTGGCCCAGACTTCATGACCCGGCTCAATTCGCACCACATGACCCACCCGGCACGGAGGTAGGCGAACCAGCCGAGCGGCTTCACAGCCGGGACCTTTTGTAGCGCTTCGCCTCCCATTTGTTCGACATTCAAAGAAGGGTCGCCGCGCAACTGCCCGACGAGGTCATGAAACAACGACACATTCAGGTAGGGGCGACCGCATAACGTACGTACTGAGGAAAGTCCCTGGGGAATCCGACAACCCAACCGGCGGTAATGCGAGAGAATGCAGGACTCCATAAATTGCTTGAGAAAGGAGAGTCCCATCGGGCTGGGGACTTCCGGCATCGTTTCCTTGAAGTTGGTTCTTGACCACTCGCACTCGTCGTCGGTCAGTTCCCAAGACGGCTGCACGGCGGTAACCGGTCGGGCTTGCAAAACCCACAGCCTCTCCTTCTCAAATGCCCATTCCATATCGACAGGGTGCCGAGCGATGCTTTCGATCCGTTTCGCCAGCCGCGCGATATCGAGCAACTGAAGGTCTGAAAGGGAAGACTCTGTTCGATCTGAATCAGGAAGGTGCTCTTTGTGCAGCCCATCCGCTCCCACCTCCAGCCGCACCGACTGATGACCCAGGATGCGCCGGCGAATGAGGCCTTGTTGATCCTCCCCTCCGAGCTCCACGACGTACTGGTCCGGCGTGACTGCGCCGTCGACAAGGGGCGCACCTAAGCCGCGCACGGCATTGATCGTCACCTGATTCACACGTCCCGTCACAGGATGGATAGAATAGGCCGCCCCAGCAACCTGCGCAGTAAGCATTGGTTGAAAGATAATGGCCATGGCGGGAGGGTTGTGATCCGTTCTGGCTTTGGTCATGTACTCCACGACTCGCTCATTCCAGATCGATGCCCACAGATCCTTGATCACTCGGCCGATCTCCGTGGGGAGGACCCCCAGTTCTGTTCGATACAACCCTGCGAAGCTGGCTTGTCCCGTATCTTCATTCGAGGCCGACGACCTCACGGCCCACCGCCGCTCTACTCCGCTCGTAATCCTTTGCATCTCCTCTGTACATGCCTCGACCAGTGACGAAACATCGGCCTGTCGAATCATCGACCCGCATTCGACGAGAACCAGCCGACGTGATTCAGCAACCTGACCGAGCGCCTGTTCCCATCGCTCTGTCGCCGAGAACCCCATTGCGCGCAGTGCGTCATGGTACGCCTCCGTTGTCAGGCAGAAGCCCTCCGGGACATCGATCCCGGAGGCCAGAAGTCGGGCGAGGCCAAGAGCCTTCCCCCCGACGAGGGAGGCATCGTAACAATCGTGCAATGGAAGAATAAGCCGCGATGCCATGCTGCGGATAGTACCTAGAGGATGAGAAGGAGGTAAAGGTCGTTCACATTCGTTCCGGTTGGTCCAGTGATGATATGGCTTCGGAGGGCCCGCAGCGCCGGATACGTATTGTTCTGTGCGAGGGCTGCATCGAGATCCACGCCAAGGCGCTGGGCCCGGGCGAGCGTCTCTCCGCTCACCAGCGCGCCGGCCACGTCGGTCGGCCCATCGGTACCATCCGTTCCGATCGCTGCGACCCAGACATTCGATAGGCCGGCAATGGCCTTTGCTGCACTGACGGCAAACTCCTGCGCGCGCCCGCCCTTTCCATTTCCCTTGACGGTCACAGTGGTTTCTCCTCCTGCAACGATGCAGTAGGGTCTGGAGACAGAAGATCGCTTCGCATACAAGGTTCGAGCGAGTTCACCGAAACAAGCTCCCGCAACTCGCGATTCCCCCGCCAGAGTCATGGAATGCACGATGGTCCGAAAGCCCGCCTCCCGAGCCGTGTGGATGACGGCCGCCAGCGCGAGCTTACTGTTGCCGATAATCTGGTGGTGAACCCGACGAAAAACCCGTGACCCCGGCTTGGGAGTTTCCGGGAGGTGCCTTTGGCGGCCTTGCTCCAAATGCGCCCGCACTGCCCGTGGAGATGAAAACCAGACACGGTACCGTTTCAAGCAATCGATCGCCTCCCTATAGGTGGTCGGGTCAGGTGCGGTCGGCCCGGAGGCAATGGTACTGAGATCGTCGCCGAGGACATCCGACAAGATCAAGGTTACGACGGTTGCTTTCGTCGCTTCAGCCAGGCGGCCTCCCTTCAGATTCGACAGGTGCTTGCGCACACAGTTGACCTCGCCGATGCTGGCTCCGCTACGAAGCAACTGCTTCGTCACCCGCTGTTTATCCGCCAGGGTGACGCCGCGGACTGGTGACGGCATCAAGCTGGACGCGCCTCCGGACAATAAGACGATCAGCAGATCATGCCTGGTCAGAGAGGAGGCCAGAGCGTGAATACGTTCCGCAGCCAGTTGGCCGGCTCGATCAGGAAGGGGATGGGCCGCTTCTGCCACCACGATTCTGGCAGTCGGAACCACATGACCATATTTGACGATGACGAATCCGGTATGTAATCGACGACCAAGTACCTGCTCCATCGCACGAGCCATCGAAGCCGTCGCTTTTCCCGCCCCAATCACGATGACTCGTTCATAATGACACAGGTCATACCTGTGCGACCCGACCGTCAAGACATCGCCCTCTTTCTTGACGGCTCGACGCAGGGCGGCTCCAGCATTCACCGCATCCAAGGCCCGCCTGATCATCTTGCCGAGCAGCGGTCTGACCGGAGATGCAGGAAGCTGAATTGCCATGAAAGGAGAGAAGCCTTAGGGCATTTTGTCTTGCTTGAAACAGCGGCTGGGACAGGTTTGACGAGGAACCCTGATTTCATAGGTCCCGTGCGGGAGCACATCTTTCTTGAATTCGGGATTGAGCATCTTGAGCTCGAGGAAGTAGGTGCCGAACTCCTCGGCGATGGAGGTCAACGCCCGCTGTGACTCTTTGACATTGACGGTAACGGTTTCCACCTCAAGCGGAGCATAGAGATCCTTTTTGCTCAGGCCCAGATACTTCTCCGGTTGGGAGTAGATTTCTTTGGCCGCGATGATGCGCGGCACATAACGCATGGTTTCGCGCGGACCGTGCATCCTCCAATAATCGGTGATCTTTTGCTCCTTGAGCAGCTTGCGCACACGTTCCTCACCGGCATTGTAGGAGGCCATGGCCAGAAACCAGTCATTTTGCTGAAAGTCTTTGAGATACTTCAGATACTTGACCGCCGCCTCCGTCGACATTTCCAGATTGCGGCGCTCATCGCGAACGGAATCGCTCTTGAGCCGGTAGCGTCTTCCGGTTGATGGAATAAACTGCCAGGGGCCGGATGCTTTCGCTTTCGAGTAGGCGGCCGAAATACATTTACTCTCAACCAGCAACATGTACTTCAGATCATCCGGCAGACCGGCTTCGGCCAATTGCCTCTCGGCAGGAGGGAAACAGCGTCCCGTGCGTTTGGCGAGGATAATGCTTTCGCCTTGATCCTCCAGAAATTGATAGAATTCGTATTCGATCCGTTCCCGCACCTGCCAATTATCCAGCGGCACCGGTTGCCCGGCAAAGGTAATCTTGTCGGGAAGCTTGAACGAACTGAGGAAGAATCGCTCGCCTTCCCGTTTGATTTCCGGAAGAATGACAAGACGGTCCTCCGGCTCGTTCTGCCCCTCAAGCGGCTCAGGAAGGATCAAGTCGAGCTCGCCGTTGGCACCGGTGCGCGCAGGAGCCTCCTTCGGTGGAGCTTGATCCGGTTCTGGTTGGGCCTTCGTCGAAATGGGAAATACGGCCGCCAGGACAAGCGTCACAATCAGCAACAGACGAAGAAGCCAGCCCCGCATAACGATCCTACCTCCGGATTGTTGGGATTCACTCACCTACAATGTTTTCATGCTAGCAGCAAGCAGTCCGTGCGGCAAGCAGGATCAGCTTTCGCAGTCGTGCTACACTGCGGATTGCATGAGATCACTGGCGCTCCTCAACGATCGAATCATCTCTTGTACCGCTTGCCCTCGCCTTGTCACCTACCGGCAGACGGTCGCGGAAGAAAAGCGGAGGCAGTTTCGAGACTGGACTTATTGGGGACGGCCGATTCCCGGCTTCGGAGACGCCGACGCGCGCCTGTACGTGCTGGGACTGGCACCGGCCGCTCATGGCGGGAACCGAACGGGCCGCATCTTTACCGGAGACCGAAGCGGAGACTGGTTGTATGAAGCGCTGCATCGCCACGGCTTTGCGAATCAACCGACATCGCAGCACAAAGACGATGGCCTCGCACTATCGGATTGCTACATCGGGGCCACGGTGCGATGCGCCCCGCCCGGAAACAAACCGGCACCTGAAGAGTTCGAGGCCTGTCGCCCCTACGTCAAAGAAGAATTGCGGTTGCTACGAAACGTTCGGGTCGTCGTGGCGCTCGGCAAGATCGCGTTCGATCACTACCTCAAAGCCAGTCGTGAAGCTGGTTATCCGCTTCCTTCCCCACTCCCGACGTTCGGCCACGGAGTGGTCTACGAACTGCCCTGGAATGTGACGCTCATCGGGTCCTACCATCCAAGCCAACAGAACACCTTTACCGGCAAACTTACCAGGCCGATGTTCCACAAAGTCTTCAGCATGGCCCGGCGCCGGCTCTCCGGTCTGCGATCGATAACGACCCGCTAAACCGCCTTATTTCCGGTTCTGCGACTCCCAATCCGCGAGGAACTTTTTCAGCCCTAGATCGGTGAGCGGATGTTTCACGAGCTGTTGGAAGATGGCGAACGGCATCGTACAAATGTGCCCGCCGGCCAATGCCGCTTCGACCACGTGCTGAGGATGCCGCACGCTCGCGACAAGCACATAGGTCTTGAAGTCGTAGTTCTTGTAGATCGTGACGATCTGGCGGATGAGTTCCATCCCGTTTGAGCTGATATCGTCCAGCCGACCGATGAAGGGTGAGACACACCACGCCCCGGCTTTCGCGGCGAGTAGCGCCTGCGTCGGCGAAAAGCAGAGCGTGACGTTCACCCTGATCCCTTCGGCAGCCAGCCGTTTCGTCGCCTTGAGGCCTTCGGCGATGAGCGGAACTTTGACGACGATGTTCTTGTGAATCTTCGCGAGTTCCCTCCCCTCTTTGACCATCGCATCGGCTTCGATGCTGACGACCTCTGCACTGATGGGCCCGTCGACGATATTGCAAATCTCGACGAGCACTTCGCGAAACACTCGCCCTTCCTTGGCAACCAGGGAGGGATTGGTCGTGACCCCGTCCAGTAATCCAAGGCTCGCCGCTTCCTGAATCTCTTTCACGCTTGCGGTATCAAGGAAGAACTTCATGGTCATTTCCTTTCATGTGCGCGACATGGTCGGTCGATTGTTCGCCAAGCATAAATACATTCTAGGAAGAACGGAGCGTTGATGCAAACGAATCTCTGTTGAGTTCTGTTTGACACACTTTTGGCTGCCGGTTAGAATCATTTCGTCAACGCAGTAGGGTCTTGTACGTTGAGTTCTCTGTGGGCATGCTGATCGAGGAGACGCACCATGCAACGAGCTTTATGGCTGTTCGTCGGTTCTCTCATGTTCACCGCCTGTGGCGGGAGCAACCCCTATCTTGAACAATCATTGAAGCCGGCTGAATTGCAGGGTAAAGACAAGGCCTGGTTCGAAAAGAACTGGGGTTCTCCAAGCGGCAAGGCTCCCAGATTTTTCGGTGGTGAGACCTGGACGTATTACCGGATCGCCGGAGGAAAATCCGGTCCTCCTCTATTCAATTTCACCCCCAATCAGTGCGAAATCACGTTGAAGTTCGATAAGGAAGAAAAGCTCTCCGACTATAGCTACTCCGGCTGCTAACCCGTCATCTGTTTCTGGAACGTGGTGGCGCAACCGCGGCTACAGAAGCAATAGATCTGGCCGCCGATCACCTCCGTGACTGCTAATCCCCTCGGAACAAAGACGTGGCAGACAGGATCCTGAACCATCTGGTCCTTGTCGACCGGAAGTCTATCCGTACCTGCTTTCGCCCGAAACTCCCTCAGGGCGCTTCGAATCAGAAAGTACAGCACGATAAGCAGGATGAGGATGAAGATGATTCTATACATAGTAGGGCGGATGCCTTGGTGCCACAATCCTATGGGAGAGGGAGGCGTTAGTCAAGAATCTGCCGGTCAGGTTTTTCTGAAAAACCAAAGGGTTTGTTGTGTTTTTACCTAGCTCCAATGGCCTAGGCTGGTCCGATTTCCCAGGTCTTAATCGCCTGAATAGGCCAGTACTTCTGATGGATATGCATACATTTCGGAGAGTGTTAGAGTGTGCCCATGAAGACATGCGATAAATGCCGCGGAACAATGTTACCGGAACGGGCAGTGGATTTGGATGCCGGGCTCGCGATCATGGTGTTTGCCTGTTTGAACTGTGGTCGGCGCAAAGCAGCGGATCAGGAACCTCGTCCCCTTACGGCCAGACATTGACGCGATGACAGAACTCAAACCGCTCACGTACGATGAGCATAAGGCTGCCGAGGCGGCCTTTCGTGGCTCCCCGCCTGATCCCGATTGGACGGACGCCGCGCAGTTGATCTATGTGAAGCTTTCGAAGGCGGTCGCTGATCGCGCAGCCCATGGGGCTCGCCTATCTGTCGATCATCCACTAGCAGCCGCCCTCCGTTAATCGCATTATGCGGCCTCCCGTCCATAAACTCTCGCGGGTTCCGGAAACGGCCCTTCTCAACTGCCCCTCCTGCTACCGCATGATCAGCTACAGTCCTCAGCAAGTAACGATCGCTTGCACATGGTGCGGCGTCGCCATGAAACAGTTCACACGTAAGGCGCGGTAACGTCTTCGCGTTCGCGCACCACTATTTTGCGTTGAATTTGAAGAAATCGCCGAGTGGAACGGCGCGGTGTACTGCCGTTACTTAAGGCCTAGCACATCCATCATGTCGTACAGCCCAGGCGGCTGCCTGACGACCCATCGTGCCGCCCGCAACGCACCACGCGCGAAGGTGTCGCGACTGCTGGCCCGATGAGTCACTTCGATCCGTTCTCCCATCCCGCCGAACAGAATGGTGTGGTCGCCGACAATATCCCCGGCACGAATCGTTTGAATCCCAATCTCCTGTTTCTTTCGTTCTCCAATCAGACCTTTTCGCGCGTAGACCCCGACTTGATTGAGATCTCGATTCACAGCCCTGGCCAATACCTCCGCGATCTTGAGAGCCGTCCCGCTCGGCGCATCTTTTTTCAGCCGGTGGTGTGCCTCAATAACCTCAATGTCGTACTCGTCCCCCAATGTCCTGGCCATCTCGCTAATGACCTTGTAAATCAGGTTTACGCCCACGCTCATGTTGGGAGAAAAGACGCAAGGCACTTGCCGGGCTAGCGATTTCAGCTCTTCGAGTTCCGCCGCGGCGAAACCCGTCGTTCCGATCACCATGGCGCGCCGGTGCTGCGCCACCACCCGTAGATGATTCAGAGTCGCTTCCGGAGAGGAAAAATCAATAACGACTTCTCCCCGTTCCAGGAGCGTCGAAAGATCCTCCGTTATCGGGACGCCGGCCTTGCCACAGCCCGCCGTCTCGCCGGCATCCTCACCCAACGCATGGTGGCCCTTGCCCTCGATCGCGCCCGCCAATGTGAGGGCGGTGGAATCCTTGATCAAGGCGACCAACCGGCTGCCCATTCGACCCGCAGCACCAGCGACAATAACTTTGATCATGCAGAACCGCTCGCTTCCGATCGACTAGATCAGCTTCATGTCCTTCAGCACGCGCGTTAACTGGGCTTTCGTGTCGGCCCCCATCGCACAGAGTGGCAGCCGCAACTCCGGATCGATTTTCCCCATCATGCCCAAGGCTTCCTTCACCGGGATGGGGTTCGTTTCATAGAACAGCGCCGCGAAAAGGGGCGACAACATGAAGTGCAGCTTGCGCGATTCCTCGACCCGACCTGTCAAAAACGTACTGACCAACTGCGCCATCTCCTTCGGAACCAGATTCGCCGCCACTGTGATGACCCCTTTTGCCCCGACCGCCATCATAGGGAGGGTCAATGCGTCATCACCGGCCAGGACCGTTATCCGCTCACCGCAGATCTGTGCAATTTCCGACGCTTGCTGGACCGAACCGCTTCCTTCCTTAATGCCCACGATGTTCTTCATACCGCACAATCGCGCGACGGTCGCGGGCAACATATTTACGCCGGTCCGGCCGGGAATATTATAGAGGATCTGCGGAATCTCGACGGACTCCGCGACCGCCTTGTAATGTCGATACAGCCCTTCTTGGGTCGGCTTATTGTAATAGGGCGTGATCAGCAGCGCCCCGTCCGCACCGGCCTCTTTGGCATGCCTGGTCAATGAGATAGCTTCGTCGGTGCTGTTGGAGCCCGTCCCGGCAATGACCGGGACACGTCTCCTGGCGACTTCGACGGCCAGCTTGACCACGCGATGATGTTCCTCGTGCGTCAGGGTTGCCGATTCACCAGTGGTGCCGCAGGGGACAATCCCATTCGTTCCATTGGCAATCTGCCATTCGATCAAATCGCCAAAAGCCCGCTCATCAAGCTGGCCCTTCCTGAACGGCGTGACGATGGCAACCAACGACCCAGTAAACATGGGAACTCCTTTACCGACTACTCGAGAAATGCGGGAACCGTTTCACCTCTAACCAGATCTTCGTAAGTTTCTCGCGCCTTGATGATATGGATCTCGCCGTCTTTGATCAGCACCTCAGGCACCCGCGGCCGCGAGTTGTAGTTGGACGCCATGACAAACCCGTAGGCTCCCGCGCTCATGACGGCAAGCAGATCGCCGGGCCTGACCTCCGGGAGCGTGCGATCTTTCGCCAGGAAGTCGCCGGACTCACAGACCGGCCCGACTACATCGACCGAGTGTCTGGGGCGCTGCAACAGGGATTCGAAGACGGGACGGATCTCGTGATAGGCGCTGTAGAGGCTCGGCCTGATCAAGTCGTTCATCGCAGCATCCACGATAATGAACCGCTTCGCTTCGCCGACCTTTTCGTAGAGCGCTTTGGTCACGAGGATGCCCGCATTCCCCACGATTACGCGTCCCGGCTCCATCACCAGCGTGAGTTTCAAGTCCCGCACGAGCGGTGAAATGGCGTCGGACAGATCTTGCGGCAATGGCGGCTTCTCGTCGCTGTAGGTGATCCCGAGCCCGCCTCCGATGTTCAGATATTGAATGTTGATGCCCTGCTCCTTCAGTGCCCCTATCAGCGTAATCACCTTCTTTAAGGATTCAACGAAGGGCGTGACCTCTGTCAGTTGCGATCCGATATGCGCATGCACGCCGACGACCTCGATATGCCCGAGTGAGGACGCCAGCTTGAACTCCTCCAAGGCGCGATCGGCGGCGATCCCGAACTTGCTCTTCTTCAAGCCGGTCGAGATGTAGGGATGCGTCTTGGGATCGATGTCGGGATTGATCCGCAATGCCACGCGGGCTTTCTTTCCGACCGAAGCGGCCACATCGTTGATCGCGTGAATCTCCGCCGACGACTCGACGTTGAACATGAGGATGTCCGCCTTCAGCGCGTCACGAATCTCCTCCGCATTCTTACCGACGCCGGCGAACACGATTTTGGAGGAGGGCACACCGGCCTTCAGCGCACGAAACAATTCACCGCCGGACACGATATCGACGCCGCTTCCTTCCTTCGCCATAAGACGAAGGATCGCCAGATTCGAATTGGCTTTCATCGCAAACGCGATGATGTGCGGGATGTTCTTAAACGCGCTGTCGTACGCGCGGAAATGCCTGGTCAACGTGGCGTGACTATAGATGTAGCAGGGCGTGCCAACTTCTTTGGCAATCCGGCTGACGGGCACCTGTTCACAATAGAGCTCGCCCTGGCGATATTCGAAATTATGCATCCTGAAAATCCTCGCTCAGCATTTCGAGACCCGCAAGGGAGAAGCCTTGCAGCGAGGTCTCGAAGGCGTCCTTGAACTTGCGATAGCGCACCTTGACGTGCGGCACAGCGGCCTTGATGGCCTCCGAATCGATCAAGGCCTTCAGCGCATCTGGCGCTGCCAGTTTCAGGTGCTCGAAATTGACGATGACGTCCAATTTCGCGTTCTCGGCCGCCTCTTTGATCCGCTTGATGAGTTCCTGAACATTCAGCCGGTCCAGCGCACCCTCGAGATCGACAAAGAGGGCGGCGAACTTATCATGCCGTTTGGCTTTGATGTTCAGGGTGAGATTTTCTGTCGACAGCGTCTTCGGGTCTAAGCGTTGCTTCAAGGCATGCAACGCACTGGGAATGAGTTGATCCCTGTCCAACACAGGGAGCTTGGCTTGCAGATTTTTCAGCACAGTCGCCAAGGGGGAAAGGGTTCCCTTGGGACAGCTCCGCTTAACCAATTTTCTGAATTCCCGGTTCATTTCCCATCGGGCCACCAACCGCTGCTTGGTGCCGGAAAGCCGATACCAGATGTTGGGCAACGAATAGAATTGATGGTTGGCCCAATGGAATCCCTCTTGTAGCTGTTCCGGCGTCATGCGACTCGGCTGAAACACAACGTGTTTGCCGTCGTACTTCGACCAATCCTTGTCGAAGATCCGGCCGGCGTTGTTATAGCGGTCGAAGAGCGCGGTTCCCGGCAACGGCGTGAGAACGTTGAAGTAGGCCAACTCCACTTGATTTTTGGTCAAAAAATCAACGGCACGTTCAAACACCGCTTCGTCGTCGTTGTCGAACCCGAACACTATGCCAGGATTCACCATGATCCCGTAATCGTGGAACATTTTGATCTCTTGGGCAAACTTTTTGACGCGGTTGAACGGCTTATTGGTTTCATCGAGGCAGTCTTCATCCAACGATTCCATCCCGACGAATACGGAGACGCAGCCACTCTCCGCCGCTAACTTGACCATCTCCTCATCATCCGCCAGAAACAACGTCGACTGGCAGCCCCATTTGAGCTTGAGCGGCTTCAATGCCGTCCAGAGCTCGCGGCAATAGGCGCGGTTGCTGTTGTGCAGGTCGTCGACAAACGCCACGATGCTGCCGTCTTCAATGCCAACTCGAATGCGGAGACTCAGGATGAAGGCCTTCCAGAGCGGTTCGTCTCGAATACGCTCAACCAATTCGCTGCGAATCCAACGTTGCACGTTCTGGAGTTCCGTGACGACTTCCTCCACCGGCCTGCGCCGTGTGGTCTTGCCATTGAAGGGCGACACGCTGCAAAACTCACAATCGAAGTGACAACCCCTGGTCGTAAAACTGCATTGCCTCGTCATATAGGCATCGGGGCTCAGCAATTCGACGCGCGGGCTCTTGTAATTCTCCAACGCCGGAAACGACGTCATTTTGTACATCCGCTGCATTTGACCCGCCTCGTAGTCTGCGACTAGTTGCGGCCACAAATCTTCTGCCTCGCCGCATACAATCGCGTCCGCATACTGTAAGGCTTCGTCCGGGCAGTAAGTGGGGTGGACGCCGCCCATCACAACGGTTTTCCCTCGCTTGCGAAACTCCTTGGCGATCTCATAGGCGCGGGGCGCATAACAGGTCATGATCGAAAGGCCGACCATATCGCAGGGATAGTCGAAATCGATGTCCTGCACCGCTTCGTCGACCAAATCGACGGTCCAATGCTCCGGCGTATAGGCGGCGATCGTCGGGAGGCTCAACTTCGGGAACCAGACCGCCCGTCGCTCCGACGCCGTCAGGTGGTACTGGCTGTTGCGAGGATAGGGATCCACCAGCAGCAACCGTTTGCCCGCGGTCTGCCGGGGCAAATGGCCTTGTCGCATTGGTTGAATCAGTTGCATCAGTCCCTCCTCCAGTTCAACATCGGTGCAAGATGAATAGTCATAACATTTTCCCGCGCTCAGCGCGTACCGAACGGTCGTACCGGCGGCAAAACCACATCTTGGCCCTGCGGTTCACTTGCCGCCTGCGATTCAGCCGCTTCACGTTGTTGCGCTTCGAGCGCATCACGCCTCTTCTGAAACTCGACCGTCCGGGACACTCCAACATCTTCGGGAGCCATCGGCGGCCCCACAACTCCGCAGGCTGCCACCAGCCCCAGAACCAACACGACCGCCAGACTTCTCACGACAACATCCGTTCGAGTTCCTTGATCCGTTGCTCCACGCGCACCCGAGCCGTGCCCCCGATCTGCGCCTTACGATCGATCGCCGCCTGAACTGTCAGACGCGCGAAGACCGCTTTGTCGATACGATCGGAGAACCGGCGCAACTCTTCAAGCGGGATAGAGCTCAATTCCTGCCCGCGATCCAACGCGGCCCGCACAATTTTCCCCGTAATGGCATGGGCCTCGCGGAAGGACACGCCCCTTCCTACCAGATAGTCGGCCAACTCCGTCGCGAGCATCCCCCCGCCTTGGAGAGCCTGCTTGAGCACTTCTTTGTTTACTTTGAGCCGACGCATCAGCTCAGTCAAGACCTTAAGGGAAGCCGCCACCGTATCGATCGCGTCAAACAGGGCCGGCTTATCTTCTTGCAAGTCCCGATTATAACTGAGCGGCAGGGCCTTCAGCGTGGTTAACAAATTGATCAAATGACCATAGACTCGGCCTGTCTTGCCGCGGACCAATTCGGGAACATCCGGATTCTTCTTCTGCGGCATCATGCTGCTGCCCGTGCAGAAGCCGTCCGGGAGATCCACAAAACGGAATTCCTGCGAAGACCAGACGATGAGTTCTTCGCTCAACCGGGATACATGCATCATGGCAATCGAAAGCGCAGCGGCGATTTCAATCATGAAGTCTCGATCGGACACGGCATCCAGACTATTGGCCGTGACGGCGGGAAAATCTAACAGCCTCGCTGTGTACCGGCGATCCACCGGATAATTGGTGCCGGCTAAGGCGCCGGAGCCTAACGGCATGACGTTCAACCGATTCTTTGCATCGCGCAGGCGCCCCTTATCACGCTCGAGCATTTCGACATACGCCAGCAGATGATGCGCGAGCAGCACCGGCTGGGCCCGCTGCAGATGGGTATAACCGGGCATAGCCAGAGTCCGGTTCGCCTTGGCTTTAGCCACTAAGACCAGCTGAAACTCCTCGAGCTGGGCGAGCAAGAGATTCAGCTGGTCACGAAGATAGAGCCTGACATCGAGCGCTACCTGATCGTTCCGACTGCGTCCTGTGTGCACCTTACCACCCAGGGGACCGATCAACTCCGTTAGGCGGCGCTCGATCGCCATGTGAATGTCCTCGTCCTGACGCAAAAACCGAAATCGTCCGCGATCAAACTCCGTCTTCACCAACTCAAGGCCTCGCACAATGGCCCTCGTTTCGCCCGGGGTCAAGACGCGCGCCTTCGCGAGTGTCTTGCAATGGGCGATGCTACCCTGAATGTCATGCGCATAGAGCCGTCGATCGACATCCACCGACACCGTGAACGCTTCGACCAGCCGGTTCGTTTTTTCCCGAAACCGTCCCTCCCAAGCCTTGCCGCTCGCGGACCCAAGCCGGTTACGCTTCTTCGCTGTCCCCATCAGGACGATGCCTTCTTCAGTTGTGCTCTGATCTTCAGCCGCAAGGCATTGAGACGGATGAACCCTTCGGCGTCTTTCTGATTATAGACTTCGTCCTCTTCGAACGTGGCGATGTCGAGCCGATAGAGGGAGTTCTTTGATTTGCGGCCGGCGAGCGTGCAACTGCCCTTGTAGAGTTTGACTCTGGCGGTACCAGTCACATCCTTCTGTGCCTCATCGATCGCCGTCTGAACCATCTCGCGCTCCGGGCTGAACCAATAGCCGTTGTAAATGAGATCGGTAAAACGCGGGATCAAACTGTCCCTGAAGTGCAGCACCTCGCGATCCATCGTCAACGACTCCAATCCTCGGTGGGCCACATGGAGAATCGTGCCTCCTGGCGTTTCATACACCCCGCGGGACTTCATGCCGACGTAGCGGTTCTCGACGAGATCGACACGCCCGATCCCGTGTGCCCCGCCCAACTTATTGAGATGGGCCAGCAAGGTCGCCGGACTCATCTTCTTGCCGTCAACCGCGACAGGGTTGCCGGCCTCGTAGTCGATTTCGACTTCCAGCGGTTTATTCGGAGCCTTTTCAGGCGAGACCGTCATTTGAAAAATTTCATCCGGCGGCGCCTCCCAGGGGTCTTCAAGAATGCCCCCTTCGTAGCTCACATGGAATAAGTTGAGATCCATGCTGTAGGGCTTCGCTTTGGTCGCGGTCACGGGAATACCGTGGCGATCGGCATACTCGATCAGCTCGCGCCGGGACCGCATCGTCCACTCACGCCAAGGCGCGATAATTTTCAACCCCGGCGCCAGCGCCGTGTAGGTCAACTCAAAGCGGACCTGGTCGTTCCCCTTTCCGGTCGCGCCGTGCGACACCGCCTCGGCACCTTCTTTGAGCGCGATTTCAGCCTGGCGACGGGCGATCAAGGGTCGTGCGATCGATGTGCCCAGCAAATAGCAGCCTTCGTACATCGCGTTCCCGCGCAACATCGGGAACACATAATCTTTGACGAAGGTTTCCCGCAGATCTTCGACGTAGACTTTCTTGACGCCGAGGGCCTGCGCCTTCGCCTTGATCGCTTTGAGATCTTCGCCCTGGCCGAGATCGGCGCAAAAGGCGATGACCTCGGCTTGATAGGTTTCCTGCAACCATTTCAAGATGACGGAGGTGTCGAGTCCTCCGGAATAGGCCAGCACGATTTTCTTGATCGCACGACTCATCGTTTTCCTTCTTTCCCCTTGCCTAAGAGTTTCGTCAAAATTGCTTTCTGCATGTGAAGCCGGTTCTCGGCTTGGTCGAGAATGACCGACTGCGGACCGTCCAATACCTCCGCCGAAATCTCCTCACCGCGATGCGCGGGCAAGCAATGCATGATGATCGCGTCGGATTTCGCGCGGCTGACGAGGCGGCTGTTCACCTGATAGGGCGCCAAGACTTTCAGCCTCCGAGCCTGCTCACGTTCACGGCCCATACTGATCCAGACATCGGTATAGATCACATCTGCTTCCTTAGCGACGATAGAGGGATCGTGGCTGAGCTCGATCAGCGCTCCAGTTTTCTCCGCTTCGAGCCGAGCCAGGTCGACCACATGCTGATCCGGCTGATAGCCGGCCGGGCAGCCCAGTGCGATCGTCATGCCCATTTTCGCTGCCGCTTCAATCAATGAATTGGCCACGTTGTTTCCGTCACCGATATAGGCAATCTTGATACCCTTCAAGCGCCCTTTCTTCTCCTTGATCGTGAGCAAATCGGACAGAGCTTGGCAAGGATGACTCAGATCGGTTAGCCCGTTGATGACGGACATGGTCGCTTCCCTCGCCCATTCCTGGACCGTTGCATGGTCATACGTGCGAATGACGATCCCATCGAGATAGCGCGATAACACACGAGCCGTGTCGGGCACGCTCTCGCCGCGCGACAGCTGAATGTCGCCCATCGGCAGGACTAGCGCATGACCCCCTAGCTGGTTCATGCCGGCTTCGAAGGAGACTCTTGTCCTGGTCGAGGGCTTCTCAAACAGGAGCCCCAAGGTCTTGCCTTGGAGTACGGGATGGGGAACGCCTCGCCGCTGCTTATCCTTCAGGCGAGTTGCCAGCGTCAGCAGGCTCTCGACCTCAGCTTTGGTGAGAGCCGCGACATCCAGCAGATCCTTGCTCAGCCCAGTGGGTCGCCTCGCCGGTGATTTCATGGTATTAGAGCCTATCGATTAGTGCGCGGGCCCTTCAGCCGCCTGCCGATTGAAGATCTGCGACAGCACTTCGATGAGTCGATCGATCTCCGGCTGGGAAATGATCAAGGGCGGGACAAAGCGGAGCACATGCTCTCCGGTGGCATTGACCAGAATGCCGCGTCTGAGACAGTCGCTGACGACCGTCTTGGCGTCCATCTCCACTTCAAGGCCTTGCAGGAGGCCGAGCCCCCGCACGTCCCTCACTGCATGATGGCGGTCTTTAAACTCCGAGAGACCCTTTGCCAAATAATCACCCATGCGACGGGCTTGGTCGAGCACGCGTCCTTCAAGGAGCACGCGAAACACGGCCAATGCCGCGGCGCAGGCAAGCGGATTGCCGCCGAACGTCGACGCATGGGAGCCTGGTCCAAACGCTTTAGCGACCTCCTCCTTCGCAAGGCAAGCCCCGATAGGTACGCCGCCGCCAAGGCCCTTGGCCAAGGTCATAATGTTAGGTTGAACACCCAATTGCTCGTATGCGAAGAGTGTGCCCGTTCGCCCCATTCCGGTCTGCACTTCATCGAAGATCAACAAAATGTCTTTTTGGGTACAGAGCTCACGCACCGCTTTCAAATATTCACGATCCGCAACGTGCACGCCTCCTTCACCTTGAATCGGCTCCAGCATGATCGCAGCCGTTTTCCCGGTCACCGCCTGTTCAAGCTCGGCGAGATGATTGAACGGAACGTACAGAAATCCCGGCACCAGAGGGTCATAGCCCTTCTGCACTTTTTCCTGGCCGGTGGCGGTCAATGTCGCCATCGTGCGGCCGTGGAACGAGTTTTTCATCGTGATGATCTCGAATCGCCCGAGGCCATACTTGTCGTGTGAGTACCGACGCGCGAGCTTAATGGCCGCTTCGTTGGCCTCCGCGCCGCTGTTGCAGAAGAACACCTTGTCGGCAAACGAGTGATCCACAAGCATTTGCGCGAGCTTCACTTGCGGCTCCGTGTAGTAGAGGTTCGACGTGTGGATCAGCTGCGCGGCCTGTCGTTGAATGGCTAAGACGAGGTCTGGATGGCCGTGACCGAGAATATTGACGGCAATCCCGCCGACGAAATCGATATACTCCCGGCCTTCGAGATCGTAGACTTTCGTCCCGCGCCCTCGCACGATCGAGATCGGCTGACGAGCGTAAGTTCCCATCAAATACTGTTCGGTGGCTTGCTTGAGCTCTTCGGTCGGCATGGCAGACGTATCCCCTTGTAAAGTAAGGGAAGCTAGCACAGGCACTACAGTGAAAGCAACTTGTTACCGGTCAGCGAATCCCAACGGAAGGTTTCGATTCCTTCTTTACTCGTTCAGCCCCGATGATGTGATAGTCTCTGAACGATGAAATCCTGTACACAGTGTCAGCAACAAAACCAAGACGATTCGAAATTCTGCTATCAATGCGGGACCAATCTGACGGCACCGCCGGAACAAGCCACGGCTGCTTCAACCGTTTGTCCCACTCATAGCGACAGCGATCTCTGGCGAGCTTTCATCGGTCCCAACGCAGACCGCTATCTGGAACAATTCAAGAAATTCGGCCCGGAGCAGACCCCAAAATTCGCCCTGACATGGAATTGGCCGGCCTTTCTGTTCGTTTCATTCCTCTGGTTTCTCTACCGCAAGATGTATGTTTATGCAGCCGTCTATGCGATCGGCCCGATGGTTTCCACCTACCTGACGGGCGACATGACGAGCGGTATCGTCTGGAGCATCGTAGCCGGCGCAACAGCCAACTACGTCTACTATTGGCACTGCCGGGAGCAGATCGGTGCGATCAAACAACAATTGTGGAGTGAACCGGCTAAACAGGATGCCGCGGTCAAAGAAGCCGGCGGAGTCCAACCCTACGTGATCTGGGTGGGCGTCGCCCTCTATGTGCTTTTTTCAATCACCATGTTCAAGATGATTCAGGACGGTGCGCTGGACGGAGAACGACTGCCGACAAAGCCAGCCAAACCAGGCGCGACGACTCACACGTAGACAATAGGCTTACCGAGCACGCTGCCAGCTGATCCAAGCCTGAAACCAGCCAAAGTCCTGTTCATAGGCCGCGCCGCCTGAATCGGGAGCGTCCTGCTTCTGTTCCAACTGGGTATAGGTGCGCGGCCAGTTTTTCTGCCACCAGGATTTGAGTTCGTCGGAGCTGAATGCCTGCCCGTTCTGATTGAGGATGCCCGCCGCCGTACATAAGGGCGCAACCAGCGGCCAGTAACGATCTTTCCCTAATCCCAGACTCCGAAAGTGTTCGCGGAGGAGAAAGACAACCCAGAGCTCCGCACTATTTTTCTTATTGTGCTTGAACGGCTGCGTTTGCCTGAGCGGAACCGGGTCGAAGGCTTTTACGATCGAGGTGTAGTCCGGCCCGCCGTAAGTACCGGCGGCTTCTCCAATTTCTTCAACGATGCTGAAGAGTTCGAGTTCCGCGACCGGCGAAGGGCTGATGCCTTTGGTGGAAGGAGTGTCGGAAAGGGGGGTTGGAGTCGTGAGCAGTTCGATTAACGGCTTGAGTTCGCGCAGCCGGGCTGCAGCAGCTTTGAGAATCTGCTCAGATTCCAGCCAGTAATCCGGATCGTTCTTCGTCAGTCGCTCGCGGCCTGGTGGGGGCAGGACAGTCGGCACCCAATAGCGCATGAGCACGAACAGGATGTAATCGACCTGTCCGCCGACCTGCGCGATCCGATCGAGTTGCCCGTCGCTTCTCACCTTTTTAAAAAAAGATTGGGCTCGGTCGGCCACGTGCAGGCGATCGCCCATCGCAATCCACCAGGATTCGAGGGCCGGCCAGTTGATTTCGGATGATGGAGGGATGGTCATACAGCGAAGCGATTCGCTCTTGAGATCACCTGCGATCGTTGCAAAACTCCCAGAAAGTTAAACGCCCACGAAATCCATTGGCCAGGCCACAGGAGGCCTAATAGAACCCGGGAGGATGGTAATAATATCCGCCAGCAAGGCCACAGCAAGCGAAAGGTCTAGCTGGCTCAATACCCACATTGAAGCCTTGAGAGTTGCGTGAATGCTGCTGGCGGGTTTTGGCAACCTTCTCAAGTTGTGCGGCATGGTACTTCCGCATAAGGACGAAAGCAACGCTTGACTTGGAGTATCGATCCAGTATTCTTGGGCCTGCAACCGCTCCGCTATCCGACTGGGAGGAAGAAGGAATGGGTCGCTTAATCCTACTGCGTCACGGCGAATCACAATGGAACCTCGAAAATCGTTTTACGGGCTGGGTCGATGTCCCCCTGTCACCACGTGGGATTCAGGAGGCACGGAACGCGGGCGAGAAGCTCCGGGGCTTCACCTTCAATCGTGCATTCACCTCCGTCCTTATCAGAGCGATCGAAACGCTGCGGCTCGTCTTGGAAACGATCGGCCAGTCGGGCATTCCCATCGAGAAAGACAAGGCGCTTAACGAACGGATGTACGGAGAGCTGCAGGGCCTCAACAAAGCCGAGACGGCAAAGAAGTACGGCGACGACCAGGTGAAGATTTGGCGGAGGAGTTACGACGTCCCCCCGCCCGGCGGAGAGAGCCTAAAAGACACGGCGGATCGCGTGCTGCCGTACTACGAACAGAAAATCAAACCCCACGTCTTGAAGGGCGATACGATTCTGATTGCAGCACACGGGAACAGTCTGCGGGCGCTGGTAATGCAACTCGAACAGCTCTCCAAAGAACAGGTCCTCGAACTGAATATTCCGACGGGCGCCCCGCTGCTGTACGAACTCGATACCACCGGCAAGGTCGTGAGCCACCGATATCTATAAGTGGCATAACTCTCAACCGATGTCTTGCAATAGCTGCCCGTATGTCTCGACCGGCACTGAGTCGATCAGCAGGGTCAGAACATATCGCCGGTCCTCTTCGCCGACGACATGCTGTTCTTCCAGCCACATGCCAACTTCGGCGCTGATTGCAAGCGGACTCATCCCCTCATTCACCAAACGTTCGTAGCGTTTCGTTCGCTCTTTCCATTCCGTCAAAAAGGTCGTCCAGGCTACGGGACCAACGGGATAGGTCGTACCCCATCCCGTTTCTACTGCGTGCAGGACGAGCTCCGATACGCCTGCTGGAATTTCTGCGGAATATGGGCTTCGATGGCCGCTAAGCTCCAAAAGAGATTGAGCAAGAGCATTTCGCGGGTGAGGGTTTGCGCCCGTTCGGCCGTCGCCTCGATTCCGTACTCTTGCAACTGGGATTCCAACAGACCAGTTGGCATCGCGGCGATCACCGCCGATGCCGCTTCTCTCGGTGTCATTCCTTTTCCTGGCATCCTCACCTCGTCTCGCTGACCGATTTGCGAGAATACCGCAGCGCGGCCAGGTGCTCAAGCAACTTATCCCTCCCACTCCCCGTGTTGGCATCCAGCCATGGTGGACAGGTGGCGCAGCGGAGCACTTCCAACGCGCCCATGCACCGAGCTAGAACGCGATCGAGATTCTGCACTCGCTGTTTCTATGAAGCATGAAGAGCTGAACTGGAGATCTTGGGCGGTCGGCTTACGCAGCTTTCGCCGGCCGCCAGCGGAGACCAACATTCAGGAGTTCTTGGAGCAGATCTTTGTAGGGACAGTTCGCCTTCTCGGCGGAATCCGCAAAATCTTCACTGTGCGCGATTTGCGGATTGGGATTGGCTTCGAGCACGTACAGCTGTCCCTTTTCATCCATCCGCATATCAATGCGTGCATAGCCGCTCAACCCGAGCGCGCGATAGACCCGCTTCGCGAGATGCTGGATCTCCTCGGCCTTCCCTTCGGGAAGATTCTTTGCTTCTTTCGAGGTAATTCCATACTTATCCTGATACTTCCTACTCCATTTCACCCGCTCGGTCGCGATCCGACGGGCATCCTCCGGCAGCTTGTCCATCTTGAGTTCCCAGACCGGGAATACCTGCAGATGCCCATTGCCCAACACGCCAACGTAGAGTTCACGCCCTTCAATGTAACGTTCGATGAGAGCCCCAGTCCCGACGCTTTGATGGATAAACGCGACACGCTCTTTCAACTTCTCATCATCTTGGACGATCGAGGCCTGCGAAATGCCCAGCGATGCCTCTTCGGTGACGGATTTCACAATCAGGGGGAAGGAGAGCCACTTGGGTCGCTTCACGGTCCGCCCCTGCGGCACGACCATGAATTCGGGGAACGGAATCCGGTGAAACGAGAAGAGTTTCTTTGACAACACCTTGTCACGCGCCAGCATCAAGCCGCGTGGATTGCAGCCGGTATAGGGCATGCGCAGCAGCTCGAGATAGGAGACGACGTTTTGATCATAGACGGCAACGCCGTCGAACTCTTCGAGCAGGTTGAAGGCAATGTGCGGTTTCCACTCCTCCACCGCCGACCTGATTACGCCAAGATCGCTTTTCACGCCCAGCGGTTTCACTTCGTGCCCCAGCTTGCGCAAGGTCGTGACCACGTCGTATTCCGTTTTCCATTCAGCCCGTAACGGATCATGACTGTTGAGCGGTTCCGGCGGAACCAAATCCTTGTGCATCAGGACGAGAATGCGCAATCGCCTCATACTGCCACCTTGTGCCGCCCGCTGCGAAGATAGTTCATCGTGTGGACTGTCAATAAAATCGTAAAGTCCAGCTTCGCCTGTTCCTCGGGAAGGGGCAGACGCAGATGCAACTCGCGGCATCGCTGAATCATGTCCTCAAGAACTTGATCGATGGTGTACTGATATTCCCCTGTCCAACTGGCAACCTTTCGACGAACCTCTCGACGGAACCGGTTGAGGAACGTGGCCGCGCTTAGCTTGTCGGCATGGGTCGGCGCGTCAGTAAATAATCGCTTGAGATCTGGATCGTAGAACGAGGATCTTGCAATACCGTAGTGGCTCCGCTTGCGTTGGTAATGTTCGCGAAGCGTTTTCTTCAAAGTGTGGAGCGGGTCGATAAGTTCCTTCGTCGTGACAATCGGAGGTACATTGGCCAACCCTCCCATGAGACCATCCATGTATTGCAACTTTCTCAGAACGGGCCAGCCTTTGTAACGATCGGCCCACATCGAGTCCGGTGTAAGCCATACCGCAAACGTCTCAGCAAAATCCTCGTCCGGATGGCTTTGCGCATACCACACATCGAGGTGTCGAACAAAGCTGCGGCTGTACGGCCTGGGGCTGTAGTACTTGGGATAGGGTTGGGAGGAGCGGCCAAAGATTTGCTGCCGGCTTCGGAGGCGCCTGATGCGAAAGGCATTCTCGATCGCATGCCCGGCTTCATGCCGCAAAATGCGCATGCACCATTCGGCTGTCCCTCCTTCGACTTCCAACATTTGGGCCAGCTCAAGTTTTACGAGACGAGGGTGGGCGAGATAAAACGGGACGGCGATTCCGGGAACACCGTCAGGCGTGAACCATTCGTTGGACAACCAGAAGTGTGGATGGAATCTCAGTTGCTTCGCCTCAAGTTCATTGTAGAGTTGTTGGATGTGCCCGGACAGGAAGGGATTGTCGAGATTGACGTTGAGGCGACATATCTGAAGGTCCAACAGCTTCTCGTCGGACCAGGAAACCCAGGCCGGTTCCGATCGATCGCCATAAGATGATGTCACTTCCCGTAACCCTGATGAGGGCATCGCGCATTCCCACAGACTGATAGCTCATAAGAAAATATAGCAGGCGTACTCAGTTCGCCTTATGGAAGAAACAGCGGAAAGGTCTTATGAGGGGAAAATCGGGGAAAATTGTCCTTTCTGTCCAAGAATGAACCGTCGGAGAACGAATGAAAGGGGTTATTTCGATTAACGGAGAGGTGGCAGGCGTTGGATGAGCGCCGGGGTAGCTTGCCAAATCCTATCGATCACAGACCAGACATAGGCGCGAGCCTGATCAAGGTTCTGTTCCCATTCGGGCATGACTTCATGCACATCCTCAATGGGCTCGTCACGACCAACGCACACTTGATTGAACAGAGGCACGTCACGTCCGAACCGCTCTCGAATGAACATCTGATGATCGCAGCCCATAGCAATCACGAGATCCGCTGCTTGAACCATCTCACGAGTCAGTTGCCGCTGGACATGGCCTGCGGGATCTGCTCCCTTGAGGCGCAGCCTGGTCTGCACCCATTCATGGACAGACTGAGGTTTGGCATCGATCCCGGCCGATGCTACAAGGAGGGATGATTGGGCTCCGAGCAAGGTTTTGAGAGCCTGTTCTGCCGCGAGACTCCTGAAAATATTTCCTGTGCAAACGAACAGGACCGATTGCGGCCAGTATCGTTGACTCATGATTGCCCTCTGACCAGAGGATCGACAGTTGATTGAGTGAACGTTTACAATATCCGCCATGCCGCAAACAAGCAGCCATCCCCTTGCCCTCCCCAGATTGGACGAGGCCACCGAACAATTACAGACGCGATTATTGCGCCAAGTTGGTCAGACAATCAGTGACTTTGGCCTCATCGAACAGGGCGACAAGGTCATGGTTTGCCTGTCCGGGGGAAAGGACAGTTATGGGTTGCTTGACTTGCTCCTCGTCTTGCAGCGGCGTGCCCCGATCCGCTTCGACCTGGTAGCGGTAAATCTGGACCAGAAACAACCCGGTTTCCCGGCTCACATCCTGCCCGAGTATCTCGCATCAGCGGGAATCCCCTACCACATCGAAGAACGCGATACCTACTCGATCGTTAAACGGATCATCCCTGAAGGGCAGACCACCTGCTCGCTCTGCTCTAGGCTCCGCCGGGGACACCTCTATCGCGTTGCGACGGAACTGGGCGCGACCAAGATTGCGCTCGGACATCATCGTGATGACATTCTCGAAACACTGCTCTTGAACCTCTTGTTCACCGGGAAACTCAAAACCATGCCTGCGAAGCTCCGGTCCAAAGACGGACGGCATCTGGTCATCCGTCCGCTGGCCGCCGTGCGGGAAGCTGATTTGGCTCGCTACGCGGAACGCAGGGCCTTTCCAATCATCCCCTGTGATCTCTGTGGATCGCAGGAGGATCTCAAACGGAAACAGGTAAAAGAGTTCTTGCGGGAATGGGAAAGGAAAGCGCCCGGCTGCACCGACAGCATGTTTGCAGCGCTCTCCAATGTCGCCCCTTCGTTGTTGCTGGACAAACGGCTATTTGATTTTACATCCTTGCGCGTCGCAGCGGCTGCAGAAGGCGACGAAGACGCCTGGCTGGATCAAGACAGCTCCGTCTGACCGTTCAACGAAGTCATGTCTCAGAAGCAGGAAGATCCTCCTCAATCCGGACCTCCCCTCTGGTCGATCGGCCTCGTCGTAGCCCTCATGTTATTTGTACCAGTAGTGCTCTACTCGATCGCACCACCTGGTCCAATTCGAGAAGGCGATACAATTTTTTCAGATGGAGTGCTTAAAGTCCCCCTGGTCCATCCTCTCCTGTATGAGAGCGCCAATTTCAATGGCACTTGCCTGGTCGATCCCCATGATCCGCTCACGGTCCTCCAGGGGGCATCCGACAGAATTGACGGATTGATCCTCGCAAGGGTCCAGGGTAAGACAGCAATCGAATGGCCATTCTGTCCGCCACAAGCGGAAGTCCTGCTCAGCCTCCCTCACAGGATGCAGAAAATAGCTTTCTTTTCCAGCGCGCAGAGTCGCCTGATGGAATGGTGGAAGCGGTAGAATGCGCTCGGCTAGGGTTTGAGCTTTTCCGAGAAGAGTTTGCGAAACTTCATCACTTTCGGCCCCACAACCGCCGTGCAATAGCCCTGGAAGGGATTCCTGGCGAAATATTCTTGATGGTACGGCTCCGCCTCAAACCACGATCCGGCCGGCACCACCTCCGTCACGATGGGATTCGGATAGACCTTCTCCTTCTTGAACGTTGCGATAACATCCTCGGCCACCTGTTTCTGATCGCCATTATGATAAAAGATCGCGGACCGATATTGAGTCCCAACATCGTGGCCCTGGCGATTGAGTGTCGTCGGATCATGGATCACAAAGAACACTTCGAGAAGTTCTCGGTAGCTCACGACAGTCGAATCAAAGGTAATCCGGACCGCCTCCGCATGACCAGTCAGGCCTTCGCAGACTGCTTCATAGGTCGGTCGATCGACATGCCCACCGCTGTAGCCGGACTCGACGGACACTACACCCTTAAGTTGGTCGTAGACCGCCTCGAGACACCAAAAGCATCCACCAGCGAGTGTTGCAACTTCTTGTGTCATGGTCACGCCCCCCTCCAGCTGGCTCAGAGATCCGAATAGACGTATGTCGACAGGGCTTCGCGTATCTTTCAATCGGGCGATTGTTTTTATAGCATAGACAGAAAGTCAGCAGCGAGCCAACGGCCGGCAGGAGGAGAACTCTGTACCGTAAGAGGGAGGAGGGCTGTTATTCGGATTCTGACTGGAGGTTGGCAATGACCCGTTTCAGTTTCACACGTTCATCAGGTCGGATCGAAACAAACTGCACGCCAAAGGTCTTGCCATTGACCCAGCGTACTTGCGCCTCGTCGATGCGAAGAGGCCAATCCAGACCGGGCGCGTAGATTCGGCATTCGAATGCGGCCCCGACAACTATCGGCTCATCTGTCTCGATTCTGCAGCCACCATCGGAGAGATCCAGGGTTTTCCCTCGCCCTTCGCGCTGCCCGCCTGAAAAGGTGCTGCGGAACTGCGCAGTGAATCTCGGTTGTTGTCGTTTTTCCGTACAGCGCTCTTCCTTGAGAGTTTGAAATTTAGCCGTCATATCCGAACACTCCTCCTCACGGTTCTGACAAAGCCGCTACGATATAGCGCACTGCGGGCTGAATCCCCTGGTACCGCAAACCCAGTTGGAAATGACGAACCCCGACACCTCTGAGGAAGGCGCCGGGGCCTTGTTACCGCGTTGCCGCGGTCCATTACTTTTATTTTTTCTTGACGCTGAGAAGCACATGACCGCGTCGATTCTGTTGATAGCACGCTTCATCATGCTCCAAACAGAAGGGACGCTCTTTCCCGTACGAAACAATTGTTACCTGCTTTGGACTAACCCCCAACTCGAGCAGATAGCTCCGCGCGCTCTTGGACCGTTTGTCTCCGAGCACAACGTTATAATCCGTCGTTCCGCGTTCATCGCAATGACCTTCCACCTTCATAACGGCGCCGGGGTGTTCTTTCAGCCACTTTGCATCGCGGTTCAATGCTTCCATTCCTGCATCCGACAAGGTCCATTGATCATAACTAAAGAAGACGTCCTGGAGACCCGCTTCGATGGCCGCCTTTTCTTCTTTGGTCAGTTCTGCATGTTGCCGAGCATTCATGCCCGAGGAGGACAACGAGGCAATTCCGCCTCCAGAGGCCAAGTGTTCTTCCAAAGGATTCTGAGAGAAGCCGCTTAGCTCAGACTGCGTGCCGCTTTGTGCCATTCCCGGGGAATTTGGATTAACGCCTTGACCATTCCACTCCGAGCCGCTACCGCTTTTTGCCGTACCGGTAGTATCCTCACCATCAGACTGCAACCATTTCATGCTGCAACCTTGGGAGGCCAACAGGATTACACCAAAAGCCGCTACCAGACTGGATTTTCCTAAACTCGCCTTCATGATATCCCCCATTGCTTTTGTTGAAGAAAAATCTTCTAGATCAACTATAGCACCGGATTAACGAGATCCAGGCAGGGGCGGGCATGATGGAAGGAGTCCTGAATTATCAGTGAGTTCTGCTAGGATAGAAGGGGTTACAAGAAAGCGGGGTTGGAGAAAGCCTGTCGTCGAGCGATAGGAACCTGCACCCAGCGCATCGGGCTAGAATTGCGCCGACCGCCGATCGGCCCACCGCACAGGGCGCATAACCGTACTTAAGGCTGCCACGCCACAGATAAGAGCCAACATGGCGAATCCCACCATCAGAAAGAATCCGGCCCGAACATCGTGGAGGATGATGTGATTCATTTATCGCCTCCTGTTGGAAGACTGTAGGCTCATCCGCTTTGCCAACCGCAGTAACAGACCCACGGGGCCATCGGATCGCGTTTCGTCAACCAACGGCCGCAACAGGGGCAATGTCTTGTCCAGGCCTGCTGTGCTTCGTGGCCACTGAGCTTCCCATCTGCAGATCTCAGTACACGCTCTTGATTACAGGATAGCACTGGTTAGCCCTCCCGTCTGCTAGCGTTGTAACTTTAAATTATAACCTGCAGCTCCAGAAATCTATGCAGCTTTCGTGGGGGGATTAAAATCAAAGCGGAGAACAGATCTGAAGCAGGTACCAATATAAACCTTTGATAGAAAATGATATTTTATCGACAGGCTGTTGCGCCAGGCAGGTATTGAACCTGCGACTTACGGGTTCGAAGGCTGATTAGGTAGTAATTTTCAACGTTCTGTTTTGCGTTTGCTTTCCCAGGTTATCATCCGGTTTCAGGTAGTTAAGAGCGTTTCACCCATTCCAGTTAATTCTATGCTTTCTAGTCATTTCACATCGCTTTTAGCACAAAATAAGCACACCAAAATGGGGTGCACCCCTCTGCTGAGACAGTCTGGTATTAGCACACTCTGTGGTTGACTGACATGTCTCCCTCTCTTCGATCACTCCTGGTAATCTTACATCCTCCGTGGGCCGAAAAAATTGCATGGTGGCTGCGCCACATGGAAGCCCTGAAGCGACAGCGCGCTCGAACTCCTCCGGCGGACGATAGCCGAGCGCCGAGTGGAGCCGGATGCGGTTGTAGTACTGGTCGATGAAGGCTGCCATGTTCGTGCGCACATGCTCGAGATTCCGATACCGGTTGGCGTAGATCTCCTCCCGCTTCCATGTTTTCAGGAAGCTCTCGCAGCTGGCATTGTCGTACGGGTTCGGCGGCCGACTCATACTCGAGATCATCTGATGGTGTTGCAGGAGCTGCACATACTCGCCTGAGGCATACTGAATGCCCCGATCCGAGTGATGCGTCCGTGGGGCGCACAAAAGCTCGCGGCTGGACGGCCAACAGATTATCTTCGCGCATGAGCCGTGCCACCCGCTTGTGATTGACCAGCAGACCCTGCCGCCGGAGTTCCGCCGTGATCCGCCGATAGCCATACCGGCGCCGATGCGCCAGCGCAATCTGTTGCATCTCAGCCCGCACCAGCATCTCCTCCTCCACCGGCTGGGCCTCCTGGAGCGATCGGTAGAAGCCCGCCCGGCTGACCGGCGCCAGCTGACACATCCGTTCGATGCTCAGGCTGCCTTGCTGTGACATCACGTCCCGGATGTGGGCGTAGATGCCGTCCCGCCAGAGTCGCCGCTCTGCTGGCGTCGAACCGTTACTTTTCGCAAGGCACCTTTGAAAACATCCCCCTCGAGCGTCTGCTCCGCCAACGCCCGCTTGAGGCGGCTGACTTCTGTGCGCAAGGTCGTCTCGCGGGAGGTCGCGGCTGGTGGCCCATCCCCGCTCTCGGCCGGCTCAAGCTGATCACGCCATCGATACAACAGCCGCCGATGCACGCCCCACTCCTTCGAGAGGGCGACGATGTTCTCGCACTGCTTCAACCGCTCGACGGCATACTGCCGAAAGGCTTTGGGAAACTTGCCCACTCATTGCTTGGCCACTGGCCACCTCCTCTACTGTGACAAGTGTGCTAATTTGTTCTGTCTCAGTCTAGGGGTTCAGTCCAAAAAAGAAGATCCGACCGGCGGTTTATCGCTCCGAAGATCCACCTGCAAATTTCTTCCAGGCTGATGGACTACTCACTCGGTACTCCGACCGATCAATTTCGGGTTCCAGTTAAATTTACATATCCTCATTGTTAAAGCGGGCCTCTGTGGTCAAGCGACAAGCGCTGTGTTTATTCTGCGCCAGTAAATTGTTCTACCTATTTCCCCTTACTACAACATGAGAGTTTGCTCGGGAGCCACTCATTGACAGATCCCCTGATCTTTCCTCCCAACCCTATTTTCGTGAGGTTCTAAAGGGCTACGATTTACCCGTTCTTCCATGAATTGATGATCCCGGTAGGCAGCCAAGGTTGAAGCAAGTCGGGTTTTCAACTCCATGCGTTTGGGTTTGCCGGTCGAGGTGTAGGGAACGTCCTGCCCGAAGAGAATGACCTTGGGGCATTTAGAAAACGGGAGTAATCGACGGCAGTGTTCAAGCACTTCTGCTTCTGTGGGTGGAGAGGCACCCACTCGCGGGACGACGTAGGCCGCGATTTCTTCACCGTAGTAGCGGTGTTCAAACGGAACAGCCATGGCGAACTGGATATGAGCATGACTCTTCAACGCATCGTCGATCTCCAACGGTGAAATATTCACCCCACCTCGAATGATCAATTCCTTCAGGCGGCCTGAAATGAAGAAAAATTGCCGCCCCTTGTTGTCTCGCACGTAGAATCCCTCATCTCCGGAACGGAACCAGCCCCATTTGAAGGCGGCATCATTGGCATCGTCCCGTTTGAAATAGCCTGCACAGACAGTCCTGCCACGTATGCAAATCTCTCCACGCGACAGTTCCGGCAGTGACTGTCCATTCTCGTTGAGGATGGTCATCCTGTTATGTCGTAACGGCACACCGATGGATGGGAATTCGTAGTCTCTGAGCCAGTGACGATGCTCTTCAGGCAATGGATCGTTCGGCAGGAAGCAGGAATAGCATGTCGTTTCAGACAAGCCATAGCCATGGCGGATAGGAAAGCCGAATCGGTCTTCAAAACGGGCCGCTGTGTCTTTGAGGAGAGGACCTGCGCCGCAGATGAATCCTCCGAAACGGTCGAGTCGGTACGGTGAACGATCTTCATCCGCATCGAGGAGAAATTCGAGCAAGGTGGGAACCACGCTAATACAGGTCACCTGCTCCTCATGTAACCTTTGCCAGAATCCCGCGCTCTTGAATTTGCGATTCAACACGACGCTGCCTTTGAAATAGAAGGGGGTGATGAGTGTGACTACGGTGCCGTTCACGTGATGGATCGGGAGAACGCACATCAGTCGATCGTTCACTCCGAAGTGGTGACAGTCGGCAATCGCATCCGCGTCGATCAAGAGATTTTCGACCGTTAAGACCACACCCTTGGGCGGTCCTGTCGTCCCGGAGGTGTAGACGATGAGCGCTTCATCGTTCAGGCTAGAAGTATGTGGCGCAAGGCGAGAGGCCGCAGTGGGCCCCGTCCTCTTGTCTCTAGATCCAAGTCCCGCACTTTCCAAGAAGCCTTGGTCGTTCAGCGCAATTACATGCCGTAAGGCGGGCAAGTCTCGGTGAAAATCGCACACTTCTTCAACATGACTGTGCCAGCAACAGACGGCCGAGGTTTCCGAGTGCTCCAGAATGAAGCGCTTCTTGTCTGTCGGCTCTTCAACGTTGATCGGCACGACCGTGATGCCCGATATCCAGGCAGCAAAATACAGCACCACGGTGATGTCATGGTTGAACAAGATCGTGGCGAGGCGGTCCCCGCGTCGAAGCCCGATCTCATCATGGAGATAGGCAGCCGCCCGTTGAACCATCGTACCGAACTCGGAATAGCTGTAGGTATAGTGAAGGTGTCGGTCATCGTCGTAGTAGGTCAGAAACGGCTGATTGACCAGGGTCCGATCGTACACGCGCGACTTGAAAAAGTCGGCGAACGAGCGCCACGCTAGCGCGCGGAAGACGCCATCCGTTTGCCGCGCTTGCGCGATATTCTCAGGAACGGCGATCAAGGGGGACATACTCCCTCGCCATCGGCCCTGTATAGAGTGCACGAGGCCTGATCAGCCGGTTATGGTCCTGCTGTTCAATCACGTGCGCGCACCAGCCGGTGATGCGCGAGCAGACGAATACCGGAGTGTAGAGATCACGCGGAATCCCCATCAGAAGATAAGCCACCGCCGTATAGAAGTCGAGGTTGGGGTAAAGCCCCTTTTCCTCCTGGATCACGCGGTCAATGGTAGTCGCGATCTCGTACCAACGGCGGTCGCCACAGATCCGGCTCAATGATTCAGCGTGCTGTTGAATGATAACCGAGCGAGCGTCGCCTTTCTTGAGCACGCGATGGCCGAATCCCATGATCCGGTGTTTGTTCGCCAACGCCTCCCGTACCCATCGTTCTGCCTTCTCGCGGCTCTCGATTTCGAGAAACATCTCGGCGACGGCCTCATTCGCTCCACCATGGAGCGGTCCCTTCAGCGTGCCGATGGCTGACGTGATAGCTGAGTGCAGATCCGTCATCGTCGACGCGGTCACGCGGGCCGCGAAGGTGGAGGCATTGAATTCATGCTCGGCATAGAGTGTAAGCGACACGTCGAGCACACGGGCCATCGCTCGAGCCCTCTCATCGTCTCTCTGGCCGGTAAGGAGGAACAAGAGGTTTTCGGCGAAGCTCAGGTGTGGTTGCGGCTCCACGCGGGGTTTCCCGTTCGCGAGCCGGTGGGCAGTGGCGATAATGAGAGGAATTTGCGCCAGCAGCCGTACTGATTTGCGGACGTTCACATCATGGGAATTGTCGGACGCGTCAGGATCGGTCATGCCCAACAGGGAAGTGCTGGTCCTGAGAACGTCCATGGGGTGTGCAGCCGGAGGAACCACGCCAAGGAGCGCCGCGACAGGATCGGGCAGGACGGAGTGTGCGACGAGCTGGGCCGCAAAGTCCTTCAGCTCTTTCTGGGTCGGCAGCTTGCCGAAGAGCAGCAGATGGGCCACTTCCTCGAAAGTGGCCTTGTCCGCCAAATCGCTGACCGCATACCCGCGGTATGTCAGCCCTCCTTCGCCTTCGTCCACATGGCAGAGGGCGGTCTCCCCGGCGAGGACTCCTTCGAGCCCCGGGCTGTAGGTCCGAAGTTTTGTTGTATCAACCATTGGCATGGTCATCGTCCACTGGGTGGAATTGCCGATCCCGTTGTTCATACTCCGCATACCGCAGCAGGTCATAGAGTTGCTGTCTGGTATGCATCCGGTCCAGCAGTTCGCGTTGGGAACCATGGCTTCTCAGCTCGATTAGCATCTGCTCGATAGCCTTCGTCGCCAGCCGGAGAGCCGTGACGGGGAACAGGACCAGACGATAGCCGAGGTCTTCAAACTCGCTGACAGTCAGGTAGGGTGTCTTGCCGAACTCGGTCATGTTGGCGACCAGCGGCGCTTTGCCGCCTTCCCTCGCGAGTTGTCTGGCAAAGGCGCGGAATTCGTCGGCGGACTCGAGCGCCTCCGGGAAAATTGCGTCTGCGCCGGCATCGATGTAGGCCCGTGCCCGTCGCACTGCTGCATCTAATCCCTCGACAGCGCGTGCGTCCGTTCGGGCGATGACGAAGAACTCCGGATCCTGTCTTGCATCGCTTGCCGCACAGATCTTGTCCACCATGTCACTTATGGAAACCAGCCGCTTCCCCGGTAAATGGCCGCATTTCTTGGGCAACTCTTGGTCTTCGATCTGCATTCCTGCCAGACCGGCCTGTTCGAATTCCTTCACAGACCGCATCACGACGAGTGGGGGACCGAAGCCCGTGTCCGCATCCACGATCGCCGGAATAGTTACAGCCTTGGTGATCGCGGCCGCATCGGATGCCACCTCCGTGAGGGACAGCAAGCCGATATCCGGCAATCCTCGTGCAGCCGACAGACCGGCGCCCGATATGTATAGGGCATGGAACCCGGCACGCTCGATCTGCATGGCCGTCAGGGCATTGAAGGCTCCGGGCAGAACGACGATCTGTTTATCAAGTCGCTCGCGCAGACGCCGAGCCTTGGAAGTGGGTATAGGGTACATGTTAATTCCTTCCGTGCATCTTCAATAACGGCATCAACGCGTTAATCTCTTTGAGCTGGTCGAGCTTCCAGACAATGTCGAGCACCTTGTTTGTGCGTGCTCGATCTAATTTTCCTGCCGCCAACGAGCGGAACTTCGCTTCGATCTCACGATCGGACATCCGGTTCTTGGGATGGCCGAGGGGGTAGTCCACCTGGTGGACATAAACTGATCCTGTCTTGGTCCGAACGGTGATACGCGTTGGCAGTGCCTGTGGATAGCGTCCGACGAACTCAGGCTG
Organism: Nitrospira sp.; assembly: GCA_033852435.1. Lineage (GTDB taxonomy): Bacteria > Nitrospirota > Nitrospiria > Nitrospirales > Nitrospiraceae > Nitrospira_C. Next base: position 165,988 of record JAWOMO010000022.1, read on the forward strand.
AGGAATGACGCGCACTTTTTGCGTCAGCTCATGCAGAACCGGGTCCGCGAGGCGTTTGGCTTCGAACGAGCGAATCGTAACCTTGCCATCCAGCAAGGCTGCGGCCACGCAGTAGGGGAAGCTATGATCGGCGGTCTCTCTCGTGCGGGGGCGCCACTTTTCAGGATCATGTCCGATGATTTCGATCGCGACGTCATAGCTGGCGATCTCGATCTCGGCGATGCCGGCAAGCGACTCGACTCCTTCTGTTTTGAGCAACTCCTCTCGGATCGCCAGAGCGGCCTCCACCGCCGTCTGCGCGTGGTATTCCACCGGGTAATGTTTGACATAGGAATCCAGAATCTTGAAGGGACCCGTGTTGGAAGACCCTTTCTCACCTCCGAAGAGCGGAAGTTCAAGCGGTCCTGAGACCAGCTTCATGAAACCCTTCTCACCTTCAAAAATTGGAGAGGGGCCTGTCATCCCTTGCTGAGCCAGCATGGCTGCGAACACACCGTTCCGCGCGGCGTTAGAGAAGGCGCAGGCTTTCCACATCGAGAGATCGCCGACCCGTGTCTGGCGCAGGGCGACATTCGCGACTCCAGCGAGGTTGACCGCTTGGACGGTTTGGGCTTCTGAGAGTTTCATGGTCTTGGCGGCGGCGAGGGCGGAGGAGAAAGGGCCGTACGTTACATGGTCCCAGCCGCGCGGCCGCAACGCCGCCGCGTCGCAGAGGCGGCACTGGACTTCATAGGCGAGCGCGATCGCCTGAATCACGCGCTTGCCGGACGCGCGAGAGGCCTCCCCGGCCGCAAGAACGGCTGCAATGTTGTCCGAAGGGTGGGCCGGTTCCTTGGCGAGATAGGTATCGTTGAAATCCAGATACCGGACGAGCCCGCCGTTGACGAATGTGGCAAGATCTGGAAGGGTTCTGTGTCCGGTTCCCCACAAGGTTGCGCCATGTGACACCTTGGCGGCTTGGGCGAGTTGGCGTGCAATCCGGCATGGTGGGGCGTTCCAGGCGCCGAGCGCACAACCGAGGCTGTCGAGCACACGCCGTTTAACTTCGTGCACCACGGCACCGGGCAAGTCATCGTAGCAAAGGGATTGGCAATACCGACTCAAGCGATCTGCGAGCATCGGCTATTCCCTCCTGAGATCCACCCTCCTTTGCCCCTCACGTTTCACGATTAACCCCTCATGATGTCATGCCTCCGTCTCGACCAGCCTCGGCGGCCGCTTCTTGAGAAATGTCCGTACGGCTTCCTGTTTTTCCGGAGTACTGCACAACCGGCCGAACAATTCAGCCTCTCTGGACAACCCTTCAGAGAAGGGAATGTCCAGTCCTCCTCTGATTGCATGCAGCGCTGCTTCGACGGCCGCCTTTCCACGCGCCGTCATCAGGGTCATGATGGACTCCGCCTGGGCCATCAACTCATGCGGCGGCACGACCCGACTGACCAGCCCCATTCGGAATGCCTCCTCTGCGGACACACTCTCTCCGGTCAGGATCATCTCCGCCGCTTTGGAAGCCCCGACGACTCGCGGCAGTCGTTGGGTGCCGCCGAACCCGGGAATGAGGCCGAGTTTGATTTCCGGCAGGCCCAGCATCGCTCCGGCTGCCGCTACCCGAATATGGCAGGCCAAGGCGAGTTCCAGCCCGCCGCCGACGCAGGTACCGTTGATGGCAGCGAGGACGGGTTTGTCCGACCGCTCAATACGGCTGAAGAGCGACTGACCACGAACAGCGAACTCCGAGCCGCTATGCACAGTATTGAGATGAGCTAGCTCATTCATATCGGCCCCCGCGCAGAAAAACCGTCCCGAACCGGTCACAATCACTCCCCGGACGTACTCGTCCTCCTCTGCCTCATTCAGGACCTGCTCCAGTTCCTTGAACACGGAGAGATTGAGCACGTTGGCCGGCGGATTATGCAACATGATCCGTGCGACGTGGTGGGAGATCGTCAACAGTTGGTGAGGCATAACATCCTCCTACTCTTCAGAAATCGGTTCCTTCCCGTAGAGGACGAGCGGGCGAGCCCTGTAGATCGTGCAGTCGTTGATGCTCGGCAATCGCTGTGACGAGCTCCGGAATTCCCTCCCCTGTCGTGGCCACGGTCCGGAGCACGGTCGGACACCACTCTCTCAAGTCTCGCAACGTGGTGTCCGCGCCCGCACGATCCCCTTTGTTGACCACGACAATCTGAGCCACTTCCAACAACCCCGCCTTCATGGCCTGTACCTCATCGCCCAGGCCGGGGGCGACGATTGCGACAACGGTGTGGGCGATTTCAACGACGTCCATCTCATTCTGACCGACTCCGATCGTCTCGATCAGGATCACTTCGTACCCGGCCGCCTCCAACACGAGTGTGGCGTCCCTGGTCGCTTGGGCGAGCCCTCCATGGTGTCCGCGTGTGGCCATACTCCTGATATAGACGCCATGATCGAGCGTATGTTCCTGCATCCTGATGCGATCGCCGAGCAGGGCGCCGCCAGTGACCGGGCTGCTCGTGTCGACGGCCAACACTCCGACTTTCATGCCCAAACGTCGATAGGCTGCCACGAGTTGATCGACCACCGTGCTCTTGCCCGCGCCCGGGTACCCAGTAATCCCGATCACCGCCGCATGGTGCGAATCTAAGAGAATCAGGCCAAGTGCGGCGCTGCCGTCTGGGTCACGATTCTCCAAGAGCGTGATCACACGAGAGACGGCACGTACATTTCCAGCCCTGACCAGCTCGGCCAAGTTCATCACGCCGGTGTTGTCTCTTATGGATAGGTGAGGATTAGAAGCAGTCATGTCACTCTCGCATACGCAGTTTGTTCGGTCTGTATGTGCGACAGTCGAGAGGAGAGCGGATGGTTCAGCACCTTTCCGATCCGTCGGGCTGCCGCGATGACCTTCTGCTCATCCACCTGAACGTCCGCTCCAGACGTCTTCAACGCATAGACCACGTCTTCGGTTGCCACGTTACCCGATGCACCCGGCGCATAAGGACAGCCACCTAGCCCGCCGGCAGACGTGTCAAACGCCTCGATGCCATAGTCCATCCAGGCCGCCAGAACATTGGCCACGGCCATGCCGTAAGTGTCATGAAAGTGTAGCGAGAGACGGCTTCGCTCAATGTGCGGCAATATTTCATCCAGCAGTCTCTGCACATCGCTCGGAGTGGCTTTCCCGACGGTGTCGCCGAGCGAAATTTCATCGACTCCGATTTGCAGAAGGCGGTGTATGACCTCAACGACATGGGACGGGTCTACGAGACCTTCAAAGGGGCAGTGAGTCACGGTGGAAATGTACCCGCGGATGGTCATCCTCTCCCGTTTCGCTGCGTCCACCACCGGTGCGAACCGGTCGATCGACTCGCGTATCCCGCACTTGATGTTGTGTCGGGCAAACGTCTCCGAAGCCGCAGTGAAGACCGCGATCTTTTCCATCGCCACGGCCCTGGCACGTTCGAATCCCCGCATATTGGGCACCAAGGCGGAATAGGTGACGCCGGGCCGGCGCTCGATCTTGCGAAACACCTCGTCCGAGTCTGCTAGTTGTGGGATCGCCTGGGGCGACACGAATGAACCGATCTCAATTTCCGATACACCGGTTGCTGACAGGGCGTTCACAAACGACACCTTGTCTTCGGTCGAGACGATGTCCGGTTCATTCTGGAGTCCGTCCCGTGGACCGACCTCGATGATGCGGACCGGCCGCGACGTCGATCTATGTCTGCTGTCCTGTGACATTCTGAGGTTTCCCTTCTCGGGGTTCGTTTCCTCGTGTTCCTGGCAGGTCCGTCCAAACAGCGGGGCGCCTTTCAAGAAAAGCCCGGAGTCCCTCTTGTGCCTCTGGCGAAAGACGGGCATGGACGTTGGCTTCGATACAGGCTCTCCATCGCTCGTTCTCGGAGAGGGCGGGAAGTCGTCGGAACAGGACCTTCGTGTCCCGTATCGCCTGTGGTGCGAGGCGCAAAATCATGTGCACCAACTCGTCGACCCGGGAGTCGAGCTTGTCCCGCTCAACCACATCGTGAACGAGGTTGCACTGTTGGGCAGCCGAGGCGGAAAATGGCTCGCCGGTCAGGCAGAATCTTCTCAGGAACGATTCACCGGTCTTGCGAAGTAGGAAAGGGGTAATCACCGCGGGAACCAACCCCAATCGGACCTCACTGAGGGCGAAGGTCGCATCTGCCACTGCAACGGCAATGTCACTGACTGCGATGAGCCCGACTCCGCCTCCGAAAGCTGCCCCCTGGATTCGCCCGATCACGGGGCAGGGACATTCATCGATGGCACGGAACATCTCCCTCAGCTGTTCAGCATCCTTCTGCGCCTCAGGAGCAGACACAGCGCCATCCGATCCCATCCAGTTAAGGTCTGCACCGGCGCAAAACGCAGAACCAGTGCCAGCCAAAACAATTACTTGTACCGAGGGGTTCCTACCCAACTCGTCAAACGCCTCGCACAGTTCTCCGACCATGCTGGCATCAAAGGCGTTTCGCCGATGAGGCCGATTCAGCGTCACACGGGCTAGGCCGTTGCTCGACTCGACCTGGATCGCGACACGGTCCTTCATGCATTCCTCACATTCGAAACACCGGCGGGTGCGACCCCCGGACCGGCGCTGTCATCGCAATATCGAGACACAGGCCGATGACGTGCCGCGTGTCAGAGGGGTCTACGACACCGTCATCCCAGAGACGGGCCGTACTGAAATAGGGGCTGCCTTCCCGCTCATATTGGGACAAGGTGGACTCGCTGATCTTCCGCTGTTCCTCCTCGGACAGCATTTCCTTTTCCCGTGTTCGCTGCTGGCGCTTGACGGTCACCAGCACATGGGATGCCTGCTGCGCCCCCATCACCGAAATCCTCGCGTTGGGCCAGAGGAATACGAATCGCGGCCCATATGCACGGCCGCACATCGCGTAATTGCCGGCACCGTTAGAGGCGCCGATGATGACGGTGAACTTCGGGACATCGGCAGTCGCCACTGCTTGCACCATCTTGGCACCGTCCTTGATGATCCCGCGGGCCTCATAATCTTTGCCGACCATGAACCCGGTAATATTCTGCAGAAAGACGAGCGGGATTCGTCGTTGGGTACAGAGTTGAACGAAATGTGCCCCTTTCAAGGCGGCTTCCGATAGCAACACGCCATTATTGGCGACGATGCCGACCTGATACCCCATCCAGCGGGCGAACCCGCATGTCAGCGTTTGGCCGTAGCGTGCCTTGAACTCGTGAAATCTGCTTCCGTCCACCAGGCGTGCAATGACCTCGCGCACCTCAAAGGTTTTCCGTGGGTTGCTCGGGATGAGTCCATAGAGATCGCTGGCCTGGTAGAGCGGATCCTCGATCTCACCATCACGCCGTCTGACAGGCCGCCGGGGCAACGTGGCGACGATCGACCGACAGATCTCCAACGCATCCTGATCATTCTCGGCCAGATGGTCGCTCACGCCGGACAGCCGCGTGTGCAAATCAGCGCCGCCGAGTTCTTCAGGTGTGACATCCTCCCCGGTCGCAGCCTTCACCAGCGGCGGTCCGCCCAAATAAATGGTGCCGGTTCCTTTCACGATGACATTCTCGTCGCACATCGCCGGCACGTAGGCGCCGCCTGCGGTGCACATGCCCATCACCACGGCAATCTGCGGAATGCCAAGCGCCGACATCCGCGCCTGATTGTAGAAGATCCTTCCAAAATGGTCCTTGTCCGCAAATACCTCGGCCTGCATGGGCAGGAAGACCCCCCCGGAGTCAACGAGATAGATCGCGGGCAGCCGGTTCTCCAGGGCGATGTCCTGCGCCCGCAGATGTTTCTTGATTGTCATCGGGAAATAGGTGCCGCCTTTGACGGTGGCGTCGTTGGCTGCGATGACGCAGGGTCGTCCCGATATGTAGCCGATGCCGCTGATCAAGCCCGCAGCGGGGACCTGGTCGTCGTACATCCCGCAGGCGGCCAGGGGACTGAGCTCGATCCATGGGGAATCCGGATCGAGCAATGCCGCGATCCGCTCGCGAGCAGTCAGCTTGCCCCGTTGTTTGTGGAGCGCAACGGCCTCGTCGCGCCCGCCGGCCCTAACGAGAGCGAGATGCTTTTGGAGATCGGCTCTCAGGCCTTCGTAGTGAGCCCGGTTTGACGTGAATTCTTCGGATGTTCCAACGAGCGAGGTCTTGAGGATGTGCATGATGTTTCAACCCTGTGCTTTAAGCCCTCTCACGAAGTCCACAATCTCATTCATAGGAGCCCCTGGCCTGAACAGGGCCTTCACGCCGGCCGCTTTGAGTGCGGGAAGATCTTCGTCCGGAATGATCCCACCACCGAACAACACAATGTCTTCGACGCTCTGTTCTTTGAGCAGGTCTACGACGCGTCGGAAGAGCGTATTGTGCGCACCGGAGAGGATGCTCAAGCCGATCGCATCGACATCCTCTTGAATCGCTGTGCTGACGACCTGCTCTGGCGTCTGGTGGAGGCCGGTATAGATCACTTCCATCCCGGCGTCACGCAACGCGCGCGCAATCAGTTTCACTCCACGGTCGTGGCCGTCGAGCCCCACTTTGCCGATCAACACACGAAGGGGTGGTGCAGCTACTGGCATGCCTTCACCTCACGGAGAAAGTACTTGCCCTCCAGATCCTTCCCGACATCACCTGCCTGAATCAGCGGGTCGTGCTCGAAGAGCAGCAACCATCGTTCTTCGAAGGCTCGGTCCAAGACCCATCGTTTTGTCTCCAGCGTCTGGATCGGGAACAGGTCGTAGCCCATAATGTAAGGAAGAGGCAGATGAGACACTGTGGGGATCAGATCGCCCAGGAAGAAGGCAATCTTTCCTTCCGACTCAATCTTGACTCCTTGGTGACAACGCGTATGGCCTGCGGTGACGACGGCGGTGATTCCGGGGAGTAGTTCCGTATCACCATGCAGGAATTCCCACCGATTCGCGTGGGCGATCGGTGTGAAGTTATCTCGCCGATAGCTGCCTTTGGTCCGTTCATTGGCGCGGGCGGCATCTTCAAACTCGCCGTGCTGAATGAAATACTGGGCTTTGGGAAAGGTAGGCATGATGGTCCCGTTCTCTTGTTTCATCGTGTTCCCGCCTGCATGATCAAAATGCAGATGGGTGTTGATGACGAGGTGGATATCCTCAGGGCCCACGCCTAGACGCTTCAAAGAGTCCAGTAACGTCTGTGTCCGCTCAACGGCAAACATACGCTGAAACTTTCCGTCTTCCTTGGAGCCCAGTCCCGTATCCACAAGGATGTTCTTCCCCTGCGCCCGGATCAGCAGACAGGTGAGACTCAACGGGATGCGATTCAGTTCGTCAGCTTCACAGCATGCTTGCCAGAGGACTTTGGGCACGATTCCGAACATAGCGCCGCCGTCCAACCGGAATCGGCCGTCGGTCACGGGATAGATGTCAAATGCTCCGAGTTTCATGCTTTCACCGAGCATTCAGCTTTCAGCCCGCAGCGCTCCCCTAGGTCTTCTCGAGCGACTGCTTCATGCTCATAGCTGATCGCCGACTGCTGATTACTCTCACAGCACCACCGGCTCCCTGTATGTTCCGAACACTTCCTTCAACGCTGCACACATCTCGCCCAGTGTCGCTTTCGCCTTCACCGCCTCGATCAGATAGGGCATCACGTTTTCGCCACAGGAGGCCGCTTCCTGCAATTCCTCGATTGCGCCGGCCATCCTGAATGAATCGCGCGATTTGCGCAGATCAGAAAGGCGCGTCACCTGCTCGCGCTCCACCTCGGGCCCAATCTTGAGAATAGGGATCGGGCGAGTTTCCTGCTCCACGTAGTCGTTGACCCCGACCACGATCCGTTCTTTTCGCTCCACGTCGCGCTGATAGCGCTGTGAAGCATCGAGGATCTCCCGCTGCGGGAAGCCTTGTTCGATTGCCTTCACCATGCCGCCTAGGTCGTCCAGCTTGTGGAAGAAGTCGAGCACCGCTTCTTCCAGTCGATTCGTCAGAGTTTCGAGATAGTACGATCCGCCCAGTGGGTCCACGGTGTTCGTTACTTCACTCTCCTGGGCAATGAGTTGTTGGGTGCGCAACGCGAGCTTTACGGCTTCTTCGGAGGGTAAGGCGAGCGTTTCGTCCATGGAATTGGTATGGAGGGATTGTGTCCCACCCAGCACTGCCGCCAGCGCCTGCAACGTGATGCGGACCACATTATTCATCGGCTGCTGCGCTGTGAGTGAGCAGCCGGCTGTCTGGGCGTGGCAGCGGAGTTGCGAGGATCGCGGATCTTTCGGCTGATAGCGCCGCGTCATTTCGCGTGCCCAGATCCGGCGGGCAGCCCGGAACTTGGCAACCTCTTCAAAGAAGTCGTTATGAACATTGAAGAAGAACGACAGCTGAGGGGCAAAGGTGTCCACGGCAAGACCGGATTTCACGGCTGCCTCGACGTAAGTCAGTCCGTCATAGAGCGTAAAGGCCAGTTCCTGGAGCGCAGTCGATCCCGCCTCGCGAATGTGATAGCCGCTGACACTGACCGGATGCCACTTAGGAACCTGCTTCGCACAGTAGGCGATCGTATCGGTGATGAGGCCTAGCGAGGGTTCCGGGGGGAAGAGCCATTCCTTCTGCGCGATATATTCCTTCAGAATGTCGTTCTGCAGCGTGCCGCCTAGGCTCTCAACTGCGATGCCGCGCTTCTCTGCAACCGCCAGATACATGGCAAAGATCACGGCGGCCGGGCCGTTGATCGTCATCGAGGTGGTGACCCGATCCAACGGGATATCCTCAAAGAGCTGCTCCATATCGGCAAGCGATGAGATTGCGACGCCGCAGTGACCGACTTCGCCATGGGCGCGCGGATCATCGGCATCGATTCCCATCAACGTCGGCATATCGAAGGCAACGCTGAGGCCGGTCTGCCCATGCTGGAGGAGATACTTGAATCGGCGATTCGTATCCTGGGCGGATCCGAATCCCGCAAACTGCCTCATCGTCCAGAGGCGGCCCCGATACATGGTGGGATAGACGCCGCGCGTATAGGGGAATTCGCCTGGCGGGCCGAGATCATCCTCGGGCGACCAGTCCTTCAGATCGTCACGCGTATAAACGCGATCGATGTCGAGTCCTGAGAGCGAGGTGAACCGAGGTTTCCGTTCTTGCATCGATTGGTACCTCCGGCGAGAAACACGTGACAGGATAGAGGGTCAAATCTTGTTGCTCGTCGCCTCGTGCCTCTCGCCGCTTGCCTCATACACATAGAACCCATGACCGGTCTTGCGTCCCAGCCACCCTGCTTCGACATACCGGCGGAGCAACGGGCAGGGGCGGAACTTCGGATCGCCCAAGTCTTGGTACAGGACCTCGCAGATGGCGAGTACTGTATCCAGTCCGATTCGGTCGGCAAGGGCCAGTGGTCCGACCGGATGATTCGCCCCCATCATCATCGCCACATCAATATCTTCAGCTGACGCGACACCTTCCTCCAACGTGAACACGGCTTCATTGATCATGGGAATCAGGATGCGGTTCACGATGAACCCCGGTACATCTTTGGCCACCACAGGGGTCTTCCCCAGCTGCTTCGCCAGATCAAGTGCCAGATTCATCGTTCGCTCGGATGTTTCGAGACCGCGGACAACTTCTACGAGTCGCATCACAGGGGCCGGATTCATGAAGTGCAGGCCCACCACTCGATCGGGCCGACCGGACGCTGCGCCCAGTTTCGTGATCGAAATCGACGAGGTATTGCTGGCGAGAACGGTGTGCGGCTGACAGATCCGGTTCAATTCGGCGAAGAGTTCCTGCTTGAGGGCGAGGTCTTCAGGAATCGCCTCGATAACCAGCTGCGCGTCTTGCAACCGGTCGAGCCGTACGAGCGGATGGATGAGCGCCAGCACCTCACCCGCCTGGTGGTCGGTGAGACTTCCCTTCTCCACGGCTCGCTCCAGGCCGGTACGGATCTTGGCAAGTGCCTCCGTTAACGATGGCTCCGCGACATCGACGAGCTGTACATGATAGCCGGTCGTCGCGCACATCTGGGCAATGCCGCGGCCCATCTGGCCGGCGCCGACGATGCCGATCGTCTTGATGTCATCGAGTCTCATGGCTGTCTCCTCCACGACGCGACAGGGCCAGCGCCTCTTCGTTAGATCCGTTCCACAACAATCGCCAACGCTTCTCCGCCTCCGATGCAGAGGCTGACCAGTCCTCGTCTGGCGCCGCCGGTCTCCATCGCATAGAGCAGGGTCGTGAGAATACGCGCGCCAGTGGCGCCGATCGGATGGCCCAGCGCGACCGCCCCACCGTTGGCATTAACTTTCTTGGGATCCAGCCCTAGTTCCCGGTTGATGGCGAGGGAGACAGCGGAGAACGCTTCATTGATCTCAAACAGGTCGATGTCGCCAAGTGAGAGGTCAGTTTTCTTGAGCACCGCCTTGATCGCCTCGACCGGGGCAATCGTAAACCATTCAGGTGCGAGTGCTGCTCCGGCATAGCCGACGAGGCGCGCCATGGGGACCAGCCGGAGACGCGCGGCCTCCTCTTCAGCCATCACCACCAGCGCGGCTGCTCCATCGTTACAAGAAGGAGAATTGCCCACGGTCAGGAGGCCGTCTTCTTGGAATGCCGGCTTGAGGTGGCGCAGCTTGTTCAGATCGATTCGATGCGGTTCTTCATCGTCTGTGACGGAGAGGGGCGCGCCTTTCTTTTGTGGCACGTCCACCGGCACGATCTCCCGCTTGAAGGCTCCGGTCGCGATGGCATGCTGCGCGCGACGGTAACTTTCCAAAGCGAAATCGTCGAGTTCCTCTCTGGTGAGCCGGTACTTCGCGGCACAGAGTTCACCGCCATGACCCATGTGAAAATTGTTGTAGACATCCCACAGGCCGTCCTTGACAACACTGTCCACCAACTCGGCGTGTCCCAGTCGATATCCCTGCCGCGCCTTCTCTAACAAATAGGGGGCGCGGGTCATGTTTTCCATGCCGCCTGCCACGACAATCCGCGCCTCCTCGAGCGCGATGGCCTGGGAGGCCATGATCACCGTCTGGAGACTGGATCCGCAGACCTTGTTGACGGTCGTAGCGCCGACCGAGTGAGGGATTCCGGCTCCGATCGATGCTTGCCTGGCCGGCGCCTGACCAAGGCCGGCGCTGAGCACGCAGCCCATGTACACGTCGTCCACGCGTTCCGGCGCGACCTGAATTCGCTTCAGCGCTTCAGCAATGGCGATGCTGCCCAACTTGGTGGCGGGCACGGCGCTGAATACCCCGTTGAAACTCCCCATCGGCGTGCGCACGGCGCTGACGATGACCGTGTTCTGTGTCCTGCTCACAGGATGTGCTCCCAGTTGCTCTGTTCGAGATAACCCTTGAGCCTGCCCATGAACTGATCCGCCGTCGCCCCGTCAATGACCCGGTGATCGAAGGACAGGCTCAAGTAGCCCATCGGCCGGATGGCGATGGCATCATTGACGACCACGGCCCGTTTCAGGATCGCTCCGACCCCCAGTATGGCAACCTGCGGCTGGTGAATGATCGGCGTGCTGAAGAGGCTGCCGAATCCACCGTGGTTCGTGATCGTGAATGTCCCTCCCTGCACCTCCTCGGGACTCAATTTCTTGGTCCTGGCCCGTTCAGCCAGGTCCGCTATTTCTTTGGCTAACTGGGTCAATCCCTTTCGATCTGCATCCCGCACTACTGGAACGAGGAGTCCATTCTCCAGCGCTGTGGCGATGCCGATATGAATATCTTTCTTGACGACGATGCCTTGTTCACTCCAGGACGAGTTCACTACCGGCATCTCTCGAGCGGCGCGTGTCACCGCACGGATCACGAATGGTAGATAGGTCAGGTTGCGGCCTTCTCGAAATTTGGTGATGCCCGTAAAGTCTGCTTCAAAGAACGTAGTGACATGGGCGGAAGTCTGCCTACTCTTGACCATCCGGTCGGCAATGGTCTTGCGCATCTGTGTGAAGGGAAGAATGTCTTCGCCCATTGAGTGCTCGCCGGCATGACTTGCCGCTTTGACCGGGCTTCCGCCTTGAGCGATGTAGTCCTGAACATCCTTCTTCGTGACTCGCCCGCCAGCTCCCGTTCCTTTTACCTGGGACAGATCGACTCCGGATTCTTTTGCTAGTTGGCGGACGGCAGGGGAATGATAATCTTCACCTTCGAGAGCCGGTTCCATGGGACGGATGACCACCCCGCCGACTCGGTTGATCACTTCGGAGGCAGGAGCGTTCTCGATTCGTGCCAACAGTGTTCCCACGGGAACCGTCTCGCCCTGCTGGACGATAATTTCGCTCAACACTCCCGTCGCCGGTGAGGGAATTTCTAGTGTCACTTTCTCGGTTTCCACTTCCAAGAGAGATTGGTCCTTTTGAATCACCCCTCCGACCGGAATGAGCCATTTCACGATTGTTCCTTCAGCGATGCTTTCCCCAAGCTGCGGCATGATGATTTCAGTCGGCACAGTAACCTCCTGATGCTGAAGAACCTTCTCCTGACAGCTCACCCCTCACCCCATACGAAAATTCAATACGCTGCCAACTTCCGCGCTGCCGCAATAATGTCCTTTGTCTTCGGAAGAAAAAACTCTTCCAAGGGCGTACTGAACGGCACCGGAGTATCCGGCGGAGCGATGCGAATGATCGGTCCGTCCAAACAGTCGAAACAATCTTCCGCCAGCAGTGCGGCGATCTCGGCTCCGATCCCGCCGGTCTTGTTATCCTCGTGCAATAGGATGGCCTTGCTGGTCTTGCGCACCGATCCATAGACCGCGTCTTTGTCGAGGGGAATCAACGTGCGAAGATCGACCACTTCCACGTCGATTCCTTCGTTCGCCAAGACCTGAGCGGCCTCCAATGCCAGATGAACCATCGCGCCATAGGTGATGATGGAGAGATCGTTCCCGACACGTTTGACGTCGGCCTTTCCGATCGGAACAATGTAATCGTCCTGCGGCAGCGTCGCTTTGATCCGCCGGTAGAGAAACTTGTGTTCGAAGTAAATGACGGGGTTGGGATCCCGAATGGCCGCTTTAAGAAGGCCCTTCGCATCGTATGGAGTAGAGGGGGCCACGAGCTTGATCCCCGGTGAGTGGAAGAACCATCCCTCCGGACATTCGGAATGGAAAGGACCGCCGTGCACGCCGCCGCCGAAGGGAGCGCGAATGACCATCGGCACCGCGGCGCCCCAACGATAATGATTCTTGGCCGCGACCTCAGTGATCTGGTCGAACGCGCAGGAGATGAAATCGGCAAACTGCATTTCGACAACGGGGCGCAGACCCATCATCGCGGCTCCGATGGCAGCTCCCACAAAGCCGGATTCGGCTAATGGTGTATCTAAAACTCGCCACTCGCCGTATTTCTGGAGAAAGCCTTCGGTGATCTTGAAGGCGCCGCCATAGGCGCCGATGTCTTCCCCCATCAGGAATACCCGCTCGTCTCGGGTCATCTCCTCGTCTAACGCCTGCGAGATGGCCTCTAGATACGTGACTTCGGATTGGGCTGTGGCGGTGGCTGTGGTCATGCTTCCACCTCATTCGCGGTGGCAAAGACTCCTTCCAGCACCTCGGGTCCTTCCGGCAACGGACTCTGCTCCGCAAACTGCAGGCCGGCCTCGACTTCTTTCTTGGCCCGCTCGCCGATTTCATGACAATACGCCTCATCGCCATAGTCAAGCTGAGCGAGCAGTTGTTCGGCATTCAGGATCGGATCCTTCTTCTTCCATTCTTCCAGCAGTTCACGCGGCACATATTTGGCCGAGTCATGCTCTGAATGGCCGTGCATCCGCATGGTTTTGAACTCGAGAAATGTAGGCCCTTCGTCTGCGCGGGCCTTTAGGATGGCGCGCTTCGAAGCCAGATAGACTGCGGCGACGTCGTTCCCGTCCACGATCTCGCCGGGCATGCCATACGCCTTGGCCCGATCGACCACATCAGAGACCGCCATCTGCAAGCGCTGCGGCGTCGAGTAGGCATATTGGTTGTTGTTGCAGAAAAACACGACGGGGAGTTTGCGCACTGCCGCAAAGTTCATCGCTTCATGGAAGTCGCCGCGACTGGTTCCACCGTCGCCGGTCCCCGCGAATGCAACACGAGATTCGCTTCGGATCTTGAACGCCAGGGCCACGCCGGTTGCGACCGGCAGATTGTCGGCCAAGTGGCTGACGAAGCCGATCACGCCCCGCTTGAGATCCCCCATGTGAACATTGCCGTCTTTCCCTTTAGTCGGTCCAGTTCGTTTACCGAGGTATTGGGCAAGAACTTCTCCGGGCGTGAATCCGCGAACGAGAAAGGCCCCCATGTCTCGATGAAAAGGGGCGATGACATCATCTCGCTCCAGGGCGCAGGCATAGCCAACTGCGATGGCCTCCATCCCGTGGCTGGTGTAGCACCCGCCCACGATGCGTCCTTGCCGGTAGAGCGCCGTCACTCGATCCTCCAGGGCCCTGGTGAGCCGGAGGTAGTAGTACATTTGGAGCAGATCGGCTCGCTTGATCTCCTTTGTCACGTCTGCCAGATCCATGTATCCCTCCTCGCAGAGTGATGGAACGAGCGTTAGAGTTCGGGCATGTCTTTCCAGGTTAGCAACGGTTTGTTCATTCGACACAAGGGACAGATCGTCGGCTCCCATTGCGGCATATCAAGATCCGTCGTCCAGTAGAAGGGATAGCGCGCAACCAATTCGTTCATCAGTGGGAACTGGCCGCTGTCGCGGCGCGCGAAGACCATCATCCCGGCCAGGAGCCCCCCGTTGTCGGTGATCACTTTCCCGAGCTTGCTCACGCAATTGCCACGTGTGGTGACATCGTTGAGCGCCAGGAATCGTTCGCCGGATTTGATCGCGCCGCTCGTGATGTCCGTCCCGATCCGCCCCGTCTCGCAGCTATAGGGCGTCAACGCCACGCGCAACTGCATTGTATCGTGAAGTTGATCCGCGATCCCTTGGGCGAGTAACTCTGCGGCTGAGGTGGTGGCCACGATGCCTGTTATCGGATCGTGATGAAACGTCCGTCCGATCCACTCGGCCATATCCTGGGCCAGTTGCTTAATCAGCTCCGGGAAACGAGCGATGGATTCGAACCGCAGATATGTGGCCGTGTGATGGCCCGACACCGCCTCCACGTGAGTTTCGAAGAACACCGAACGGGACATTCGGAGGACGCGGAGGACATCCCGATTGGTAAACCCGGTATGTGAACCGGCTCGAACAACCGGTTCGAGCTTGGTATCGATCGCCGGTCCGTCGTAGAGTTTCTGGTGGCGCTCCACCAACTCGGCAAGCGCCTGCTCGACCATGGTAACGCTCATACCCCTTCCCTCCTGGTCGCACCCACCACCCTCGTCCTCAGGACGCCGATAGGCTGAACTTCTAGCTCGACCACGTCTCCCGGATTCAAGTAGCGATCCATTTCAAGGCCGCACCCCCCGCCTACGGTTCCCGAGCCGAACACGTCGCCCGGATAGATCGTTTCGCCGCGAGAGACATGTGCGATCATTTGCGGGAAGGACCAGTGGATTGTCCCGAACCGCCCCCGCGACCATTCTTCTCCGTTTACCCTGGCGACCATCGTCAATGCGTCGAGATCTGCAATCTCATCAGGAGTGACGAGGCACGGGCCCAAGGCCGTCGCAAAATCTTTGCCTTTCGCCGGACCCAACCGGCAAGCCATCTCTTGAAACTGGATATCGCGAGCGCTGAAGTCGTTCATGATTGTATAGCCGGCAATGTAGTCTTGCGCTTCCTGTTCAGGGATGTCTTCGCCTTTGCGTCCAATGACACAGGCCAATTCCAACTCATAGTCCAACTTCTTCGTGTGCAAAGGCCAGGACAGGTCTTCCTCCGGCCCGATGATGGTCCGGTGATTCCCCTTATAATAGACGGGTCCTTTGTACCATTCTGGCGGAATCGGCTGGCCCCGCTTCTTCGAGGTGGCGGCAATGTGGTCTTCAAAAGCGATGAAGTCCCTGAGCGAAGTAGGATTCGGAAGCGGAGCGGCAGTCTTAACCTCGCTGGTCCCGTAAAAGACCGTCTCGCCAGACGGGCCTTTACTCGAAGGACCGAGCGTGACCACATAGTCGAATGCTCGCCGGGCAGCCGCCATTGTCGACGATCCTCCTTCGAGAAATTCCAACATGGTTGAAGGCACCTGAGCATTGGCCAAACGGTACGGCTGCGCTTCGCGTTGGTCACCCAACCACCGCGTATAGGCCATGTTCAGGTCGACAACGTTCTGGCGGTGAATCGCACCCACCCTTGTGAATGTGCCAACAGGAGTTGTGATCCGAAAACTGACCAGTTTCATCGGCGACTCCAACTCAGCGCATAGTCCTTCAGCTCCACTGATTCCATCTCCGGCATTACCGTGAATGGCGTCTTGGATTCGATCATCACTGCCACTTCGCTCGTCTGAGTCTTCCCCTTGCTGGCTTGCACCGCTTGCGGCTGCGGGCCGTGGTGGATCCCCTGTGGGTGCAATGTCAGCATTCCTGGCTGTATCCCGGCGCGGCTGAAGAACTCTCCCTGATGATAGAAAAGCACTTCATCATAGTCCGTATTGCGATGGTAAAACGGAACGCGAAGTGACTCAGGATCGCTCTCCAATGGTCTTGGAACGAAGGTTGAAATGAGGCACCCACCGGCTCTGAATGTCACATGGACGCTCGGCGGCAAATGGTAGCGTGCACTCGTGACCGGCCGGAAATCACGCACGTTCAACTTGACGGCCCACAAGTCTCCTTTCCACCCCATCACGTCCATTGGATAGAAGGGGTAAATCACCCGCGTCGAGTCGCCTTGTCGCTTGATGCGGACCTCCCACTCTTGGCCCTGCGTCTCCGGAGGCTCCACGGTGCCGAGCTCAGGCGCGACAAGAACCCCCTTGTCAAAAAGCGCGTGGTGGCCGAGCAGCCCGCGATCCGGCACCGTGATAGGTTCGGGGGTTTCGATGACAAGAAAAAGGGAAGGACCGGCATCGATGTGAGTTCGATAGGTTGTGCCCTTGGGAATCACCACATAATCGCCCGGTTCGTATGACAGCGTTCCATAGTCCGTTTCGAATCTCCCCCTGCCATGATGGACGAAGTACACTTCGTCTGCGTCCGCATCACGAACGAAATAGCGCATCGTCTCCGCACGATACGAAACATGAAGGCGCACATCCTGGCTTTGCATCACAAGAGTCTGTTGGTCACTTGCATGTGATGGGCTCGTCGTGGAGAGCTGGGTACAAGTAAAGGCCCGCGGCTTCAGCGGCCCGTCAATCTTCACCCACCCCGTGGGTGGATGTGTTCGATACAAATGCGACACCGGGCCGGCAAACCCTTCTCGCCCATGCTCCTCCTCAAAGAGCCCTTCAGGAATCCCGACGTGAGCCTGATTGGGAACTTTGCCTTGTTTGTTGAGATACATGACGGCCTCCCCAGAGTCAGACTCCGTTCATGACGCCTGCTTCATCGTCTTCTTTGTAATGGGAACCGTGGGTGATTGGTAGTCAATGATCGTCCGTTCAACGCCGGAGGCCTGGTCTCTTTCAATGTCTTTGTAGAGCGCTTCAACCGTACTCCGGACAAAAGTCTTCGCTTTTTCCGTTCCGTGCGCTCGCTGGGTCAACTCGATGAACAACCCGCCGCTTTTGAAAAGTGGATGAGTAAACCGCTGCTTCAGCGGTCCAAACCCGTCTCGCCCTTCTTTCAATGGCCCGCTGAATTTCACGCCGCGCGTTTCCCACTCACGACACACGGCCTGAATATCATCAACCTCGAGAGCGAAGTGCTGCACACCCTGCCCGTACTTCTCAATAAACTCGGTAATTTGAGACTTCATTGCTTTATCTCGACCTTGCATAAGCGCAACTCTGGCGGCGCCTCGCTGCACGACGACCGTATCCATCGACGACTTGTCGCTGCCTACATCGCGAGCCGACCAGATCACTTCGAAACCGAGAATCTTGGTGAACAGAAATTCCGCCGCATCGAGATCCTCTACGCAGAGCGTAATGTGATCAATCCCCGTTGTTTGGTCCATGGTAACGCCTCCTCTCCCCCGGGGCGGAATTCATTCTTGCTTCATGACACCATCATCCATATCCATCCCGGTTCGTATCAGACCTTCGAGCAAGGACAATATAACATAGATTTACAATTGCTCAATATGAAATCTGTATTATTCATGTAAATATGTAACAGTGCGAATATGCATAACGAGTGCCAATATTCTTGATTAGATTTGTTGTATGTTGTGTTCCGCTGTGAGCAATAGTTGATAACGAAATATAAAAGTTATATCATCCACGTGGAGCGCAAGAGGGTTTATTCGTCACTTCCAATTGCCCATGCGCTTTCTTGTCTATCTATGGGAGGTGACCAATGACGTTCTATCAAGAAATGAGAAGCCTCGTACTTGGACACGGGGCCATCAACAATTCGTATCTCGATCGCTTTCAACGGGGAAATTTGACGGACGCAGAGTTGAAGGAATTCGCCATCGAGTTCTATAGCTTTGCCCGCTTCTTCCCTCAAATTCTGGTGTCTCAACTCGTGAACACCGAGGACGAGAATGTTGCCGATGAACTGACCAAGGTTCTGTACTCCGAGTTGGGCGATGGACAGACAAAACATCGCCACGAGCTCTTATATCGAGACTTCTTGCGATCCATCGGCATCGATGTGCATGAGGCCATGTCTCGCCCAATGCTGCCCTCGACCCGCGCCTACATCGAGGGGATGGAACGTTTGTACAGTGACGGCAATCACGCCAAAGCCATAGGCGCATCCTTTGGCCTTGAAAACATGGCTATCACCATGTGGGATTGCCTGATCCCCGGTCTTACCTCTCTGAAATCCACCAACTACTCTCGCATGGACATGACTTATTTCACCTTTCATCGAGAACTCGAATCCACACATGAGGAGGCGATGGAACATGCGGTGGCTGCCCTGCAGGGTACGACAAGCGATGGCATGTCCGATCAGGGGAAAGCAGACTTCCGGTGCGGCGTGAATACTGTCCTCGGGTATCTCGAGGGTTTTTGGATGGGGTTAGAGCGTAGCGGGTCTCCCGACCGTGAACCACAGAGGAGCCACTCTCACGCAGCATGATGTCTTAGCGCGAAAACTTTTCGACCAACGCTTGAGAGGAGCAGTGCATGTCCGAAATTGCAAAGTATCTTGAGGCCATCAAGGAACGGTTCGATCTCAGTAGCGATTACGCGTTGGCAGAGAAACTGAGCATCGCCCAGCCGGAAGCCAATCTCATGCGACGCGGTCTCAAGATCCCGAAACCCGAGCTCTGCATCAAGATTGCCAAACTCCTCAACAAAAATCCGGTAGAACTTCTGCTGATTGCGCAGAAGGACAAGGCTCCCTCCTCAGCCAAGGAATACTGGACCTTGGCGCTGACAGCCGTCGACGTCATGCTCCACGTTCCGAAGACTCCCAAGTACATTCCACGTAAGGTCGAAGCGATCGGACAGGAACTTCGCCAGCTTGAAACGCAGACGTTAACCTATCAAGGCGCAGAGGCGAACGCCGAGGCGGTCCGCCTTGTTCAGACGGCCGATCATTCCATCGACGCGATCATGGAGCGCTGGAACATCTGGAAAAAAGGCGAAGCCCTGTATCCGGGCTATCTCCTGGCCAATCAGGAAGCGGCCAAGCGCGGAGTCGTCATTCGCCGCCTGTTGGTCTTGACGCAAGAGCAATTGCAACAGGATCCGGTCGTAGCTGATGCCATCCAGGTCATGGACGACCAGCAGCGGGCTGGCATCACAATTTTCTTTGCGTTCCGCGAAGAGCTTGAACGAGCACCCGCCTTCCAACGGTTCGAAGAAGATTATAAAGCCCAAGGAGCCGCGAGGGACCTCAACGCAGCCATTTTTGACCGAGAGATTCTTATTTTTTCTCAATCGTACGGCCAGGTCCAGCTGGGCGTGGTCGGCGTGCCGACCGCTCTGACGATGATCAACCAGTTGGAGATCACATGGAAGCCGGATTTGCTCCGCGATTTGGATCCTGCTCCTCTCTTTGACATGACGCGGTATGTCTTTGAGTATGGAGGCCCGCAGGCCTTTAACATGGAATTGGCACGGTTCAAGAGGTCGGTTGCATGAAATTTCCTTCCGAGCCGTTCAAAATCAAAGTGGTGGAACCGATCCGACGCACGACGCGCGAGGAGCGGGATCGACTCCTGTGCGAGTCCGGCTACAACCTGTTCCAGCTGCCGGCCGAGAGCGTGTACGTCGACCTCTTGACCGACAGCGGCACATCGGCCATGAGCGATCACCAGTGGGCGGGCTTGATGCTCGGAGACGAGTCCTATGCCGGCAGCAAGAACTACTACCACTTCGAAAAGACGGTGCGATCCATCTTTGGTTATAAGCATGTGATCCCCACGCATCAGGGGCGCATGGCGGAGAATCTTCTGTTTTCCACGGTGGTGAAGTCAGGCATGTGCGTTCCCAACAATATTCATTTCGACACCACGCGAGCGAACATAGAGCATCAGGGAGCCCAGGCGTTGGATCTGGTGGTCAAAGAGGCCTATGACCCGAGCTGCGACTTGCCGTTCAAGGGAAACATGGATCTTGTCCGGTTGGAGGACACGATCAATCGTGTCGGACGAAGCTGCATTCCGTTGGTCATGCTGACGATCACCAACAACAGCGGCGGAGGGCAACCGGTGTCTCTGGGCAACATCCGGCAGACCCGTGTGCTGCTGAGCCGCTACCGCATTCCTCTCTTCTTCGATGCCTGCCGTTTCGCCGAGAACTGCTTTTTCATCAAGGAACGCGAGCCTGGTTACGCGGGCAAGTCGGTTTTTGACATCGCACAAGAGCTATTCAGCTACGGGGACGGCTGTACCATGTCGGCCAAAAAGGATGGCCTGGTGAACATCGGGGGGTTTCTCAGCCTGAACAATGATCAGTGGGCGCAAGACATCACCAACATGCTCATCCTGGTCGAAGGCTTTCCGACCTATGGTGGATTGGCAGGCCGTGATCTGGAAGCAATGGCCAGAGGACTCCGCGAAGTGTTGGATGAAGACTATCTGAACTTCCGGGTCGGACAGGTCCGCTATTTGGGAGAGCTATTGGACCAAGCAGGAGTGCCTATTCTTAAACCAATCGGGGGACATGCCGTCTATCTCAACGCGAAGGAGTTCTTGCCACATATTCCGCTAGATCATTTTCCCGCCCAATCGTTGGCCATCTCTCTCTATCGGGACTACGGCATCCGGGGAGTCGAAATCGGTACAGTGATGTTCGGCAAGAAAGATGCGGCAACCGGTCGAACGATCCATCCGGCACTTGAGATGGTGCGGCTGGCTATTCCGCGCCGGGTCTATACGAATATGCAGATCACCTATGTCGCAGAATCGATCATCGAGCTGTACCGGCAGCGCGAGATGATCCATGGTCTCCGCTTGACCTATGAAGCACCAATGTTGCGCCACTTCACGGCGCGATTTGAGGAGCTTCAGGAACGGTCCCTCCTACAACAAGCCGCAAATTAATATGAGGACCCTATGGCGTCCCTGTTCAAAGGCCTCGAACGAATCGAAGAAGCCCGAGAGCGGATGACCGGTCATAGTTTCATGGCAGGTCTCTTCGTCGGGAGGCCTGACTTCTCGCTCCTGCTCTCGCCTGAAGAATCACCGGAACAGATCGCTGTTTGGGAGCGCTTTTGCCCGCAGCTGGAAACCTTCCTCAAGACGCACGTCGATCCGGATGAGATTGAACGGACGACGAAGATTCCCGATTCCGTACTGAAGGGGTTGTTCGCACTCGGCGCGTTCGGCATGAAAATCCCCAAAGAATATGGAGGGCTCGGTTTCTCCTATATGAACTACGGTCGAGCCCTCATGCTCATCGCAAGTTGGAGCAACATTCTGGCCCTGACCGTCGCGGTGCCGCAGTCAATCGGCATCGCCATGCCGATACTTCTGTTCGGTAGCGAAGAACAGAAACACAAGTACTTGCCGCTCGTCGCCCGAGAAGCCATCTCGGCCTTCGCGCTCACTGAATCGATCACCGGGTCTGATGCCGCTAATATTCGGACTGAAGCGGTGTTGGATTCCAGCGGCACGGCATTCGTTGTGAACGGCGAGAAGCTCTGGTGCACGAACGGTTCCATCGCCCGCTATGTCACATTGATCGCACGGGTGCCGGCGAAACGGCTCATGCACAACGGCCAACCACTGTGGGTTCCGATCCCGGAAGGCAAGGACGCAGACGGGCCGGTTCACACCGCCTTCATCCTTGATATGGAAACTCCCGGGGTGCGGGTCCGGCAACGGTGCCAGTTTGAGGGCTGCCGAGGCATCGAGAACGCCTACATGACCTTCACCGATGTCCACATCCCGGCGGCTAACGTCATCGGTGAAGTCGGTCGAGGGCTCAGGTACGCGTTGACCATTCTTAATGTCGGTCGAGCGATCAGCATTCCGGCCATTTGCCTGGGTATGGCCAAGCAGGCCTGGCAGCCGACACTTGATCGGGCGAACGAGCGACTGACGTTCCAGAAACCCCTCAGCGAGCGGCAGACCCAGCGCATGAGGCTGGGTCATATGGCCGTGGATCTTTTTGCGATGGAAGCGCTCGCTTTCTCTGTGTGGCGCATGGCTGACCAGCATGCTTATGACGTCCGGATCGAGGCGGCAATCGCCAAGATATTCTGTTCGGAACACACAATACAATTTCTGAAAGATGCTCAGATCCTTTTCGGAGGAATGGGCTACGAAACAGCGGATTCAAAGCGGGTCCGTGGAGAACCGGCATTCGGCATCGAACAGCTGGTTCGTGACGCGGAGATGTATCGGATTGGGGAGGGGGCGACGGATATCTTGCGTCCGTTCGTCGCCCGGGAAGGACTAAGTCCGCATTTGGATCGCGCAGGTCGATATTTGGATGAAGGAGTGAGCGCGAGTGAGAGGTTCGTCGAGTTGCTCAAGCTCGCTCGATTTTACGCACCCTGGTACATGAACCTGTGGCGGCGCAGAGCGCTCCCGGAGCGAACTGAATTCCGCCATCCGAAAGTCGCTCATTTGCTCGGCTATGTGGAACAGTCCAGTCGCGGTCTGGCCTCCGCCGTCTTCTGGGCGATGGTCCGCCACGGTCAACAGCTCCGAGATGATCAGGGTCGACAAACTCGCATTGAAATGATTGGGGAAGATCTCCTTACGATGGCGACGATCGTACTGGAGGCATCTTCACCCGCACGTACCGAGGCCAACGAACAAATCTGGGAGCTGGTGGATCAGTTTGCCGCGGCCGCTAAAGTACGAATCGATCGCGCGATCGATGAACTGCGGGGGCACAATCAGGATCATAAGGTTGCGGCCATCGGCCGACAGGCCGTCGAAGGCGACTATGGGTGGCTGTCCAGAGGGATCATCTCTCGCGGCCTCCGTGAGTATCTCTCCCCTGCTGTCGGTGGCAACCGTCATCTTTCCGAATGACATCGAATTGGATCTGATTGGTTTCGCCTTGACGTGCGGCCGTCGCCCCAAAGACGCCTGCTCGTTCAGCTCGATGGGTAGCGACGGTTGACAAGCCTTTCCCCTAAGGAATCTGCCATGCGCGCCGTGGTTGCTGTTGACTGGCCCGATCAGTCCTTCAGCGTCGTCAAGGTCGTCTGCCGCCTCTTCACGGACGTGGAGTTGCCCCTTCTCTATGTGGGGGGACCTCCGACCATTCGAAAACTCGGGTGGCCTTAACCGGCCACGCGCACCAGCACCTTTCCCATCGGTCCCTGGGCCAATCGTACGAATCCCCTGTTTACCTCTTCGAACGGGACGATCGTGTCCACCTGCGGTCGTTGTCCCATGGCATCCAGTCGGCTAACGATCTCTTCCCACACCATCTGTGCTGCCTGTGCCGAATAGTCGCTGACCGAAACCCCGCCGATCCGAATGCGGCGGAACAACAGGCTCGCGGTGTTGAACTCCGGCACGGCTCCCCCACTCCTGCCGACCACACTGATATCGCCACCAGAGTCAAGCAGGGCAATCACTCGACTGAATAGCTCGCCTCCCACGCTGTCGACGGCGAGGTTCACTCGCTTCGGATTGATCGCCGCCTTCGCGGCCTCCACCAGCTTTCCGTCCACTGGATCAAACACGAAATCCGCCCCCAGCGACTTCAACCTGGTTCGTTTCTCGCCACTGCGTGACAAGGCCAGGACGGTGAGACCCATCGATTTCCCAAGCAGCACGGACGCCACCCCAACGCCGCCTGACGCACCGGTCACGAGGAGGACAGAGCCGGCCGGTGGAGGCACCGGAGGGTTGCTCCACTGCGTCAGAGCCTGCCAAGCGGTCAGAAAGACCAGCGGCGCGCCCGCCATCTCTTCGAGGGACCAGCCGTGGGGAACTCGGGTCACGCTATCCATGGGAACAACGACTTCCTCAGCCAGAGTTCCCCACGTTTCTACTCCCACGTTGCAGCGGAGAATTCCCACGGTCTCACCCACCCGGACATTGTCCACGCCGGGCCCGACAGCCAGCACATCCCCTACTCCGTCACGTCCGAGAATGTGTGGCAGCGGCGGATGGGCTGGATACATCCCCTCTGCCAGAAAGGCATCCGCGGGATTCAGCGCGGCCATTCGCACTCTCAACAGCAACTGTGCCGGGCCTGGCTGAGGATCCGCTACCTCCCCAAGCTGGAGCGATTCAACACCCTTCACTGAATCCATCAGCCACGCGCGCATAGGCTCTTCGTGCCGTGGCACGGCCCCCTGGCTATAACCACAACGATCCCACTTGCCCGTATGTATGATAATACGAGCTGCGCGTGGGATGCATGACGTTCACCTCTGATCAGAGGAGCGGAAACGTTGCCGATCCCGTGCGCTCGTGGCGATGGCCACGACCGCACGGGCACACGCGGATTGACTCTCCGCAGGTCACTGAACAAACCTGTGATTGTTCTTAAGATGCGATCCACGCGACAGAGTGGTGTGCTTCGAGTGTGCTGGAACCCCTTTGCATGAGTACTTACTCAGCCTTTACTGACCAGATGGTTGAGGCCACCGGTCTGGTCTTCTTGGAATTGGTCAGGATTGGACCGAAGGCCCGCGGTTTAGGAAGGCGCGATCACAACCTTACTCAGTCCTACTGGAACTCACTCAGGCCAAATAGGACCAAGGTTTGCGCGAAACTCAAACTTTGGCTGGAGTAGCAACTGTCTCCACTGTCAAGGGCACACGATCTCATTCGTATTCCAGCGCGTCTGATGCTTCACCATGGCGTTGAGAATGGTGAGCAGCTTTCGCATACAGGCGGTGAGCGCCACCTTCTTGGCTTTGCCCGCGTCGCACAGGCGTTGGTAGAAGCTGCCAATGACGGGATTGCAGCGGGACGCCACCAGGGCCGCCATGTACAACGCGGCCCGGACATGCGCGCGGCCGCCCCACACCGTGCGTTTTCCGCGGAGCGTTCCGCTATCGCGGTTCAGGGGGGCGACCCCAACGAGTGCGGCAATTTGCTTCCGGTTCAAGGTCCCCAATTCGGGGAGGTCCACAATCAGCGTCCGGGCAAGCCCGGGCCCCACCCCTGGCACCGTGCGTAGCCGATCGTCGTTCTCTCGCCAGACAGGACTTTCGCGAATGGCGGTGGCGAGCGCGTGCGTCTGCGCATCCGGCAACGGCCGGGGCACGGGACGGATGACGTCGGCGAAATGGGCGAGGATCTGCGCATCGAGGGGATCGGTCTTGGCCAGTTTCCCCGTTGCCTTGGCAAAGTCCCGCACCTGCCGAGGATTGGCGACCACGACAGGCAACCCC
>JAWOMO010000026.1:0-6235 GCA_033852435.1 Nitrospira sp.
TTGACAAGGAGGGTTAGAGGCGTCTCGTGAGGCGCGAAGCGGATCATCCACGCTGAACCAGGAGGCGAGTAGGCGCTACTGCGGCTGAGACCACCAGCCGAAGGCAGTTCTAATATCGTCCAATAAGGGGATCTTAACAGGTCAGGGCAGACCAATCGCCGTCGCTCGAGGTCCCGATAGGGTGAAGGCTCCTGTCACCTCTTGCCAATGTCTTGAATTTAGGACATACTCGGCCGTGAAGTCTGTCTCGTTTCATCCGAAGGCACTGGCATTCATCCGGGAGCAGGAGTCAGATATCAGGCGAGAGATCGGCGAAGCCCTCCGTGACCTGCAGAAAGGCGTCAGCCTCGGTCTTCCGCTTAGTCGGCCATTGCCAGTGGTCGGCTCGGGTGTGCATGAGCTCCGGGTTCAAGGCGCCAGAACAACTGTACGGGTGTTTGACGTGGCTAAATTAGCTGACAGGATTGTCGTGTTTCATGGATTTCAGAAAACGACACAGAAGACGCCCGCGCGTGAAATTGCGATCGGTCAACAGCGACTTCGGGAGGTGCTGCATGCGCAAAGCTAATGGCGGCAAGATGGTGACCGTTCGGACCGCCGATCAACTGGGACGCGCCTTGGGTCTCTCGAAGGTCGACACGGCCGAAATGGAATTTCGTTCGGAGTTGACCGTCACTCTGGTGAAGATTATTCAGGCCGGGCGACTGACGCACGCCGAGATCGCGAAGCGCGCCGGGACATCAAGAACGCGGGTCACCGCGATTGCGAACGGAAATACGCACGGGGTCTCTACGGATGTGCTGATCCGGGTACTTGCTGCGACCGGCCATCGGGCTGAAGTCCGGATCAAGAAGGATGCGGCCTGAGCTCAATGTTCTCGAGTCAGCGCATCGGCTCAAGACCGACCAGAAACAATCCTGTCTTCCTGGGCTATAGAAGACCCAGTCATTCACTCCGTTGACAACGGCCTGGCGCATCGGAGTTGCGAAGCTCGTCCAGGAAGGGGACCCTACCCACGCGTCATCCCGTCTCCAAACGACCGTTTCTTTTGACGCACGGTTCGTTAACAGCTACGCTTACCACGGATTGCTAACACTCTCGTCACGTTAATCCTTGAACCAGTTCGTGAAAGTGCCTGATGAGGACCCAGGTGCTCATCACAGGTGCAGTCTGAAACGTCCTTCATGCTAGCCTGGCATGTAGCCGAGAAAGCGATGAAGCGCTACACGTTCAGTCCAATGACCCGTGCCGCAACACTTTTCCTTATTGTATTGTTCTTAGTTCTTCTCCTCGGCACCGTCGCATTTGTCTGGTTCAGCACGGAGCCGGTCAATCGACGCGTAGGGCTCACCCCACATATTTTGGCCCTCGTGATCATGGTCATCTGGCTCATCCGTTCCTACACCCGCATGTGGGATGCCGTGCTCACAACTCCGACCGAGCTTATCTATGAGCCGGCGAAGGGAACGCTCGTGACGATCCCGATCTCGTAGGCGTGGTCATTGCCGGGAATTCGGATGGCGTGTTTGCATGTGCCAAGGTCGTCTTTGGCAAAGCCGGTCGGGAGCGGATGATCTCTCACCGACGTCCCGTACCAGCGGTAGGTCTGTTGATGGCGCACGAGCTCGAGACCGAGTCGGTGACAGGCGCGTTGGAGGGCGTCGAGGTCCTGGACCAGGAGATTCACTTCAGCAATGTGGCTCATGGGGATTCCTTTTCTGTTGAAGACCATTCATTGGTCGCGTCGCGTGTGGCGGCGAAGGGTGGATGGTTTGCTCTCGCGAACACGCTCGGTGGCCTGACCTTCCCTGAACCCGTAGAGTTAAAGACCATCAATCAATTCAACCAGGTAGGCGTGAGGCCTCACGCGAGAAATGTCATGCGTTATGCGTGAAACGATGGGAGATTCGCCGAGAGACGAATGCAAGTATTCTGAAGAGAAGGCACGAGGCAAGGGGCGAGGGGTTACAGAGCCGATGGCTGATAGCATCGAGCGGAGGAACAGGAGCGGATGGCGCATGGGAGGGTCGAGGACCGAACGCCACGGTCCAACTACTGGGGAAGGAGAATAAAGCGGCCGAGTCGTGCCGGTCTATACACCTCAAAGTCCCGGCGGTCGAGCGTGAAAATGCGTCGGATCTTTTCCCGTTCCGCCACGGCCACCAGCGCCGCATCGGCCAGATCCATCGGAAGGTCTTTGTATTTCTTCATAAGCTCTCTCATCCGAGACAACTCTTCGCTTTCCAGTGGGAGCAACACGACCACACGCCGGTCGAGCATTTCCCACAGCGCTTCTTGCGCCTTCCAGGAAAAGTTCAAAAGGTACATCGCTTCGGTCAGGACCGGCCAGACGGTCCCGAGCGGCTCAGTCAATCCCCTCAAGGCGGCCACGCAGCGTGCGTGGTGCCGATCGTCGGCGTGAATCAATGCGATAAGCGGACCGGCATCCACCAGGATCATGCTCAGATCCCGCCACGCTTGGCGTGGACCATCCGCCGAAACTGCTCGCCCGTTCGCACGGAAAGGTCAGGAGGACCCCCATGGACACTGCCGATCAGATCTCGAACGGCTTCATAGGGACGCTCGCCCTCCTCCTGTTCTTGAATGCGCCTCGCCAAGACACCGATCGCGTCTCGAATGACCTCCGATTTGCTCCGACCCCGCTTCCGCGCGAGCCGCTGGATCAACCGTTCCGTTTTCACGTCGACGCGCACTGTGAGCGGCATTATGTCACCTCGTGTCTTTGTATGACGCCACTGTACTACAGGCTTCCTGTTCGTGCAAGCAAGCTATCAAGCGAAACGAGCTAGTTGAGATGTTTATCCGGCCGCGCCAATGAGAGGCTATACCCGAATAGCCGCCGGCAGAAACGAGGTTCTGTGTGGTGGGCCGTGTAGGGCGAACCTACGGCCCGCTGATGAAGAGGGATCAACAGGCGGTTTCTGAGAGGTTCGCTATTTCGATGGTTTCCCCAATATAGTCAGCGATGCCGAGGCCTTGGAGAGTTCTTTTGGTTCTGTTCTTTTCTATTGTTTCCTTTCAGTTCCTGCCTAGTCTGGTCACAAAATCGGTCACACCTCGAACCCAGCGCCTCTCGCGTTAAAAGGGTGAAAGAAAGATTTCTGACACCTGGCTTGATTTTGCGAAGGTTTCCCCGTTTTGTTCTTTGGATCAGCGAGTTTAGCGCACTCTATTACTTCTATCAGATTCTAATAGAGGGATTTATTTCATTAGTCGTGCCAAATTTTGCTCGTGATCCCATAGATCTCACCAAGATATGGGCAGGGTCCTACAGAAAGATGGTGCCTGGGCACAGGTACCAATAACTTCTATTCTGGAGGTGCTCAATGAATCAGACACATGAACTCGATCGGATGGTTCTCCTGGTACGTGACCTAGTTTCAGAAGACATCGGTTACGAGCGAATCATCGAAGCGTTCCAAGGGTTTCGTGTCCATTGTAAGGCCGATAGCCGCAATCTAGCATCACATTCTGGGCAAACGGCTCTTGTAACATTCGTGTCCCTCATTGCGCGTATGGGGGTACAGGTGTTTCTTGATGTCCCGGAAATATCTACGGTAGGGAAACAACCTCCGCTACGTGGAAACTTTCTTAAGCAAGGATTGGTCGATCTTGGGGATGACTTGATTCCTGGCTCTATTGTGCATGAAGGCATGCCGGACAAGCCAGATTTGGCGTTTGTGTTGGGAGACGCCCCCGATGCCTATCTTGGGATTCCTTCTTGGCGACTCGTCGGCGGCCCCTGGGTTGGGGAAATAATACCAATTCAGGTGCGCGGAACACGGTGGAAGGATTCTTGGCCTGTAGGAAGCATGGCAGCAGCTGCACTTGCTGCAGGCGAGGTATTCAAAGCCGTTGTCCGACTGTTACAGCCAACGTCACACCGGTTTGAAAATCTTCTGACGATGGTCACGCCAAAAGCATTATGGGATTTTGGTAGTCAATGTTCCATTCCCGAGAATCTTGAATTCGATTCGTGCGACTTTATTAGCGCTGGGGCCATAAACCAGGCCTTGCTCTTTGCGCTCTTCCGAATTCCTGGCGTAACTATGAATGGTCGCGTGTTTGATGCCGACATCACAGATCATACGAATCTTAATAGGAACATGCTAACCCGGCGATCTGATGTTGGGGCAGGCAAAGTGCACGTTGTTTCATCTTATGCAGGTGAAAATCTCCTCGGTTTTTCTGAAAGAGTTGTAGAGGCTACTTTCAGGCAGTTGCGTCCATTGGCCGACTCGGTTCTAATCGGCACTGATCATATTCCGTCCAGATGGGAAGTGCAGAAAGCTTCGCAAGGGTGGGTAGGAATTGGTGGAACCAGCCATTTTGGCGTTCTGACATCGTCTCATATGCCTGGACAGCCTTGTGGCGGATGTCTTCACTGGAAAGACGACCTTGTTGCGAACGGACCCATTCCAACAGTGAGCTTTGTTTCGTTCTGGGCTGGCCTTTCGTTGGCGGTTAGATTTCTGAGGGAAAAGATCGGCTATGGGTATAGCTTGAAACAACAAGCTTTGTGGCTGGTTCCACTGAGGATGGACGAACAGTACGCTGCATTGTGGAGTCCAGTCGCTGCCAGGGCTGATTGTCCTGTAGGGTGCATTGCTTCAACAGTTGCCAGAGGCTCCTTCTCATCCAGTTCTTGTAGCCTCAAGGGGCTTAACTGAATTCCTATCGATCCACGCATCTATAGCGATAAGGTCAAACTTGGTCAGCCGACCTGCTTTCACATAAGGGATACGGCGTTGGCTGACCATGGTGTAAAGAGTATGGACTGAAAGTCCGGTATACTCGGATACTTCTTGAATGTTGTAGAGGCGCTTTCTTACCGGTAAGGATTCTTTCATGATAAATTCAAACTTTTTCGTTAGCGGTCCTTCCCCTTTAACTCGATTGTGTCCATAATCGGTTTTGCCAGGTACAGCCTTCCCCACGTGCGCCCTGTAATTTCTTCCAACATCCCTTTTCGCTGAAGGAGCATTACGGCTTGCCGAGCGGTGGGGTTGGAGACCTTCAGAACTCGTTCAGCCCGTGAGACGGACATATAAGGGTTAAGGAACAGTTCGTCCAGCAGCGCCAATGCTTTTGCTTTGTCGCGAAGACGAGCACGGAACTTTTCACGAAGATCCATCAGACGACCAGCTTGCCCCACTGCTTCAAGGGCGATTTCTGTTACCCCGGCAATAAAGAAGCGGAGCCAGCTCATCCAGTCTCCGTGTGTTCTGACTCGTTGTAAAAGATCATAGTAGTCTTGGCGGTGAGCCTCTATATATGCGGAGAGGTAGAGCAGGGGCTGCGGCAATCGGCCTCGCTCAATGAGAAAGAGTGTGATCAAAAGTCTTCCCAGTCGGCCATTGCCATCGAGAAAAGGGTGAATCGCTTCAAACTGCTCGTGCATGATGGCGCACTGGACGACATCAGGGAGTACGTCCCTTTCATGGAGAAATCGTTCCCAGTCTCCCAACAATTCGTCCAAGTATTCCGGTGGCGGAGGGACATAGGGAGCGGTTTCGATTGTACTTCCGGACGGACCGATCCAGTTCTGGCTACGGCGAAATTCTCCTGGAGTCGCGCGGTCCCCACGGACACCTTTCATGAGCCGCGCATGGATCTCTCGAACAAGCCTGAGCGAGAGCGGCAGCTTGTGTAACCGTTCGAGGCCATGCTCCATGGCCGACACGTAATTCCTTACTTCCTGCACGTCGTCATCTTCCGTGCGCTGCTTTGATTGTTCCATCTCGTCGATCAAGAGATCAGACAAGCTAGCTTTTGTGCCTTCAATGCGAGACGACAAAACTGCTTCGCGTCGGACATAGGGAGCGATCAGGAGGTGAGGATTGGGCAGATGACGCCCGAGTCCAGAGAGTTCGCTGAGGGCGGCATCGGCCCGAGACAGCGACAGCACAAACTGGTTATCGTATTCGAGCATGGGTGGCAGCTTGGCCGGAATGAATGCTGAATAGCCTGTAGCAGTTCTGATGACTTTACCTGCGCTTGGGGTGCGGAAGTCTTTTGGATTCATGGCGTGAAAACTCTGAATGTAAGGCGACTTTCAAAGCCGTTTTATCATTGAAAGAAATGTGGCTTATTCTTTCAAAGCTGGAGAGGCTTTGCAAGAAGTCTTTTAGACCGAGAAATATCGGGAAAGGGAGGAGGCGCGACAGGCAGGGGCGGAAAAAGTATTTCCCTTCTGTCTACACAATGTCTACAC
>JAWOMO010000154.1:0-7364 GCA_033852435.1 Nitrospira sp.
TCCAACGTCCCGCTTTGGAGTCGGACTCAAAACTCCGAACGTCGAGGTCACGTTTCCCATCACGCAAGAATTAGCCATTTTTGCGGGGTGGCGAGATTGGGGCCGACCATATCAATCGGCAACAGAGGCAATGGTCAAAGCCGTCAATATCAGAACTATCGCGAATGCCCAAAGATTTGTCTGTGCATCTTTTCGAGACGAAGGGTTCTCCGGGTTGATGTGGGAATTCTTCGAGAGTGCACCGAAGGCACAAGTTGATGCCCACCGTAAAGAAGAAAGAGTGTTATTCATGCTTAAAGGAGCAGCGTTGAAGGATCGGACATACCTGAGTCAGATGGTTCTAGCACGTCAAAACCGATGATGAGAGACAAGGAGGCAGTGCGAATGATCGCCGCCATCTACGCGAGAAAATCGAACGAGCAGACCGGCGTGAACGAGAAGGAGGACTGACCCATGACACGAGTGGCGCTATACGCACGCTATTCCTCGGACAGCCAGCGCGAGGCCAGCATCGACGATCAATTTCGGAACTGCGAACAGTACGCGACGCGCGAAGGCTGGACGATCACGGCGCGCTACGCGGACCACGGCATCTCCGGCACGAAGGGCGAGAATGGACGCCCTGGCTACAAAGACATGCTGAATGACGCGAAGGTCAAACGCTTCGCCGTGCTGCTGGTGGATGATCTCTCTCGCCTCTCCCGCGACATGGTCGAATGCGAGAAAACTCGCCGACTGCTGGTCTTTCTGGGTATTCGACTGATCGGCGTTTCCGATGGGATCGACACAGCGAACAAAGGCCATAAGGCGCAGTACGGGTTCAAAGGCATCATGAACGATGTGTTCTTAGACGACCTGCGCTAGAAGACGCACCGCGGCCTGGCGGGCCAAGCCTTGAAAGGGAAGAACTGCGGCGGGCGCACGTATGGCTACCGGCATGTCCCCGAAGAGCACCCGACCGAGCGAGACGAATACGGGCGTCCAAAGATCCTGGCCGTGACACGCGAGATTGATCCGGTACAGGCGAAGTGGGTCCGACAGATTTTCCAGTGGTACGCGGACGGACGGTCGCCGCGCTGGATCGTCGGTGAATTGAACCGGCTCGGCGTGCCTGCGCCTGGCGCGGCCTATAAGCGAAAGCGCAAGACGCGGCTCTCTGGGACCTGGTCGCCCAGCGCCTTGCACGGGGACGCGAAGCTGGGGACCGGCATCCTGCACAACCCGCTCTATATGGGGAAGATGATCTGGAATCGCTGCGACTGGGTGAAGAATCCTGAGACGGAGCGCCGCGTGCCACGCCTGCGTCCCAAGGATGAGTGGATCGAGAAGGATCTCCCCGCCCTGCGGATCATCGACCAGGCCCTCTGGGAGCGTGTGCAGACGCGGCAGCAATCGCGCCCGCCGATGCAGCCGGGCACCAGGGTGCTGAATGTACGCTATCTGCTCTCCGGCTTGTTGATCTGCGGGGTGTGCGGGAGCCGGTTCATCATGACCGACACCTATCGCTATGCCTGCGCCGGGGCGCGCAATCGCAAAGCCTGCTCGAACGTGCTGCGCGTGCCGCGTGAATTGGTGGAGGCGCGCTGTCTCGACGGGCTGCGGCGGGAACTCTTCACGGAAGACCGGTACGCCCTGTTCGTGAAAGAAATGACGCGCCTCTTGGCGGAGCGCAAGCGGCAGCAGGGACCGGATCGCGGTCGGGCGCAACAGGAACTGGCCACGGTCGAATCAGAAATCACGAACTTGCTGAACGCGATCAAGCGAGGCATCGTCACGGTGTCCACGAAAGCTGAACTGGAAACGCTTGAAGCGAAGCGCGAGCGGCTGCACGCCCGACTGCAAGACGGCGCGGAGAAGTTCGACAAGGTGGTGGCCCTGCTGCCCCGCGTCAAGGAACGCTATGAGGCCCTTGTGCAGAACCTCGCGCACATCCCCCAGCGCCACATCGAGCCGATGCGTGAGCAGATCAAGAGCCTGGTCGGGGAGATCACGTTGAGGCCGAAAGCCGAGGGCTATCTGGAGGCGGAAATGGTCGGACGCTATGACGGCTTGCTCAAGCTGGCCGTGGGGGGGAACATTAGAAATGTCGTTGGTTGCGGGGGAAGGATTTGAACCTTCGACCTTTGGGTTATGAGGCCGTTAAGTGCTAGTTTCTTAACACCCTGATTTCTGTCTGGTTTCTCGCTTTTATTAGTGATTGTAAACGGTTAGGAGAGTTCCATTTGTTTAAGTTGTTTCTATTAGTTCTGGTCGTTTTGGAGAAGTTTTAGCACAAATTTATATATGGACCCAGCCTCCGATGCAACGACGGGTGCCACGCGATGAACCATACGATGCAGGGCTGCGTTTATATATCCGGCCTCTCGATGGACAACCGATGTGTCCGGGCCTTGATGACATACGCGCGCGTTCTCCTCATTAGCACAACGGCCTCGTCCGGGCCGACAATTTGTCCAGGGTCTGAACGCGCTGGGTGTCCCTCTGGTGTCATCACGGATGCTCCGCGCTGCACTCCTCGGTGTGAATCCTTGTATGATGCGGCTCGTCTCTCCTCGTGAAGACCGGTTCGCCCCTTCCTGTCCCTAGGCAGGTTGTCGATACACCGCATCATGGGCCAACAAGGCCCAGATCACCCGGGCGTTTTTGTTGGCTAAGGCCACCGCGGCGACATTGGTGCCTTTGCGGCGTTTGAGCGCCCACAGCCACCGCCCCTGCGTATCAACCCTCCGCTCGGCACGCTGCACGACGGCTCGCGCCCCATGAATCAGGAGCGTTCGCACATACCGACTCCCTCGTTTCGAAATCCCGCCTAAGCGCTCCTTGCCCCCACTGGAATATTGCCGAGGCACCAACCCCAACCAGGCCGCCAGATGCCGGCCGTTGTGAAACGCCTGAGGCCGACCGACAGTCGCCAGCAGCGCCGTGGCCGTCAACGGCCCAATCCCAGGCACCGCGGCCAGCTTCCGACAGACCGGATGCGCCCGGTACACGCCATCCACCCGATGCGTCACCCGGTCGATGCGCGAGTCGAGATCCCGCAGTTGCTCATACAACTCGGAGAAGGTCTCGCGGGCAAACACGGTCAATCCTGATTCCGCGTCATCCAGAAGCCGGACTACCGCAGGCCGGACCTTCTCCGGGGATTGCGCAATCACCAACCCATACTCGGCCAACAGGCCCCGAATCTGATTAATGACGGCGGTTCGGTGTTTCACGAGGAGCGTGCGCGTGCGGTGCAACGCCTGTAGATCGGCTTGTTCCACGGTCTTGATCGAGACAAATCGCATGGTAGGCCGACTGACCGCTTCGCAGATCGCTTCCGCATCGCGAGCATCATTCTTGTTGGTCTTGACATAGGGCTTGACGTACTGGGGGCTCATCAGCTTGACGGTATGCCCGTGCTGTTCAAACGCCCGACCCCAGTGATGCGCACTCCCGCAGGCCTCCATCCCGATCACACAGGGCGGCAGACTCGCCACGACCTCCATCAACTTACTGCGTCGCACACGTCGACTGAGCACCGCTTGCCCTCGGTCATCCACCCCGTGCAACTGGAACACATGCTTCGCCAAATCGATCCCCAATGTCGTGACGTGCATAACAGCCCCTCCCTTCTTCCTGACTATGAGTGTGTGCCGCGCTTACCACCACCCATCTTGCCGCGCATGTGGCGCGTGTGGGAAGAAGGCTGGGTCCATTTCATTAGCACAGCCAGCTGGGGTGAACCCCAGCGCGCTGTGCTCATTTTGTGCCCACCGCCACGTCACCCCAGCCCCCTCTCACAACAAAGTCCCGCGCATAATCAGATACGCGACACTGAAATAAATGACCAACCCCGTCACATCGACAAGGGTGGCCACGAACGGAGCGGAGGACACCGCTGGGTCGAATCCCAAGCGCCGCAAGAGTAATGGCAACAGGGAGCCGGACAGCGCTCCCCACATCACCACGCCGACTAACGACAGGGCCACGGTCAGGGCCACGAGCAGCCAGTGCGGCCCATAGAGGTCACCGAAGAGCGACCACAAGGTGATGCGCAAGAACCCGATGGTGCCGAGAATCGATCCCAGCGCCAAGCCGGTGATGAACTCCCTCCACATCACTCGCCACCAGTCGCGCAGTCCGATCTCTCCGATGGCCAGGGCGCGGACGACGAGAGTGGAGGCTTGCGACCCGGAATTCCCTCCACTTGAGATGATCAGCGGGACAAACAGAGCCAGCACGACCGCTTTTTCGATCTCCTTCTCAAAAAATCCCATCGCCGTGGCGGTAAAGAGTTCGCCGAAGAACAGTACGACCAGCCATCCCGCACGCTTCGAGATCATCCGTTGTAATCCGATGAGAATATAGGGTTCGTGCAATGCAGCAGTGCCGCCGATTTTTTGGATATCTTCTGTCGCCTCGGATTCCGCGACGCGGAGGACATCGTCGATCGTGACAATGCCGATCAACACCCCCGACGAGTCGGTGACCGGCAGTGCGGTGCGGCGTTCGCGTCCAAAAACAGCGATCGCGGTTTCTTGATCGTCCGTGGCTCTTAACGCCACAAATTGATGATCCATCACGTTCGCGATGGTAAGCTGCGGCGGAGCCAGTAGCAGCGACCGGATGTGAATGTCATCAATGAGCACGCCCTGCTCATTCACCACATACACTAACGAAAGTGTTTCACTGTCCTGTCCATGCTCTCTGATGTATTCCAAGGTGTACTGCATCGACCACTCTTCTCGCACCGCGATATAATCCGGTGTCATGAGGCGGCCGATGCTGCCTTCCGGGTAGCCGAGCAGAGACGCCGCGACGGCTCGTTCTTGAGCTGTCAATTGCGCCAGCAGTTGTTTCGTGATGTTCGCCGGCAACTCTTCAAGCAGGAGGGTCCGGTCATCAGGCGCCATATTGTTCAGCAATCCGGCCGACTCCTCCTGCCCCATCGCCTTCAGCAATTGCTGTTGGCCGGGCAAATCCAAGAGTTCGAAGACTTGTGCAGCGAGTTCCCGAGGAAGGATCCGCAGTAGGACCATTTGGTCTTCTGTTGATAGCCCATCCATCACGCGTACGACGGCGGATGGACTCCAGTTCTTCAGGGCCTGACGGAGTGTGACAAAATCCCGCTTGTACAGAATCTCGCTGATCTGAGAGGGAGATGGGATGACCACCAGCTGCTATCCTTTACCGTCGCAATTGTTGTTCACGTCGATGAGCGTATCGGAATATCATAAGAGCAGTGTAGATGGATAGCACACATGGTCCTTTCAGTCAGGCAGCAATGCCCAAATAGGAAAGGATCACTTACTATATAGCTGGAAGTCTCCTCACCTAAGAGCATGAGCAGGATGTGGTTCGATTTCCGGATGATTTGAATTGTCCTCTCGCCTGTTCAAACCTTTCTGCGCATTTCCTGCCATTCGAACCACCGTAACGGCTGACACCCAAGGGCCCGCTGCCTGAGAGACAGCGTTTCCTGCGCCTTCGGTGAACGACATGTGGGAGCTCCCGTTGTTGATTCTTGGCTCGCAGAAGTTTAGCCTCCTCGTCGTCCGAATCTTCCCCCTATGAGGACGCCTTGGGCATCAAGCTCATGATCGAGGGACTGCCGCTCTTGTTCTCCAACCAGCAACTGAACGATTTGTTCGCCCCCTTTGGGACCGTTCTCTCCGCGTGGGTCATCACAGACCCTCCAGGAAAGTCTCTCCGCATCGGCGAGGTGGAAAGGTCAACGGCGCAAGAGGCCGAGAGGGCCATGCAGACACTGAATCAATCCTACCTCCAGGGAGAGCTTCTCGTGGTATTCAAGCGCGTACCAAAAGGGGGATCGACCGGGCAAGAAAAGAAAGGAACGCCATAGGCTGAAGTCTTCGATGGACGAATCGACTAAAGCGGATCATTCAATCACTGTATTGGTCGTGGTGTTGACCGCGATTGTGTTTGTCTTGGATGTGATAACTCCCTTGGGGATCGCGATCTGGGCGCTCTATGTTCTCCCTCTTGGGCTCACGCGCTGGTCCCCTCTCGGATCGTTGACCTTCATCGTCGCGGGGGCGTGTACGGCGCTGATTGTGCTGGGCTATTTCTTCTCCACTTCCGGCATGTCACCGGATCTCGCCATCTTCAATCGTATCTTGGGTGTCCTCATGGTGTGGATCGCCGCGTTTTTCCTGAAGGTCGGGAGGGTCTAGACCGGACCCCGTTGTTCCATAATCAGCCGTTTTTGAGCCTTCGAGAACTACTATCTGATCTTCAAGTGAACCCATCGGATCGGGCCTAATTTTTCACATCGTTTTTGATACGCCTCCGGACAGCCGGAAGCACTGCCTTCCCGTCTTATTGGCACGTGCTGAACTTGAAGGACGCAATGCGGGTACTCCAGTTGAACGTGCCGTCGTTCTTCAAGTATTGGTTGGTATACCAGAAGGTACAGTCATCTGTGGGATCGACACTCATGCTGCTGTAGTCCCCCCACCGGCTCAGATTTCGTGTCTGAGAACCCGTGCCTTCTACAATACTTGTTTCAATCGCCAGGAAGCCCGAGGGATCTCCTGGGGCGCGACCGGTATAGCGAATACCGGGGTGCAGGCTGCCGCTGGAAACACTATAGCCAAGCGCGAGATTGCCGACCTTGTCCATGGCAATACTCCCCATCCACCGGTCGGTCGAGTCCGGTGCATACGTCCCTTGCTGAGCCAGGACTGGGATCCCGTCTGCCATAGTTTGGCCGGTCGGATTGAGGAGTTCGTACCAGCGAGGGCCAACGATCCCATTCCCACTATTCACTGAATGATTGGCCACTAACGCTTCATGGCCATCAGAGAAGTGCCGGTAGGCGAGGCGATACATTAAGCGATCGCCGAGTGAATCCAATTGTTGTTTCGTCCCAAGTTGCGGGATACACACCCCGCCGTTGCACGCCTCGCTGAAGGTGGCGACTGGGATGATGGCGGGGCCCGTGAAGGTCGAGTTACTCGTAGTCGTCCAGTCCACGTGAAACTTCCAGAACTGAAGCACGTTCGTGCCAAAGGCGAGGAAGAAATTTGGCGACCCAGCGGGCGGGGCGATCGTGCCATCCAGATCGGCTGGTAGGAGTCCACCATACATAGAACTCAATTGGACGCATTGCTGGGTGACGGGGCGCGTCACCGTGCCCAGCATCGCAGCCCGGTCATACGCACAGACTCGTGGCCCCACATAGCGGTTCCCTTTGAACATATGAAACGACACATAATAGGCGTCGGACCAGACCCCCAATTTGGTGTAATCATTGAAGTTGCTATATTGAAACGCGTAGCGATTGTAGGAGCCCGTGGCATCCGGAGAGGTGGAGACAGCCACGCATTGATAGAACGGAGGGCCACCGGTGACCGCGAATT
>JAWOMO010000094.1:0-3875 GCA_033852435.1 Nitrospira sp.
CCGTCTTCTTTCTGAGCTTCTGCTAAGCGAGCCCTGGCTGAGGCAAGAAGGGAATGATGAGGGTCAAAGAACAACAGCGTGAGAATGGCCCATGCCGTGGCATCACTACGAAATGGTTCGCCGCCCCTGGGCGCGAAACCGCCATCCGGCAATACAAGGGCTTCGAGCAACCCCATCGCGCTGTCGAGTTGAGAACGCTTCAGCGGCAAAGCTCCGATCTAGTGGCTTCCCAGCGAGGGCAACAAAGTCCTGGCTATCTTTATTACTGCAGGTCCGACGACAACCACAAACAAACTTGGAAAAATGAAAAACACCAAGGGGAACAGCAATTTTACCGGCAGTTTGGCTGCCAACTCCTCTGCGCGGAGTTGACGATTGACCCGCATCGAATCTGCATGGACGCGCAAGGCCTGGCCTACGCTCGTCCCGAACTTTTCCGTTTGAACCAACAAGGCGACAAGACTGCCGACCTCTTCCAGATCGACACGCCGGCTCAGATTCTTGAGCGCCTCGGCACGAGATAACCCGGTGCGCAGTTCAAGTCCCACCAAGTTGAATTCTTCTGCCAATTCCTTGTGAGCAAACCTGATTTCACCGCTCACGCGGTTGATCGCCGCGTCCAGGCCCAATCCGGCCTCGACGCAGACCACCATGAGATCCAGCGCATCAGGGAAAGCTTCCAGGATTTTCTCCTTCCGCCCGCTGATAGCATGACGAAGCCACAACATCGGGAGGAAATATCCCGCCGAGGCTGCGCCGACGTAGAGCATCAACTGAGCATTTACCGTTGGAAACCCTAACAGCTTAGCTGGGGTGAGTACCGCCACCGCAAGAGCGAGGACGCTCGAGAAGAGCTTGGCACCCATAAACAGGATCGGAGCTTGGGCATGCCGATAGCCCGCCGTCATGAGCGCTTCTCGGATGGCCGAGACTTCCGACTCATTGGATGGCTTGTTCGCCTCTCCCAGACGCGTGAGTATAGAAAAGAGTTTGTCTTTTAAACTCAGGGTAATGGATTCGCCTTCAGAGGATCCAACGCCAATCTGACCTTCAGCACGGCGTTTGATGACCTTCATGGTCGCCCGCGACCCCAGAACATGATACAGCCCTATACTGCCCAGCAGCACCATCGTGAAGACCAGGAAACTGATGACCCAACTCATATCCATATTGTGTATCCTTCTTAAACCTTGATAGCAATCATCTTCTTCATCACAAGGGCACCCAGAATCATCATCGTTGCCGCGGCACCGAGCATCATCTGACCCATGGGATCAGTAAAAAGCGGCGCCAAGTATTCCGGATTGACGAAGTTGATGGCCAGTCCGATTCCAAAGGGCAATGCCATCAAGACAGCGGCGGAGATCCGTCCTTCCGCGGACAATGCTTTAATTTTCTTCTTCAACTCGAAGCGTTTCCTGATCAACCGACCAAGCGAATCAATGATTTCCGCCAAATTACCGCCCGTTTCACGTTGAATATTGACGGAAGTGACGAAGAACTTCACGTCCATCAATTCAACGCGGTCTGCCATATGGCTCAAGGATTCCGGCACGGAGGCGCCCATGGAGATTTCGTCAAACCCTCGCTTAAACTCGCCGGCGATGGGGTCCCGCATCTCGCTACCGACCATCTTCATGCCGACAAACAGGGCATGGCCGGCACGAAGAGCCCTTCCGATCAGCTCAAGAGCATCAGGAAGTTGTCGATGAAATTCGCCCAGCCGATGCCACTTCCGATAGTAGAGATACCCCCAGGGCAAGACCATTCCTGAGCCTGCACAGCCGAATGTGACGAACGGCTGCCCAAAAACCACTCTGCCTCCAAAATATCCGGCAAGAATGGCCAGGAAAGCCGAGGCCAGTACATAGACACCCAGCGAGTAGGAAGTCTTTGCCTGGTCATGAGCTTTTGCAAGCCGACCAAGGGATTG
This sequence comes from Nitrospira sp., assembly GCA_033852435.1. Classification (GTDB taxonomy): domain Bacteria; phylum Nitrospirota; class Nitrospiria; order Nitrospirales; family Nitrospiraceae; genus Nitrospira_C. The sequence continues at coordinate 1,934 of JAWOMO010000094.1, forward strand.
TCGTTCCTTCAGCTTTTCCAGCAGCGCGTTGAGCCACGGAATCTCACTATACGTTTCCTTCAGAACGAGGTCTGACTTTTTATTCAGATCCGGCCGCTCCGTCCAACTTTGCAACCGCTCCTTTACACGCTGCTCATCTTTGGCACCGCGTGACCTGGAACGTGCAAAGTAATAGAGCCCCTCGAAGAGAAGGACGACCGTGATAAAGATCCCAAAAGCGATCAACGGGGTTAGCATTCGTACACCTTGGCCGCATCGAACAGTTCATTGGGAATCTGGATTCCCATCGCCTGAAACTTCTCGGCAAATTTCGGCCGAATCCCGGTCGCCCGGAACCGCCCTTTGACCTTCCCGTTTTTATCGACGCCGGTCTGCTCGTAAGTAAAGACTTCCTGCATCGTCACCACTTCGCCTTCCATGCCGGAGACTTCCTGCACGCTCACCACCTTTCGTGAGCCGTCAGACAGTCGCGACAACTGCACAATCACGTCCAGAGCGGAAGAGATGTAGTACCGAAGCGCCTTACTCGGCAAGTCCAAACCCGCCATGGCCACCATCGTCTCGACCCTGGTTAACGCGTCGCGGGCCGAGTTGGCGTGAATGGTCGTGAGCGAGCCGTCGTGGCCGGTATTCATGGCCTGAAGCATATCCAGCGTTTCTGCGCCTCGCACCTCGCCCACGACGATACGATCGGGCCTCATACGGAGCGCGTTCTTCACGAGTTCGCGTTGGGAATATTCGCCCTTGCCCTCAATATTGGCCGGCCTGGTCTCCAACCGGACCACGTGATCCTGCCGGAGCTGAAGTTCCGCGGCGTCCTCGATCGTGACGATTCGTTCAGTCGAAGGAATGAATCCCGACAGGATATTGAGAATCGTGGTTTTGCCGCATCCCGTCCCTCCGGAAATCAGCACATTAAGTCGGGCCCGGACGATCCCCCGTAACAACTCGGCAATTTCAGGAGTGAGGGAGCGCTTCTCTACCAAGTCGGATACTTGCAGCGGATCTTTGCTGAACTTGCGAATCGACACACAAGCGCCATCGATCGCCAGCGGAGGGATAATGGCATTCACGCGCGACCCGTCCGCCAAGCGGGCATCCACCATAGGACAAGACTCATCGACCCGGCGCCCCATCCGCGAGACAATCCGCTCGATGATTCTTCGAAGATGGGCCTCGTCCCGAAACCGGACTGTGGTTCGTTCCAGCTTCCCGTATCGCTCGACATAGACTTGTTTATGGGTATTGACGAGGATGTCGTTGATCGTGTGGTCTTTCAGCAGCGGTTCCAGGGGCCCCAGTCCGGTGACCTCATCCAGGATATCCTGCACCATTTGCCCGCGTTCCCGTTGATTGAGGGCGACTTTGTCTTCCTGCAGGATTCCCTCGACTAAGTGTGTGAGCTCCTGCCCTAACTGCTCTTCCGACATCGAGCTGGCCACCGTCATGTCGAGCAACTCGATCACACGTTGATGCACCTTCCCCTTGAGGTCCTCGTAATAAGCCTGTTGTCCGGATTGATCAATCGGTTTGGCGCTTAGCACAAGCAATCTCCCTTCATAAGTTGGTTTCGCCATCCTCGATGAAGATTACGTTCTGGCCTTCGGCGAAAAGGTCAGCCCCCCCCAATAACGAGAGAGCAAGGAATTCTTCTGCTCTGCACCGCCCCCGGCGTCAAGGCTACCGGCCGGCTTATTGCCGGCCAGTATCGCGGCCTGGTTCATGTACCACTGAGTCAGGGCAGCTCGCGGAGCATGCACCGTCAGCGGCACACCTTTGTTCAACGAACTGCTGGCCATCGGATAGTCGTTCGGCACCAACCACCCGACTTTTTGCCCGAATAGACCTTCAGCATGTTGCAGCAATTCGGCATCCGACGATTGATATCGGTTTACCACGATCGTGACTTTGTTTTGATCGAAGCCGGCATCCGTCATCGCCT
>JAWOMO010000065.1:0-3136 GCA_033852435.1 Nitrospira sp.
GCGGTCACGGCCAGGTGGCGAATCCCGGATTCTTTCATCACGGCAACCGCGTCGGCGAGGGACTCGCTTTCTTCGATACTAACCACCGGCTTGCTCATGCAGGTCGTCACGGTGGTGGTATTGGGATCGAGGCCCTTGGCCACGGCCTTGCGGCTGAGATCGGAGTCGGTCACAATCCCGATGTAGCGGGAGCCGTCATCTACGATCAAAGAGCCGACCTTATACTTTTGCAGCAGTTGCCCGGCCTCTTTGATCGTCGCAGCGCGATGGATGCTGCGGACATCGTGGGACATGTAGTCCTCCACGGAGGCCCGAACCATCTTCTGCCCGTCTCGTCCTCCCCGTCTGGCAGCCTGCAACCGGCTCCGGAGCTGCAGATCAGAAAGACAGTTTTCCAGAACCTGACGCCGCTGATGGAGGCTTTCACGTTCGATGTCGTGCGTCCCGCTCTCCTGCGCTTCTTCCGGAATCGAAGCCGATTCGCCGGTCTTCGCGTAGAGATAGGCTTCCGCTTCGTCGGACGCGGCGCCGAACACCTGACTGATCAACTCCTCCGCAGCTTCGTCAAAATCCTCCAATGACGAGTTCCCCCGCTTGCGGGAGAGGAACGGCCGAAATTTAATCAATTGCTGTTTGAATCGTTCGATATAACGATCGAGAATGTCTGCCCGTGTCAAACCTGTGCGAACTCGTTTCGGCATCTGGTCCCTCCTGAGATGAGGCACGAGAATAACGCAACACATGTCGTACGCTCAAGAGGTGCCACTGTTATGCGGCGGTCGAAATCACAGGCTCCTTTCCCGCCGGAACTTTCTTGGATCCCCCGCCCCTGACGCGATGCATCTTCTCTCGCGTGTGGTAGGGAACCAGACCCTCGAGCACCATCGGCAGTTTGTCACAAGGCACATCTTCCATGATTTTGATCGCCAGCTTGGGATCCGGCCCCGAACGCCCGCCGACGTAGATATCCACGGCATCGACTACCTTCCCCTCGATCTTGGCCTTCTTTCCCAAGAGACCGACATCGGCAACTAAATGATTACCGCAAGCGGCGGGGCAACCGGACCAATGCATCGTGATCGGCTTGAGCGAAATGCCAACGCGAGCCTCTAACGCCTTGGCGGTCTCCACCGCCCGTCCCTTGGTTTCGATCACTGCCATATTGCAGTAGTCGCTCCCCACGCAACTCACCAACCCCTTGTATACCGGCGAGGGGTTGTAGGCGAACTGCTTCACCAACGGCTCCCGGTCGAGGTCGCCGATCTTTCGATCGGACACGTTAGGAATGATCAGGGCCTGCGCGGGGGAAATTCGAATCTCCCCCGTTCCGTACTTTTCTGCCAACGCGGCAATCTTGATTAGATCGCCATGTTGAATACGGCCCACCAGGACTTTAAGCCCCACATAGTTGATGCCGGGTTGCTTTTGCCGGTAGATCCCGATATGGCTCTTCTCGGTCGGTTTTCGCGCGTCGGCACCGGCAGTTGGCAGTGTCTTCCCAACTCGCATTTCGATTTCTTGCCGGAAGCGGCTTTCACCCCACTCATCCAGCAGGAATGCCAAGCGTGCTTGAGTACGGTTCTCGCGACTGCCATGATCCCGAAAAATATGAATGATGGCACGGCACACGTCTAAAGCCTCATCGTTAGTGACGAAGATGTCGAGCGGCGTGGCAACCCGATACCCGCCCGAACCGAGTTTGCCGCCGGCCAGCACGTTGTATCCAATGCGCTTGCCGTGGTCGTCATCGAGATGTGCCGGCACCAGGGCCAGATCCTGGGTTTCCATATGAATACAATTGTCGGGACAACCAGTGACCGCCACGTTGAACTTCCTCGGCAAATTGGAATAGTCGCGGTTGCCGAGAATCTCCTCGGTGATTGCCCGCACGATCTGCGTTGCATCGGAGACTTCATCCGGATTCATGCCTGAAACCGGGCAGGTCATGACGCCCCGCACGTTGTCCATGCCGGTTTGAAGAGAAGTCAGCCCCACCTCATCCATCCTCGCAAAGACAGCCGGGACATCTTCGATCCGGATCTGCCGGAGCTGTATTTGCTGCCGCGTCGTGAGGTCCAGGACACCGTTGCCGTATGTCCCCGCGATGTCGGCCAGAGCCCGCAGCTGATAGGAACCGGTCTTGCCACCCGGTATCCGGACGCGGATCATGAAAAATCCCGGCGTGGGATTCCTCAGAAAGAGGCCGTACCATTTGAGGCGCTGGACGTCGGCTTCGGAGATGGATTCCCAGCCGCTTTTGGCATACTGAGCGATCATATCTGTTACAGCTAACCCGTCGCGCTCTGTCTTGATGACCTCAATCTTGTTCATGTTCCCTTCTCCAATGACACACGATAATCGGCCCCTTGTCTTTCAAGCACCACGAAGCCGGCACGATTCAGACGGTCAACGATTGAAAAAACCGTGGCCCAGTCGAGGCCCGGTAAACGAGTCAGGTCCTCAAATGAACTCGCGCCACACTCGCGGAGCCGTCGAACTACACGATCCTCATTCGATGTCAACCCATGATCAATCAAGATGGCCATGGTGCCCTCCTTCCGATTCGTCACAGTGGATCAACAGGCCTCGCGTGCCGGAATGGCACGCGGCACTTCCCTTGCCTCTTTCCGGCTGACCGCATAGGGACTTGCCAGCCAGTACAGACCTCCGACGAACAGCCCACCGCCGACGATGTTTCCCAGTACGACATAGAACTGGTTGTACCAGTAACCTGCCCAGGTGACGGCGTGCCCGTGGGGCAGAAACAGCGCCATGCCGAGGAGCGACTGATTGGCGACGCTGTGCTCAAATCCCGTGCCGATAAACGCGAAGAGGCACCAGAAGATCAGCATGATCTTGGCCGCATCGTTCGTCGTCCGCCCGGAGGTCCAGACCGCGAGGCAGACGAGCCAGTTGCACAGAAGACCCCGGAGGAACAGCTCCCAGGCCGGCAGCGACATTTTCATCGCCGCCACGTTTGCGACCAGATCCGCCTGCGGCCCCTTGGACAGGACGCCCGATTCGACGACCAGCCAGGCCAGCGCCAGGGAACCGACGAGATTCCCAATCCACGACCATACGTTGAGCTGCGCCACTTGGGCCCAGGTGAGACTGCGCGAAAGCCCGCCGATGACGC
>JAWOMO010000004.1:0-8754 GCA_033852435.1 Nitrospira sp.
CCCTCGTTATGGCCTCGACGGCGGAAGCAGTACATGTCAAGGACGACATCACTCTGGAACGTCCTCCGGTACTCCATGGCGAGTCGCACGACGTGAGCCACGGCTTCCGCGTCCTCGCCATTCACGTGAAAAATGGGAATCTGCAACATCAAGGCCACGTCGGTTGCATAGACGGAGGACCGAGCGTCCTTCGTCGGCGTCGTGAAGCCAATCTGGTTGTTGACAATGACATGCAGGCTCCCGCCGGTATGGTATCCATCGAGCCCGCTCAAGTTGAGGGTCTCTTGCACGATGCCTTGGCCCACAAACGACGCATCCCCATGGATGAGCACGGCCATGCCCCGCCGCCGCGCCGCATCCGCGATGCGGTCTTGCTTGGCGCGGATGCGCCCCAATGCAACGGGGTTGACGAACTCCAAGTGGCTGGGATTAAAACACAGAGAGAGGTGGATCCGGTGGCCCAACACCGTGACCCAGTCCGAGCTATGGCCCAGATGATATTTCACGTCGCCGCGTCCGTCCCGAAGCGGGTCGACGGGGTCGTCGAACTCATGGAAGATCTCGCGCGGGCGCTTCCCAAGAATGTTGGCCAGAACGTTGAGCCGACCCCGATGCCCCATCGCCAACACGATGTGCTCGATGTCCTGCGCGCCCGCAGTTTCGATCACGAGGTCGAGCAGAGGGATGAGACTCTCCGCTCCTTCGAGCGAGAAGCTCTTGGCGCCGGGATATTTCTGCTGGATGAATTCTTCGAAGATGACTGCATCGGTGAGCCGAGTCAGGATGCGCAGTTGCTCCGTGCGCGTGAGAGGGTGGCGGCTGTCCGTCCCCTCCATCCTGGCACGAATCCACGCCCGCCGTTGTGGATCGTCCAGATGCATGAATTGCGCACCGATGGAACCGCAGTAGATCCTCCGAAGACGCTCAAGGATCTCACGCAGGCTCAACACCGCGTCTCCGGGCATGCCAAACGTGGCGAATCGGCGGTCCAGATCCTGCTCCGTGAATCCGTAGAACGCGATCTCCAGGTCGGGATGGGCCGGAGGTAGCTGCCCCAATGGATCAAGCGTCGCCGCCAAATGGCCACGAGTCAGATAGGCCAGCACCAGTTGGGTCACGCGATCTTGCTGCTGGGCAACCGTATCTGCGCAGAGTGCGCTCAGGCCCGCGATCTGACCGCGATCGGGATCGAAAAGGGGCTTTAGTGGCCTCGAAGGGCCTCGGGGCCCGGCGGGTCGGACGTCCCCATTGTGTCCCAACCCCTCGAAATAGCTTCGCCACGCCTGTGAGACCGAGGCAGGATCCTGAACGAATTGCTGGTACAGCTCTTCGACGAACGGAAGGTTGGCGATATCGGGGAGCGGCAGGGGTTCATTCATGGCGTCGGTAGACCACCCGCGAGTGTTCCGTTGTCTGAAAGCGCGTCCTATCCTTGCCTATTGTACTCGCAAAGGAGCAGATCGCATACCCATATGGGAGGAGCACACGTTCCCTTATCAGATTCTCTATCGTGTCGAGGGCCGGCCCCATGCCGATCTCGATCTCCTCCCAACGAACGAGCGGGAGAGCAAGCTTCGAACAAGCGCCGCCGATTCCTTATCGACCTCCCAGATGATCACTGTCCCCTCAATCGGTAGCGCTTTCGCCAAGCAGAGCGCGTTGTAGCCGGTCAACATCTCACCCTCCAACACCCGCTTGGCCCCACGAGCGTTCACACGTGAGGAAGCGATCGAGCTCGGCACAATGAACTCCCCCACATGTTTGAAGCGTTACGCGACTGGAACGGCGATTCACCCGAATCACCAACCACCAACGCGGCCCGCCTCATCAAGCGTTTGGGTCAGTACCTTCACCAGTGACCCAAAACCCAAAAAGTAGGCCAGCGACAGCTTGAGGCAACGGCACTGTTACTGCGGCTGATGCTGCCCCATCATGGTTTCCGCTTTCGTCTGATGCGCTGCATAGAGCTGCTGCATCTCGTCGGCGTACTGCTGGTATGTTTGCGCCGCCGTGGTGAGCGCACTACGCCGGAACCCTTTCGGATCTTCGATGGCTCTGATCGATGCGGCAGCCTCTTTGTACTTGTTCGCCTCATCTTGAGACCGCTGGGACTCTTGCTGGTACAGGAACGCGGCAACACGGTGATCATCGGCCGTCGCGTGTGAGGCCAGTCGGCTTTTCAACGGGTCCGGTAAGACGCGCTCACAGGCGATCGGCATGAACCCTGTCGCGACCAGGATGAGCGCGGCAATTCCGTATGCGGATCTCACTCTAGTGCCTTTCTCCCTGAGGCATTGCATGGTCTCCCTCCTTTGGTGTTCCGCCTCCTCCTTTATCACTTAAAAAAATCGTACTGCGTCGCGTTATCAGCCACAAGGGGGTCCGTATTCTTCGAGCCTGTCCCCAGTGGTTGTACCAGTCGCAACGTGCTCAACAGGAGTCATACAACACTCTTCACTGTCGTCTGCCACACGACACGATGGACCTGTCAAAGTTGGACAAACAAATCCTACTTGTTCGGATAGTGCGAGGCGAATCATGGCATTAAGGTGAGGGTAGTTCGGTGACGCGGCTACACGTCCTTCACGATGCGAGGGGGGTCAGCTGGAGGGTGAGGAGCGACAACGAGTCTCAGGCCATGATCACAAGATCCCACACTCGCAGCGGAGGGCCCTGAACCCACAGACACCGGAGCACGCCACCGTCTTGGAAGCGCGCGAGGTTCGGCAGGTCGAATGGGCGGGTCGTTATGCCACACAGAGTCCAGTCTGTGAATCTCTCTATGGTTCCCGTGCTCCGTCATTCGATCGAGGCACCAGAGCGTGCACCGTTACGCATCTGGTGGTGCATTCTCGTCTCTGCGTTGCTCGGAGTATGGGTCGTCTTGGCTAGCCCATCCGAGGGAGTCAGGTTCTGACCCTACAGATCGGAAGAGGGTGAAGGCCACGCGACGGGTGATCTGGGTCCCCGCTTCGACCGCTTCCACGTCATGAGGTGTGTCGACAAGGCGGTGGGCACTGTGGGCAAGGGCAAGAAGGCGTACTGAGAGCCGATGGAGTCGGGCGACGAGACGCTCAATGGCACGAAGTACTTGGGCGATACAGCCGGGGAGCGTGCCGGAGCGACGGCGAGGGGAGTTCGCCGCAGTGAGGCGTTCACGTCACAGGGAGGGGAATCATGAGGAGAGACCCGCGTATTCTGAGCGTTGGGCTAGCTGCGGTGGTGTGTGGGTGCATGTTCGGCTCCGTCGCGCTCGCAGGCGAGAGGCCGGCGAGGGTCCGCCCGATAGCGCAACTGATCGCTGATGAAGCCCAGAGCGATGACCAGGTCAAATACAAGGTCGAGGAACGTCTCCGGACGGATGGCCGTATTGATTGGGAAGTGATTGACGTCGAGGTGCAGCGAGGACAGGTGACGCTCTACGGCGAGGTCTTGACGGAGGACCAGAAGGGACTGGCCAGCTTGATCGCAAGCACCGTTCCGGGAGTAACGAAGTTGGCCAACCGCATCATCGTCGATCGGCCGATCTCGACAGAGTATCGCCTCCGGAAAGCGGTGTGGAGCACCTTGCGCGGCGTGGATGCGCTGCGAGACCAGACGCAGACGTTAAGGATTCGTGTGGAAGGTGCGGTGGTCACGCTGTCCGGTTCGGTTGAGCAGCCGATCCAGAAAGAGTCGGCCGTGAAGGCTGCCCAAACAGTTCAGGGGGTTCACAAGGTGGTCGATGCGATCACGGTGCAGCCAAGGCTCTTGCAGACCGGACGTGAAAAATTACTCAAAGAGGGTGTGCAGCTGATGCCGTGAGCCACTATCCGGACCACCCTCCGCGTGCGTGTGAGGCGAATTCGAGGATCGCTGTATATTCCAGACAGAACCGAGTCAGGAAAAGGCTCTATCCAGCTCGACTAGGCCCTTTCGGCTGGCTGCTCGATTGCACGCGCTGATCAGGGGCGAGAGATGTCGGGGCGTCGGGCTCTTCCCCGGAGCGCCTCGTTCGTGTCACCTGCGTGAGAAGGATCGGCCTGTGCGGGTGAAGATAGATGTCCTGCGGCGACGATGTTGGCGATGCGGGCATGCGGAGCAGATGGTGAACACCCTAGGAGACCACCATCAACCTCGCCATGGCCGAGGGTGACGTATTTCAGTGGTCATCGGAAACGGAGTGGGTAGGTGAAGATACCGATGCGAACTACGCACTCTCGTCTTTGGGTACCTTCTCTCATCGTGATCATGGCCTCAGTAAGTCTGTGCCACAGTGTGCTGCAATCGGGAACCACTCATGCCGGAACCACACCGGCCAGCGAGCGGCTGGTGCGGCTGCCAGATGATCGGCTGATCCACGGAACGGTGCAGGACGTGAAACCCGGGAAAATCCAGGTCAATATTGGTGAACTGCCGCCCGTGTTTCTGTCGGTTGACGCCGCGAGTGAGAAGGGGATGCCCTCGGTCCGACGGGGCGACAAACTTACGATTGTCGTTTCGGACGAGAACGAATTCATCGACTTTCGCCTGGCGGATCAACCCGGGCGGGACCGTGTCCTCAAAGGAAGTCTGATCCAACCCGTGGGGGGCGACCACCATCAAGCCACCTGTGAGGTCATGTCATGAAAGCGGCCAGCGGGAACCCGCTCCATTGCGCGCCTCCTCTCCAATCCAGCCGGTGGTTTCCTGCTTTCCCATTTCAACGCGCGTGCGACAACCCGAAGTTCTTGGTTGCGTGCCGTCCTCTTTTCCCACACCAGGATCATCGGCTCCTGTCCTCGTTGCTAGGACAGAGGTACTGAAACAAACCTCGACAGTCCAATCAGCGTTTGACGGATTTCAGGGCCGCGCGTCGCAGTATAAAAGCTTTCACGCCATGTCTCTCTCTGAATTTGAAGAGGTCGTGCATGGCTGAATACCAAGACGCAGGATCCCGCAGGTCGATCGCGATCACCACAACACCATTGAACGCACGGGAGGAGACGATGATAGGTGACGTGGCCAGACAAGGTCAGCTTTGGTCCGTGATCTTAGCTGGAGGAGACGGAGAACGCATGAAGTCCTTCATACTACAGCAATTCGGATATCACAAGCCGAAGCAGTACTGTACGTTTGTCGGGCGTCGATCGCTCCTACAACACACGGTCGATCGGGCCCACCGATTAACGCCGCCGGAGCGTACGGTCACGGTGATCGCCAAGACCCATCAGGAGTTCTTTCGGGAGCAAGTGGTGGATCCGCAGGCCGGTGTGGTGATTGCACAGCCTCAGAATCGGGATACAGCCGCCGGGATTTATCTCGCGCTCACCTATGTGAAGGTCATGGACCCTCAGGCAACCATCGTTCTCTTTCCCTCTGACCATTTCATCTATCCTGAAGACTGTTTTCACACGACTGTCCGCCAGATGGTGGCAGCGGTCAATGAATGCCCGGATCGGATGCTGCTGCTCGGAGCAGTCCCTGATACCGAGGACATGGAGTATGGTTGGATTCAGCCGGGCCCTCACATGAGATGGATAGGCGAGGATAGTGTGCGAGCGGTGGAAGCATTCCACGAAAAGCCGAACCCCATCACGGCAGGGAATTATCGAACATCTACAACCTTATGGAACACGCTGATTCTGGCCGCCAACGTCGAGACAGTTTGGAGGCTTGGCCACCGGCATTTCGATCGATTGATGAAGCTCTTCGAAATGTTGGGCGAAGCCGTCGCCACATCTGACGAGAAGGAGGTCCTGGAGCGAATCTACCGGGAGATGCCGAAACATAATTTCTCGTCCGACTTACTCATGCATGCCACCGACCGCCTGGCCGTCATGGAATTATCCAACGCCATGTGGAGCGACTGGGGAAAGCCGGAGCGGATTGCGGAGACGCTGCGACGATTGAACAAGACGCCGGCGTTCTCCTTCGACACGGGCGCAAGATCATCGCCGTGACGAACCCGAGGATGAATTCACGGAACTGAACGGCGAACCCAAGAGTGCATTGTGGAGTACGCGAGGAAACCACGAGCGGAGCGCAAGTCACTGAGTGCGACCCCCTTCCGGATAGTGGACGAGATCATGATAGGCGCAGGCGGTGTCCTTGGGTTGTTGATAGGCTGTGGCAAGACGGTGTGGGAACATCCGGTGAAAGGGACCGGAAGCCTGCAACAAGATCTGGCTGAGTGCGAGGAGCGGGCCAGGCATGCGGCGCAAGAAGGAGTCCCGCATACCGGCAATGTGCAGTCCATGCAGGACCACATCAACGAATGCCATGAAGCCCGGGGATACGTCAAGCGACATCGCGGGTACCGTGATCGAACGACACCTCGTTCAGTCACAGCTCAGTTTATGGTCTTGCGCTGTATCTGTCCTCATTATGACGACATGTCCTCGCCTTTAAAGTTGGACAGGCATTTTCCGCTTTGTCTGATGGTAGGCGCCGTTTCAAATCTGTACAAATGACATACTGCCTGTAACGAGATGCGTCTCTCGCGTTTCCCGTTTCAGTTGCAACGCATCTGGACTATCTATGTCGGGCGGAATCGCGGCTCAAATCATGAGAGGGTGAATGAATGCTTGAACTCTATCAGTTTGAAGAATGCGAGTACAGCACCCAGGTGCGCCGCAAGATGTCCGAATGGAGGATCGACTGTATCTTGAGGAACGTCTCGAAAGACAAATCCAAGCGGGAGCGCCTGAAGCGCATTTCCGGACACAACGAGACTCCGACGCTCGTCGATTCATCGTGCGGAGTGGTCATTGTCGGTGACGAAAAGAAGATCATCGAACATCTTCGGAAGTATCACCGCCGCAAGAACCGGACAGCAGATCGACGGTAGGGACATGATTCACGGGGCGGGTCAGAATCATGATGCGATTCCTGCGGCTGCCGGAGCGGCGAGATGAGGTCATCGGTGGCTGAACATCTGTGGCCCTTCGTCGTCTACTTTCTTGCGGTCTTGACCGTTGCGGCGGGAATGATCGGCCTCTCCGCCCTCCTGGGCGAGCGGCATCGGGAGAAGGCGACCGGCGAACCGTATGAATCCGGCATTGCCGTGACGGGTTCGGCACAGATCCGTGTGCCGGTACAGTTTTATCTGGTCGCGATGTTATTCGTCATTTTCGATGTGGAAGCCGTCTTCCTTTTCGCCTGGGCCGTGGCGGTGCCGGAGGTCGGCTGGCTCGGGTTCGGTGAAATGCTCGTGTTCATCGTGATTCTGTGCGTGGCGCTGGCCTATGTCTGGCGGGTGGGCGCGCTCGACTGGGGCACCTCCGGACGCCGGATGCCAGCGCGAAGGCGGGAGCGTCCTGATGCGTTGGTGGCTCAGCAAGCCGACGGCCGATCGCCGGTCTGTTGATCCGTTGGTCTCCGGTGACGGCACGTTGGAAGAGGCGGTGCGTCGTAGCGTCGTCATGGCCCGCCTCCAAGACCTGATCTCCTGGGGGCGCAAGAATTCCCTCTGGCCGTTCAACTTCGGTCTGTCCTGCTGCTACGTGGAGATGGCCACGAGTCTTACGAGCCAGTATGACATCGCCCGGTTCGGCGCTGAGGTGGTCCGAGGCAGTCCGCGTGAAGCGGATGTGATGGTCATCGCGGGAACGGTCTTCATCAAGATGGCGCCGATCATCAAACGGTTGTACGAGCAGATGATGGAGCCTCGCTGGGTGATCTCCATGGGGTCCTGCGCCAACTCTGGCGGGATGTACGACATTTATTCGGTGCTTCAGGGCGTTGATTCGTTCCTGCCGGTAGATGTGTATCTGCCGGGCTGTCCTCCTCCCCCACACACCTTTATGGAAGGCTTGTTGCTGCTGCAGGACAAGGTTGGCCACGAGCGGCGGCCACTCAGTTGGGTGATCGGAGACCAGAAAGTCGCGAGGGCGATCATGCCCTCGCGGCGCGATGACAAACGAGCCGAAAGAGAACGAGCGACGGACTTGCCGGTCGTCGACCGGTTGCCGATGACCGAATTGAAACGGGAACAATGGAAATGAGCCAGACCACGATCGTTGACGAACTCCACCGACGGTTTGGGCAGGACGCGTTCTCGGTTCAACCGACGTGCGATGACATTCCCACCGTGTGGACATCGAAGGACAAGGTTAGTGCCATGCTCCGGTATCTGAAAGACGAAACTGCTCGACCATACAAGATGCTCTATGACCTCACCGCGATCGATGAGCGTGTGAGACAGGTGCGGCAAGACCAGTCGCCGAGCGACTTCACGGTCGTCTATCACCTGCTTTCGTTCGAGCGGAACGAGGATATTCGCCTCAAGGTACCGCTAACCGGAATGGCTCCCTCCGTCGCAACCATCACCGATATCTGGCCGGCCGCCGACTGGTATGAGCGCGAAGTCTGGGACCTGTTCGGCATCACCTTCGAGGGACACCCGCACTTCCGGCGAATTCTGATGCCGCCGACCTGGCAAGGTCATCCGTTGCGGAAAGATCATCCGGCTCGCGCGACCGAGATGGGGCGGTTTTATTTGCCGGAGGACAAGCAGGAAATCCAGGAAGAGGCGCTCAAGTTTCGTCCCGAAGAGTGGGGGATGACGCGTTCGCGGGAGACATCCGATTTCATGTTCCTCAATTTGGGGCCGGCGCACACGGGCACCCACGGGATTCTGCGCCTGGTCCTCCAACTGGATGACGAGGAACTCGTCGACGTGGTGCCCGACATCGGCTACCACCATCGCGGAGCGGAGAAGATGGGCGAGCGCCAGACCTGGCACACATTCATTCCGTATACCGACCGGATCGATTACCTCGGGGGCGTCATGAA
>JAWOMO010000151.1:0-4985 GCA_033852435.1 Nitrospira sp.
GGTCCCTGAATAGGACTCGAACCGGTGATGAGTTTGAATGATAAGCAGTGGGGACGCTCCACGTTCATTGATATATGGGTGGGTACATTCGATAGTAATATTCAAAGAGGCTAGGGGAGCGGGACGGAGAAACCGGACCGCCACGCGCCGCGGAATGCCTGTCGAAGACCTCTCTCGTTCTGATCCAGGAAACCATTTGCTTAGCTAACAATTCGCACATTCATTAGCTCGGGAAGGAGGCCTATGGTAGCCTCACAACGTCCTAGGTGCTGATCAAGCTATGGATAATGCAATGGCGGCAGGACGGGCAGGAGACCGAAATGCAGCGCAGCAGCGCGTCGATCGCATTCATGCCTTCCAAGCCGAACTCGATCAACTGCAACGGGATGGGCTGCTCGCATTATCTCCAGAGCAGCAGCAACACCTTACTGCCTACCATTCCCAACTCCTACACGAACTTGGTCAACAATTTGATGTCGACACGACCGCAGGCCAGAAGCAGATGTCTTTGGGTATGCGCATCGCCTCGTTCTTGGGGGCGTTGGCCCTCGCTGCGAGTGTGTTCTTGTTCTTCTATCGGATCTGGGGCCTGATTTCCACGCCGATTCAACTCCTTGTTTTGATCTGTGGACCTGTACTCGCAGTCCTCGCCATGGAGTGGACCCGGAAGCGCGAACATAGTCCCTATTTCACGTCGCTAGCAGGGCTTGTCGCCTTTGCTGCGTTTGTGCTGAATCTGCACCTATTGGGTAGTATCTTCAATATCACGCCTTCGCCCAATGCGTTTCTGGTCTGGGGTGCGTTTGCCTTTCTCCTCGCGTACACCCATGACCTTCGCTTGCTGCTCGTCGCCGGAATCCTCTGTCTCTTGACCTATCTTTCGGCATCCGTCGGCACATGGCGGGGGGTGTATTGGTTATCGTTCGGCGAGCGCCCAGAAAACTTTCTCCCGGCCGGATTCCTGCTTTTCTTGGTTCCCGCAGTAATTCATCACAAGGACCATCAAGATTTTTCAACTTACTATCGACTCTTCGGCATGCTGACCGTGTTGTTGGCTGTCTTGATCCTGTCGCATTGGGGAAGGGGCAGCTATTTGCTCCTCGGCGCCAAAGAGGTCGAGACGCTCTATCAACTCCTTGGATTTGCACTCGCAGGTCTGACGATTTGGATTGGCGTCCGCTGGGGTTGGCCGGCCTTAACGAATCTGGGCGGCACCTTCTTTGTGATTGATCTCTACACCAAGTTCTATGATTGGTGGTGGGACTGGATGCCCAGGTATCTATTCTTTCTAACCCTTGGGCTCGTCGCCATCCTGCTCCTGATGATCTTTAAACGGCTCCGCAGCCAATTGATCAGGGAGTCCCTCGCATGAATTGGATGAGATTTGGAGTAAGTGCAGGGTTAGTGGTGCTGACGAATGTCTTTGTTCTGATCGGCGTCGCGTACAATCGTGGTGGTGAACCTGAGGCCGAAATCAACCTCACGGAGCGGGAAGCCCCGCTCTCCTATGAGGCCTATCGGAGCGAAGAAAACACCGAGTTGGCGTTGCGCCTGCATTGGCAAAGTCCGGCTCACCGATGGCACGCGCTCATGGTTGAGCCGCGGTCGGAACCAGACTGGTTCGATCAAGCCAGACTCGAAGCCGTTGGGTATGACTGCTCGCTCCCGCTGTCTGATCCCTCTGCTGAGCAATATTATGACAAGTTGTTACCTCGCGAAGCCTTTGTGGTCTTGGGATATGGAGGCGAGCCTTGGACACGCTGGCTTGAACAGTGGGCGCAGGATAAGGTGTTCATGGCCGAACAAGTCAATAAAGGGAAATGGTCGAAAAACGACTTGGAGCGACTCAACGAAGCGTATGAGCGATTGCCAAGAACGGGATCCCGCCTCCTAGCCGTGGATGTTGGGAGCGATCCGATACAACTCCGACAACGGTACTCCGAACACGATCAATTTGTGATCGTCAGGGCGGAGATGCGCCTGTACCTTGTCCGCGAAGGAAAATCAGCATCCGGTGAGCACCATTCAGCCTACCTGCGCGGTGAAGTGACCCACCTCTTGATCGACGATATTCATGTGCCGTATGAACTAAGGACTGTGCTCGATACCTTGTCTCGATCCGAGGCAGAGCGTCACTGGACACCTCACGGTCCGTTCGTGAGGCCGGATGAGGTAAAAGAACCTCGCTATGAAGTGACCTTGCGGTTTGGTAGACGGCACGAGCCCTGGATCACGGCGATCCGGCTACGCACCACCTCTCCATAAGGCTCATTGGTCGAACACTCCGCACGAATTCTCCCTGTGTCCGAAAAAATTACCGAAGTCGTCTTATCAATAAGGCGGGAAGGCGAGTAATGAGCCGGACCGCCACACGCCAGGAAATGGCGCCGGACACCGTTCCGATCTTAGAAAAGTAGCCTGTCCCCTTTCCTTTTCTTTTCCTTTTTCAGAAATGTTCCTCGCCCAGAACTGTGGCGTGAATCCACCTCCTTGGTACATCTCGATTTGGAGTGCTATGCGGCGTATGCTCTTGCCGTGTGGAGGACTAAGTAAGTCTCATCGAACACGATGAGGGGCTCTGTTGGCATGAGGTTGTCTGACATGATGGCCCAAAAGCGATGGGTGATTCTTTCCGTACTGCTTCTAGCAGGAGTGGTCGCGCTGAACATGGTGCTCGCCGTGCAGGGGGTGGTGGCTCATCCCGAAACGGGAAAAACTATCGGAACCCGAGACACAGGGAACGAGACGCCGAATCCCCATAGTGATCTTATCTTCCGAGCCACGGGAGCGAGATCCTGCCAGGATTGCCATGGCATAGGAAAAACCGGCGTCCTCAACCCGCGGCCGATCGACAACGACCTCGTCAAGAAACTACGCGACAAAGCGAAAGGCATCCATGGGCCAGGCCGATTTGCCGATTGCCTTCGTTGTCATGCCGGGGGGAGCAAGGGGGTCGAGAAGTACTGAAATGACTTCCTTCTCTCGTCGCCTTGTGACCATTGTGCTTTCGATTACTGTGGCGGTCGTGGCAGCATGGTTGGCCGAGGCCTTTCTTAGTATCGGAAAACCTTCACCATTCGCGCACACCAGGCAGGGACATCTCATGGGTTGGATGGGGATGGGAATCACGCTGTTGGTCTTCGTCTATCCAATCAAGAAACGCATGAGCCGAGACCGTCGGTGGCCTCGTGGCTGGTTTCGCGTGCACATGGTGGCCGGTGTGATGGGTCCGCTCGTGATCCTTCTTCATTCAGGCGCACACTTTCACGCACTGGTGCCGTTGCTTGCATTGGCAGCGATGGCGGTGGTCGTCATCAGTGGAATTGTGGGGCAGGGTATCCATTACTTGGTCCTGAGGACATTGAACGACAGCCGGCGGCAACTCCATGACCAAGGGTTGGCCGCTGAAGAGATCGAGTTGCGCCTGCACCGGATGGCAGCAGAGGAGGAAGCGTTTCGTCTGTGGCAATCGATCCACGCGCCGATGACACTCATGTTCCTGGTCCTCACGGCGATGCACGTGATGGGAGCGCTGTACTTCGGCGGATTCTGAACGATGCACTACCTGCCGCTCCCTCGCACCGTGGTTCCAGTCGTCACGATGGCGACGGTGGTCCTGGTTATCTGGCTGGGGTGGGGGTCGATGAGAGCCCCGGAAACCTTGTGGGCTCCCGGCGATTTGAGCCGGTATCATGCTGATGTGGCGCGCTGCACGAGCTGTCATAAACCGTTTCGCGGGCCCGTGACTGCCAAATGCATCCTGTGCCACTCAGAGGCGCGCTTCGCAGAACGCTCGATGCCCTCAGCGGCGACCTTTCATCGGGACATCGTTAAGCAACAGAAGACATGTCTGGCCTGTCATACCGAGCATCGAGGCGCTCTCGCGCAGATCACGTCGAGCGCCATGAGGAACCCTCATGGAGAATTTGTCTTTGTTGTGACAGGCACCAGTTCCTGCAGTGCGTGCCATGAGTTTGGACCGACCTTCGGCGCGCGCCCGACGGTAATGGACAACGACATGGTGCGTCGTGTGATGTCGAAAGGCGGCGGCGCCCATCGCCCGGGGCAGATGGCCAATTGTCTCAAATGCCATGACACTGGTCAGATAAAAGGCGAGAACACACGGTATCCGCTGGAATAGGTGTTGCTGCTGTAGAAGGTGCTGTACCTTTTGGGCTGGCCTGGAGAGGAGGACTAAATCAACTAGATCTCCGCCACGCGCCGGAAAATCGGTACTGGGAGCTTTTCTTTCTCAAACTCAATTAGACGCCGCAACTACCTCCCTCCTGTGATGAGCGCGTATGAGATGGAGCAGCGGTTTGGCTGAGACTGGCCACAAACTTATCCATCTTACCTGCTGCGCCCCTCCGCACCATCTTTCCCACTTCAATAGCTTCCATGATGTCTTGTTCGTCAGCTCCGCTTTTCTGAGCCTCGCTCGTATGGTACTGCAAGCACGGTTGACAGTTTGCCGTGATCGATGCACCCACAGCAATCAGCTCTTTGATGCGATTATCGAGTCTCATGGCGCCCTCCTGCTCCTTGAGGTACTACCGGGACCTTCACGACTGTTCCGATGAAACGAGAGCCGTTGTTCAACCTTTAGTTCTACACAACGACAATTCTGTTCTGTCCATTACCCCAGATTGCGTTTTATTTCGTCATACTGTTCCTTCGTGATTTCTCCGCTGGCGTAGCGGCGGTCAAGAATCTGTCGTGGCGTTTCGTGTAGATGGTCTCCCATCATTCCACACCAGGGTGGCCGAACACCGCGCCGCCAGAAAAAGCCCATCATGGCAATCATCACGATGAAGAACAAAAATGGAAAAAACCACATCCACCCCATACCAGGTCCACACCATGTCGACGGATTCATGGGGCACCCCCTAACTTTTTATATAGAGTGTGTACCTCTTCTGCCAGCCTTGCGACCGGTGCATATGAGCCGTCCGCGAACCCATAGGCTCCGCAACCGCAGTGTCCTT